>NZ_JBVQPP010000003.1:0-634388 GCF_055710085.1 Bacillus sp. VA13 | reverse complement strand
TAGTACCTGTGAAGATGCAGGTTACCCGCGACAGGACGGAAAGACCCCGTGGAGCTTTACTGCAGCCTGATATTGAATGTTGGTACAGCTTGTACAGGATAGGTAGGAGCCTTGGAAACCGGAGCGCTAGCTTCGGTGGAGGCATCGGTGGGATACTACCCTGGCTGTATTGACCTTCTAACCCGCCGCCCTTATCGGGCGGGGAGACAGTGTCAGGTGGGCAGTTTGACTGGGGCGGTCGCCTCCTAAAAGGTAACGGAGGCGCCCAAAGGTTCCCTCAGAATGGTTGGAAATCATTCGCAGAGTGTAAAGGCACAAGGGAGCTTGACTGCGAGACCTACAAGTCGAGCAGGGACGAAAGTCGGGCTTAGTGATCCGGTGGTTCCGCATGGAAGGGCCATCGCTCAACGGATAAAAGCTACCCCGGGGATAACAGGCTTATCTCCCCCAAGAGTCCACATCGACGGGGAGGTTTGGCACCTCGATGTCGGCTCATCGCATCCTGGGGCTGTAGTCGGTCCCAAGGGTTGGGCTGTTCGCCCATTAAAGCGGTACGCGAGCTGGGTTCAGAACGTCGTGAGACAGTTCGGTCCCTATCCGTCGCGGGCGCAGGAAATTTGAGAGGAGCTGTCCTTAGTACGAGAGGACCGGGATGGACGCACCGCTGGTGTACCAGTTGTTCTGCCAAGGGCATCGCTGGGTAGCTATGTGCGGACGGGATAAGTGCTGAAAGCATCTAAGCATGAAGCCCCCCTCAAGATGAGATTTCCCATTCCGCAAGGAAGTAAGATCCCTGAAAGATGATCAGGTTGATAGGTCTGAGGTGGAAGTGTGGCGACACATGGAGCTGACAGATACTAATCGATCGAGGACTTAACCCACATTTTGAATGATGTCACACCTGTTATCTAGTTTTGAGAGAATAAGTTTTTTCAAAAAATACTTGATTTTCTCAAGAATACATAGTATAATGTTAAATGTCACTGAAATTGTCTGGTGATGATGGCGAAGAGGTCACACCCGTTCCCATACCGAACACGGAAGTTAAGCTCTTCAGCGCCGATGGTAGTCGGGGGTTTCCCCCTGTGAGAGTAGGACATCGCCAGGCAGACTTCATTCCGCAGTAGCTCAGTGGTAGAGCTATCGGCTGTTAACCGATCGGTCGTAGGTTCGAATCCTACCTGCGGAGCCATTATTGGAGAGCTGTCCGAGTGGTCGAAGGAGCACGATTGGAAATCGTGTAGGCGGTCAACTCCGTCTCAAGGGTTCGAATCCCTTGCTCTCCGCCACTGATACTTATACATAATTACATTTGAAAGTCTGGGCCCGTTGGTCAAGCGGTTAAGACACCGCCCTTTCACGGCGGTAACACGGGTTCGAATCCCGTACGGGTCATTATATGATGGAGGATTAGCTCAGCTGGGAGAGCATCTGCCTTACAAGCAGAGGGTCGGCGGTTCGAGCCCGTCATCCTCCACCATTATCATCGCGGGGTGGAGCAGTTCGGTAGCTCGTCGGGCTCATAACCCGAAGGTCGCAGGTTCAAATCCTGCCCCCGCAACCAAATATATAAATGATATAAGAAGTGCCCGAAGGGTGCAGCCAAAATTATTTTATACAAATATGGTCCGGTAGTTCAGTTGGTTAGAATGCCTGCCTGTCACGCAGGAGGTCGCGGGTTCGAGTCCCGTCCGGACCGCCATTTAAATAACAAGGCTCGGTAGCTCAGTTGGTAGAGCAACGGACTGAAAATCCGTGTGTCGGCGGTTCGATTCCGTCCCGAGCCACCACCTATGCCGGTGTAGCTCAATTGGTAGAGCAACTGACTTGTAATCAGTAGGTTGGGGGTTCAAGTCCTCTTGCCGGCACTGTTTTTTCAAAACTTAATGTGGAGGGGTAGCGAAGTGGCTAAACGCGGCGGACTGTAAATCCGCTCCCTCAGGGTTCGGCAGTTCGAATCTGCCCCCCTCCACCATTTATAGGGGCATAGTTTAACGGTAGAACAGAGGTCTCCAAAACCTCCGGTGTGGGTTCGATTCCTACTGCCCCTGCCAAATTTATGACATCTTGAGATTATGGCGGTTGTGGCGAAGTGGTTAACGCACCAGATTGTGGCTCTGGCACTCGTGGGTTCGATTCCCATCAATCGCCCCATATTATCATTGGGCTATAGCCAAGCGGTAAGGCAACGGACTTTGACTCCGTCATGCGTTGGTTCGAATCCAGCTAGCCCAGTCTCACTTTTTATATTAATTGCATATGATGTATGAAGTCCCTTAAGATGCGGAAGTAGTTCAGTGGTAGAACACCACCTTGCCAAGGTGGGGGTCGCGGGTTCGAATCCCGTCTTCCGCTCCAATTACGGCGGCATAGCCAAGTGGTAAGGCAGAGGTCTGCAAAACCTTTATCCCCGGTTCGAATCCGGGTGTCGCCTTTCTTTTGCCGGGGTGGTGGAATTGGCAGACACACAGGACTTAAAATCCTGCGGTAGGTGACTACCGTGCCGGTTCAAGTCCGGCCCTCGGCACCAATTTTACTTACATGGTAAGTTGAATTGGTGTTTGTGTTTTATCATTATAACTAATCATATTAATGATCTACTTGTGTAGATCATTTTTTTATTGTTTTGATTTATGCAGCTAAGTTACGTTCCGATACATGATCATAAAGCTGCTTGAGTTATTATGTTTAGTTAAGTCTCTTAATCCTTTTTTATTTTATATTTCCAAAAAAACTTTTTTGAAATACGTTGACACTTTGTAAGATCCATGATATATTTATATTCGTCGGTTAGATACGACGTAAAACTTGCCGGTGTGGCGGAATTGGCAGACGCGCACGACTCAAAATCGTGTTCCTTCTGGAGTGTCGGTTCGACCCCGACCACCGGTATACTTGAAAAAAACCTGTTTCTTATACAGAAACGGGTTTTTATTTTTTATCAAAGAAAAGGAGCCTATCTTAATTGAGGCTCCTTTTATCATTCACTCAGCGTATTGGTCTATGATCTCTTCTAGTACCTCTTTAAGCTCTTCTGCATCTTCAAGCTCTGATTGGCTGAAACGGACGCGTACAAGCTGTTCTCCGTCATTATACATCTCTTCCAGCCATCCTCGCAGGCCTCTTGCCCTGCGGTCGACTTCGAAAATGATTTCTAAACCATTTTCGTCTAAAAGGAAAATAAGCTCTAATTCCTCAAGCATCTGACGATAGTAGCCTGATGTCGGAATGAACTCAAATTCTTGAACGAACGGAAGGCGGCGTTGGAAGTAGGGCGCTTGTTCGCAGTCTGCTTCGTTAAGACGGAAACCTAGGTTTTCGATTGCTTCCAGCACACTTTCAATCCAAGGGTGCGCTTCAACGAAAATGCGGTCTTGGTCGGATTTATCGATACCGCCTTGTATATCAAGGTCTGTCACTACGGCGACCTCTACTTTCCCTACAGTAATCGGTGTATCAAGAGGGAGGGTGAATGAGAACGGAAATTGCTGCTCTTCTCCAGGCTGAATGGTGAATGAACCAGTGACCTGAAAAGAATGAATTGTAGCGTATTTCCGGTGTTCTTCATCGTCTTTTACAATGACGTACCGTGTGTTAAGCTGTAAATCAATATAGCGGATGTCCTGAGCGATTTTCCCGCCTTTGACATGGACAGTTCCCCGTACTTCTTCTCCTGGATAATATGCGTCTTTCTCTAAAATTGTATCTACTTTTGCAGCACCGATACCGGCACTTGCTGCGAGCTTCTTAAAAAATGACATGTTAGATCTTCCCCTTTTTCTTTTTCTCAACAGATATACGTAAGAAGGAAGAAAAAAGATTCATTTGATTCATACTTTTTACCTATTATTCGTCCGGCCTAGGGACAGACTAAGAATACTATTGAAAGCAAAGGAGCGGATTGAAATGGATAAAGAAAGTATGGTTGCTGATGAATTACACAGAATGTTTTTGGCTGGTGAGCTGCAAATCACGGTAGAGGAGGATATAAACAATATTTCCGAAAGGCTTAGAAACGGTGATCTCAGTTTAGACCGATTAAGCGGTGAAGACGCGTTTATAAAAGAAACGGTAAACGAGGCTTTAAGAAGAGTGGAGCAATAAAAGGGAGAGACGGGATCTGAAAGATGAGATTCCGTCTTTTTTTGTGACTTTGTTACAGTTCTCTGCAAGATAAAAGCAAATCGATTTGAAATGGCTTACTCAGGAGCCAGCCTTTTTCCATCAGAAGTTCAGATAGTTCCCCATGCAGATGAACAGCTGCATCTAATTGATCATGCAACGCTGTTCGGAGGTCGGGGTTTGCAGTTTCCGTTATTGCGACAGTGTACTTTTTAATGATGATTTGTATTGTCGTTAAGCAATCAAGAATCATTATAGGTATGATTGGGGTTGAAAAATCGTTCAATGCCTTCACCGCCTGTTAGTGGGTTTTATCTTTTAGATCTTCCTATTGAGAAGTATTTAGCCTTGTTTCATGGATTTATACAAAATGCTATAATGATTAACAAATTTTTTCGGGGAGTGGGATGATGAAACAGATTATTGCGATGGGCGGCGGGGGTTTTTCGATGGAACCGGAAAATTTGTCCCTCGATCAATATATCATCAATCAATCGGGACGGAAGTCGCCTCGCATTTGTTTTTTGCCGACGGCGAGCGGTGATTCCCAAAACTATATTCAGCGGTTTTATCATGCTTTTCAAACACTGGATTGTGTGCCGTCTCATTTATCCTTATTTAAGCCGCCGACAACAGACTTCATTTCTTTTGTTATGGAAAAGGACGTGATTTATGTTGGCGGGGGAAATACGCGGAATATGCTTGTGCTGTGGAAGGAATGGGGGCTGGATCTTATTCTCAGAGAGGCATGGAAGAACGGGGTGATTTTAGCTGGATTAAGTGCCGGTGCGATCTGCTGGTTTGAAGAAGGAGTGACAGATTCGGCAGGACCGCTGACAAGTATGAAAAGTTTAGGTTTTTTGCAAGGGAGCTTTTGTCCTCATTATGACGGTGAAAAGAACCGGAGGCCGATATACCATCAGTTGATATCTAACGAATTCTTGTGCGATGGCTATGCGGCGGACGATGGAGCGGCTCTCCATTTCATAAATGATCAGCTGTTTCAGACTGTGAGTTCAAGACCGGGTGCAAAGGCATATCGGGTGATGAGGGGTGAACATGAGATTTCTGAAATCCCGCTGCGGGCCAAATATTTGGGTTGAATTAGCTGAATATTTTCTATATTCCTCTTTTTTTTCGATTGGTTTTATGTTAAGATGAGTCCGAAATCAATAGTTACTGGGGGTGCCCGTTTTCGGGCTGAGAGAGAAGGTAAGCTTCTTAACCCTTTGGACCTGATCTGGTTCGTACCAGCGTGGGGAAGTAGAGGAATTGTTTTTATTATTGTCGTGCTGGGCAATAATATGTTTCTTTCTGACTGTAACCGGGTTCATTCACTTGAATCCGGTTTTTTGTGCTGGTTATGGGCTTGATTTTGTCCTTTCAAACGAGAGAGGGGAAGGATCAATGATGCAAAACGATTCAGTGCAGCAAGCCAACATTTCCATTATGTCGAGTTTTTCGGGGAGTAAGAAAATATACGTGGAGGGTTCTTCCTCGGACATCCAAGTGCCGATGAGGGAAATCGCCTTAAGTCCGACGACAGGATCGTTCGGCGAAGAGGAAAACGCGCCTGTGCGTGTCTATGATACAAGCGGACCGTATACGGACCCTGATGTGACCATTAATATTCAAGAAGGATTAAAGCCGCTCCGCCAAAAATGGATCACAGAGCGTAACGATGTGGAAGAATATGAAGGACGGACTATAAAACCAGAAGATAACGGTTATAAAAAGGCAATCCCAAACATAAGCTACCCAGAACTAAAGCGGAAACCGCTGCGGGCGAAAGCGGGTCAAAATGTCACCCAAATGCATTATGCTAAAAAGGGGATCATTACACCTGAGATGGAGTTTATCGCCATTCGCGAGCATGTATCTCCCGAATTTGTCAGAGATGAGGTAGCAAGCGGCCGGGCGATCATTCCTTCAAATATTAATCACCCTGAAAGTGAACCGATGATTATTGGCCGGAATTTCCATGTGAAGATTAATGCGAATATCGGGAATTCAGCGGTTACGTCATCAATTGAAGAAGAAGTGGAAAAAATGACGTGGGCCATCCGCTGGGGAGCGGATACGATGATGGATCTATCTACCGGTAAAGATATTCATACGACGCGTGAATGGATTATTCGCAATTGCCCTGTGCCTGTGGGAACTGTTCCGATTTATCAGGCGCTTGAAAAAGTAAACGGCGTAGCGGAGCATTTAACGTGGGAGATTTACCGTGATACGCTGATCGAGCAGGCAGAGCAGGGAGTGGATTATTTTACGATTCACGCGGGTGTTTTGTTGCGGTATGTCCCGCTAACCGCCAAACGGACAACAGGAATCGTGTCACGCGGGGGAGCGATTATGGCACAGTGGTGTCTGGCCCATCATCAGGAAAGCTTTTTGTATACTCATTTTGAAGAAATCTGTGAAATCATGAAAACGTATGATATTGCTTTTTCTCTTGGGGACGGGCTTCGCCCCGGATCAATCGCTGATGCCAATGACGAAGCGCAATTTGCTGAATTAGAGACCCTCGGAGAACTGACGCAAATTGCCTGGAAGCATGATGTTCAGGTGATGATTGAGGGACCGGGGCATGTGCCGATGCATAAAATCAAAGAGAACGTCGATAAACAAATGGACATTTGCAAAGAAGCGCCTTTTTACACATTGGGGCCGCTGACGACAGATATTGCGCCGGGCTATGACCATATTACTTCAGCGATCGGAGCGGCGATGATCGGCTGGTATGGGACAGCAATGCTTTGTTATGTAACGCCGAAGGAGCATTTGGGGCTGCCAAACCGTGATGATGTTCGTGAAGGGGTCATTACATATAAAATTGCTGCGCACGCAGCAGATCTTGCAAAAGGGCATCCCGGAGCGCAAATACGGGATGATGCGTTATCGAAAGCCCGCTTTGAATTCCGTTGGCGAGACCAGTTTAATTTATCTCTTGATCCAGAAAGAGCGCTTGAATATCATGATGAAACACTGCCGGCAGAAGGAGCAAAAACCGCTCACTTTTGTTCAATGTGCGGGCCGAAGTTTTGCAGCATGAGAATTTCTCAGGATATTCGGGATTATGCGAAGGATAAAAAGCTTAGTGAATGGGATGCCATTCAAGAGGGAATGAAAGAAAAAGCTGAAGAATTTGTGAATCAAGGCAGCAAGCTGTATAAATAATAGATTGACAGGCGAAATGGAATACGTTTTAATATAGCTAATAAATATTACCAGCATTTGCTGATCGGGACACCGAAGGCTCTTATCTTTTAGATAAGGGCCTTTTTTGTATGAAAAAGGAGGGATCATTGATGGGAATCAAAAAAGAGAAGGGGAGAAAACGATTTAGGAAGCGAAAAATATATGGGAATCAGATTTTGCCGCTTGATCTTCTGATTGAAAAAAATAAACGAGAGATTATGAACAGCGCGGAGCTTATGGAGGAAATTTATATGAAGATTGATAAGAAGCATACGGCAGTGCATAACTAAATATAAAAAAACCCGCTAATTACAGCGGGTTTTTACATTTCTATTAAGCATCTTTTTTAATCGGCAATCCAAGGCCTTCTGCCACGCGTTTTCCGTATTCAGGATCCGCTTTGTAGAAATGCTCGATTTGGCGAAGTTTGATTTCTTCTTTTTCTACCGGCTTCATGGCGTTTACGATATTTTCAACAAGGCGGGCACGCTCATCTTCGCTCATTAAACGATAGAGGTCACCGGCTTGTGTGTAGTGGTCGTTGTGATCGTAGCTTACGCTGTCAGCGATTCCTTGTACCGGATATGCTGCTTGTTTATCCTCAGGTGACTCTTTCGGACCGCCGAAGCTGTTAGGCTCGTAATAAACAGATCCGCCGCCGTTATTGTCAAAACGCATTTGTCCGTCACGCTGATAATTGTTCACTTCGTTGCGTGCGCGGTTGATTGGCAGTGCTTGATGGTTTGCACCGACACGGTAGCGGTGTGCATCATGATAAGCAAACAGCCGGCCTTGAAGCATTTTATCTGGAGAAACATCAATACCAGGCACGAGTGTTCCAGGTGAGAATGTCGCTTGTTCTACTTCTGCAAAGTAGTTTTCCGGATTTCTGTCTAGAACCATGCGTCCGACTTCGATTAACGGATAGTCTTTTTGAGACCAAACTTTTGTGACATCAAACGGATCGAAGCGATACGTATTTGCATCTTCTAAAGGCATGATTTGCACATATAGTTTCCATGCAGGGAAATCACCGTTTTCAATTGCGTTGAAAAGATCTTCTGTATGGTAATCAGGGTTTTCACCGGCAATTTTTGCTGCTGTATTGACATCAAGGTTTTTTACGCCTTGTTCTGTTTTAAAGTGATATTTAATCCATACGCCTTCGCCTTCGGCATTTGTCCATTTGAATGTATGGCTTCCGAAGCCGTGCATGTGGCGAAGTGTTGCAGGAATTCCGCGGTCTGACATCAGAATTGTCACTTGGTGCAGTGATTCTGGTGAAAGTGACCAGAAATCCCATATAGCTGTAGGGTTTTTCAAGTGTGTTTTTGGATCTCTTTTTTGTGTATGGATGAAATCAGGGAACTTAATCGCATCGCGGATGAAGAATACCGGTGTATTGTTACCGACGATGTCGTAGTTTCCTTCTTCAGTATAAAATTTAACAGCAAATCCGCGCGGGTCGCGAACGGTGTCAGCCGAGCCAAGTTCACCGGCAACTGTTGAGAAACGGATGAACAACGGTGTCCGTTTGCCGACTTCAGAAAGGAAAGCGGCTTTCGTGTATTTTGTTACATCATTTGTCACTTCAAAATATCCGTGTGCGCCTGCTCCTTTGGCGTGAACGACACGTTCAGGAACACGTTCTCTGTTGAAATGGGCCAATTTTTCGAGTAAATGTACATCTTGGATTAAAGTTGGTCCGCGAGAACCGGCAGTCATTGAATTTTGATTATCTCCAACCGGAGCGCCCCAGCTAGTTGTCAGTTTATTTGAACTCATGTCATCACCTCTTGAAATTTATAAGAACATAATATCATCTCTAAGTAAAAAGTCAATATTATTTTATAATTATTATAAAATAGTCATTTCTATTAAGGGATATAAAGTATTAAAAATGTTGATAAACCCTTGTCATAACAGCTTATAAGAGAGAAAAAGTTTTTTGAAGAAATGATTTTTTCTTCTCTATTTGCGAATCAAGCAGATTAAGTGATAAACAAGAATGCCAAAAATCTTGTTTGAAAAAAGAGTTGACACATCGGAATAGTTTGAATTAACATGATATTCAAACAAAAAACAATTGGGCAGCTGATCGGACCGCCGAAGGCTCTCATCTCTACAACGAACAGAGATGGGGGCCTTTTTGTTTTTGTAGAAGGCGGGGTTGGCAGAAAGAGAGGGATAAAAGTGGCTGTGACCATCAGCATCAAAAAAAAGACATTCGTTCAAGAGGGCCGCAAAACAACGGTCTTGGAGAACATTCAATTATCAATCGCACCAGGTGAATTTCTTACGCTCATCGGACCTAGCGGGTGCGGAAAAAGCACGCTGTTAAAGATTATTGCGGGGCTTGATTCAAATTATGACGGGAGTGTTGAAATTAACGGACGCAGCGTAACAGCTCCGGGTATTCAGCAAGGATTTATTTTTCAGGAGCACCGCCTCTTTCCATGGCTGACGGTTGAGCAGAATATTGCCGCCGATTTGAACTTGAAAGATCCAACAGTCAAACAGAAGGTGGATGAACTGATTGAGATTGTCAGATTGAAAGGATCGGAGAAAGCATACCCGCGCGAGCTGTCAGGCGGTATGTCACAAAGAGTCGCTATCGCACGGGCTCTTCTGCGGGAGCCTGAGGTCCTGCTTTTAGATGAACCGTTTGGTGCACTCGACGCTTTTACTAGAAAACACCTGCAGGACGTGTTGCTGGATATATGGAGGAGGAAAAAAACAACGATGATTCTCGTGACTCATGATATAGATGAATCTGTTTATTTAGGAAATGAGCTTGCGATCCTTAAGGCTAAACCGGGGAACATCCATAAGCTGATGCCCATTCATCTGGCGTATCCACGAAACCGGACGACTCCGGATTTCCAAGCGATCAGACAGAAAGTGCTGTCGGAATTCGAGAAAACGGAAGATCTAGAGTACGCTGAAGGATCAGGGATATAGAAAGGGCGGAAGCAGAAATGAAAAAAGGACTCATTGTATTGGTTACCGTTTTTTTTCTGCTGGCAGGCTGTGGAGCAAATGGAGCCAGCAGTGACAACAAACAATTGAAAGAAATTCGAATCGGTATTCAGCAAAGTTTAAGCCCGCTTTTGATTGCGAAGGAGAAAGGCTGGTTTGAAGATGCATTTGAAAAAGAAGGCATCAAAGTGAAATGGGTGGAGTTTCAAAGCGGTCCGCCCCAATTTGAAGGACTTGCGGCAGACAAACTTGATTTTTCTCAAGTCGGCAATTCTCCTGTTATCGCTGGACAGGCGGCAGGCATTGACTTTAAAGAAATCGGTTTGTCTCAGGACGGATTGAAAGCAAACGGCATCCTTGTCAATCAAAACAGCGGCATTCAGGACGTCAAGGACTTAAAGGGGAAGAAAATTGCAGTCGCCAAAGGCAGCAGCGGTTTTGATTTTCTGTATAAAGCACTTGATCAAGTGGGATTGTCAGCTAATGATGTGACGATTATTCAGCTTCAGCCTGATGAAGCGGCCTCTGCGTTTGAAAACGGGTCTGTTGATGCCTGGTCCATTTGGGAGCCGTACTTGTCTTTAGAAACAATCAAACACGGAGCAAACATCCTTGTGAACGGGGAAAGCACAGATTTATATTCACCCGGATTTACTTTAGTAAGAACAAAGTTTGCCGAAGAGCACCCGGACGAAGTAGTCCGTTTTCTGAAGGTGTTTAATAAGGCTGTTGTGTGGCAAAAGGAACACCTGGATGAAGCCGCTGACTTGTATGCAGACATTAAAGGTCTCGATAAAAAGGTCGTCGAAAATGTGTTGAAAAATACTGAGCCTCTGAATGAGGTCATCAGTGACGACATTGTGAAAGCACAGCAGGAGACAGCAGATTTCCAATATCGAACGAAGGCGATAGACAAGAAGATTGATGTGAAAGAGGTTGTGGATAACACATTTATTAAAAAAGCGTTAAAGGAAAATTCCTCAGGAGGTGATCAATGATGAAAGCAGAGGATGCAGGCTCGCTGCCGAAAACGAGTGCGGAAGCGGTGCGGAAAAAGCCCGGAAGGATGAAATACGGCTGGATGAAGGGGCTTTTGCTGCCCGCTGTCATCATCGCCATCTGGCAAATCATCGGCGGCCTTGGGGTAGTGTCCGCTACAGTGCTGCCCACACCCGTTGCGATTGTCCTGACGTTTAAAGAGCTTATTTTGTCCGGTGAGCTGTTTAGTCATCTGCAAATCAGCATCTATCGGGCGGCGCTTGGTTTTTTGCTTGGCGCGGGGCTTGGCTTGATTATCGGGATTTTGGCCGGATTCTCAAAACGGACGGAGTTGTATCTTGATCCGTCATTGCAAATGCTCAGAACCGTTCCCCATCTGGCGGTCACGCCGCTGTTTATTTTATGGTTCGGTTTTGATGAGGTATCTAAAATTTTGCTGATTGCGCTCGGTGCTTTTTTTCCTGTCTATATCAATACATTTAACGGCATCCGCGGAGTTGACGCGAAGCTGTTTGAAGTCGCCCGGGTGCTTGAATTTAAATGGCATCAGCAGATTTCCAAAGTGATATTGCCGGCATCCCTGCCAAATATATTGCTCGGCATTCGCTTATCGCTCGGCATTGCATGGCTTGGACTTGTTGTAGCAGAGCTGATGGGCTCAAGCTCAGGAGTCGGTTATATGATCATGGATGCAAGACAGTTTTCACAAACGAACAAAGTGTTTGCCGGGATTATCATTTTTGCGGTGGTTGGAAAGCTGACGGATTCCTTTGTCAGGCTGCTTGAACGAAAACTGCTAAAGTGGAGAAACAGTTACGAAGGGTAATATACGTAAAGGGGAGATGGATATGGAAATTCTTTGGTTTATACCGACTCATGGAGACGCGAGATATTTAGGATCTGAAAGCGATGGACGGACTGCGGATCATCTTTACTTTAAACAAGTCGCGCAGGCGGCTGACAGGCTGGGATATACGGGTGTTCTTCTGCCGACGGGAAGATCGTGCGAGGACCCATGGCTTACAGCATCGGCTTTGGCAGGAGAAACAAAGGACTTAAAGTTTTTAGTCGCGGTAAGACCCGGTTTAATGCAGCCTTCTCTAGCAGCCAGAATGACATCTACCTTAGACCGCATTTCAGACGGCCGGCTGCTGATCAATGTTGTGGCAGGAGGCGATCCGTACGAGCTGGCTGGAGATGGCCTGTTTATCAGCCATGATGAACGCTATGAAGCGACAGAAGAATTTTTAACCGTTTGGCGGAGACTTTTGCAGGGAGAAACGGTTTCCTATGAAGGAAAGCATATAAAAGTGGAAAACAGCAATCTGCTCTTCCCGCCGCAGCAAGCGCCGCATCCGCCTATCTATTTCGGAGGATCGTCACAGGCGGGGATTGAAGCTGCTGCAAAGCATACAGACGTGTATTTAACGTGGGGCGAGCCGCCTGAACAAGTAAAAGAAAAGATTGAGAGAGTCAAAAAGCAGGCGGAAAAAGAAGGGAGATCCGTTCGATTCGGCATTAGGCTGCATGTCATTGCCCGTGAAACCGAACAAGAGGCGTGGGAAGCGGCTGAGCGCTTGATCAGCCACTTGGATGATGACACCATTGCCAAAGCGCAGGCAGCTTTGAGCCGTTACGATTCTTCAGGCCAGCAGCGGATGGCGGTCCTTCATCAAGGCGATCGGACGAAGCTTGAAATCAGCCCGAATTTGTGGGCGGGGATCGGCCTGGTCAGGGGCGGGGCAGGAACAGCTCTTGTCGGTGATCCGCAGACTATTGCCGACCGGATAGCGGAGTACCAGGCACTCGGCATAGAATCGTTTATATTCTCTGGCTATCCGCATTTAGAAGAAGCATATTATTTTGCAGAGCTTGTGTTTCCGCTTTTGCCGTTTGAAAATGAGCGCACGAGAAAGCTTCAGAACAAAAGGGGAGAAGCCGTCGGGAACACTTATTTTGTCAAAGAGAAAAATGCGTCAGTTTAAGTAAAACACAGCCCCCAAACATGGTATGATATTCAAATAAAGGGGGCTGTTTTTCTGAAAACATTGATAAGCGCAGCAGTCATTTGCCTGATAGCTATGCTGTCAGCATGCGGACATACAAAGCAGATGGAAATCAAAGCAGCGGACATGTCAGATCTTGAAAAAAACAGAATGGATATTGCAGCTTCACAGGCATTCACTGCCGAAGCCGTTAATATCAGTGAAAGTATTTCTTCAGTTGACATGTACATCGAACATTATCAAAAAGGAAAGCTTATTGAGACGATTGGTCCGGTAAGTGCAGATTATTCAGAGAAAAAACCCGATACATTACAATTTGTTTATTTTGAGAATGAAGAGGGAGAAGGAAAGACTAAACGCAGCACTGTTCATTTTGGCATTGTTGATAAACAGGGAAATACAGCGGCCAGTTCATCGGTGAAACGTGACGATAGCGCAACACAGGAAATGACTCAGACTATTTCATCGGCGGTACCGATTTCTTTCGAGAAACCTTTTTTGATCGGCAGCAGTATAAAAGGGACTGACGAGCCAATGCACACCTCTGAACATAAAAAAGAGCTTATGAAGCATCAAGATGCGTTACTGTATTATGTGGAGTTGCATCATTAGAAACGGGCGGCTTCAGGCCGTCTGTTTTACAAAGCGGTATGCTTGCTTTTTTGAATGGTGCATGATACATTTTAAATCGTAATAATTTCGATTTAAAAAGGAGGCTATGTGTCTTGGCTAAAAAGTCAAAAGTGGCAAAAGAGTTAAAACGCCAACAGCTTGTTGAACAATACGCTGATATTAGACGCGAGTTGAAAGAAAAAGGAGATTACGAGGCACTCAGCAAGCTGCCAAGAGATTCAGCACCGGGAAGGCTCCACAATCGTTGCATGGTAACGGGGCGCCCGAGAGGATATATGAGGAAGTTTAAAATGTCCAGAATCGCTTTCAGGGAACTGGCTTATAAAGGCCAGATTCCCGGTGTGAAAAAAGCGAGCTGGTAAGAAAAAACTCCGGCCGATTACAGCGCGCCGGAGTTTTTTTCGTTTTTCTTGAAAGAGATGACATAGGATAGGTGCTGGATGATCATGATGATAAACACAATAATAATAGGGAAAAACGGAATACGCGATTGAAAAAGCGGATAAAAAATGAGAAGAACCGCTGCGGCAGGAAGCGAGAAGTAGACGGCGATATATGACGCGCGGCATGCTTTTGCCGTCATCATCTTCTCTCTTTCGTCCTGCTCTTCAAATTCATCAGGCAGAAGAAGCTTTTTTGCAGCAGGGCGGCTTTTCTTCTGTAAGTACAAATAAACCGCAGACGCCGCAACAAACAGAATAAAGGGAGTGAGGTTTAATTCAAACACCATCTCGCCGCTCTTTGTGCGGATAAAGGATGCAATGCCTTCTGATGCTTCAAAGTATGCAATCAGCGTCCAGCATGCAAGGCCAAATAAAACAAGTTGAAAAGCTGCTTTTGTTTTCATGCTCATCTTAGTTTTCCTCCTCTAACCAAAAGACATCCTCCATTTTCATGGAGAAGGCTTTGCAGATTTTCAGTGCTAACAACAGTGAGGGAACATAATCGCCTTTTTCGATAGCTGCCACAGTCTGTCTTGTAACGCCAACCGTTTCTCCGAGTTTTTCCTGAGAATAGCCGAGGCGTGCCCTCAGCTCTTTTACTTTATTTTTCATCATGACGTCTGTCCCCTTCACATTCTCGATTGATTATATTGTATAGTATACTTAACATTATGTAAATGTGACTTAACACTTTACAAAAAGAAAACTTTTTTTCGACAAAATTTTTATATTCTCTTGACGAAAAATTAATAAACGTGTAATATAAAACAAGTCAGCGGTACTGTTACTGAAAAACACAAATGCGGGTGTAGTTTAGTGGTAAAACCTCAGCCTTCCAAGCTGATGTCGTGAGTTCGATTCTCATCACCCGCTCCATACATACGTTATTAACGCAGTGTTTCGTTTCTTAGATAAACGAAGTATTGCGTTTTTTTATGTAAAAAAGAACACGTCATTCGTGTTCTTTTACGTAAGCCAATGTACTGTATGGGTACCGCCGTGAATTTGTTCAAACATTTTCGTTAATGATGATAAGAGTTTAACAGCGCTGCTTTTTTCAATGGATGGCGGAAAAAAAATGATTTGCAGCATTTTCTTCGTCTCGTTTGAAATGGGATAGCGATTGACGCTGTTTTTTAAATCGCCAAATATGCCGTTTTCATCAGAGAAAAGCAGTATGTTTTCTTTTTCTCCCAATGAGATTCGGACTGGCTCATGAAGCTTGCCGGCATCATAAATCATAATGGGCAGAGAATATTTTAATGCGAAAAAATCGATGGTGTCATGGGCTGAATCCTTGCTTTCCATGAATTGTTCTTTGGATATTGGGATCAGCATGTCTTCCATTGGGGTTGTTTCTCCCTCAAATGTAGGGTTAAGCTGTTTAAAGAGTTCCCGCCATTCCTTGACGAATGGTTCATCAGATATTCCACCGTCCGCATAATCGAAAAACAGGGATTCTTGAAATAGGCGAAGCCTGCCTTTCAGCATTTGCGGAGAGGAGCCGACTTCGATATTCTCATAAATCACAGCCGCCGCATGTAAGCCGGCCGCACGTTCAGTAATAACAGAATCAAGTTTGATATTCACTAGCATTCACTCCAGTTACGTGATATCAACCTATTATAAACGCTGTATCGTTTTATCACAAAGAAAGGAGGCTGTGCAAAATATGAACGTTTATCAGCTCAAAGAAGAATTAATTGAATACGCGAAAAGCATTGGCGTGGACAAGATTGGTTTTACGACCGCTGATACATTTGACAGTTTAAAAGACCGTTTGATTCTTCAAGAATCACTCGGCTATCTCTCCGGCTTTGAAGAGCCTGATATCGAGAAAAGGGTGACGCCGAAGCTGCTTTTGCCGAAAGCGAAATCAATTGTGGCGATCGCTCTCGCATATCCTTCCAGAATGAAGGATGCGCCGAGAAGCACGAGAACGGAGCGCAGGGGCATTTTTTGCAGAGCCTCCTGGGGCAAAGACTATCACGATGTGCTGAGGGAAAAGCTCGATCTGTTGGAGGAATTTCTGAGAAGCAAGCATGAGGATATCAGAACAAAGTCAATGGTAGATACAGGTGAATTGTCTGATCGGGCGGTTGCAGAACGGGCCGGCATCGGGTTCAGCGCGAAAAACTGTATGATCACAACGCCTGAGTATGGCTCATATGTGTATTTGGCGGAAATGATCACAAATATACCTTTTGAGCCAGATGTGCCAATTGAAGATATGTGCGGGTCCTGCACGAAATGTCTGGACGCCTGTCCGACGGGAGCACTTGTAAATCCGGGACAGCTGAATGCCCAGCGCTGTATCTCTTTTCTGACCCAGACGAAAGGATTTTTGCCTGATGAATTCCGGACAAAGATTGGAAACCGCCTGTATGGGTGCGACACGTGTCAAACGGTGTGTCCTCTCAATAAGGGGAAGGACTTTCATCTTCATCCGGAAATGGAGCCGGACCCTGAGATAGCAAAACCGTTATTGAAGCCGCTCTTGACCATCAGCAACCGCGAATTTAAGGAGAAATTCGGACATGTCTCAGGTTCTTGGCGCGGAAAAAAACCGATTCAGCGAAACGCCATTCTCGCCCTTGCCCACTTTAAGGATGCTTCCGCACTGCCTGAATTGACGGAACTGATGCATAAGGACCCGCGTCCTGTTATCAGAGGAACAGCTGCATGGGCGATCGGTAAAATCGGAGACCATGCATACGCGGAAGAGCTTGAAAAAGCGCTGGAAAAAGAGAAGGATGAAGAGGCAAAGCTGGAAATTGAAAAAGGAATTGAGTTGCTAAAAGCTTCAGGCATGACTAAACAAGGCCTGTCCTGACATACGTATAGAACAGAAGGGAAAAACACTTGAGATGCATCCAAGTGTTTTTTCTCTATAAAAAAGTATGGTGGGTGGGGTGAGCTTGAAGCACATTTTAGAACAATTAGCGGAGGAGCGGCTGAGCTATTTGGTTAACGGGCATGCTATGAGACAAGAGTCTGAAGTCGGAGACCTTGAAGTCATGGAGCGAAAGAAGAAGCTTCTGGAAAAACGTAAAGTTGACATCATAAAAGCGAAAGCAAAGGCCGTCATCGATCATGTGCGGGTTGAGGATGACGGAACGACCTGCCTTACGTATACCATCCATTATGAATACGTGTGTAAAGAGCATGATGACAGCTTGTATATGGAAGAGCATATAGAGGAGCGGGTAGCTTTCCTTTATGATCATATTTTGATTAGTGATCAGGAAATTGCGAAAAAGTCGGCTGGATTTCATGAAGGGACCAGTATTATTGACTATTCTCAAGAGGAAAGGGAAGCGTTTGGCAGAGCCTTTCAATACGATCGTCTCGGCGCTGTGCAATATGCCGAGAAATTTTGGAACAAGCGCAACCCGGCTTATAAAAATTTCAGCGATAACTGCACGAATTTTATTTCACAGTGCCTTCATGCGGGAGGCGCACCGATGCGCGGCCATCCGAACAGAGGGTCAGGCTGGTGGATGAAACAAAGCTCATGGAGCTATAGCTGGACGGTGGCTCATTCTATGAAAATGTATTTGTCGAATTCAAAGGCCGGTCTTCGTGCGGTGCGGGTGAAATCTGCGGAAGAGCTGATGCCTGGCGATGTGATTTGCTATGACTTTGAAGGAGACGGCCGGTTTAATCATACAACGATTGTTGTGGCGAAGGACAAAGGCAATATGCCGCTTGTCAACGCCCAGTCCTATGACAGCCGGATGAGGTATTGGTCATACGAGGATTCTACGGCATACACGCCGTCAATACGATATGCCTTTTTTCATATCGTTGATGATACGACAAAAGACTAATTAATGATATAATGATGGGCGGATAAGAAAAACAGAGGTGAACATTGTGGCATTACATGTCGTTTTATATCAACCAGAAATTCCCGCCAATACAGGGAATATTGCACGTACTTGTGCAGCAACCAATACAACGCTCCACCTGATTCGTCCGCTCGGCTTTTCAACGGATGATAAAATGCTGAAGCGTGCCGGACTCGATTATTGGGAGTTTGTTAACGTTGTGTATCATGATTCGTTAGAAGAATTGTTTGAGGAATATCAAAAAGGCCAGTTTTTCTTTATCACGAAATTCGGCCAGCAGCCTCATACATCTTTTGATTACACTGATCTTGACGAGGATTATTTCTTTGTATTCGGAAGAGAAACAAGCGGTTTGCCAAAGGATTTAATTCAAAATAACATGGACCGCTGCCTGCGTCTTCCGATGACAGAGCACGTTAGATCGTTAAATCTGTCCAACACTGCGGCGATTCTCGTTTATGAAGCGCTGCGCCAGCAAAATTACCGTGATTTAAAATAGTGAAAAAATCCGCTCATCGATGATGGGCGGATTTTTTTGTGCTGCGAGAGATGCTTTGTTTTGTTTTTTGGGCTTAACAACGTAACAGTGTTATGTTACAATGTATCCATCAAAGGAGCTGGACTTATGGAAGAACAATTAATCTCTAAAAAAGAATTGCTTGAAAAAACATCGATTTCATACGGTCAGCTGTATCGGTGGAAGCGGAAAAACTTAATTCCTGAGGAATGGTTTATTCGCAAATCCACTTTTACAGGGCAAGAAACGTTTTTTCCGAGAGAGGATATTTTAAAACGCATTTCAATGATTCAAAAGATGAAGGAAAATTTGTCACTGGATGAAATGAGGGAAATGCTGTCGCCGAAAATGAAGGATGTCAGCATGACCGCTGATGAATTGATTCAGAAAGGATTGATTTCAAGAACTGCTCTTGATGTTTTTTCAGAAGGCGGAGGAAATTCGGTTTTTTCTTCTCGAGACCTGCTATCGCTGTATGTACTTGAAGGGCTCCTGCAGTCCGGAAATGTCAGTCTGGAAGAAGCAAAAATGGCTGCAGAGGTGTTAAAGCAGCATGATACTGAAGAGATCAAGAATCAGACGGAGCTGATTGTGCTGCGGAAGCTCGGTGTCACAACTTGTTTTATAGCGGCTGCAGCGGACAGCATTCTGTTTGAATCGTCCGTCAAGGTTGTGGAACGGGTGGATTTAGTAAAAGCGTCAGAGGAATTAAAAACAACATATATACAGGAGGGCCATCAATGGATGTAATGGAAAAGCTGGTGATAAACGGATCAGGAAGTTCAAAGGGAGGAACATTTCAATCAGTTGAAATAAACGGCAGCGGAACAGTGGCCGGGGACGTGGAGTGTGACACTTTTTCTTTTAATGGAACCGGAAAAGCTGACGGCAGCGTCAAAGCGAAAGCGGTAACCATCAGCGGTTCAGGAAAGATACATGGAGACGTTGAAGCAGAATCAATTCGGATTAACGGAACAGGTTTTATTCAAGGAGAGGTTTCCGCAAAACAATTGAAAATCGCTGGATCATCAACATTTGGTGGCACAGTCAAGGCTGATGGCATTGACATTAGCGGAAAAGCGGTCATGGAAGCGGATTGTGAAACGGAAACCTTCCAATCGGAGGGGAAATGCAAAGTCAGCGGGCTTTTAAATGCTGATGAGGTGACCATTAAGCTTTCTGCCGGGGAAAGTTATGTGCGGGAAATCGGATGCCGCCATCTTCAAGTGACCGGCAGAAAAGGAATGCTGACATTGCTCAGACTAATGCCGCAGCCTGTTTTAACGGCTGAACTGATCGAAGGTGATGTCATTGAACTGACAAATACAAAGGCGAAAACCGTGCGAGGAAATAAAGTGAAAATCGGTCCGGATTGCCAGATTGAAACCGTTGAATACAGCGGGGACTATACTTGTGATCCGAGCGCTTCGGTTGAAACATGCACGAAGATGTGAGGAGGATCGTAATGGAGACAACAAAACTGGGAAATTTAAAATTATATGGTGCCGGACATGCTGCAGGCGGCGCATACCACCATGTCAGCATCAAAGGTGAAGGTGTAATCGGTGAAGGGCTGTCTGCCGCGGGCTGCCGCATATTCGGAACAGGCCTTTTTCTCGGGGAAGCAGAGACTGAGCGGCTGCGTGTATTCGGAGAAAGTGAATGTAAAGGCAATCTGACAGCCGGCAGAATCAATATTTACGGCACAATGAAAGTCAGTGGCTCACTTCAATTTGATCGATTCAATCTAAAAGGCCTGACTGAAATTTGCGGGAATATGACTGGAGAATCGTGCGATGTGAAAGGGAAGCTTAGCGTTAAAGGTGATTGTGAAACGGAAATGTTCCATGTCACAGGTTGCGTTGATGTATCAGGTTTATTAAATGCGGGTGATATCAAGCTGGGATTGAGCCATGATGTAAGCCATGTGCGGGAAATCGGCGGAACAACCATTACAGTGAAAAGACGCGCGACATTTTTTAACCGGAAGAAAGTGAAACTGATTGCCGACGTCATAGAAGGAGATCAGGTTTATTTGGAGAATACCGAGGCGGCAGTTGTCAGGGGAAAAGAAGTGATCATCGGGGCGGGCTGCAGCATCGGAACAATTGAGTACAAAAATAAATGCGAATGTGATCATCATTCAAAGATTAAAGAAAAAACAAAATTATAAAACATTGTTCTGTTATACAAAAAGGGTGCTCTTATGAGGAGCACCCTTTTTTATTCTTTTCCCGGCTTGCTATCGTACCCTGCGGTAAAAATTGATACTAAAAAAGTGACAATGACACCCATCATGATGATTGTTTTCACCGTCTCTCCCCCTCTTCAATTTTTCCGTGCTGTCCGAGTCTGGATGATTCTGTATTTTTCTTTATTATGAACGGTCGCGGTCTGCCTTGTCAACGCCGTATAAGTATCTTTATTTTTAAGAAACCAAAGCATGTATCACGAGATGGCGGCATAGATTGTATCAAAGTACCTTATTTGCATAGCGCATCAAACATGATGGAGGAGGTCCTTATGGATATATTAAAGAAAATTGAACAGTACAGAGAGGAAGAGCAGCGGCTGAAATGGGAAGGAACATTCGCCGATTATTTGGAGATTATTAAAGAAAATCCAATGGTCGCGCAATCTGCTCATTCTCGTGTTTTTAATATGATAAAAGACAGCGGGATAGAGGAGATTGACGGACGTAAGAAGTACAGCTTTTTTGACCGCGAGCTGTTCGGGCTTGAGGAATCTTTGGAGCGTCTGGTGGAAGAGTATTTTCATCCGGCCGCGAAACGGCTTGATGTCAGAAAGCGGATTCTATTACTGATGGGACCTGTGAGCGGCGGTAAATCCACGCTGGTCACGATGCTCAAAAAAGGTCTCGAAGCGTACACCTTGACGGATAATGGCGCTGTATATGCGATTAAAGGCTGCCCGATGCACGAGGACCCTCTACATTTAATCCCCCATCATTTGCGTGATGACTTTTACAGAGAATACGGCATTAGAATAGAAGGAAGTCTTTCTCCTT
Source organism: Bacillus sp. VA13 (assembly GCF_055710085.1). Taxonomy (NCBI): domain Bacteria; kingdom Bacillati; phylum Bacillota; class Bacilli; order Caryophanales; family Bacillaceae; genus Bacillus; species Bacillus sp. VA13. The sequence continues at coordinate 612,606 of NZ_JBVQPP010000003.1, read as the reverse complement.
TAAATGTCATGAGGCTGGAAGAAGAGTACGGAGGAAGAATTGAGGATGTGAAGGTTGAACGCATCTTCTTTTCAGAAGATAAGCGTACGGGAATTGGAACATTCAGCCCGTCTGATCCGAAATCTCAGGATATTGCCGATTTGACGGGAAGTATTGATTTCTCAACCATTGCCGAGTACGGTTCAGAATCAGATCCGCGCGCATACCGGTTTGACGGAGAGCTGAATAAAGCGAACCGCGGGATGATGGAGTTTCAGGAGATGCTGAAATGTGATGAGAAATTTCTCTGGCATTTGCTTTCATTGACACAGGAAGGGAATTTTAAAGCGGGGCGATTTGCGTTAATTTCTGCTGATGAGCTGATCGTGGCTCACACGAATGAAACGGAGTATCGCTCATTTATTTCTAATAAGAAGAATGAAGCCCTGCATTCGAGAATCATTGTAATGCCGGTCCCTTATAATTTAAAAGTGTCTGAGGAAGAGAGAATTTATGAAAAAATGATCGCGGAGAGCGATGTATCGGATGTTCACATTGCCCCGCATACGTTGAAGGTCGCTGCGATGTTCTCGATTCTTACCCGATTAAAAGAACCGAAGCGGTCGGATATCGATCTGGTCAAGAAAATGAGACTGTATGATGGAGAAAGTGTGGAAGGATATAATTCTGTCGACGTTGAGGATATGAAAAAAGAATATAATGATGAAGGCATGAGCGGCATTGATCCGCGGTACGTGATCAACCGGATTTCTTCAACGATTATCAGAAAAAATATGGAGTCGATCAATTCTCTTGATGTTCTTCGTTCCTTAAAAGAAGGTCTTGATCAGCATCCTTCGATTTCAAGCGAGGACAGGGAGCGGTATTTGAATTTTATTTCTGCTGCCCGCAAGGAATATGACGACATTGCGAAAAAAGAAGTTCAAAAAGCGTTTGTGTACTCATATGAAGAATCAGCTAAAACACTTATGGACAATTATCTCGATAACGTAGAGGCCTATTGCAATAAAAACAAGCTTCGTGATCCTTTGACAGGAGAAGAAATGAACCCTGACGAAAAGCTGATGAGATCAATCGAAGAGCAGATTGGCATTTCGGAAAACGCCAAAAAAGCGTTCCGCGAGGAAATCTTAATCCGTATCTCGGCTTATGCGAGAAAAGGTAAACGGTTTGATTATAATTCTCATGAAAGGCTGCGTGAAGCCATTCAGAAAAAGTTGTTTGCTGATCTGAAGGATGTCGTTAAAATTACGACGTCAACAAAAACGCCGGATGAGCAGCAGCTGAAAAAGGTAAATGAAGTCGTGGCCCGTTTAATTGATGAACACGGCTACAACTCGACGAGCGCCAATGAGCTGCTGAAATATGTCGGCAGCCTGCTGAACCGATAAGCAACGTGACCCGTCCGAATAGGGCGGGTTATTTTGTCCCATTTTCTAAATAGTTTGTCAATTAACCGTGCTTTTGTGCATATGATGAATATAAATCTTTTCGAAAGACTTGTTTCATAATCTGGCACAAGCCGGAATACGTATGTATCACGACCACAAATGGTTAAGGAGGGGAATTCATGTCCCAAAATGACAGCGGCCATTTTTTGATTTCTGAGGAAAACTGGTCCCTCCATCGCAAAGGCTTCGATGACCAGCAGCGCCACCAGAAAAAAGTGCAGGAAGCGATCAAAAATAATCTTCCGGACCTCGTGACTGAGGAAAGTATTATTATGTCTAATGGAAAAGATGTAGTGAAGATCCCAATCCGTTCACTGGATGAGTATAAAATCCGTTATAACTATGATAAAAATAAACACGTAGGGCAAGGAGAAGGCGACAGCCAGGTTGGAGATGTTGTGGCCCGGGATGGATCAGACAAAAAACAGGGACCTGGAAAAGGGCAGGGCGCCGGTGATCAGGCAGGCGAAGATTATTATGAAGCAGAAATTTCATTAATGGATTTAGAAGAAGCGCTTTTTAAAGAATTAGAACTTCCAAACCTTCAGCAAAAAGAGCGGGACAATATCATTCATACAGATATTGAATTTAATGATATCCGTAAAACAGGGTTAACCGGTAATATTGATAAGAAAAGAACAATGATGTCAGCTTTTAAACGAAACGCGATGTCAGGGAAGCCATCGTTCTATCCGATTTACCCGGAGGACCTGAAGTATAAGACGTGGAATGACATAACAAAGCCCGAGTCAAAAGCCGTCGTCTTAGCAATGATGGATACAAGCGGCAGTATGGGGGTTTGGGAAAAATACATGGCCAGAAGCTTCTTTTTCTGGATGACCCGTTTTTTGCGAACGAAATATGAGACTGTTGAAATTGAATTTATTGCCCATCATACAGAAGCAAGAGTCGTGTCGGAGGAGGACTTCTTCTCAAAGGGAGAAAGCGGCGGAACAATCTGTTCTTCCGTATACCGGAAGTCGCTTGAGCTTATTGACGAAAAGTACAATCCCGCCCGCTACAACATTTACCCGTTTCATTTTTCTGACGGTGACAACCTGACATCTGATAACGCGCGCTGTGTGAAACTGGTCAATGATATTATGAAGAAGGCCAATCTTTTCTGCTACGGCGAGGTCAATCAGTACAACAGGCATTCAACGTTAATGTCTGCATATAAAAATGTGAAAGACGAGAAATTTAAGTACTATATTTTAAAACAGAAGTCTGATGTTTTTCAGGCGCTGAAGAACTTTTTCAGAAATGAAGAGTCCGGAGTAAGCCATCAATTTTCGTAATGAAAAGCCCATTTCAGGGCTTTTTTTTATTTAATAAAAGTAAGAAAGCGGTTGCGAAAAAAATACGAGAAAAAAAGAGATTTTTCCTTTGACAAATCTTCTTTCATTTATTAATATTTTATCTTGTGAACTATTATTGAGGAATGAGGTGAAAAGGAGTTGACTGAATCAGAACGTGCTTTGCTCACTTTTGAACAGCTCTTTGATACGTCTCGGGCTATCTATAAAAAGCAGAAGAAGATATTGGAGATTGTACTTGAGCCTTTTGATATTACAGTCCTTCAATATTTACTGATGTTTAAAATTCATCAAAGCGGAAGCACGCCGCTCAGTAAGCTGGCCATGTCTCTTGATCTTAAGCCTGCTTCTGTGACCCGGATGACCGATATCCTGTATAACCGGCAATTGATGAATCGATATGACAGTCCGGCTGACCGCCGTATCGTAATGATTCAGTTAACCGAAGAGGGGGAAGAACTTTTACAGAAAGCCGCTGTGAAATACGCAAAAATGGGCGCGAGCCTGTATCAGGAGCTTGACACGTCTCAGCTTCAATATTTGCGCAAGCTTGCTGGGAGCTTATCGAAGCTCGCTGAAGGCTGTTCAGAAAAAAGCGGTAATTGAAAACTTCCCACATATTTTCACCATCTTTCCACAAAATGATAGAGGATGAAACGAAAGGAGAAAAACAAAATGAACAGAGGACGTTTAATTCTGACCAACATTATCGGTTTGATTGTTGTTCTTGCAATTATAGGCGGAGGTGCTTACTACTATTATCAAAGCACAAACTACGTAAAAACAGATGAAGCAAAAGTAGCCGGCGATATGGCTGCTATTACAGCTCCAGCAGCAGGTAAAGTATCTGACTGGGATCTTGAAGAAGGAAAAACAGTGAAAAAAGGCGACACAGTTGCAAAAATCAAAGGTGAACAAACTGTTGACGTAAAATCCATTATGGATGGAACAATTGTGAAAAACGAAGTGAAAAACGGACAAACCGTACAAGCTGGTACAACAATTGCACAAACGATTGACATGGACAACCTATACATCACAGCAAACATTAAAGAAACAGATATTGCGGATATTGAAGTAGGAAATAGTGTAGACGTAGTAGTTGACGGAGATCCTGATACAACTTTTGACGGTACTGTAGAAGAAATTGGCTATGCGACTAACTCAACTTTTGATATGCTTCCATCTACGAATTCAAGCGGAAACTACACAAAAGTAACGCAAAAAATTCCTGTTAAAATTTCAATCAAAAACCCATCTGATAAGGTGCTTCCTGGTATGAATGCATCTGTTAAGATTTCTGAGTAAAACAGATCAGTCATCACACCATGAAAGGAGGTTGTCTTAGATGGCTACAGGCAAAGAAAAAAATGCAAAAAGCCCTATGTCATTGCTGATTGTGCTAATGGCGGGTTTATTTCTGGCAATTCTAAACCAAACACTGCTTAACGTTGCAATGCCGCACTTAATGACTGAATTTGGCGTAAGTGCAACGACGATTCAGTGGCTCACAACAGGTTACATGCTTGTTAACGGTGTCTTGATTCCGTTATCTGCGTTCCTGATTACGCGCTTTGGTCAACGGAGTCTCTTCCTCGTTGCCATGTTCTGTTTTACGCTCGGTACGTTAGTCTGCGGTATCGCACCTAACTTCTCTGTAATGCTGATCGGCCGTTTGATTCAGGCCGTGGGCGGAGGTATCTTGCAGCCGCTCGTTATGACAACCATTCTGTTTATCTTCCCTCCTGAAAGCAGGGGGAAAGGAATGGGGATTTTCGGACTTGCAATGATGTTTGCTCCTGCAGTCGGCCCGACTCTTTCTGGGTGGATCATTGAGAATTATACATGGCGCATTATGTTTTACGGCCTTGTGCCGATCGGTGCCATTATTATTATTGTGGCTTTCTTCATCTTTAAAAACATGGTGGAACCGCAAAAAATCAAACTCGATACTCTCGGAGCGATTCTTTCTATTGTCGGTTTCGCATCTCTGCTATACGGTGTCAGTGAAGCCGGCTCTGACGGGTGGACTGATCCTATTGTATTATCAACAGTGATTATCGGCGTCATCGCAATAATTGCGTTTGTTGTTCAGCAATTGCGCCATGATGATCCGATGCTTGATTTCAGAGTGTTTAAATATGACATTTTCTCACTCTCGAGTGTCATTAATATCATTATTACAGTGGCACTTTACACTGGTATGTTCCTGTTACCGATCTATCTGCAAAACCTGGTCGGCTTTACGGCGCTTCAATCCGGTCTGCTTCTGCTTCCAGGTGCGATCGTTATGCTGATTATGTCACCGATCTCAGGTATTTTGTTCGATAAATTCGGACCGAGACCGCTTGCGATTATTGGGCTTCTCGTGACAGTGGTAACAACATATCAATATACGCAATTAACAATTGATACACCATATACGCACATCATGCTGATCTACTCAATTCGTGCATTTGGTATGTCTCTCTTAATGATGCCAGTCATGACAGCTGGGATGAACCAGCTTCCAGCCCGTCTGAACAGTCACGGAACGGCGATGAGCAACACGCTTCGCCAAATCAGCGGATCAATTGGAACTAGTTTAATTACGACGATTTATACAAACCGTACGACATTCCATTATTCACAAATTGCAGATAAAACAAGCACGGCGGACCCGAACTTCCTCCATGCATTCCAAAATGCAGTTTCGAATTTAATGGTGAATATGAATGTACCTTATGAAACAGCGAAAACGTATGTTTACACTCATATTTATAAACACGCGTCACTCGATTCAAACGTCATGGGGATTAATGACGCCTTTATGTGGGCAACAATATTCTGCGTAGCAGGGTTAATTTTAAGTATCTTCCTGCGTGACGTCAGAAAAGATAAATTGCGTAAGAAGAAAAAAGAGGAGCTTTCATTACTTCCTGCTCCAAAAGAAGCTAAGGAATCTTAATCTGTACAGGGAGGTTTCCTGAATGAAAATTTATGTAGTGTATGATAGTGAAGGCGAACATACTAAGGTGCTTGCAGAAGCGATTGCTGAAGGCGCGAGAGAAAACGAGGCGGCTGAGGTATTGATTGACCATGTCGATCAAGCAGATATCCGCAAGCTGAAAGATATGGATGCGATTATCTGGGGATGCCCAGGGCATTTCGGAACAATCAGCTCCGGTCTTAAAGCTTGGATAGACAGACTTGGCTACTTGTGGGCTGAAGGCGAGCTGATCAACAAAGTCGGCGCTGTTTTCTGCACAACGGCAACAACACACGGCGGTTTGGAAATGACAATGCACAACTTAATCACGCCGATGTTCCACCAAGGCATGATCGTTGTCGGTCTGCCTGGCAACGTGCCAGAAAACGCACTGTACGGCTCTTATTACGGAGCAGGCGTCACTTGTCCGGTTGACAGTGATGAGTTAATGTCTGAGGAAGGTATTCAGCTTGGACGCGCCTTAGGAAGACGCGTCAGCCAAGTCACAGGAAACCTAACAGCAGGACAGTAAGGAGAGGTTGAAATGGCCATTATTATAGCAATTATTGCTGCTGTCATTGTCATTGCGGGCCTTATTACATTTAACGTCCGCAACGCCTCTCCTGGACCCGAGAAGCAAGAAGCAACCGAAAGAATCGCCCCTCCAGAAGAGGAAAAAAACGAAGCGCAATACCCAGCTGAAGCAAGGGCTGCCGAGCATACGCCATCCGTTGTAAAAAACGATTCTCCAAAAGAGAAACGAGAAACAATGGGTGATGATATTTACAGGCAGGCGCTGCAAAAGTTTAAGCATTCTGATGAAGATCAGGCAGAAGAAGAGGTCACTGAAGAAAGTGACAAAATGCAGGACCGCAGCTATCGTGATGCACTGCTCTCCATGAAAAATAAGAAAAAGTAACCAAAAAGGCAAATCCGTTTACTCATGGCGGATTTGCCTTTTTTTTGCTATATGTCTGTATGTTTTATATTTGATAAGCGATATTATTATCTCATCTGATTTTTTAATAGTTTTCTCTACCTATTTCACTATTCTTTTGCAGGTAGCATTTCTCTTCTTACTATTTAATAAGGTAACAAAGTATATAGCACTTATCTTACTTATCACTTTACACTTAGGAATTGCAGTAGTAATGGGATTGATAACCTTCTCTCTAACTATAATCGTGATAGATGCAATACTTATTAGTGATAAAGATTATAAGAATATTTATAATTATATTAGAAATAAAATAAAGAGGCCAACGAAAGAAGAAGTAATACTCCCTCAAAACGGTCTAGTGGAATAAAGTATAATGAAAATATTAATGAAGGCAGATGAGATTAAATGAGGAAAAAACCGTTTATTGTCGATTATCTTTATAAAAACTCCTTAGATCAAACAATTGAACTTTGGCTCCCTATTCCTGATGGATTGGCTCACGCATCATTAAAACCATCTCAACTACATAGATTGCCTACTGGTGAAAATCTAGGTTACTTCATTCTACATAAAAATGATACATTACATTTTCAATATACTCGCGAATGGTATACCTCAGAAGGGGAGACGATACCTTTAAGCAAGGAAGAGGAAGAATACTATTTAAGAGATACGATTCTTTCACCTGTTAATAAAGAGACTTTAGATCTTGCACGAGATATTACAATAGGGATAAACAGTAAAAGGGAGCAAGCAAAAGCGATTTTTCGATATATTGTTACCAATTACAAGTATAAGTATCCCCCTAAGAGCAGAGGGGTAAAATCCTTCCTTCGATTTAAAAATGGAGATTGCGCTGAGTTTTCCTTTTTATTTTCTTCCTTGTGCAGGTCCCTGGGAATTCCTACAAGAACTTTATTTGGAAGTTGGTCATTTGGAAAAATGAATGGCCATGCGTGGAATGAAATATATTTAGAGGATGAGGGGTGGATTGCTGTTGATGTAAGTATGGCTAATCTGCGGAAACATAATATACTAAGGTTTTTATATAGCGATTTACGAACTATGTGGTGGGGAAAATACTTTGGTAAAACAGAAGGACAGCGGGTTGTTTTCTCCCGAGATAGTGAAATCGAACTTATGCCTGCATACGGCGACAGCAAAGGTAGATCCATAGCAATTGAACCTCTGCAAATTAATGATAGAGATTTTTATTGGGGACAGGAGTCCTTGAAGGGTGCTGCCCCTTACCTTCAACCAGCGTATGTGAAGATAGATACGCAAAATCTCCTACCTAGCACATCTATTGGTGTGGAAAACCTTCTGGGAACCTGGAAAGTAAAGGAAACTGGATGGCGAGGTTTCTTGGCGCAATCAAAGAAATATTTAGCAGTGATCGCCCTAACTACAATGGGTATAAATTATATTTATAGTAATGACTATCTTGAATTTTTATTTAAGTTTAGTTTTGTTGCGTTATTTACATGTTTTGTTTTAAGGAGAGAGCGAGCATTCTTATTTAGCATTTTTTTAGTTATTATGACTCTTTCTCTTTTATCTACAATATCTGAACTATTGTGAGTATATATTAGTTATAAAAAAATAACTTATAGGAAGAGAAAATGTGTATGAAGGTGCTTATATGACGGTGAATGCAATGTATGAAGTAGTTAATAAAAATTATTGTTCTTATTAATATAAAATAAAGAACGTTATATTTTTATATTACAGACTTTCATAGTGGCTGGTGGTACTTCATCCAGACATCGATATTTAAATTAATTTCCGAGCGACTAATGGACAACAGTGTATAAAATCTTAGCGACTAACAGAACACAAGAATTTTAAAATCTGATTCTTGCCCTTTTCCCTCAGAAAAAGCTAAAAAGAATGTTTTTATCATAACATATTATTCACTACTAACTTCAGACTTCTATAATCTGTTAAGTAACTATATGAATATAATAACTATAGAGCTGGGACTTTACCCAGTAGAATAAAAAATGTGGCACTCACCAATCAGCTGTGAGTGCCATGTTTTATCTATTTTAATTTTTTGTACACATGAAGTATACCTTCATTTTTTTACCTCTCATTTTGAGGGAAATCATAGATCACTTGAAGAAGTTGACGCGAGAAAAAGGAATGGCTGTCATCGTCTCAAGCCACCTGCTGTCAGAAATGGAACTGATGTGTGACCGAATTGCAATTCTGCAAAAAGGAAAGCTTATCGATATTCAAAATGTGAGAGATGAAATCACTGATGAGAACGATACATATTTCTTTAAGTTGAGCAGCTGAATAAAGCCGCTTCTGTTCTGAAGGAGTACAATTTGGTGAAGAAGGCAAATGGTGTAGAAGTCAAACTGGCTAAAGACGAAGTCCCTGCGGCTATTGAATTGCTGGTGATGCAGCAAGTCCGCATTTACGAAGTTAAAGTAGTGACAAAATCGTTAGAGGACCGTTTCTTAGAAATAACAGGTGAAGCAAAAGAGGAGGTTCAACATGCTTAATTTGATTTATAATGAGTGGATCAAAATTTTCAGCCGTGCCGGAACATGGGTGATGATCGGGATTCTGGGATTAACAATGGTTGGATTTGCATTTCTGGCGAATCATTTTTCTGCTGGTGATTCAAATCTCCATTGGAAACAAGAACTCCAAGCGGAAAACACCGTACTGAAGAAAGAAATTAAAGAAAATCCTTCACTGAAAGGTGAATATGAAGAAACAATCACACTTAACAACTATCATATAGAGCATAACATCCCCGGTGACACAGGCTATACTGTATGGTCTTATGTAACGGATTCAGCAGGTTTTACAATTCTTACCGGGCTGTTTACCATTATTATCGCAGCCGGAATTGTCGCGAACGAATTTAATTGGGGAACCATAAAGCTATTAATGATCCGCCCGCTCAGCCGTTTTCAGATTTTGCTCTCCAAATATATTACAGTTCTCTTGTTTGGTTTCTTATTGCTGTTTATTTTATTTATAGGTTCTACTTTGCTGGGACTGATCTTTTTTGGGACAGGCGGTGACACTGCCGCGAATATTCATTTAATCTATAAGGATGGCCATGTCATTGAGCAAAACATGATAGGGCATTTGGCCACAACGTATCTTTCTGAATCCGTCGCGGCTTTAATGGTGGCGACGATGGCATTTATGCTGTCCGCTGTATTTAGAAACAGCTCTCTTGCAGTAGGGTTTTCCATCTTTTTGTTGGTAGCCGGTACGACTGCCACTGCATTTATTGCAGCGAAATTTGACTGGGCGAAGTATATATTGTTTGCTAATGTAGATTTGTCTCAGTATGTGGATGGCACACCGTTAATAAAAGGGATGACTATGACGTTCTCTATCAACATGCTGGTGATCTACTTTATCATCTTCCTGTTGCTTGCTTTCGGAATCTTCATGAAACGGGATATTGCAAACTAATGAAAAAAAGCTGTTTTGCTTATGCAAAACAGCTTTTTTATCGAAATAAAAACTGCAGGTTTGCACCTGCAGTTTTTCATATCAATTTATGCTTACGCTTCTTTAGTAACGTTAGCAGCTTGTGGTCCGCGGTTTCCTTCAACGATTTCAAAAGAAACAGCTTGGCCTTCTTCTAAAGTTTTGAAGCCTTCGCCTTGAATAGCAGAGAAATGAACGAATACATCGTCTTGACCTTCTACTTCGATGAATCCGAAACCTTTTTCAGAGTTGAACCATTTTACTTTACCTTCTAACATGAAATTTCCTCCTAAAGCGATCATAACGCTTAAATTCACTATTCTTGCTCTTAACAAACTTTCAAGACGAAAACTCTTACAAAACTTTCTTCTTAAAGATAGTTCGAACAAAAATAATTACCTTTACTCTACCAGTAATCTTCAGAAAAAACAACTGCTAAATGAAACTTTTTTCGGAAAATACCATATTTATTTTTCAATTTGATATTTATTTACGGAAATTCATCTGTTTTCTCGATATGTGATCATACGTTTGCCTTAGTATTCCTTCTTTTCGGGAAGACAATGTAATAGGAATTGACAACCTTATTGGATATGAGTAAGGTAAAAGTTAATCAATATTACAAATGACAACGTTTATCAACTAAGAGAGCGTATGATTTTTATGTCTGATATTGGGTTGCATGCTCTAATACATAGATAGGAGTATGGTCACAATGAAAAAGTGGCTTATATGCAGTTTCGTTGTTGTTCTTCTCGTTTCATTTACAGCATGCTCACCGTCAGCAGAACATGAAACGATAAAAATCGGAATTGCTGAGTCTGACGAGGCAATATGGAACTATATTGCTAAAAAAGCTGAAGAAGCAGGGCTGGATATTCAGCTGATACCTTTTTCTGATTATGCGGAGTCTGATATCGCGCTTGCTAACAAAGAAATTGATGCCAACGCCTTTCAAAACATTTCATTTTTTCAGTCGTTCACTCAAAAATACAAACTTAAGCTGGAACCGCTCGGTACGACATACATAACGCCTATGGGCATTTATTCAAAGCAGTATAACCGATTCCAAGATATACCACGAGGAGCTGTCGTTTCTGTACCGGATAAAGCACTCGATTTTGGCAGGGCGCTTACGGTGCTTAAGGAGGCAGGGTTGCTAACGTTGAAAAACGGATTTAACGGAACAGGTTCAGTCGATATGATTAAAGATAATCCGAGGCACCTGAAATTAAAAGCCGTCCGGCAACAGGGTGCAGTGAGCGGCACCGACGTGTTTGTCATGAAACCGTCTGAAGCAAAAAAAGCGGGACTGAACCCGGAAAAACATGCCATAAAGAGCGGTGGACTAATGTCTAAGGAAGAGATGAATTTGATTGTTGTCAGAGCGGAGGACCAAGATCGGGAAGCGCTGCAAACCATTCTTGAGCTCTATCAAGCTGATGATACAGCGGCATTTATAGAAAAAGAATATCAGGGGGATCTTGTCCCGGCTTTTCTGCCTTTGAAACGTCTTTCAGATTGGAAGAATGAATTCGAACATTGAATTCATTCTTTTTTTTCTGAAAAACATACTTTGTTTCGTCCCGTTTCTTTCGCTTTGTACAGCATTTGATCGGCAAGAATCGGCAAAGATTCTGGATGCTCCGTATTATTAGGATAATGAGAGGCCCCCAGTGATATCGTAACTGACAGCTCTTCACCATTTGTTAATCTAATTGGTGCGTCACTGACAGCACATCTGATCCGTTCTGCGATCTGGGCTGCTTTATCAAGCGTACAGTTCGGCAGGAGCACGGCAAATTCTTCACCGCCAATCCGTGCGGCAGGATCAGTATTTCGGATGCTCTGCTTCAGACGTGAGCCCAGCTCTTTCAGCACCTGATCTCCTTCATGATGGCCGTATTGGTCATTGATGGTTTTAAAATGGTCGATATCCATATAAATCAGTGCGAATTGAAAATGCGGGGTATTGGCCGCCTGTTGATATAGAGCTTGTGTGATTTCTTCAAACTTTCTTCGGTTATAAATGCCTGTTAAAAAGTCAAAGTGCGCCTGAAACTTATATTGTTTAAAAAGAAGATGTGCATTTGTTTCATGATCAATAATATATAAACTGAGCATGCCGCCCGCTATTGAGACGATCCAAAAATATAAGTGAAGTTCATATGAATGTAAATCTATAAGAAAATAAAAGGAAAAGGAGATCATACTATTTGTGATCATTAAAAGATAGAAAGCATGTTTTAATTGGACTTTTTTTCTTCTAGAAACAATGAGTGACGGGATGGCAGCGATACAAATGATAATAACCGAGTATATTGCAGATGTGTTCATCGTGATCAGCATGCGGCCTGCAGCGATCATAACCAAGGCCGTTGCCGTTGAAACCCAGCCCCCATAAAGAGCGGCAATCATAATAGGGATATTTCGAAGATCAATGATTGAATGCTGATAGGTAAATCCAAAAACCATTAGAATAACCCCGAGCAAACCGCAGGCCAGTCCTTTAACAGCTTGGAAGGATATGCTGTCTTTTTTATGTACTAACCTTTCTTTAAACAGGTGGGTGAAGAGATAATTAAATGTGATTAAAATGGTCAAGTTTACAAACAGTTCTTTCAGCAAATATTATCACCCTTATATAAGGTACTAAAGATGGAAGGGAAAGAAAAGAACAAAAAAGGGATTATATAAGGTTTTTTTTACTTGAATCCTTAGTTTGAATAATTCGCACTTGACCTATCGGAATTAGTGTAATATAGTAAATGAGAAAATTTGAAGGGAGAGTTTACCTGCTTTGGAGACTTTACTAGTTGTATTACATGTATTTATTTTATTTTTACTTATCTTAGGGCTTTTTGTGATGCAGAAAAAACATGTTTCCTTCTCTAAACGTGTATTTACTGCGCTGGGGCTGGGGATTGTATTCGGATTTGCGCTTCAGCTGATTTACGGCCCGACTTCAAATATAGTCATTCAAACAGCGGACTGGTTTAATATTGCCGGGGGCGGGTATGTCAAATTGCTTCAAATGGTTGTCATGCCGCTCGTTTTTATTTCAATTCTCGGCGCATTTACAAAGCTGAAGCTGACAAAAAATCTCGGAAAAATCAGCGGTTTGATTATCGGGATATTAGTAGCGACAACAGCTGTAGCGGCAGCTGTCGGTATTGCCTCCGCGCTTTCTTTTGACCTGCAGGCGATTCAGGTTGACCAAGGGGATACAGAGCTTTCGCGGGGACAGGAACTTCAGCAGAAATCAGAAGATATGACAGCGAAATCGCTGCCGCAGCAGATTGTTGAACTGCTGCCGGGAAACCCGTTTTTAGATTTTACGGGAGCTAGACCGACTTCAACGATCGCGGTCGTTATTTTTGCCGCTTTCCTTGGAATGGCATTCCTCGGTGTGAAGCATAAACAGCCGGAACAGGCAGAAACATTTAAAAAAATGGTTGATGCCGTTTATGCCATTGTCATGCGTGTTGTTACCCTCATTTTGAGACTGACGCCTTATGGGGTGCTGGCCATTATGACAAAAACGATTGCGACGAGTGATATTGACAGCATTCTAAAATTAGGGATGTTTGTGGTTGCTTCGTATGCCGCGTTAATCACAATGTTTATCATTCATTTGCTGCTGCTGACGCTCAGTGGTTTGAATCCGGTTGTTTATTTGAAGAAGGCGCTGCCTGTACTTGTATTTGCTTTTACTTCACGGTCAAGCGCGGGTGCTTTGCCGCTAAATATTAAAACACAGAAAAGCATGGGTGTGCCGGAAGGAATCGCAAACTTTGCCGGTTCGTTTGGTCTTTCAATCGGGCAAAATGGATGCGCCGGCATTTATCCTGCGATGCTGGCGATGATGATTGCTCCGACTATCGGCCAAAATCCGTTTGACCCGGTGTTTATTATCACAGTTATCGCAGTCGTTGCCATCAGCTCCTTCGGTGTTGCCGGAGTTGGCGGCGGAGCGACATTCGCGGCGCTTCTTGTTTTATCATCATTAAATATGCCTGTCGCACTCGCCGGTTTATTAATCTCAATCGAACCGTTAATCGACATGGGGCGTACTGCTCTAAATGTCAGCGGAAGTATGACATCTGGCCTCATTACGAGTAAGGTAACGAAGGAAATTGATCCAGGTATATTCAATGATCAATCCAGAGTGATCGAAGCCGAAGAAGCGTAACATATGAAAACGTGTAATCCATCTTGGATTACACGTTTTTTTTAACGTCCGGGTTCTAAGTCCTCAAGCATTTCCATCATGGTGTTGTCGTCCATCACATTCATTGCGCTTTGTTCAAATTGAATGGGTTCAGCATAATGCGGCTGTCTTTTTTTCGCTGCTGTCTCAGTTTGCCTAGTTTGAGTCTGTGTATGCTGATGCTGGGTTTGCTGCGCTCCGGCATGCTGATGCTGACGGCCATTTTGCTGTTGGCTTTGATTTTGCGAACGTTCCTGATTATTACCGCCGCCAAGTGCTTGTTTGACCATATTTCCTACATTAGAAGCATCAAACATGTTATTTTTAGAATTTTGTCTGTTCATTTGTCCTGTAATAAACCCGCTGATTCTTTGGCGGATCTGTGGTGATAAAGCAGCAATAAGCATAGTTGACCCTATAATCATTGCTGCGGGGCTGAGTCCTCTTCGCTGATTGAACAACGTGATCCCTCCTTTATAAGTGTATTGATATTTTCCCCTCTAATTAGACAAATTAACCGCTTTATTTCCCGGGAAAGCATTTCCGTTATTTTTTCATGCATAATTAGAGCCAGTTAGAAAAACCTATAAGTAAAGTGATAAAGGAGGAATTCACATGCTTGGAAAAAAACAAGTCCTTGCGTCCATGCTTCTTATCCCTTTGCTTATGACTGGCTGCGGTATGGCCAATCAGGGTGAGGGCAGACGTGATAATGCAAATCCAGAAAACGTTAACTACCGCAATCCGGCAAACGATAATGGCACAAGAAATATTAACGATGCCAATAATAATCGTGACAATGTCGATAATAATGTAACTGACAATGTCAACGATAACGGCAACAACAACGGCAACAACGGTAATGATAACCGTAAATTAGAAGTTGCTGACGACGCTGCCGATAAAATCACGGATTTGAAAGAAGTAAAACATGCAAATGTAATTGTTGCCGGAAATCAAGCATATGTTGCGGTTGTATTAACAAATGGAAATAAAGAAGTTGGCAAAGATCTCAAAAAGAAAATTTCTGATAAAGTGAGAGACACTGATAAAAACATGGATAATGTTTACGTTTCTGCGAATCCAGACTTTGTAGACCGAATGCAGGGATATGGCGAGCGGATACAAAATGGCGATCCGATTGCAGGATTCTTTGATGAATTCAGTGAAACTGTACAGCGTATATTCCCGCAAGCTGAATAAATGAAAAAAGCCGCATAATTTGTGCGGCTTTTTCTTTGCGTTAATGACACACCGCGAATGCAGGCTGCATAGAGTAAAAATAAAAGGTACAAGACGGACCGGCTCAGGGAGGGAGACGTTTGCGGGATGGCATAGGAAAGCGTGCGGCATCCGCTCTATTCCTGTGCGGAGTCCTTGTGATGCTGGCTGTAAGCTCGGCCATCGTATCAAGCACGATGTATATACTGTCTTTGCCAGGGCAGGCATCTGGTATAACAAAAGAACAAGTGACGAAGCACATGAAGAAAGAGTCATTCAAACAGGCCGATATTTATTACACTTCTAAGGAAAAGTCCTTACTGCCATTGACGAAAGATACACTTGAATATGCGGTCAGTATTAATCAGATTATAATTGGATATTCGAACCAAAAGCCTATTGATATTATTTTTTTTCCTAATGAAAAACAGATGGAGGCTTACTCCGGTTTACTGGATGTCGTCGGTTTTTATTCTGAAAGGGAGCAGCTGATCGGATTGTTGCCTGAAGAGAAAAAGAAACTTTTAGAAGGTGACGAAGTAGCGGTTTATTTGTACCAGAGATTGTTGATTCATGAATACACGCACCATGCGTTTCACCAGAAATTGAAGGAGCTTGAAGCAGATCCCGATGAGTTTCCGTTATGGTTTCACGAAGGGTTAAGCGAGTGGATCGCGAACTATGAATTGCTCATAGATCCGATCACGTTTTCTGTCGTGCCCTTTGACCGTTTGCAGACAGATCAAGATTGGCAGAAAGCCCGAGCTGAATATGACACTGATGTCTATTTGCAAAGCTTTTATATGGTCAATGAGCTGACGGACAGATACGGGAAAGACATTATTTCTGAACTGATAAAGCAAACGGCAAAAAAAGGGGACTTTAAAAAAGGATTTCAATCGGCAACAAAGGAAAGTCTTGATCAGTTTGAAAAAGATTTTAAGAAAACATTTGAAGAAAACAGTGCGGCATTGGATAGTATTTATCCAATGCCTTTGTTATTAATGAAGTCCTTGCTGGCCCATACCGCCTTGAGTTGGAGGCATTTGTCCTTGTGCCGGAGCAAATGAATTTCTCAATTGTTCCATATCCTGCGCATCTAGCTGAGGAACTTGGTAATAGCCGTGTTTGTTTTGGTATAGGAAAATTTCAAAAGCCATTTCAACATACTGCTGAATTTGCGCAGATAGTACGCGTCTTACGGCTGGGTTTGTCATTTCCAGAGAAGCCATCGTCAGCATAGAAGCCTGTGCTTTAACTGCGCAAAGCATTTGTCGGCTGATGATGCTGTCATCAATATCATTCATGGATTGAACAGGTTTTTTAGGCTGTGACGGCTGCATGCCGTAAACAGTCTGGTTGTCTTCCTTCATCATATAAGTTGCTGTTTTTTGTGAAGGTTCGCTTCCTGTTTTGAAGCATTCTGCAGTTAAGTTATATTGAGACGTAATGAATTGATGTTGACGATCAAGGATGTTTAATAATTCCTGATCCTTACAAAATTGTCTCAGCATCATAAACTGATCAAGTACAGTAAGTGTTCCGGAAAGCACCTCGTGCATATCAAACATTTCATGTCCGCCGTGATTTTTATGCGGCTTGCCAGGAATACCTTTGTTCATTTGGGATTGTTGCTGCTGATTTAACTGATCCAAACCGAATTCCTCCTTTTTTTTTCAGATCAGCTGTATTTTGTGTCAGTCTGCCGCGATTTATGCAGAAGCCTGAAAGGAATTATATGCTGTCTGTCGAAATGATAAGCAGACAAAGTCGTTGTCATAAAGTGTATCTTAAAGGAGGAAAAATGATGAGGCGTATTCTGCATATTGTGTTGATCACGGCATTGATGTTCTTACATGTAATGTACACGTGCGAAGCTGTAAAGGCAGCTGAACCGCAACAGCCGATATCGGTTGATAAGGCGATACAGCAAAAAGAAGGACAGGCGCTTGTCGAAGGATATGCTGTCGGCCAGGCTGTTTCCCCGCAGAACTATAAGCTGACAAGCCCTTTTTCAAATGATTATAATGTCGCGCTGGCAGACAGTAAAAACGAGACATCGTCCGATCACATCCTTCCCGTGCAAATCCCCTCCGCCTTCAGAAGCCAATTTGGGCTGCAAACCAATCCGCTTCTTCTTGGAAAAAAGATAACTGTTCAAGGAAAGCTTGAAAATTACTTTAACACGACAGGACTTAAGAACGTTCAGTCGATGGACTTAACTGACGACGCGAAAACTCTGCCGGCTGAACAGCCAATGACGATAAATGAAGCGCGGGGACGACTGAATGAAGAAGTAACGATAAAAGGGATCGTCACTGCTGATCAAAGCGCGATCGGAGGCGGGAAGCTGTCGACCTTTATGCAGGATAAAAGCGGAGGCATTAACATTTATTCGCCTTCCCCTAAACAATTTCCCGAATTAAAAGAAGGCATGGATGTCACGGTAACAGGGAAAATCACGACATACCAAGGGCTGACAGAAATCATTCCAAACTCATCAGGCATCAAAATCAACAAGTCAAATCAACCTATCCCGTCTCCTAAACATTTAACAATAAATGAACTGATTAACAGCAGTCTTGGTGATCAGTTTGAAGGCCGCCTTGTGACACTAAAAGCATTTGTTTCCTCAATTCCAAATTCTCCTGCCGGCGGGGGTTATAATGTAACGATGGTAGATGAAGACCATCATGCGATGACGCTCCGGGTTATGAATGAAACAGGGGCGATAGACGAACTTGATGAGGGCAAATGGTATGAATTTACCGGTGTGTTAAGCAGATACCAATCCTTTCAGCTGCTACCGCGAAAATCGTCTGACTTGAAGCTGCTTAAAGAACAGCCCGCACCTCCGTCTGCGGAGGGTGAATATGAAGGTATTGTTGACCGGGTTGTTGACGGCGATACCATTCATCTTAAAACTCCAGTACTTGGAACGACAAAAATCAGGTTTGTAAATGTAGATACACCTGAAACGTATCACACACCCAAAAATGAAGCGGACGAAAATCAATTAAGATTTGGCAAAGAAGCATCTGACTATCTAAAAACGGTTCTGTCTCCTGGAGATAAAATTACTGTCAAGGTCGGAAGTGAAGCCAAGGATAACTATGGCAGACTTCTTGCACAGGTCATAACCGAATCGGGTTCAAACGTGAACTTAGAGCTTGTAAAAAATGGCTATGCTCCGACGTATTTTATTTGGCCGGTTGACAATGAAGGGGATTATCAGCAGTTTCAAGCTGCCGTAGCTGCTGCGAAAATAGAGCAAAAAGGAATTTGGAATGAAGACGATCCCCTCTTGGAAATGCCGTTTGAATTTAGAGCCAGAGAGCAGGGGAAAGGCCTGACAAGATATGTGGGAGATTCATCAAATAAAACATATGTGCAACCAGCTGACTGGAAGCAGGTAGCTGTGGAAAACAGAATTTTCTTCGCCTCAGTAAGTGAAGCGGAGAACGCAGGATATAAAAAGAGGCAAACGGCACCTCAAGAAAGTGTGCCGCTTAGAATTCTCAGCATGAATGATTTGCATGGCAAGATCGACCAGCAATATGAGCTTGATCTCGATGGGAACGGAACTGCAGACGGCCCTTTTGGACGCATGGACTATGCCGCCGCATATTTGAAAGAGAAAAAGGCCGAAAAGAAAAACACGCTAATTGTGCACGCGGGAGATATGATCGGAGGCAGCTCTCCAGTTTCATCTCTTCTTCAAGATGAACCGACTGTAGAGCTGATGGAGGACATCGGATTTGATGTCGGAACTGTCGGCAACCACGAGTTCGATGAAGGTACGGATGAACTGCTGAGGATCTTAAATGGCGGAGATCACCCGAAAGGCACGAGCGGATATGATGGACAGAACTTTCCCCTTGTATGCGCCAATTGTAAAATGAAATCTACAGGAGAGCCCTTTTTGCCGGCATATGACATCATAAATGTGGAGGGCATACCCGTTGCCTTTATCGGGGTTGTCACACAGTCGGCCGCGGGCATGGTCATGCCTGACGGAATAAAAAACATCGAGTTTACAGATGAAGTAACAGCGGTGAATGAGGCGGCCGAAGAGCTGAAGAAAAAAGGCGTGAAGGCTATCGCGGTTCTCGCGCATATGTCAGCCGAACAAAACGGTGCCGCAATTACCGGTGAATCTGCTGATCTTGCAAACAAAACAGATTCTGAAATCGACGTCATTTTTGCAGCGCATAATCATAAGGTTGTTAACGGTGAAGTGAATGGAAAACTGATTGTTCAGGCGTTTGAATATGGAAAAGCGATAGGTGTTGTTGATGTAGAGCTCGATAAAACGACAAAAGACATTGTCAAAAAGTCAGCGGACATCGTATATGTCGACCAAAGTAAAATAGAACCGGATGCCAGTGCGTCAGCCATTTTAAAGAAATACCAAACACTTGCTGAACCGATTATCAGCGAGGTTGTCGGCGAAGCGGCTGTTGATATGGAAGGGGGGTATTCGAATGACGGTGATACGCCTCTTGGAAACCTGATTGCGGATGGCATGCGAGCGGCCATGAAAACGGATTTTGCTCTTATGAATGGCGGCGGAATACGGGAAGCGCTGAAGAAGGGTCCCATTACGTGGGGAGATCTTTACAATATCCAGCCGTTCGGAAATGTGTTAACGAAGCTTGAGATTAAAGGAAAAGATTTAAGAGAGATTATCAATGCGCAAATCTCGCCGGTTTTTGGTCCTGACTACAGCATCAGCGGGTTTACGTATACGTGGGACAAAGAAGCCGGAAAAGCTGTCGATATAAAATTGGCAGATGGCACCGAGATACAGCCCGAAGCCACATATACATTAACCGTCAACAATTTTATGGCGACGGCGACAGGAACTAAATACCAGCCAATCGGATTGCTTGGGAAAAATCCGGTGACAGGGCCTGAGGATTTGGAAGCGACAGTTGCTTATGTGAAGAGCTTTGATGAGCCAATTGCTTATACAAAAGAGGGAAGAATTAAGCTTGCTGAAGCGAGTGACATTGAAGACCCTGTAACAGAAGACCCAGTTACGGATGAGCCGGGAGATGCCCCGGGAACGGAGCCGCCGGTTAAAGAGGATCCAGAGCCTGGGGAAGACCAGAATGATTTAAAAGAGACTCCAGGTACTGTGCCGGTTCATCAGCTGAAGCCTACAGACATTTTGAGATTAGGTGAAATGCCGAGCGGTGAAAAATATACTGACACAGCCGGCAAGATCAGCACATTGCCTTTACAAAATGGAACTGCGAAAGGCGGGTCTGATCATCAGCTTCCGGATACATCAGCGGGCTACTATAACTTTATGGTAATCGGTGCGGCGGTGACACTGTCTGGAACTTATCTATATGTCAGAAGAAAAAGGAGCGCCTCCAGAACGTGAAAAAGGTTATTCCACTCGTCATCATTGCGGTCGGTCTTTTGATCACAGGCTATGGGGGCCTTAAATTGATCGATACGAATAAGAAGACCGAACAGACATTAAAAGAAGCAAAACTGGCGGCTGAAAAGCCGCAGGAAGGCTCGGGCACAAAACAAAGCGCAGGTCATGCAGAGAACAAAGCATCATTTAAGCCTGAGACCGGCCAAGCGAGCGGCATTTTAGAAATACCTAAAATCAACGCGGAGCTTCCGATCGTGGAGGGCACCGATGCAGATGATTTAGAAAAAGGTGTCGGGCATTACAAGGACAGCTATTATCCTGATGAAAATGGGCAAATTGTGCTGTCGGGACATCGGGATACCGTTTTTCGCCGGACGGGAGAGCTGGAAAAGGGGGATCTGCTTCGTATACTCCTGTCATATGGAGATTTCACATATGAAATTGTGAAAACAAAAATTGTCGATAAAGATGACACATCCATTATTACGCTCCAGCATGAAAAGGAAGAGCTCATTCTGACGACCTGCTATCCGTTTTCATATGTCGGAAACGCCCCGAAGCGTTATATTATATACGGAAAACGAGTCACTTAAAAAGCCGCAGTCAAGTCCTGCGGCTTTTCTTCATGAAAAATATGTGTCGCAAAGGTTTTCTATATCAGCTGGGAAAGGCGCTTCGGCAACAATCTGCTCGCCGGTTATCGGGTGAACGGCTTGTACCTTTTTGGCGTGGAGCGCCTGTCTGTTTAGCAGCTTGCTCCCGCCTCCATAAAGCGAGTCTCCTGTCAGCGGATGGCCGATGCTCGCCATATGAACACGAATTTGGTGTGTTCTTCCTGTTTCCAGCTCTAATTCCACGAGCGTCAGTCGCTCTTTCGCATTGCTGGCAATCACCTTGAAATGCGTGACGGCTGTTTGTCCGCCTGGTGAAACCCGGCGTCTTGTCGGATGTGATCTGTCTCTGCCAATCGGTGAATCAATTGTACCTTTTTTTGACTTTAGCTGTCCTTCAGCGATGGCGGTATACGTTCGTTTTAGCGTCTTTTTCTCTAACTGCTGATCCAGGATGGCGTGTGCCAAACGATGCTTGGCAAAAACGATTGCGCCAGATGTATCCTGATCAAGACGATGGACGTGGCGCACCTTGCATATTTCCCCATTCACCTGATAATGGTATGCGATCAAATTAGCCAGTGTGCCGGTTTGGCCATCCTCATTCGGATGGGTCGCTATGCCTGCAGGTTTATTGACGATAAGCATATGATTGTCCTCAAATAAAATATCAAGCTCTCCATACTCTGGTATGACGGAGGATTCTTCACTTTCCTGAAGATTAATGAACACACGGTCTCCTTTTTTGACGATAACATTATTTATGACGGATTCGTGATTGACCTTTACCCGATGATGGGACATCCAGTCTTGAATCACGGGTTTAGAGGCTTTAAGCGCTGTTTTCAGTACAGAAAACAGCCATTTGCCATCTTGTTTTTCATTGATGAGGAGCTCAAGCCCTCTGCCTTTTTGTTTCATGTTAAATGGCTCCTTTTCGATGCGGAAGGCTGCTGTTTCTCATAGGAAACACTTACCTTAGCTTTCGTGTTTTTTTCTGTGCTATTCTTGATTAAGACTTAGGATATTCGATGGCAAGAAAGGTGATTGACGTGAGAATTGTGAACGCAGCAACTGCAGAACAGGAGAGCTTTATCAAGGAGCTGTCAATGGAGCTGATCCATGATGTATTTCCTCTTTATTTCTCCGAACTGGACATTCAGCGCTTTAAAAAGAAAGGCGTTCTGTCTTTAAATAACCATTATTACCAAGGAACATTAAAAGAAGCATTTCAAATTATGGCTTGTCTGCAAATGATACATATTATCCTGACAAAGCCTTCGCCGCACACTGATTTGAATGATCAAGCGATTTTTGAAAAAAACAGCAAGATGCTGAATGATTTTGGGATTTATTTTCCGTTTGCTTTTTCTGACTTTCAAACGAAGACAAACAAAGCCTTCTTCGGTCACAGAAGGCTGATATAATCAGGCAGCAAGAGCTTTTCCATTTTCAGAAAAGCTCTTTTTTGTATCAGAGAAATCATATCATAAAACCTTTCCTCTAACTCCCTTTTTAATCGGCACGTGTCTGAACATACTAATGATTGAAAGGGGTGCTGACAATGAGTTCAGTAAGAAATACAATGACAACGCAGGTAGCTACCGTTTCTCCGAATCAAACGATTCAGGAAGCGGCTTCTCTCATGAAACAGCATAACGTCGGGGTAATTCCCGTTGTAGAGCAAGGTGTTTTAAAAGGAATGCTGACTGACCGTGACATTGCATTAAGAACTACAGCTCAGGGCCGAGATGGCCAGACACCCGTTTCAGAAGTGATGTCAACAGACCTCGTATCGGGAAATCCTAATATGAGTCTGGAAGACGCGTCGCAGCTGATGGCCCAGCACCAAATCCGCCGCCTTCCTATTGTAGATCAAAACAATCTAGTCGGGATCGTTGCGCTTGGAGACCTGGCAGTCAATCAGATGTCGAACGAGTCTGCTGGAGAAGCGCTGACAAACATTTCTCATCAAAACATTCATTAATAAGGAAGAGCTTGCGGTGTGCAGGCTCTTTCTTCACATAAACCTTACTTTTTGAAAGCAGACATGTTTCGGGGTATAGTGAGTGTATACATATGTCTCAATTTGGACTAAAGGAGTTGTACGCAGTGATTAAAGCGTTAATTTTTGATTTTGACGGACTTATTCTTGATACAGAAACACACGAATATGAAGTCCTTCAGGAAATATTTGAGGAACACGGCTCAGTCCTTCCGTTATCCGTCTGGGGAAAGGTCATTGGAACAGCCGCGGGATTTCGGCCGTTTGAATATTTAGAAGAGCAGATCGGCAAAAAGCTGAACCATGAAGAGCTGACAACATTGCGAAGAGAACGGTTTGCGAAACGCATGGAAACAGAAAAAGCAAGACCGGGTGTCGAGGCGTATCTGAATGCGGCAAAGGATTTAGGCTTAAAAGTAGGCCTTGCCTCCAGCTCTGATTATAAATGGGTATCGGGCCATTTGAAGCAAATCGGCCTGTTTGATGATTTTGAGGTCATTCAAACGGCGGATGATGTGGAAGAGGTGAAGCCGAATCCTGAACTATATTTATTGGCCGCAAACAATCTTGGCGTATCACCATCAGAATGTCTCGCGTTTGAGGATTCTGTCAATGGTTCGATTGCTGCGAAAAGAGCGGGGATGAAGTGTGTCATCGTCCCGAATAAAGTAACAAGCACCTTGATGTTTGAAGATTATGATCACAGGCTTGAATCAATGGCGGAGATGGAACTCGCCCTATTGCTTGATCATCTGAATAAACAACAATAGAAAGGAGCGAGTAGATTGTCTGAGAAATTAGATTTGACCCGTTTTGAAAAGAAAATGGTCATTCGCAATATCGAAGAGAAAGACATCGACAAGATTATCGATCTTCAAAAGGACTGCTTTCCGGGAATGGAGCCTTGGAAGCGGGAGCATTTAATCAGCCATCTGGAACATTTTCCCGAAGGGCAGTTTTGTGCAGAATTCGAAGGTGAAATTATCGGTTCGTGCTCAAGTCTCCTGATTAATTTTGATGAATATGATGACCGCCATACGTGGCAGGACATTACAGATGATGGTTATATCACCAACCATAATCCGGACGGCTTGAATATGTACGGAATTGAGGTCATGGTGCATCCGAAATACAGACGAATGAAGATCGGCCACCGTTTGTACGAGGCGAGAAAGGACTTGGCCAGACGCTTAAATCTGAAAAGCATTATCATAGGCGGACGGATCCCGAACTATCATAAATATGCAGAAGAAATGACGGCGAGAGAGTATGTTGAACAGGTGACTCGCCACCAAATTTACGATCCGGTCCTATCTTTTCAGCTGATGAACGGCTTTACCCTTATGCGAATTAATCCGAACTATCTCCCGGATGATACAGCTTCGATCAAGTATGCGACGCTGATGGAATGGAACAATGTCGATTATCTTCCGCAGCAGACAAAACGTTATTATAAATCGGCGTTCCCTGTGAGAATCTGTGTGATCCAATATGAAATGAAGAAAATTTATTCCTTTGAGGAATTTGCGAATCAAGTAGAATACTATGTCGATGTCGCTTCTGACGCGAGATCTGATTTTGCGGTGTTCCCGGAAATTTTCACAACCCAGCTCATGTCTTTCCTTGAGGAACGGTCACCGAGCTTGGCGGTACAGAGAATTACCGAGTATACGGAAGATTACATCAGCCTATTTACTGATTTGGCTGTGAAGTACAACGTCAACATTATCGGCGGATCTCATTTCGTTGAAGAGGAAGGCAAGATTTATAATATCGCTTACCTGTTCAGACGGGACGGAACGATCGAGAAGCAATATAAACTCCATATTACGCCGAATGAACGCAAATGGTGGGGGATCAGCGCAGGAGACCAAGTTCGCGTGTTTGATACGGACTGCGGAAAAATCGCGATCCAGATCTGTTATGACATTGAGTTTCCTGAGCTTGCCCGGATTGCGGCGGATAAAGGGGCCAAAATCATCTTTACGCCATTTTGTACAGAAGACCGTCAAGGCTATTTGCGTGTCAGATACTGTTCGCAGGCTAGAGCGGTTGAAAATCAAATTTATACGGTTATCTCTGGAACGGTTGGAAACCTTCCGCAAACGGAAAACATGGATATCCAATACGCCCAGTCAGGCATCTTTGCCCCGTCTGATTTTGAATTCGCCCGAGACGGCATTGTCGGCGAAACAAACCCGAATATTGAAATGGTCGTCATCGGCGATGTTGACTTGGAAATTCTCAGAAGACAGCGCCAAAACGGTACAGTGCGCCAGCTAAAAGACAGACGGCGTGATGTTTATCATATTCAATATAAAAAATAATCCCGAAACCCGCCTGAAAATGGCGGGTTTTTTTATTAAAAACAGAATTGAAACGATTACGCGCTTTCTTTAAAATAAAAGTAAATTGTATATCGGAAAAGAAGGTGCCTTATGGAGTTTCTGCTTGTTTTAGTTCCTGTTTTCGGAATTTTCGCAATTGGTTATATCGGACAGAAAACGCTCGGCTTTAATATTCAAACGCTGTCCAAAATGTCCTTATACTTAATGTCTCCTTTTCTGGCATTTGATACGTTTTATACTAACAAGCTGACGATGGATTATGTCTATCTCTCTATTTTTGTGCTGGGGCTTTGCCTAGTTCTTGTTCTATTTGTCTACTTTTTATCTTTTTTTCATAAGTATCCGAACCAAGATCGCTGTGCCATGATCCTGTCATCCGCTTTTATGAATAACGGCAATTACGGAACGCCTGTTGTCCTGCTGGTGTTTGGGACAGCCGGCCTGGACACGGCCGTTGTGTTAATGGTGCTGCAGCAGTTAATCATGAGCACGATCGGCTTGTATTATGCGGCAAAAGGAGGTTCGGAGGAAGGCGGATTTAAAATGGTCATGACCCGGGTTATCCGTATGCCTGTTGCGTACGGGGCGCTTTTAGGCGCAATACTTCAGCTTATGCATATTTCAATTCCTAAAGAGTTAATGACAGGAATTGAGCTGGTCGGAAATGCAGCCATTCCTACGATTATGATCATTCTAGGCATGCAGCTTGCATTGATTTCTTTTAAGCATATTGAATACAGAAAAATTTCTTATTCATTGCTTTTGAAGCTGATGGTATCTCCGGTGATTGCGCTAGGCTTCACATTGATATTGCCGGTGGATGACATGACAAAACAAATCATGATTGTCGTCGCCGCCATGCCGACAGCTGCTAACACGACTTTAATGGCTGTCCAGTTTAATACAAGGCCGGAAGTCGTTTCGAGCGCAACCTTTATCAGCACGATGCTGAGTATTGTCACTTTGCCTGTTCTGCTTTGGATGCTGCATCCCCTTTCTTCTTGAAAAAGAGGATGTTTTATTATTTCCGGGGTTTATTGACTCTAACTCCGTCTGGCTTTATATTGAAGGCAGGGAAATCATCACCAAGACATCACATAAGAGAAGGTCTGTTTCAATTGAATTGGCACTTTAGTGAACGCTAATGAAATGGAGATGATGGGGATGGAAAACATTCAGCAAAATCAGGGATTAAAGCAAAAAGATGAGCAATTTGTGTGGCATGCCATGAAGGGAGCGCATCAAGCGGACAGCCTGATTGCCCAAAAGGCCGAAGGGGCCTGGGTGACCGATATAGATGGACGCCGCTATTTGGATGCGATGTCCGGTTTGTGGTGTGTCAATGTTGGTTACGGGAGAAAGGAGCTTGCGGAGGCTGCCTATGAGCAATTAAAGGAGCTGCCTTACTACCCGCTAACGCAAAGTCACGCACCGGCGATTCAACTGGCGGAAAAGCTGAATGAATGGCTTGGCGGCGATTATGTCATCTTTTTTTCCAACAGCGGATCGGAAGCAAACGAAACTGCTTTTAAAATCGCCCGCCAGTACCATCTGCAAAACGGCGACCACAGCCGTTATAAATTCATCTCAAGATACAGAGCATATCACGGCAACACATTGGGAGCGCTCTCAGCTACCGGCCAGGCGCAGCGAAAATATAAATATGAGCCTTTAAGCCAGGGGTTTCTGCATGCAGCTCCTCCAGATGTATACCGGAATCCTGAGGATGCCGACACGCTAGAAAGCGCAAATGAAATTGACCGCATCATGACATGGGAATTAAGCGAAACGATTGCCGGGGTCATCATGGAACCCATCATTACTGGCGGAGGCATCTTAATGCCGCCGGACGGATATATGAAGAAGGTGGAGGACATTTGCCGCCGTCACGGAGCTCTTTTGATTTGCGATGAAGTCATCTGCGGGTTTGGACGGACAGGCGAGCCATTCGGATTTATGCATTATGGCGTGAAGCCTGATATCATTACGATGGCAAAGGGAATCACCAGCGCGTATTTGCCATTGTCAGCGACTGCTGTTAAACGTGACATTTTCGAAGCGTATCAAGGTGAAGCTCCCTATGACCGTTTCCGCCACGTGAACACATTCGGTGGAAGCCCGGCTGCCTGTGCATTGGCGTTGAAAAACCTGCAAATTATGGAGGACGAACAGCTGATTCAGCGATCGCGCGACCTGGGAGCAACGCTTTTAGGTGAGCTACAAGCCCTAAGAGAACACCCGGCAGTCGGAGATGTTAGAGGAAAAGGGCTGCTGATCGGAATCGAGCTCGTCAAAGATAAATTGACAAAAGAGCCGGCTGATGCCGATAAAGTAAACCAAGTGGTTGCGGCGTGCAAAGAAAAAGGGCTGATCATCGGCAAAAACGGCGATACAGTCGCCGGCTACAACAACGTCATCCAGCTCGCCCCGCCATTTTGCCTGACAGAAGAGGACCTTTCCTTTATCGTGAAAACGGTGAAAGATAGCTTTCAGACGATTTAATATAAAAGTGATTTGTTAAAGGAGCACACAATGAGTTTTCACAACCAGCCCATTTTACCGGCTATTCGCAATATGAAGCAATTTGATGAGTTTTTGAACAGTTCATTTTCCTACGGTGTTATTCTTGATATTCATCTCGGCCAGCTGAAGGGCGTGATCAGAGAGGCACAAAAGCATGGAAAGAACATGATGGTGCACGTCGATCTCATTCAAGGGATCAAGCATGACGAGTACGGAGCGGAGTTTATTTGCCAGGACATCAAGCCCGCCGGGATTATTTCCACAAGATCGAACGTGATTGCCAAAGCGAAGCAGAAGAAAATTTATGCCATTCAGCGCCTATTTCTGCTTGATACAAGCGCGATGGAGAAAAGCATGGAGTTTGTCGGCAAGCATAAGCCAGACTTCATTGAAGTGCTCCCAGGCATCGTTCCGTCACTCATTCAAGAAAT
Organism: Bacillus sp. VA13; assembly: GCF_055710085.1. Classification (NCBI taxonomy): domain Bacteria; kingdom Bacillati; phylum Bacillota; class Bacilli; order Caryophanales; family Bacillaceae; genus Bacillus; species Bacillus sp. VA13. The sequence continues at coordinate 583,725 of NZ_JBVQPP010000003.1, read as the reverse complement.
TAAAGAGAAAACGGGGATTCCCATCTTTGCTGGCGGTTTCATCCGTACGGAAGAGGATGTAGAACAGGCCTTAAAAGCGGGGGCTGTTGCTGTTACAACATCAAATACTAAATTATGGAAGAAATATGAAGACTTTTTGAACGGAAAATGATTGACACCGCTTTCATCCACTGATACAATTGCACTAGGTTAATACATTGTGATGGAGAACTCGGAGACCACAGCAGCTCTTTACGGTAAATGTTTATGCACCCGTAAAGCGGTTTGTTGTGGTTTTTTATTCTCTTCTTCTCTATCATACTTCTTAATCGTGACTTTAGGAGGAATGTGCTATGACAGCATTTTGGGGAGAAGTCATCGGTACGATGCTGCTTATCATTTTTGGGGCAGGTGTTTGTGCAGGTGTCAATTTAAAGAAATCGCTTTCATTCCAGTCTGGCTGGATTGTTGTTGTATTTGGGTGGGGATTGGGTGTTGCCATGGGCGCTTATGCAGTTGGCGGCATCAGCGGAGCCCATTTGAATCCGGCGCTAACGATAGCGCTTGCATTTGTGGGAGATTTTCCATGGAAAGAGGTTCCGGTTTATATTGCGGCGCAAATGATCGGAGCGATCATCGGTGCGGTGATTATTTATCTGCATTACCTGCCGCATTGGAAGTCAACGGATGATCCCGCTGCCAAGCTGGGTGTTTTCTCAACAGGTCCCAGCATTCCGCATACTTTTGCAAACGTTTTAAGTGAAGTCATTGGGACATTTGTCCTTGTGCTTGGAATCTTGGCCATTGGGGCAAATCAATTTACAGAAGGGCTTAATCCTTTAATCGTCGGTTTCCTCATTGTAGCGATCGGTATTTCTCTAGGAGGCACCACCGGCTATGCGATTAATCCTGCCCGCGACTTAGGTCCGCGGATTGCACACGCGTTTCTTCCGATTCCGGGCAAGGGATCATCAAACTGGAAATACGCATGGGTTCCGGTAGTCGGCCCGATCTTGGGCGGATCATTCGGCGGCGTATTTTACAACGCTGCATTTAAGGGGCACATCACAAGCAGCTTCTGGATTGTAAGCGTTATATTGGTTGTGGTATTGTTAGGGCTATATATCTATACGAAATCACATTCTGCTAAAACATTATCAAATTCAAAATATATTTAATCAAAGGGGAGACACCTTATGGAAACGTACATTTTATCCTTAGATCAGGGGACGACAAGTTCAAGAGCGATTCTGTTTAACAAAGAAGGCAAAATCGTTCACTCCGCTCAAAAGGAATTTACACAATACTTCCCGCATCCAGGCTGGGTTGAGCATAATGCGAATGAAATTTGGGGATCAGTGCTCGCTGTTATTGCATCAGTCATTTCTGAATCGGGAATCAGCGCTTCTCAAATTGCCGGCATCGGCATTACGAACCAGCGTGAGACGACGGTTGTGTGGGATAAGGATACAGGAAAGCCTGTCTATAATGCAATCGTTTGGCAGTCCAGACAGACGTCCGGCATTTGTGAGGAACTTCGTGAAAAAGGATATAATGATAAATTCAGAGAAAAAACTGGGCTTTTAATCGATCCATACTTTTCCGGCACGAAGGTGAAGTGGATTTTAGATAATGTAGAAGGTGCAAGAGAAAAAGCGGAAAAAGGCGAGCTGCTGTTTGGAACGATTGATACATGGCTCATTTGGAAAATGTCAGGCGGAAAAGCGCATGTGACTGATTACTCCAATGCCTCCAGAACGCTGATGTTTAATATTTACGATTTAAAATGGGACGATGAACTGCTCGACATTCTAGGCGTACCGAAATCCATGCTTCCTGAAGTGAAGCCGTCTTCCCATGTGTATGCGGAGACTGTTGATTATCACTTTTTCGGAAAAAATATCCCGATTGCGGGAGCGGCAGGCGACCAGCAGTCCGCATTGTTCGGCCAGGCGTGCTTTGAAGAAGGCATGGGGAAAAACACATACGGCACTGGATGTTTCATGCTGATGAATACAGGGGAAAAAGCAATTAAGTCCGAACACGGGCTTTTGACGACAATCGCTTGGGGCATTGACGGAAAAGTTAACTATGCGTTAGAAGGAAGCATTTTTGTTGCAGGCTCTGCCATCCAGTGGCTGAGAGACGGATTGAGAATGTTCCAAGATTCATCGCTTAGCGAAACTTATGCGGAGAAAGTGGATTCGACTGACGGCGTATATGTTGTTCCGGCATTTGTCGGATTGGGAACGCCTTACTGGGACAGCGACGTGCGCGGTTCGGTTTTCGGTCTGACAAGAGGGACAACAAAAGAGCACTTTATTCGTGCGACACTGGAGTCATTGGCTTATCAGACAAAAGATGTGCTTGACGCAATGGAAGCAGATTCAAACATTTCATTAAAGACGCTTCGTGTAGACGGAGGGGCTGTGAAAAATAATTTCCTGATGCAGTTCCAGGGAGATCTTCTGAATGTTCCTGTGGAGCGTCCGGAAATTAATGAAACAACTGCGCTTGGCGCAGCCTATTTGGCAGGTATTGCTGTGGGATTCTGGAAGGACCGTTCTGAAATCGCGAACCAGTGGAATCTGGATAAACGGTTTGAACCTGAATTAGAAAAAGAAAAACGTAATGAGCTGTATAAAGGCTGGCAAAAAGCCGTCAAAGCAGCTATGGCTTTTAAATAAAATCATACTATGATATAATGGTTACAAGTTAATAAGAACGGTCCTGAGATGAGGAGAGACCACAGCACCAAAGTGTAAGCATGCACTTTGGCTGTTGTGGTCTCTTTTTCTATTTACAAACCGTGACAACAAGGAGGAGCAATAATGAAACATCAATTTTCAAGTCTTGAAAGAGATCGCATGCTGACAGACATGACGAAAAAAACCTATGATCTATTTATTATCGGAGGAGGAATTACAGGAGCGGGAACAGCTCTTGACGCGGCATCAAGGGGAATGAAAGTCGCGCTTAGCGAAATGCAGGATTTCGCGGCGGGAACATCAAGCCGATCAACTAAATTGGTTCATGGCGGCTTGCGCTATTTAAAACAGTTTGAAGTGAAAATGGTTGCTGAAGTAGGGAAAGAGCGGGCGATTGTTTATGAAAACGGCCCGCACGTCACTACCCCGGAATGGATGCTGCTTCCGTTTCATAAAGGCGGTACATTCGGTTCATTCACAACCTCTATCGGTTTAAGAGTTTATGACTTCTTAGCAGGTGTGAAAAAATCAGAACGAAGAAGCATGCTTTCAGCAAAAGAAACGCTGCAAAAAGAGCCATTGGTGAAAAAAGATGGCTTAAAAGGCGGCGGGTACTATGTGGAATACCGCACTGACGATGCAAGACTGACAATCGAGGTCATGAAGGAAGCAGTCAAATTCGGGGCAGAGCCGGTGAATTATTCAAAAGTGAAGGAGCTCCTTTACGAAAAAGGCAAAGCAGTTGGCGTATTAATTGAAGATATGCTGACAAAGAAAGAATATAAAGTGTACGCGAAAAAAATTGTCAATGCGACAGGCCCTTGGGTCGACCAGCTCAGAGAAAAAGACCATTCAAAAAACGGAAAGCATTTGCAGCATACAAAAGGCATTCACCTTGTATTTGACCAGTCTGTCTTTCCGCTGAAACAGGCAGTATATTTCGATACACCTGACGGCCGTATGGTATTTGCGATTCCTCGTGAAGGCAAAACATACGTGGGAACAACAGACACTGTTTATAAAGAGGCGCTGGAGCATCCGAGAATGACAACGGAGGATCGTGATTACGTCATCAATTCAATCAATTACATGTTCCCGGAACTGAATATCACTGCGAATGACATCGAATCCAGCTGGGCGGGGCTGCGTCCGCTGATTCATGAAGAAGGCAAAGACCCTTCTGAAATTTCACGGAAAGACGAGATTTGGACATCTGACTCAGGCTTGATCACCATCGCCGGCGGGAAGCTGACAGGATACAGAAAAATGGCGGAGCACATCGTCGATCTTGTGCGCGATCGCTTAAAAGAAGAAGGCGAAAAGGATTTCGGTCCATGTAAAACGAAAAACATGCCAATCTCAGGAGGGCACGTCGGTGGTTCGAAAAATCTTATGTCCTTCGTTACAACGAAAACAAAAGAAGGAATCGCAGCCGGCTTATCAGAAAAAGACGCAAAACAGCTGGCGATCAGATACGGCTCCAATGTAGAGCGTGTATTTAATCGCGTGGAAGCATTGAAAGATGAGGCCGCGAAACGCCACATTCCGGTTCATATTCTTGCTGAGGCAGAATACAGTATAGAAGAAGAGATGACCGCAACACCTGCTGACTTCTTTGTCCGCAGAACGGGACGTTTATTTTTTGATATCAATTGGGTAAGAACATATAAAGATGCCGTTATTGATTTTATGAGCGAGCGATTCCAATGGGATGAGCAGGCAAAAAACAAACATACAGAAAACCTCAACAAGCTTTTACACGATGCGGTTGTACCGCTCGAACAATAAATCATAACGGGCTGTCTCTCAGCCCGTTATTTCTTTTTACATGCCGAAAGTGCCAGACCTCAGGTTAACAAGTGACAGAGGCACCCGCTTCATATAAAATAATGGCATAAGCTGATACAAAGGAGGACGAATATGACTTGGAGAAAGAGCTATGAACGTTGGAAACAGACAGAACATTTAGATCCGGAACTTAAAGAGCGCCTCACTGAATTAGAGGGGAATGAACAGGCTCTTGAGGACTGCTTCTATAAAAACCTTGAATTCGGTACCGGCGGAATGCGCGGAGAAATCGGCGCCGGGACGAATCGGATGAATATTTACACTGTGCGCAAAGCATCAGCCGGGTTTGCGGCATACATCTCGCAGCAAGGTGAGGAAGCGAAAAAACGGGGCGTTGTCATTGCTTATGATTCCCGCCATAAATCGCCGGAGTTCGCGATGGAAGCGGCAAAAACACTTGCGACACAAGGCATCCAAACATACGTCTTTGATGAGCTTCGCCCGACGCCGGAGCTGTCATTCGCTGTCAGACAGCTGAACGCCTATGGGGGAATTGTGGTAACGGCAAGCCATAACCCGCCTGAATATAACGGCTACAAAGTATACGGGGATGACGGCGGCCAGCTGCCTCCAAAGGAAGCGGACATCGTCATTGAGCAGGTAAACGCGATTGAAAATGAGCTGACGATCACAGTCGACGATGAAAATGCGTTAAAAGAAAAGGGCTTAATCAAGATCATCGGTGAAGACATTGATAAAGTCTATACAGAAAAATTAACGTCCATTTCCGTTCATCCTGAATTATCCGGAGAAGTAGATGTAAACGTTGTTTTTACACCGCTGCATGGAACTGCAAATAAACCGGTCAGACGCGGTCTTGAAGCACTCGGTTACAAAAATGTAACGGTTGTTAAAGAACAGGAGCTGCCGGATTCAGACTTCTCTACTGTTACCTCTCCAAACCCGGAAGAGCATGCGGCATTCGAATATGCCATTAAGCTTGGGGAGGAACAGAACGCAGATATTCTCATCGCAACAGACCCTGACGCTGACCGTCTCGGTATAGCAGTGAAAAACGAACAAGGCCAATATACAGTACTGACAGGAAACCAAACCGGTGCGCTGCTGCTTCATTACTTGCTTTCTGAAAAGAAAAAACAAGGCATCCTTCCTGACAACGGTGTCGTTCTCAAAACAATCGTCACAAGTGAAATTGGGCGTGCGGTCGCTTCTTCATTCGGTCTTGATACGATTGATACGCTGACAGGCTTTAAGTTTATCGGTGAAAAGATTAAGGAATACGAGGCATCAGGCCAGTATACCTTCCAATTCGGTTATGAAGAGAGTTACGGTTACTTAATTGGGGATTTTGCCCGCGACAAGGACGCTATTCAGGCGGCGCTTTTGGCAGTTGAGGTTTGCGCGTTCTATAAAAAACAAGGAATGTCATTGTATGAAGCGCTCATCAACCTCTTTAACGAGTACGGTTTTTATCGTGAAGGGCTGAGATCCCTGACGCTGAAAGGAAAACAGGGGGCAGAGCAAATTGAAGCGATCCTTGCTTCCTTCAGACAAAATCCGCCGCGAAAAATGGCCGGCAAACAGGTTGTGACAGCTGAAGATTACGCTGTAAGCAAACGGATGCTTCTGAAGGAAAACAAAGAAGAAGCGATCGACTTGCCAAAATCAAATGTACTGAAATACTTCCTGGAAGACGGGTCTTGGTTCTGCCTTCGTCCTTCCGGAACTGAGCCGAAGGTCAAATTCTATTTCGCCGTAAAAGGAACCTCTATAGAAGACAGTGAAAAGCGTCTTGCCGCTCTTTCTGACGATGTAATGAAGACGGTAGATGACATTGTAGAGGCTACAGCAAAATAATTCGAGTATAAGCTGGATCATTGTAAATGATCCGGCTTTTTTCTTTTTCTCATCCAAAAGTCTGAAAGAAAATCCTCCCTCAAGCGAAGTAGAGACATACAAAAAACTGGTATAATCTAAAATAACAAGACCAATGCCGGAGTGAGAAACGTGAGCAAAACGAGGATGGAAAAATTAAAAACGCTGAAAACGATTGCGGAAACCTTAAATCAAGGGCACGATGTCAAAGCAACACTGGATGAGGTTTTAAAAGAATTGCTGAGTCTGACGAACCTTCAATCCGGCTGGATTTTTCTGATCGAAGAAGACGGGTCCTATACGTTAGCGGCCGACGCTTATCTGCCCCCGGCTTTAAGCCGTAAGGAAAAAGTGCTGATGTGCGAAGGGGAGTGCTACTGCCTGACAAAATTCAATAACGGAGGGCTTAGAAGGGCGGCTAATATCATGAACTGCAAGCGCATAGAATCAGCCAAGGAACTGCACTGTTTTGACACAGAAGGGATTACGCATCATGCAACTGTGCCCTTAGAGGACGGGGACAGGAGATTCGGGTTGTTAAATGTAGCGTCGGCCGGAAAAACCATGTTTGATGAGGAAGAGCTGCATTTACTCGAGTCTGTCGCCTTTCAGATCGGAACGGCAATACAGCGCATGAAGCTTTCTGAATATAAACAAAAAAATGCTCTTTTAATGGAACGCAACCGCCTCGCTCAGGAGCTTCACGATTCTGTCAATCAAATGCTGTTTTCCGTCAGTTTAACTGCCAGAGCGGCAAAAACACTGACAAAAGATGAGAATTTGCAGCAGATGATTGATTTCATTCAAAACCTATCACAAGACGCGCTCGCAGAAATGAAAGCGTTAATTTGGCAGCTTCGCCCCGGAGGATTGGAAAAAGGGTTATCTGAAGCCATTAAAAGCTATGGCGCGCTCATTGGATTGAATGTCATTTTTACACAAAAAGGCTGTCCTGTTCTTACCGATGAGCAGGAGCATATGCTGTGGCGTGTTGTTCAGGAAGCTTTAAATAACTGCAAAAAGCACGCCGGAACTGGTACGGCGTATGTCAGTCTGACTGCTTCCTCGTGCCATGCGGAGCTGAGTATCATCGATCATGGGGCAGGGTTTTGCTATGAAGCGCATGAAGGTCTGCCTTCACTCGGCATCAAGGGTATGAAAGAACGGGCGGAAAAAGCAGGGGCGGAGTTTTTGATTGAGTCAGAACTTGGAGCGGGGACAAAGCTGTCCATTAGGCTCCCGCTTACCAATCAGAAAGGAAGGACAGTGCAATGAAAATTGTAATTGCGGATGACCACCATGTTGTCAGAAGAGGGCTTCGCTTTTTCTTTGCCACCCAGGGTGATATTGAAGTTGCAGGCGAGGCGGCAACCGGAACAGAAGCTCTTCGTATCATCGAAGAGACAAAACCTGATCTTGTGCTGATGGATCTGTCTATGCCTGAGATGGACGGCATTCAAGCCATAAAAAAAGCAGTACAGCAATTTCCGGGGATCAATATCATTGTGCTGACGAGCTACTCCGATCAGGAGCACGTCATCCCCGCGCTTCAGGCAGGTGCGAAGGCGTATCAATTAAAGGATACGGAGCCCGAGGAATTGGTGAAAACACTAAGACAAGTGCATGCCGGCCAATACAAGCTTTCTTCAGCTATTATGCCCCATGTGCTCACACATATGAGAAATCAGCATGATCCGGAAAAAGAAAAATTTTATCAATTAACACGCAGGGAAAAGGACGTTCTGAACGAAATTGCGAACGGGAAAAGCAATAAAGAAATCGCGGCAGCCTTGTTTATTTCAGAAAAAACAGTGAAAACCCATGTGTCAAATCTTTTAGCAAAGCTTGAAGTGGCCGACCGCACGCAAGCAGCGCTTTTCGCAGTGAAATATAACTTGAATGGAGAGATTACGAAATGAACATGTTAGTCATAAACGGTACGCCTAGAAAACATGGAAGAACGAGAATTGCCGCATCCTATATTTCAGCGCTGTATCACACGGACTTAATTGATCTAAGCGAGTTTATATTGCCGATTTTTAACGGAGAAGCGGAGCAATCTGCACTTTTGCAGGTACAGGAGCTTAAGCAGCGCGTCACTAAAGCGGATGCAATTGTCTTATTATCTCCTGAATATCACAGCGGCATGAGCGGCGCTTTAAAAAATGCGCTGGATTTTCTAAGCAGCGATCAATTCAAATATAAGCCCGTGGCATTATTGGCGGTGGCGGGAGGCGGAAAAGGCGGCATCAACGCGCTGAATAATATGAGAACGGTAATGCGGGGTGTCTACGCCAATGTCATTCCGAAGCAGCTCGTGCTTGATCCGGAGCACATTGATATTGAAAATGCTGCAGTGACGGAAAATATAAAGGTCAGCATAAAAGAGCTTGTCGAAGAACTCAGCATGTTCGCAAAAGCAGGAAATCCCGGCGTCTGAACGCCGGGATTTGTTTATGTGAGCAAGGCTAATTGATCTTCGTAGGTCAGCTCTGTGGCATGATCAATATAACGGAGAAGGGAATACAGCATCTTTTCAAGAACGGCGTAATCCTGTTCAAAATGATACGCATGCAGAAAATGTTCGATTCGTTTTGATAACAAATCATCCTCTGTACGCACCATTAAAATTAATAAATTATCCCATTGAGAACGATGGGTGTAATACAGCGCTTTATCGTAATCGGCATAATCCATGAATCGCTTCTCCTTTCTTGTGTGAGAAGTTCATGATTAGTTTATGCCGCATCCCATGTTATTGACGGGGCAAAACTTGGCGTCTGCGGCAGTACAGGGATAGCAATATGAGGGAGACATAAAATCAAAATGCTGAATGAAGCTGTCGCTTTTGGAAAACCTATGATAGAACATAATCTGGGTACAGGAGACTGAAAACATGAAATCTCTGCCGTATACCATTGCGCTTCTTTTTTGCGGATTGATCATCTTGTCAATGGCCGCAAAAGGACATTCAGCGGACACAGACGAGTCCGTTCCAAAGTGGGAACAGCTCGCCTGGAGCAAAATTCAGGATGAATATAAGGGCGCTTCATTTTCTGATTACGCTTATATGGGGCGGACCGAGGTGAATGATGAGCAGACGAAAGATGTTTTTCGGGTGACGGTCAGACAGAAAGCTGATACCTTTTCTGTTCGGGCCGAAGTCTATTTTCATCCGGTGACAAAACATATGATCAGCATCAACGTCTTTAGGCTCTAATCAAAAAACTGTACAGCCGCTAGGCCATACAGTTTCTGTTTTTAGAAATATCGTTTTGCACCAAGATAGCGCTGTTTCCAGTAAGAGTTGTTCATACTGGAAATGACAACTCCGGAATCGTTGGCATTAATGAATTCCCCGTTTCCAAGATAAATTCCGACGTGGGAAGGGCCGGCTTTATATGTTGTAAAGAAAACGAAGTCTCCGACAGCAGGCTGGCTGACAGATTTCATTGTGTTCCAATATCCGGCTGCCGTTAATCTAGATACAGATGTAACTTTGTTCAGTGCATAGTAAATGAATCCGCTGCAGTCAAACCCGGCCGGTGTCGTGCCTCCCCAGCGATACGGAACCCCAAGCTGCTCTTTAGCGGCGGCAATCATTGTGTTAATTTTCGCGCTTGTTGAGCTGGAAGTGCTTGAAGAACCGGATGAAGATGAAGCTTTTCCGGTAATGACCAGCTTTTGGCCAACCTGCAAGACATCTGTTTTTAAATTGTTTTTCTCCCGAATCTGCTGAGCTGTTACATTAAACTTTTGAGCAATCACCCATAAGGAATCGCCGCTTTTCACCGTGTATGTAGTCGTCGTGCTTGAGCTAGCATTTGACGAAGAAGACGATGATGATGAAGTGCCTGAAGATGCTTGACATGTCAGCTTCAGCACTTGCCCGACGTACAGCATGTCTGATTTCAGATTATTGCTGTTTCGGATTTGCTGTACAGTCAGGTTATAGTTGTTTGCAATTTTCCAAAGTGAATCTCCGCTTTTTACAGTATAATTCTTTGTTGCTGAAGTTTGGCTCGAATTGGATGAAGTGTCTTTGGAAGACGTATTAGAGCCGCTTGATTTTGTTTTCAACACTTGATTCACATAAATGGTGTCTGATTTTAAGTTGTTCAAGACCTTCAATTCGGCGACGGACATATTGACTTTGTTTGCAATTTTCCAGAGCGAATCTCCAAGCTGCACCTTGTATGTTCCGGTAGAAGATGAAGAGCTTGAGCTCTTATTAGAACTGCTTTTTGTACTGGAACTAGAGCTAGAGCTTGAAGAAACCGTACCGGCTACCTTTAATTTCTGACCTGCACGAATCATGTCGCTGCTTAGTCCGTTTAATTTTTTTAGTTCCTGCACCGTCATTTTATGCTCATTTGCGATCAGCCAAAGTGAATCTCCGCTTTTCACTGTGTAAACAGAACTTCCGCTCTTCTTGGTTGTTGAGCTTGAAGTAGATGAAGTGCCTGAATTGCTGTCCGGAATGGTAAGCGTCTGGCCGATAGACAGAACAGTAGTCGAAAGATGGTTGGCGGATGTGATAGCCGCCACACTTGTGTTGTAGTTTTGGGCCAGTTTCCATAAAGAATCTCCGCTTTTGACCTTAATCGTTGCTGCTTCAGCTGGTGTCACTGCTAAAGTTGTACTGACAATCGCAGATGCTGTCAGCCCTGCTGCTAATTTCTTTTTCATCTGAGCTCTCCTTTTTCCCCCAATGATTTTGAATATGCTGTTTCTTTTTTATATCGGCAGGTTCGCCCCATCGTTTTGCCTTTTTTGAAAAACAGCCATATTATCTTAACAAAAAGGGGGAAAAAGGGCATAAAAAAAGAAGGAATCATGATCTATTCCTTCATTCTTAAAAGCTTCATGATGTCTTCTTTGTTTTTGACAAGGTCGCGCAGTGTGTAGTTGTCCAAAACCGCAAGATAGGCCATAAGCGCTTCATTCAGCACATGTTTTAAGCCGCACACCGGGGAAATAACGCAGAGATTCTTGTTTACATCAAAACATTCAACAATATTAAAATCGTCTTCCGTTTTTCTGACAACCTCACCGATGTTGATGTCTTCAGGGTCCATGCCTAAGCGGATACCGCCGCCTCGTCCGCGTATTGTTTCTACATAGCCGAGCTGGCCGAGCCTGTATATCACTTTCATGAGATGATTTTTTGAAATAGAATACGTTTCGGCAATCTGTTTTATATTCGAAAGTTCTCCGGGACGTTCTGCGGCCAGAAAAATCAAAACTCTTAATGAGTAATCTGTATAATTTGTTAACTTCATAATAAGACCTCGTAATAAGACATTTTCTATATCTTATCATAATCGATTGAAAAATGAAAAAAAAGGAATTTTTCACTGGAAAAACGTGCACCCTGCTGGGTACACGTTTTTGATTACATGTTATTCGGCGGATTTTGGTTTTTACGGTTCTTGTCAATTTCGGTGTTTTGCATTTTACGTTCAAATGCAGACAGATAACGCGATGCAAAATCCTTTCCGCCAAGGCCAAAGGATAAACCGAAGGCGAGTGCGAAGCCGCTAAGCACGATGATGAACGCGGAATTGACGATTGTGGCAGCGACACCAAGCTGGTCAAGGGCCATAAAGAAAGCAAGTGCGATAACCGTATATTTAGCAATCGCCGCTAAAGACTTGAATTCCTGGCCTTTGATTATGCTTGCGAGCACTTTTCGCACCAATTCCCCGGCGTAAAGGCCGATGCCGAGAATGAATACAGCGACAAGGACATTCGGCAGATACGCGATGATGCCAGTCGCAATCTCTACGAGAAAGTGCAGCTGAACAATTTGCAGCGCCTCGGCTGTAAACAGCAGAATGACAATGATTTGCGCAATCATACCGACAACTTGAGACAGGGACAGCTTGGTAGGCGTTCCTGTTTCCATGCCCATTTTTCCTAATACAGAATCAAAGCCTGCGCGATGGAGGAGTCCGGACATCATGGTGTTTACCCATTTTCCTGCCCACATACCCGCTAAAACAAGCACGATGGCAATGATGATGTTCGGAAGCATGTTTAAAATGGTATTCAGCATAGAGACAGCAGGTTTCGAAATGCCTGCGACATCCAGCTGGTCAAGCGCTGAAATGACAACTGGTATTAAAATCAGCACATAAGCGATTGTTCCGATGACTGCAGAAAGACTTGTATCTTTTAAGTAAATAGATAAACCCATACGTGCGGCGAATCTTTCCGTACCGATGCTTGCAAGGAAATTCGTAATGATGTCACGTACAAGACGGGCAACAAGCCAGCCGATTAAAACGATAAGCGCGGCGGCAAATAATTTCGGCAGAAAAGCAAGCACGCTTTCCATCATATTTGTAAACGGACCTGAAATGCCGCTGATTTTCAAAGAAGATAAAACCCCTGGCAGGAAAACAAGCAGCACGAGATAAAAGACAATTTGCGAAGCGGCATTGACTGCCTGATGAATATCTTTTCCTTCAGACACCAAATTCCACTTGCGCAGCTTGTCACTCGTGTTCAGCTTCATCCCGATTTTTTTAACAAGGAAGCTCAATACAGAGGCTGCAGCCCATCCTAACAGCAAAATGAGTCCAGCCTTCAGCACACTCGGGATAGCTGCTGTAATTGCGGAAAGCATGCTGACAAACGGTGACGCCACTGATGTCAGGTGCAAAATGTTAAAGAATAAAATAAAGACGATAATCAATGCGATAAAATAAACGACCTTGCTTATGACTTTTTCTGAGGAATAGCGTGATGGCTTTTTCCCAGCAAAGAGCTTGTCGTCAATTTTTGTTTTTCTGAGCCCTTTGTAAACCGCCTTTTCAATGATTTTAGCGATAGCCCATCCGATTAATAAGACGAGTAAAGCAATGATTAAGTTTGGCAGCTTACTGAGATAAGAAGAAAGCATGTCTGCTACATTCAATTGGTATCGCTCCTTTTTTTCGTAATATGGTGTGTTTTTACCCACTGGCACACTCGGCAAACAGCTGAATGTGCCGAGCTAATTTTTTTCTGCCCAAGCGAGGCTATCATCTTTTGTCAGGCGGGCTCATACATTATAGATAAGTCCAAGTAGGGGGGATTCGGTTGAACGCGGAGGAGAAGAAGGGATTACAGCGGGCAATTGAGGAAATTACCGAAATTGCAAAAGGATTCGGCCTTGATTTCTACCCGATGAGATATGAAATCTGCCCGGCTGAAATTATTTATACATTCGGCGCGTACGGGATGCCGACAAGATTCAGCCACTGGAGCTTCGGGAAGCAATTTCACAAAATGAAGCTGCATTATGATCTTGGATTAAGCAAGATTTATGAGCTGGTCATTAACTCAGATCCATGCTACGCTTTTTTGCTGGACAGCAACTCACTGATCCAAAATAAATTGATTGTCGCTCACGTTCTGGCCCATTGTGATTTCTTCAAAAACAACTGCCGATTCCAAAACACGAAGCGCGATATGGTGGAAAGCATGGCGGCAACGGCCGAGCGGATTAAACATTATGAACAGGTTCACGGGATAAAAGAAGTAGAAGCTTTTTTAGACGCAATCCTTTCGATTCAGGAGCATATCGATCCGTCTTTGGTCCGTCCGAAGCTCCTATGGAGTGTGGATGATGAGGAAGAGGATATTGAAGAGGCAGCGACGCCATACGATGATCTATGGTCTTTGGATGAAAAGAAACCGAAAAAACAAGTCAAAAAATCGAAAAAACCTTTCCCGCCGCGGCCGGAAAAAGATATTCTGCTTTTTATCGAGGAGCACTCCCGGGAGCTAGAGCCGTGGCAGCGTGATATTTTAACGATGATGAGAGAGGAAATGCTTTATTTCTGGCCTCAGCTGGAAACAAAGATTATGAATGAGGGCTGGGCTTCCTATTGGCACCAGCGAATTATACGTGAGCTTGATTTAACCTCAGATGAAGCGATAGAGTTCGCCAAGCTGAATGCAGGTGTCGTTCAGCCGTCCAAAACAGGCATCAATCCTTATTATTTAGGGCTGAAAATATTTGAAGACATTGAGGAGCGGTACAACAACCCGACGGAAGAAATGAAGAACATGGGCGTGAAGCCTGACTCAGGCAGGGAGAAAATGTTTGAGGTCAGGGAAATTGAATCCGATATCTCTTTCATCCGCAATTACTTAACAAAAGACTTAGTTATGCGCGAGGATCTTTATTTGTTTCAAAAACAGGGCAGAGATTATAAAATCGTCGACAAAGAATGGAGATCGGTACGCGACCAGCTCGTGAGCATGCGGGTAAACGGCGGGTTTCCATATTTGACAGTAAACGACGGCGATTACATGAAAAATAACGAGCTCTATATTAAGCATTGGTATGAAGGCATAGAGCTGGATTTGAAATATTTGGAGAAAGTGCTCCCTTATTTATTTCAGCTTTGGGGAAGAAGCGTACACATCGAGTCTGTGCTTGAGGATAAGGAGGTCATGTTTTCGTACGATGGAAAAGGTGTTCACCGCAGGTATTTATAAAAAAAGAGGATGCAGCGTTCTGCATCCTCTTTATTTTCCTGTTTTTAACATCTTAAATATGATGTTTGCCTGATCGGTATTGTTAATCAGTCCGCGGAATTTTTCTTTTCCGGGGCCATACGCGTATACTGGCACTTCTTCGCCGGTATGATCGGTACTCGTCCAGCCGCTGTTAGATCGTGTGTTAAAAATCTTGATGATGGCTTTGTAGGCGCCTTTGCTTTTGTCAGCCTGTGCAGCAGCTTCAACACTTTTGATTTCTTCTGATGTAAATTTCAGATTTGTATAGCGGGAGAGCACATCTTTGACCGGTTTGCCTTCACTGATTTTTTTGGCCATAAATTCAGGCGTTTTTTTCGCGGAGAGAATCGGCTCCGCGTGCCAATTCTTTTCGCCGTTTGCGCCAATGGCAAAGCCGCCGGTTGTATGGTCAGCAGTTGCAATGACAAGTGTATGTTTATCTTTTTTCGCAAAATCAATCGCAGCTTTATAGGCCTGTTCAAAATCTTTAACCTCGCTCATGGCTCCGACTGTATCATTGTCATGGGCCGCCCAGTCAATTTGGCTGCCTTCGACCATCAAGAAAAATCCTTTTTTATTTTGGTTCAGGCGGTCAATTGCTGAAACCGTCATGTCTTTGAGAGATGGTGTTTTGCTGTCACGGTCGAGTGCTTTAGCAAGCCCTCCGTCTGCGAAAAGCCCGAGCACCTGCTGATCTTTATTTTTCTTCAGTGCTTGTTTTGTTGTTACATAGCTATAGCCGGCTTGTTTGAATTCCTTCGTCAAATTTCTGTCCTTGCGGTTAAAATACGATTTTCCGCCGCCAAGCAAAACGTCTATTTTTTGTTTGCCTTTTATTTTGTCATCCATATAGCTGTTGGCGATTTGGTCCATGTTTTTCCGTGATTCATTGTGGGCGCCATATGCGGCTGGAGTGGCGTGGTTAATTTCAGACGTTGCGACAAGCCCTGTTGACTTGCCTTGCTGTTTGGCCTCTTCAAGTACTGATTTTACTTTTTTTCCGTTTTTATCGACGCCAATTGCATTGTTATATGTCTTAACGCCTGTCGCTAATGCTGTTCCGGCAGCTGCTGAATCTGTAATATTATAGTCAGGGTCATCCGGGTGCGTCATCATCATGCCTGTCAGATTCGGGTCAAACTCCGTTA
Organism: Bacillus sp. VA13; assembly: GCF_055710085.1. Taxonomy (NCBI): domain Bacteria; kingdom Bacillati; phylum Bacillota; class Bacilli; order Caryophanales; family Bacillaceae; genus Bacillus; species Bacillus sp. VA13. The sequence continues at coordinate 567,692 of NZ_JBVQPP010000003.1, read as the reverse complement.
ACTTCGGGTTATTCGGTGTTTCACCGTTATTTTTTAGGGAACGGTAGGCGTTTATGTAAGGAGTCCCCATGCCGTCACCGATCATCACAATGACATTTCTGATCTCGGCTTTGTCTTGTTTTTTGGCGCTTGCCGTTTCGGTTTGCTGCAGCTCGGCTCCGGCAAAGATCCCAGCTGTAAGGACAGAAACAGCGGCGATTGGCAAAAGTTTTGATTTCATGTTTTGAAACAAATTCATTTTTTGCATGCCTCCTTTAATGTATTATGTTTATCATGTTAGGGAAATTTTGTTAAACGCGGCTGTTGATCGTGTAAACATTAAGTAAAGCATTGTAAGGAAATGAAAAACGTCGTTTCGTTATTTTGCCTTAGTTGGTTCAAAGCATTCATTTTTCAGAAAAATCTTTACCTCTCTGTCCTTGCATGATATGTTTGTTTAAATAAAAAAACTGCGGATAACCGCAGCTTTCCTCGTATATTCTTTATCACACATTCTTCCATAAGTGAGTGGACCCCGAAAGTTTTTCATTTATTTCCTTTATGTTGAAAAACATCCCAAAAAACATGACAAAAGCACTCGTTTTTTGTCACCTTTGAAACGAAAATGAAATATTTAATACCCTTAAAAACTTTTTTTAGGAACGAATAATTAAGAAATTTGTCGCATGAAGTCAAGACTATTTCTGTTGGGAATCTATCCTTATAATAGAAAACAATAAGATTAATTTAAAAAAAGAGATACATATATATAGATTTAACATTTGGGGAGGAAAATATGAAAAAGCAAATCATTACAGCTACGACAGCAGTTGTTTTAGGATCGACATTATTTGCAGGAGCGGCATCTGCACAAAGCATCAAGGTGAAAAAAGGCGACACTTTATGGGATCTTTCAAGAAAATATGACACTACGATCAGTAAAATTAAATCAGAGAACAACCTTCGCTCAGACATCATTTATGTAGGGCAGACTTTATCGATTAACGGCAAATCTACAAGTTCAAAAAGCAGCAGTTCTTCATCATCTTCTACATACACAGTAAAGAGCGGGGACAGCCTTTGGAAAATTTCGAAAAAATACGGCATGACAGTCAATGAACTGAAAAAACTGAATGGCTTAAAGTCAGACTTGCTTCGTATCGGACAAGTCCTGAAACTGAAAGGTTCAGCAAGTTCAAGCAGCTCAAGCTCATCAAGCGTATCAACATCTTCAAGTTCAACTTCAACTTATAAAGTGAAGCGCGGGGACAGTCTGTCTAAAATCGCAAAGCAATACGGCACGACCGTTAGCAAATTAAAAAGCTTAAACGGCTTAAAATCAGATGTAATCTATGTCAACCAAGTGTTGAAAGTAAAAGGAACAAGCACAAGCTCAAAACCTGCTTCTTCCAGCTCTTCATCATCTTCAAGCAGTAAAACATCATCTACCACATCACTTAATGTGAGCAAGCTGGTTTCTGATGCCAAAGCGTTAATCGGAACGCCATACAAATGGGGCGGAACGACAACTTCCGGCTTTGACTGTAGCGGATTCATTTGGTACGTGCTGAATAAACAAACAAGTGTGGGCAGAACAAGCACTGCGGGATACTGGAGTTCTATGAAGAGCATTTCCAGCCCGTCTGTCGGAGATTTTGTCTTCTTCACAACTTATAAATCCGGCCCTTCCCACATGGGAATTTATGTCGGGAACAACAGTTTCGTACATGCAGGGTCTGACGGCGTACAAATCAGCAGCCTGGACAACAGCTACTGGAAGCCTCGTTACCTCGGTGCGAAAAGATTCTAATTTTAAAGGAAACCCGTTCATTGGAACGGGTTTTTTTTCATTAGACGGAGCACATCCGTGTTGGTTGCTCCTAAAAATGAAAATGTGATAGAAAATCCAAGAATTTTTTTTCTTTCTTATTTTCATAAAGGGCGATTGCGTAAGCGCCGGCATAGGGCAGCTGTATTGATTGATAAGGGATTCTGATCATCTGTTTCTCTGCCAATTCACGCTTTACTGTAGATAAGGGCAGAAATGAAACTCCGAGTCCTTCCTTGATAAATCGTTTCGTTATATGTGTTTGTGTCACTTTCATTGTTCTCACAAATGGAAATGTCACTCTGACTTGACGGAGCAAGTCGTCCCAGTAATCAGGATGATTGTGGGTCAAAAGCAGGTACTGCTCGAGCACCTCTTTGGCATCAATTTCTTTGTCATCTATGAAACGCTGATCAGGGGGGGCAACAAGGACAACAGGGTCTTTATATAAACAGTGGCAGGTTAAAGAGGAAGACTGTACCTTTAAACAGCTCAGTCCGATATCTGCTTCCCCGGCTTTAATCTGCGACGCGATTTCTGCCGATTCGAAAATCGTAACTGCCATTTCTGTTTCCGTATTCATCGCTGTGTACCGCTTCATGACAGAAGGAAGCACAGTATCCGCGATAAGCGGAGAAACCGCGAGCTGTAAGGTTTGAGAGTAGCCTTGTCTCACTCTGTGAAGCTCTGCCATGCTGTTTTCGTAATCATCAAGAAGCCGCAGCGCATACGGCAAATAAGCCCTGCCTTCATCAGTCAGCTGGATCTGCCTGCCTTTTCGCTCGAACAGCTTGCAGCTGATTTCTTTTTCTAATTGCTTGATATGCACGGTCACAGTAGGCTGAGATAAAAAAAGCGTTTCCGCTGTTTTTCGGAAGTTTTCATATTTCGCAGCGGTCACAAAGGTGTGAAGCCATTTGAAATCCATTTCTATTCTCCCTCTGATTAATATTTTTAATTAATTCCCTTTAAAATATTCAATATTTTTTAAATATTATATTTACTATAATAACAGAAAAGGATAGGGGGAATACAAATGGTACATTACGGATTAAAGGGAATTACATGTGTGGAGACATCTATCAGCCATATTGATGGTGAAAAAGGCCGTCTGATTTACAGAGGCCATCATGCAAAAGACATCGCGCTGAACCACAGCTTTGAAGAAGCCGCTTATTTGATTTTATTTGGAAAACTGCCGTCACCTGAAGAGTTGCATACATTTGAAGATAAGCTGGCTGCGGAGCGGCACCTGCCGGAACACATCGAGTGCTTGATTCAGTCACTGCCAAACAAAATGGACGACATGTCGGTGCTGAGAACGGTTGTTTCAGCATTGGGGGAAAATGCATACTCGTTTCAACCAAAAACTGAAGAAGCGATTCGGCTGATTGCAATCACGCCTTCTATCATTGCGTACAGAAAACGATGGACGCGCGGTGAACAGGCAATTGCGCCATCTTCCCAGTACGGACATGTCGAAAACTACTATTATATGCTCACAGGTGAACAGCCTTCAGAGGCAAAAAAGAAAGCGCTTGAAACATATATGATCCTGGCCATGGAGCACGGCATGAACGCATCCACTTTTTCGGCACGGGTCACATTATCCACAGAGAGTGATTTAGTGTCTGCCGTCACTGCTGCTCTCGGCACGATGAAAGGCCCGCTGCACGGAGGCGCTCCTTCTGCGGTAACAAAAATGCTTGAAGACATTGGAGAAAAAGAAAATGCTGAAGCATATCTGACAGAAAAACTCGAAAAAGGAGAGCGCCTGATGGGATTTGGCCATAGGGTGTACAAGACGAAGGACCCGCGGGCAGAAGCTTTGCGGCAAAAAGCAGAAGAGGTGGCCGGCAATGACCGCGATCTTGATCTTGCGCTGCATGTAGAAGCAGCAGCGATTTGTTTGCTTGAAATCTACAAACCGGGACGTAAGCTGTATACAAATGTTGAATTTTATGCGGCGGCTGTCATGAAGGCGATTGATTTTGAGGATGAATTGTTTACACCGACCTTTTCAGCAAGCAGAATGGTAGGATGGTGTGCCCATGTGTTGGAGCAGGCAGAAAACAACATGATCTTCCGTCCATCAGCGAAATATACAGGCTTCATTCCTGAAGAAGTTCTTTCTTAACATATTTTGTCGTTTATTCGCTTCTATGGCGTGGTAACGTTCAGTATCAACCACATGTCTAGGAGTGATGAATATGAACCCAATGGACAGACAAACAGAAGGGCAAGCGCCGCAGCATCAGGACAGACAGCCGGGCATTGAGTCAGAAATGAACCCGCTGCCTCTGTCAGAGGACGAGGATTATCAAGGGAGCGGAAAGCTGAAAGGAAAAGTCGCGATCATTACCGGGGGCGACAGCGGAATAGGGAGAGCAGCTGCTATTGCGTTTGCTAAAGAAGGGGCTGATGTCTCCATTCTATACTTAGATGAGCATTCGGACGCAGAAGAAACGCGTAAACGGATCGAAAAGGAAAATGTCCGCTGTCTGCTAATCCCGGGAGATGTCGGGGACGAGAACCATTGTGAACAAGCTGTGCAGCAAACCGTAGACCATTTTGGCAAACTTGATATATTGGTGAACAACGCCGCTGAACAGCATCCGCAGGACAGCATTCTCAATATTTCAACAGAACAGCTGGAAAAAACATTTCGCACAAACATTTTTTCCATGTTTCATATGACGAAGAAAGCTTTGCCTCACTTGAAAGAGGGGAGTGCAATTATTAATACGACTTCGATTACCGCTTATGAAGGGAATACGGCGTTAATTGATTACTCCAGCACAAAGGGTGCGATTGTCTCCTTTACGCGATCCATGGCGATGTCGCTTGCGGATAAAGGCATCAGAGTGAATGCGGTAGCGCCCGGCCCGATTTGGACACCGCTTATTCCGGCGACATTCCCTGAGGAAAAAGTGAAACAGCACGGTTTGGATACCCCAATGGGAAGGCCGGGACAGCCGGTTGAGCATGCAGGCGCCTATGTCCTGCTGGCATCTGACGAATCTTCCTATATGACAGGGCAGACCATTCATGTGAATGGCGGCCGTTTTATTTCATCATAATCAACGAAAACCAGCATGATGGCTGGTTTTTTTATGTGAGGAGAAATTTAAAAATAAAAATTTGTCGATTTTTCTAACAATTCCGTTTTCATTTTTGTGATTTTATATATAATATTGAATAGGAGAAAGGAATGATTTGCGACCGGTACAAATAGAGTAGAAAAAAAGAAAAATGACCATTGTCGCTAATGAATTCAGAAAATTCAAATAAAATATATAAAAATAGATCATTAGTCTAGGAGTTGAAGGGGAATGAAAGGGAGCGTATTTAGGAAGAAAAGCATTCAGGATTTAATTGCTGCGACGAGTGGTGAAAAATCTTTAAAAAGAGAATTAGGGGCATTCGATTTAACATTGCTTGGAATCGGAGCCATTATTGGCACAGGGATTTTTGTGCTGACGGGAACAGGTGCAGTCACGGCAGGTCCCGGGCTGACCATTTCATTTGTTGTGGCGGCGCTGGCTTGTTTATTCGCCGCCCTGTCTTACGCAGAATTTGCTTCAAGTGTGCCTGTTTCGGGTTCGGTGTATACATTCACTTATGCGACATTGGGTGAGCTTATGGCCTTTATTATCGGGTGGGATTTAATTTTGGAATACATGCTGGCGGTAAGTGCAGTGTCAGTCGGCTGGTCTGGTTATTTCCAATCGTTTTTATCAGGGCTCGGCATTCATCTTCCGGTTGCTTTAACAGCGGCACCGGGGGCAGTGAAAGGCACCTTTACCATGTTTAATCTGCCTGCATTCGTCATTGTAATGGCGATAACGTTTTTGCTTTATTTAGGCATTAAAGAATCTAAAAGAGTCAACAACATCATGGTCATCTTGAAAGTGCTGGTCGTTCTGCTGTTTATCGCTGTGGCAGCCGTTTACGTGAAGCCGCATAACTGGCAGCCGTTTATGCCGATGGGCTTTGGCGGCGTATTCAGTGCAGCTGCGCTCGTATTCTTTGCTTTTATCGGATTTGATGCTGTATCCTCTGCTGCGGAAGAGACGAAAAATCCTGCGAAGGATCTGCCTAAAGGCATCATATTCTCTTTATTGGTTTGCACGATTTTATATGTCACCGTATCAGCGATCATGACAGGGGTTATCCCGTTTGCTCAGTTTGCGGGTGTGGATCATCCGGTTTCTCTCGTTCTTCAAAGCGCCGGGCAAAACTGGGTGGCAGGCATCATTGATATTGGCGCCGTTTTGGGAATGACAACCGTTATGCTCGTGATGCTTTATGGACAGACACGCGTCATGTTTGCCATGTCGCGTGACGGACTGGTGCCTGGCTCACTTTCTAAAGTACACCCAAAGCACAAAACACCTTATGTGGCCACTTGGTTTTTCGGAACGATGTCGGCGCTTCTCGGCTCACTTGTTCCGCTGGATGAACTTGCAAAGCTGGTAAACATCGGGACGCTGTCAGCGTTTGTGCTGATTTCTGTGGCAGTTATCGTTTTGAGAAAGAAACAGCCGGATCTTCCGAGAGCCTTTAAATGCCCAGGGGTTCCAGTGATCCCAGGCCTGGCGATTCTGTTCTGCCTGTTCTTAATTTTAAATCTTGGATGGGTGACGATTGTACGCTTCCTTGTGTGGCTGTTAATCGGCTTGGCAATCTATTTCCTGTATTCAAGAAAGCATTCAAAATTAAATCAATAATCTTTCGATAAAAGAGAGCGGTGATTCAGGCCGCTCTCTTTTATATTCTTGATCATGAATATATAGAAATGAAGACAAAAATAAGAGATAATATAGGCTGGAAAGGAAGTGACGTTTATTGTCTGAGCAAAAACCAGTCCAATGGGCTTCGAAAATCGGTTTCGTCATGGCAGCCGCCGGCTCGGCCATCGGCTTGGGCGCGATATGGAAGTTCCCTTATGTAGCGGGAACCAATGGAGGAGGAGCCTTTTTTCTTATCTTTGTGTTATTTACCATCCTCTTAGGCTATCCGCTTTTAGTGGGGGAATTTCTTTTTGGAAGACGGAACCAGACGAATGCCATTGATGCATATAAAAAAGAAGCGCCGCGAACAGCTTGGTTTCTTACAGGGTGGGTCGGCGTAGCCGCATGTTTCTTAGTACTGTCGTTTTACAGTGTAATCGGAGGATGGATTTTGCTGTATATCTTGAAGACAGCATCAGGTTCACTGTCCGGACTTTCTCAAGCGCAGTATGGCACCCTTTTTGCTTCTATTATCCAAAATCCGGTGCAGACGCTCGCGGCTCAGTTTGTATTTATGGTGCTGACTGTCTTGGTAGTCGCCAGAGGGGTTCAAAAAGGGATTGAACGGGTCAGCGCGGTGATCATGCCGATTTTGTTTATATTGTTTATTCTTCTCGTTCTTCGGTCTCTCACACTTAATGGTGCGATGGAAGGCGTGAAATTTTTGCTTGTGCCTCATTTCGGCGATCTGACTCCGGAATCCATATTATTCGCGTTGGGACAGGCTTTCTTTACGTTAACACTGGGGGTTTCGGTGATGGTGACTTACAGCTCTTACTTGCCGAAAACACAAAATGTCCCTCGTTCGGCAGCCTCCATTGTCGTGATGAATATCATTGTGACACTCTTGGCGGGTTTGGCCATTTTTCCGGCAGTTTTCTCATTCGGCTTTCAGCCAAATGAAGGTCCGACACTGCTATTTACAGTGCTTCCGGCCGTATTTGAACAGCTTCCGTTCGGCACGCTGTTTTTTATCGGCTTTCTCGTTGCGTTTTTATTTGCAGCCTTAACCTCAGCGTTTTCGATGGTTGAAATTATTGTCGCCACAATCGGAAAAGGGAACGAAAAGAAGAGAAAAAAACTGTCATGGGCGAGCGGGCTTTTGATTTTCTTGGTCGGAATCCCTTGCTGCTTGTCGTATGGTGTATTGAGCGATGTCCACATATTTGGTAAAACGTTTTTTGACATTGCCGATTTTACCGTCAGCAATGTTTTAATGCCATTAGGGGCTCTGTTAATTTCTCTTTTTATCCCGCTCAAAATTTCGAAGCCCGAGCTCTGGGAAGAAATGAGAAACGGATCAAATGCAGGTAAAGCATTCTTTTACACATGGTTTTATTTGCTTCGTTTTATCGTGCCATTAGCCATTATTATTGTATTCTTAAATTTAATCGGGATTTTATCCTTTTAAAAAACAAGCTCCGTTTCCGGAGCTTGTTTTTTATTTAATAAGACGATATCAACGGTGCCCATGCCGTTTTCAGTTTTTCGATACCGAGCCTGATGTCCCCTTCTGACAAACCGCCATAACCGATTAAGACAGAAACAAATGGCGGCTGTCCTTTATATGAGGGGGATACGGGATAGATGGTTACGCCGTTGTCGGCGGCAGCTTTAATCGCTTCTTCTTCACTGACTGGAAACAAAAGCCGCAGCAGGATGTGAAGCCCGGAGTTTTTACCGAGAATCTCAACGCTGTTTCCCAGTTCAGAGCGTATGGCATCTAACAGAACAGCATGTTTTTTTCGGTATAAGGCTCTCATTCTATTTACGTGCTTTTGCCACTCTCCGCTTTCGATGAAGTCTGCCAGTGCCATTTGCGAGTGGAAAGAGACCGTTTGCTTCATTAACTGAGCGTTTTTTCTGACCGGTTCCATGAGTGCAGGGGGCAGAATCATGTAGCTGAGCCGCAAGGAGGGCAAAAGTGATTTTGAAAAAGTGCCGAGATATATGACTCTGCCATTCGGATCAAGACCCTGCAAAGACGGAATAGGCTGGCCGCTGTAACGAAATTCTCCATCGTAATCATCCTCTATAATGAACGAGTTTGCTTCTTTTGCCCATGCCAGCAGCTCCTGTCTGCGGGTTATCGTCATAATGGTCCCAAGCGGGAACTGATGCGAAGGAGTCGTATACATGAGATACGGATTGTGGCGTTTAAGCTCACCCAACAGGACGCCTTCTTCATCAGAACAAATCGGAATGACATTCATGCGATTTGCTTCAAACATCCTTCTTGACCGGTGAAAACCCGGTTCTTCAAAACCGATTTTTGTTCCTGGTTCAAGCGTAAGGCAAAGAATTTGCAGAAGCACGGTTGTTCCTGCGCCAATAATGATCTGCTCTGGCTCGCAATGTACTCCTCGTGACAGCCTGGCAAAACGGGCAATCATGTGCCTGAGTTCAGGTTCTCCTTGTGGGTCGCCAGAGGTGTGAAACGATCCGGAATACCGATCCAGACTTTTTGCCGTACTTTTTCTCCAGGCGTTAAAGGGGAAGTGAACATGATCAACATTGCCTTGATGAAAGTCAATAGCAGGTGCTTTATTTTCATGTATGACCTGTCGCATAGACTGCTGAAAATGGTCAGGAGCCGCCGGGAAGTCTGCTTCTACTCCCGCCGCGAACCAGCCGATTTTTGGCTTGCTTTTGACATAGCCTTCAGCAGTTAATTGCTCGTAAGCACGTTCGATTGTTGCCGTACTGACACCGAGCGAGCCGGAGAGCCTGCGTTTTGACGGAAGCTTTGTTCCCTTCGTGATTCGCGCATGTGAAATTTCTTGTTTGAAAAAGGTATAAAGCTGCTCATACAGCGGTGTTTTGCTTTTTTTATCAAGAAACGGCGTGATATCCATCTCATATCTCCTTTGTATCTGGCATGGTCAACTTTTCTAATATTGGCTATTTGGCAAATGCCATTTATTCGCTATGATCATTGTAACGAAAGGAAAGGGGATTGAGAAGATGATTCATATGAAACAACTAACCACGAAAGAAGAATGGGCCGAGTCGTATCCGGTAATGAGTGAATTGAGAACAGAACTGGATGAAGAGACGTATTTACAAAGGCTTCAAGCCTGTGTGCGGAAAGAATCGTATATGCTGTTTGCCTTATATGAGGATACAGCAATCAGGGCGCTGTGCGGCGCGCTGCCGAGGGTTTCCATTCATAAAGGGGAGCACTTATGGATTGCGGATCTTGTGACAACCGCGCCTTGCCGATCAAAGGGATACGGCAAAATGCTTTTAGATTATGCCGCAGACTGGGCGAGAAAAGCCGGATTTGGCTCTGTCAGTCTTTCATCTGGCCTTCAGCGCAAAGACGCACACCGATTTTATACAGACAAAATGGGTTTTACTATAGAAAGCTACTTGTTTCGAAAGCCAGTGTAATGAAAAAAGACGCCTCTTCAGGCGTCTTTCTTTTAAAAGCCAAACTGTAAATTGGTATCAACAGATACAATGGTATACACACAAATAATTACAAAGAGATTAAGGACGACGCCGAGCAGGCCGGGGCCTGTGCGTCCTCTCTTGATGAAGAGTTCAATAACGCCAAACGGAACGGCAGCCATGGCGAACGGAAGCATTTGATAGGAATAAAATGTGACGTTGCTGATAATCGCCAAATTCAGTAAGAGCAGGGACAGAACCGCTGTCCCGACAGAGATCCAGCCGAATACATTGTGTTCTTTAAAAATTCTTACCAGTTCCATAATTCCACCTCGCCGACATTCGCTGATTTTACAGATTTGTTTTTCAGCATGCGCTGGATTTCCTTGGTTGGTCCTGTAACGACCGAACCGTATACATTGACACCGTTTTTCTCGACATAATCCAATCGGTTATCCACATTCAGGTCTTTTCGTTTTGAAATGACCTGCGCCCATTTTTCGTGCTTGGACATGAATTTCAGGGCGTTGATAAACTGATCGCCATTTGACTTGCCTTTTGTATTAAGTGCGGCCAAGAACTTTGAATCCTTCCCAGGATAGCCAAGAGGTTCTGTGTACACTGTCTCATTTGTATTTTTCTCTGTTTCAATTGCATTCCACAAGAAGCTCACATCATAGCCTTTGAACTTGTTATACACTTCTTTTGTCGGGTATGCACGGTCATATGAAAGATAGACCTCGGAAACCGTTCCTTCAGGTAATGTCTTTAACGTTTTTTCTGCTTTTGCAGTTGTTTGTTCTGATGCATTTGATGGGTGTGTAAAGTAATGGCCGGTTTTATTCACTTCTAAGTCATAGTAGTTAACGGCCGGCGCTTTCACTTTATCATAAAACATTTCAACCCGTTCATTCCCTACGGCAGCTGTCTTCGTGCCGATTTGCTTTTGCAGCGGGAATTCCGTATTCATGCCAAACAGCTTTACCTGGCTTTTCAGTCCGGATGTATCGACAAGAACATTCGGCATGGTCAGGGCTACAGTGACTGCGGCGGTTTCCATAAACTCATTGCCAGTGCTGTGTTTTCCTCCCATTCCGTAATAGAGGTAGCTTCCCAGCGTACAAAGCGGCAAAATCATCAATGTCGAAATGACGGCAAGTACAGAAATTCGCAAATAAGACTTGCGTTTGCCGTAGGCTAAAATCGCTTTTTGTTTTTCAGGACTGATGCTGACATCCCAATCGTTATCGTCCTCTAGCTCGCTGTCAATCAGTTCCTGATACACTTCTAGCTTCTCAAGTTCTTCCTCAAATGCGGTCATTTCCTGGTCGCTCATTTCCCCATTTTTATATTGATCAAAACGCTTTTTAAATTCTTCATTCATCATTAACACCTCTATTATAAAGTGCTTTCAGCCGCTGTCTGGCGCGAAATAAAACACTTTTAAAATTCGCCTCTGAAATATTCATAATATGGGATGCTTCTTTGTAATTTAACTCTTTTAAATAATATAGCGTTAAGGCCTCCCGATAATTATCGGGGAGCTCGGACATATAACCAGTCAGCACTTCCTTTATCTCTACCTGATGGGCAGGGCTCTGAACAGCATTTTGAAAGAGGCTCCCGATCAAGTCATCAGATATGGTTACTTCTTTCTTATGCTTTCTGACGTAATCAATGAAGGCGTTTCGCGCCACTTGAAAAAGCCAGGGCTTTACTTTGCTGTGATCATAGGAGTGAATGTGTATGTATGCCCGCATAAAGGTTTCCTGCAGCAAGTCTTCGGCAAGATGCTTGTCTTTAGTCATGGAGAGCAGGAACCTATAAACATCATTCATGTACATTTGGTAAATTTCATCGATCGTCACTGCCTTTTCTCCCCTCTATCTTATACACGCATAAGAAAGGTTTAAAGTTGCACATTACGTGCAAACGGCTTTTTTATACCTAATCAAACACCATTCCTATATAGTAACCAAAAATGGCCGCGAAAGATAGTACCGAGAAATGTTTAACATTTTTGCCAGAGGGGAAAAGATAGTGAAAAAGTGAAGGAGTGGCATAATGGAATATACCAGTATTGCAGATACAGGAATCAAAGCCTCCAGAATCGGCCTCGGTACATGGGCGATTGGCGGAACGATGTGGGGAGGCACTGACGAAAAAACATCCATCAAAACAATCCGCGCCGCTCTTGATCAGGGGATTACACTGATTGACACCGCGCCGGCTTATGGCTTCGGGCAGTCCGAGGAAATCGTCGGCAAGGCGATCAAGGAGCACGGCAAAAGAGATCAGGTGATTCTCGCAACGAAAACGGCTCTGGACTGGAAGAACAACCAGCTGTTCCGCCACGCGAACAGAGCGAGAATCATAGAGGAAGTCGAGGCTTCTTTGAAGCGGCTTCAAACGGATTATATTGATCTTTATCAGGTGCATTGGCCTGATCCGCTTGTGCCAATTGAAGAAACGGCAGAAGTAATGAAGGAATTATATGATGCGGGGAAAATCCGGGCGATTGGCGTCAGTAATTTTTCAGTTGAGCAAATGGATACATTTCGCGCCGCTGCACCGCTTCATACGGTACAGCCTCCATATAATCTGTTTGAAAGAGAAATCGAAGAGAATGTTCTTCCGTATGCAAAAGACAAACAGATCACAACGTTATTATACGGCAGTTTATGCAGAGGGCTGTTAACAGGAAAAATGACCGAAGAGTATCCATTTGAGGGCGACGATCTGCGAAATCACGATCCGAAATTCCAGAAGCCCCGCTTTAAAGAGTATCTTTCCGCTGTCAAACAATTGGATGAGCTGGCGAAGACACGTTATGGAAAATCAGTGATTCACTTGGCCGTCAGATGGATCTTAGATCAGCCGGGAGCGGATATCGCTCTTTGGGGAGCAAGAAAGCCTGAGCAGGTTGAGGCGGTATCAGAGATTACAGATTGGAAGCTGAGCAGTGAAGATTATAACAACATCAATGCCAAATTAGAAAATACGATATCAGACCCGGTCGGGCCGGAGTTTATGGCACCGCCGACCAGGGAGGAAATATAACAAAAGCTGAGGGTGAATCCTCAGCTTTTTAGCGTTTTAACCGGAGAAATCATAAAAAATTAGTACCAGGTAATAAAAAATGTTGTTATAATAAGTAACAGTAAGAATCATTGATTACGACAAAGGAAGTGCGATATGTATAAGTTTTGTGCAAATGCTTTAAAAGTTATTCTTTCTCTTCGCGGAGGAGTGAAGGTGTATAACAAAGAAAACCTTCCGGCCGATTCAGGTTTTGTCATCGCGTGTACACACTCCGGCTGGGTTGATGTGATCACACTCGGAGTCGGGATTCTTCCTTATCAAATACACTACATGGCGAAAAAAGAGCTTTTTCAAAATAAATGGATCGGTTCGTTTCTGCAGAAAATTCATGCCTTTCCGGTAGATCGGGAAAATCCCGGGCCAAGCAGTATTAAAACACCGATTAAGTTGCTGAAAGAAGGAGAGATCGTCGGTATCTTCCCAAGCGGAACAAGAACCTCTGAGGACGTGCCTTTGAAAAGAGGTGCGGTGACGATTGCGCAAATGGGGAAAGCGCCGCTCGTTCCCGCTGCTTATAAAGGGCCCTCAAGCGGAAAGGAATTGTTCAAAAAAGGAAAAATGAAGCTTATTATCGGTGAGCCTCTTCAGCAGGCTGATTTTGCCCACCTGCCGTCAAAGGAAAGACTTGCAGCTATGACAGAGGCTTTGAATAACAGTATTAAAGAACTTGAAAAGAAGCTTGAGCAGTTATAAACCATCAGTACTTCTACTCACTAATTTCCCGATTGTTTATAAGTTCCTCGGCAATTAGCTATACTAATTGAGGAATTGACTATTGGGAAAGGTTACGGAAAATGAAAAAAATCATCGTAGTCGGAGCTGGAATTCTGGGAGCGTCAACTGCATATCAGTTAGCCAAAATGGGGGCTGAGGTTCTTGTTATAGATCGGAAAGATAAGGGACAGGCCACCCATGCGGCGAAAGGCATTATTTGTCCGTGGCTGTCACCCAGGCAAAATCAGGCGTGGTACAGAATGGCAAAGGCAGGAGCACACTTTTACCCCAGCTTCATAGAGGAGCTTAGAAAAGAAGGCGAGAAAGAAACGGGTTATGCTCCTGTTGGTGCTCTTAGTATCCATCACGAGAAAGAAAAGGTAGAGAAAATTGAAAAACGGGTGCAGGAACGCAAACAAGATGCCCCGGAAATCGGTGAGATTTCCTTTCTATCTGAAATGAAAACAGCTGGCATGTTTCCGCTGCTGGCTAAACGGTACCATTCCATTCATATAAGCGGAGCTGCCCGAGTGGATGGTGAAGTGCTGAGAGATGCATTAGTGCGTTCAGCTCAAAGAATGGGCGCCGTTTTTTTAACAGGCGATGCCAAGCTTCAATATCATGCGAAACGAGTGACAGGAGTAACCGTGAGTGATGAACGTTATGCTGCTGATGAGGTGATTGTTTGTGCAGGTGTATGGGCAGAGCAATTGCTGGAACCTTTGGGCATTCGCTTCAAAGTAAGCGTGCAAAAAGCGCAAATCGTATATGTGCAGGTTCCGGCCGCAAATGATATGGACAGCTGGCCGGCTGTGATGCCGCCTTCTAAGGAATATCTGTTAGCTTATGCTGACAAGAGAATAGCCATCGGAGCAACTCGTGAAGATGACATAGAAGGACATGATGTACGGATAACGGCCGGCGGGCTGCAGGAATTGTTGAACAAAGGTTTAGAAATGGCTCCTGGTTTAGCAAATAGCACCTTTCAAGAAGCAAGAGTCGGTTTACGCCCCTTTACACCAGGTGATGTGCCGGTGATCGGACCCCTTCCCGGCTGGGATGGGATCATAGCAGCAAATGGCCTTGGATCGTCAGGTTTGACAATGGGGCCCTATATGGGGCTGCAGCTGGCAAAGCTGGCTCTCAAAATGGATGTAGACATCAATTTAGAAGATTATGATATAAAAAAAGCAGCAGACGTTCATTGAACATCGGCTGCTTTTTGTTTTTATATTTTGGATAATGAAAGCTGATCCTCTGGCAGTGCTTTGAGTGAGCCGTCATTGTTTAATACAGAACGCCACGTATAACGCGGTTCATAACCAAGGATCTTTTTCGCTTTATCGATTGCCATCAGCGTTTCATATCCTTTTATATCTCTTTTTAAAGAGACATCCGGGAAAAACCGCTTAACTAAGTCTTCACTCGGTTCTTTCATGATGGTGTCCGGCGCAGTAATATGGAAGACATCGTTCCCGAGATTATTTTTTTCGACTGCAAGGAGGCAAGCGTGTGCTGCATCTCTTACATCGCAATACGCCCATGCATTTTTCTTTTGTATCTCTTTTTGCTGCTCGTTCCAGTGCATGCCAGGGATTTTTTCGTACTCATCAGGCTCATATATATTCGCAAAACGGAGAGTGACAATTTGTGTTTTGGTAAGCTTTGAATACATATCTGAGAGAATTTCAGTCAGCCGTTTTGCCATGGCATACGATGATTTTACGATCGTCGGGTGCTCCTCGTCTACAGGAAGGTAGCTGAGCTCTTTCGGGACAAACGGATATCCCAGCACCGTTTCACTTGAGGCCCATACCAGCTTAGGGATTTTAAAATCTTTACAGGCTTCCAAGACATTAAAATTAACGAGCATATTATTTTCAAATATCGCCTGGGATGTATTCCTGACATCGGTCGGGATATTCCCGAGGTGGACCACAGCATCACAGCCCATAATAAGCTGGCATACCTGGCCATAATCCCGCAAATCTGCTTGAATAAATTTTTTCGATGCTGATTCTTCTCTTAATAACCGATCTGACGCTGTCACATCGTGGCCGGCCTCCAATATTGTTCTTACGGCCCACCGTCCTATTTTGCCTGCTGCCCCAGTTACCACTACTTTCATGTTTTCACTCCTTTTTCTTGTTTTAAATGAGATCGAACCCCCTGATTAGACTTCCCGAGGATTAGCGTTTTATTAGCAACAGTTTTCATAGGAGCAGAATGGGGAGGCTAAAACAAAACATAATAAAAAAGACACCTCAATAAAAGGTGTCTTTTCACATTATGCTTCTTTCGGTTCTCCAGCTTCGACCAGCTCTTCTGCCGCAAGCTTTTTAACTTCAATATAAGCGACGTGGTGACCGTCAATTTCGTTGATGATAAATTCGCAGCCTTCTTCGATGATAGAATCGCCTTTTTCAACATCGTATTTTTGGGTAAGGAACCAGCCGCCGATTGTATCGACTTCTTCGTTCTCTAAATGGATGCCGAGCAGGTCGTTTACTTGATCGATCAACACTTTTCCGTCAAGAATATAATGGCCTTCGCCGATTTTGCGGATTTCGTTAATTTCATCAATATCAAATTCATCGCGGATTTCGCCGACGATTTCTTCGATAATGTCTTCAACCGTCACGAGCCCGGCAGTCCCGCCGTATTCATCAGACAGGATGGCCATGTGGACCCTTTCTTTTTGCATTTTGACAAGCAGATCTTGGATCGGCGCAGATTCAATGACATGAATGATCGGGTTGACGAATTGAGAAATGGTGGAATCAACAGATACCTCGCCGCTGATGCAGGCGGTTAGCACTTCTTTAATATTAATAACCCCGATAATGTTATCCTTATCGCCCTCTTCTACAGGGTAGCGGGTATATTTTTCAATCTGAATGATGTCCATCATTTCAGAAATCTTGATATCATGCGGAAGGCTGACAATTTCGGTCCGCGGAATCATAATTTCTTTCGCGAGCCTGTCATCAAATTCAAAGATTTTATTCACATATTTAAACTCTGACTGGTTAATTTCACCGCTTTTATAGCTTTCAGACAGAATGATTCGCAGCTCTTCTTCAGAGTGAGCGAGTTCGTTTTCTGAAACGGTCTCCAGGCCAAATGCTTTTGTCAATAACCGTGCGGAATTGTTCAAAAGCCAAATGAACGGGAACATAATGCGGTAAAACCAAATCAACGGTTTCGCAAACAGCATAGACACTGCTTCCGCCTTTTGGATAGCGACTGTCTTAGGTGCAAGTTCTCCGACAACAACGTGCAGGAACGTGATAATGGCATACGCAAAAATAAACGATATGACATGTGAAAGGGAACCTGGAACGTTCAATTGTACGAAAAGCGGGTGAAGCAGCCTTTCAATCGTTGATTCACCTAAAACCCCTAATCCGATGGAAGTCAATGTAATTCCGAGCTGACACGCAGATAAATATTCATCAAGATGCGTGGTCACTTTTTTTGCGGCTATTGCTGCTTTATTTCCTTCCGCGATCAGCTGATCGATCCGTGAGCCTCTGATTCTGATAATGGCAAACTCAGATGCCACGAAAAATGCCGTCAGGGCGATTAAAACAGCAACTAAAATCAAATTCACTATGTCCAATTAGAACCTTCATTCTAGCAATGAGAATGAAGGTAACACCTCCTGTTAGATAGAATGGTTTTAACTTAACAGCAGCATAAATGATTGGAACACGGCGAGCTTTTCGGGCGGGAGCTTGCTTTTCAGCTTGTCACGATCCTCGGGCTTCAGCCGTTCAAACCGATGCAAGATTCCGGAGATGTTTTGATTCATATGATCAATTTCTAATGCCAGATTTCCAATTTCATCATCAAGTTTAGCTGAAGAGGGAAACTGGTTCTCCAGTCGATCTTTAATATCGGACAGGGCCAATCGCTGCTTCTTACAATCTACAATAAATATAAGCCGTTTGAGTGCATTTTCGTCGTAGTAACGGTAATTTGAACAGGATCTGGCCGGCGTAAGCAGACCGATATTCGTATAATAATCAACTGTTCGTTTCGTTACTCCGGCAAGTGCCGCTAGTTCACTGATGCGATAAGTCTCAGCCCCATCTATATCCCTCCCAACCATCACGTTATAGTTATGAGAATAGTTTAATATATGAATGGTGTCTTGCACAAGTTTATTGTTTTTGATGAGTGAGTTAAAATATAATGTATTTTTTGAAAAGATTCTCATATAGCATTGACTAAATGATACATATTTTGCATAATCAAGTGGATACAATACGAAATGAATAAGAAATGTGGGTAGCCATTCGCTGTTTCGGCACGATGGTGAACATAGTGAACCAAAAGTGGAATCGAATGAAAAAGGAAACATTCCCACAGGTTTTACATGGAGATCAATTTTCTTAATGTACTAGCATTGATCTCACAATTATTATATATGATTTATTACGGGTGTGGAGTAAATTCATTTATATTTTTCTGAATATTTCAATATTTAGATCTCTTTCGCAATGAAAGGATAAATGGCTGAACGGTCTCATTTTATTTATTTGGGCTTTTAAACAAGGCTCTCAGTAGATTAAAAAAGAAGATATGGTATTCTGAAATTCGTTTAAAATATGGATGAAAATAACAGAAGAGTCAATCCGTCTTAGATAATGTGACGTGCTTGAAGTTTGCCGTTTTGGCCATTTAATTTAGATATAGGTTTTGAAAACAGTTGGCTTTTACCAATTGTCTGTGTTCAACTTATTTCATATAATTCACTACAATTTAAATAGTTTATTCCGATTCACAGGTCACAAGACTGCCAATTAGCTACTAAGTAATCAATGACTTACACATATTTATGTAGATGTTGATATTTCATGGTCTTCAGCCGATTTTGCCCAGAAGGAATATCGGCCCGGCTTAAAGAGAAAACCGCTGCGAAATCAGCAGACTTATTATGAAGCAGAAAGGAAGACAGGAGATTGAAAGCATATGTTTTTCCGGGACAAGGATCCCAGTATAAGGGGATGGGCAGCAGCCTATTTGATGAGTTTTCAACCCTGACAGAACAAGCAGATGATATTTTAGGATATTCAATTAAAAATTTATGTCTACATGACGAAAACCAAAAACTGAGTCAAACAGAGTATACTCAGCCTGCTCTTTTTGTGGTGAATGCATTAAGTTATCTAAAAAAGGTCAATGAAACAGGGAAAAAACCTGATTTTGTAGCAGGACATAGTCTTGGTGAGTATAACGCTTTGTTTGCCGCAGATGTATTTGATTTTGAAACTGGCTTGCTGCTGGTAAAAAAGAGAGGAGAACTGATGGGCAAGGCCGCTGGGGGAGGCATGGCTGCGGTCATCGGTTTTCCTGTCGAAAAGATCAAGCACCTATTAAAAGAAAATAGCCTACCGGTTGATATTGCTAATCATAATTCACCGACACAGATTGTGATCTCTGGTTTGAAATCGAATATACTGCTGGCACAACCTATTTTTGAAAAGGCGGGTGTAGCGGCTTTTATCCCGTTAAAAGTGAGCGGAGCATTTCATTCCCGTTACATGGCTGATGCGGAAAGAGAGTTTTCTGACTTTCTAGAAGGTGTTCAGCTAAAACCTCCAACAATACCTGTCATTTCAAATGTTGAAGCAATGCCCTATGGGCGAGAAGACATCGAAAAAAATATAACGATGCAAATTACTCATCAGGTCAAATGGACAGACAGCATAAGGTACTTGTCAGCAATTGGGGTGCAATCCATTGAGGAAATAGGGCCAGGCAATGTACTTACGAAGCTGACGCAAAACATTCAAAAAGAAGCAGAGCCTCTGCAGCTTAATCATAGAAAAAAACAGTTTGAGCATGTCGCGAAGATTACACCGCAGACCCTTGGGAGCAATTCATTTAAAAAAGAATACGGATTACAATATGCATATGTGACAGGTTCCATGTATAGAGGAATTGCGTCAGAACAGATGGTGGTTCAAGTTGGAAAAGCAGGAATGCTTGGATTTTATGGAACGGGAGGCATGAAAATTGAATCGATTGAACAAGCGATTCAATATATACAACATAAACTGACAAATGATGAATCTTTCGGTATGAATTTGCTATGTAATCTGGATAAACCGCAATTAGAGGAAAAAAAGATAAAATTGTATTTAGATTATGGAATAAACATAATCGAAGCGGCGGCTTATATTAGCCTAACAGCTCCTCTCGTGATGTACCGGGCCCGCGGCGTCCAAAGAAAACAGGATGGAACGGTTGAAGCGAAGAATAGAATATTTGCAAAGGTGTCTCGGCCTGAGGTGGCAGAAATTTTCCTGCGACCTGCCCCGGACCATTTATTGAAGCAGTTAACTGAAGAAGGGAAAATTACTCATAATCAGGCCGAATTGATGAGAAAAATCCCGATGGCTGATGAGATAACTGTCGAAGCTGATTCGGGCGGGCATACGGACAAGGGCTCAGCGTACGCTCTCATGCCAGCCATAATTAAGCTGCGGGATAAAATTCATGCAGAATACCGCTATCCCCAAAAAGTACGAATCGGTTCAGCAGGAGGGATTGGAACACCTGAGGCTGCGGCTGCTGCATTTATACTCGGTGCGGATTATATTGTAACAGGTTCTATTAACCAGTGTACTGTGGAAGCTGGAACAAGCAATGCGGCTAAGGATTTGCTTCAGGACGCGAATGTACAGGATACCGATTATGCTCCAGCTGGGGATATGTTTGAAATCGGGGCCAAAGTCCAGGTACTCAAAAAAGGATTGTTATTTCCTGTCAGAGCCAATAAGCTTCATGAGTTGTATCAGAATTATAGATCAATAGATGAAATAGATGAAAAAACGAGAAGAATGGTTGAGGAAAAATATTTTCATCGAACATTCGAAGAAGTTTATGAAGACATAAAAAAATATAAGGCTTCTTATGAGATAGAAAGAGCAGAGCGTCAGCCGAAGCACAAAATGGCACTTATCTTCAAATGGTATTTCGGAAATGCAACGAGGCTAGCACTTATTGGGGATCAAAAAGAAAAAGTAAACTATCAGATTCACTGCGGTCCTGCACTAGGTGCTTTTAACCAATGGGTCAAAGGGTCAGAACTGGAAAACTGGAGAAACCGTCACGTCCATAAAATTGGTGAAAAATTAATAACAGAAACTGCCGATTTATTGAATCAGCGTTATAACGCAATGGTCAATTAGAAGGTGATGGCATCTCAATTTCCATTGAAATAGTATAGAAAGAATTCAGTTTTCAAGAAGGGATAGGTGAGATTGACAGGATGTATATTGAGAACTATGGCGGGAAGGCTGTGAGCTGCCCGATGACAGCCCGGTTCGAGATTGATATTGAAGCGGTAAGGCAGGTGATCGCCCCTCAGACGAAGGTCTCATCCTGAATACACCGCATAACCCGACGGGAACCGTACTCAGCCAGAAAAATATAAATGATCTAGGCGCTCTGTTAAAATAGATTAAAAACAAACGGCCAAACGATCTATGTTGTTATTTGATGAACCGTACAATCAGCTGATTTATGATGAAGAGCTGACAAATCCTTTTCAATCTTATCATCGTGTATTTTGGCGAGTTTATTCAGTAAAGACCACGGCATAGCAGGGGAGCGGCTCGGTTATATCGGCTTAGACAGCAGCATGCCGGTCTTTTGATAAACGCTTTTGTGTACAGTAATTGAACGCTTGGATTTGTATATGCGCCTGTCATGATGCAGCGCTGTGGCGAGGATGAATAATTTAAGAATAGAAGCAAACGCTTATAAAGAACGCAGAGAACTTATGGTTGACATTTTAAAGGAAGTCGGATTTGAATTTTAACTGGAAAAAGGTGGTTTACTTCGTTTTTCCGAAATCGCCAATTGAAGATGAATTCACATTTTATGTACAAGCAGCGCAAAGTATAAATTGTTAGCTGTTTTGGAATGAGAGGGCATTGCTGTTTATTCTTCAGTGTGCCTCTGGAGCAAATCAAAAAATCACGGGAAATCTTTATTTCCTTATATAAAGAATTTTCATAAAGAGAGAAAGTTTGAATAATTAATGTTTGGCATCTCTCTAGGAGTTATCTAGGAATAATTAGCATAATAGGGATCGGAACTGTTATATCTTTGTTTAATACTTCTTTACAATTAGCTGCGAGAACTGAAGAAGATCTCTGACGGACAAATCAGTTAACTAAAAAGATACCACCACGTGCTGGTATCTTTTTTATATTTATGTGATTTTCCAAGCCTTTGCCAGCTTCTTTATACCACACTTTATTGTTTCTTCAGATAATGCGCCAAATCCAAGCAGAACGGCAGCAGTTGAGGCTGATGATGGTTCCAGGAAATAAATGGAGGACGGATACACGTTGATGCCCTCTTTTTTTGCAGCAAGGATCAATTCATTTTCAGACATATTATTCTTTACTTTCAACAAAATATGCAGGCCAGACCCCTGACTCAAAATGTCTGCCTGATCCTGAAAGAAATGATTCACCGCATTAACTAAAATATCATGTTTCTTTTGGTATAAACGGCGCATTTTCCGAATGTGCCTCGCAAAATCATTTGATTCCATAAACAATTGGAGCGTCTTTTGCAATAGAGGGGACGCAAGCTGATTATAACTGTTTATCTGCTTCTGAAAGCGGTGAAACAAAGAGCGGGGCAGGATGAGATAACTTATTCTGAAAGAAGGTGACATAATCCTCGAGAAAGTACCGGCATAAATCACCCTATTATGCTTATCTATGCTTTGGAGCGTCGGAAGAGGACGTTCGTTAAAACGGAATTCGCTGTCATAGTCATTTTCAATTACATATGCATTTTTTTTATAAGCCCACTGCAGCAGCTCCATTCGCTTTTTCATCGAAAACGTCATACCAAGAGGAAATTGATGAGAGGGGGTTACATAAACGGCTTGAGCTTGGCTGTTGTATAAGTCCTTCATACTAATGCCATCAGACTCCAGAGTTAAAGATCGATAGCTGAAGGAAGGGAATTGTTCAAATATCCCTTTTACTCCAATGTTTACAGCTTCTTCAATGCCTACTATTGCGACATCATCCTTTAGCAGATGAAACAAAAGCTGAAGTGAATGATAGGTTCCTGCGCCGATTATAATTTGATCAGGTGAACAGCATACCCCCCGTAGTTGGTGCAAGTATGATGCAATTTCCTTTCGTAAGCCGTATTCACCCTGTAGGTCTGCATTTTGAAGCAGATGATGGTTTTCGGATGTTAAACATATATTGCTCCATTTTTTCCACTTTTTAAAAGGGAAATGATGAAGGTCGACATGGTCATAATGAAAGTCATAACTCGCGATTGATTTTTTTTGCTCCTCTTCTTCTGATTCTCCGGCAGTTTCAGCATGCAAAGACGGGATGTCTTCCGGAGAAACAGCGTAAAAACCGCTTCGGGGCCTGCTTCTGATATATCCCTCTCCTAGCAAAAGATCATAGGCATCTGCGATAGGCGTTCTGCTGATTTTTAAATATACTGATAGATTTCTGATTGAAGGAAGTCTTGAATCCGGTTTTATTCTCCCCGACACGATTTCCTCACGTATGTAATTGTACAGTTGTATGTATAAAGGCATTTTCGATTTTTCATCAAGTAGCGGCATGATTTCAATCACTGGGAGTGTGCTCCTTTGCTAATAAACTGACACCCAAAAGTAAGCGAAAACTGACCATTTATCATTTTCTGAAATTTGGATACGATAATGATAACATTTTTTCAAACTTATGTATATAATTGTTAGATTTTATTAGATATAAGGAGTGTAAGACATGCCTGCTATTTTGCCAAATATCAAACGGTTGACCCCGTATGTCAGAAGACAGCATATAAAGGGTGCATGACGATCAAGCAATGAAAACCCATACTCTCTTTCAGCTTCTGTCAGGGAAGTACTTAGACGGATTGGATAGAAGAATCTGCGGTTATATCCCGACACTTTATGTTATGAAATGCTGAAAGATTTGTTCCACACTCTTCATGTAAAGTCGGGGGAAAACATTGTTTGGGAACAGGTCAAGCGAGCAGATCTCACTCATTTTTCAAGCAAACATCAACATCGGCTTAAAATCGCCATTACAGACCCTTCAATGTTTCTATTATACTTTAGCGACAGAGACAATCGGTAGGTGTAAATCAGACAACTTTAAGGTCGGCATTGACGTGGTGAGAAAGTAGAGTTAATGCAGCAGTATTCGCAAATCGAATGCCCGACTGTACTTCGGTTTTTATGCACAGAAGTAGGGAAAATAGCCTATTTGTTCTCCGGATTCAACATTATAGATGAATGCTCCATGGATTTTGCAGAGATTTAAATACATCGTCGATACCGTGAATTCAAGATATGACAATGTGATAGTAATGTGAATATTTTCAAAATCAAATTTACTTTTCAGCGCCCGTGTCGGCTAAGGTATTGCCGATGAAGAACTTATCCAGGCGTTGATGAAAGTAAAAACTCTTTATAACATAAACTCACTCAGTCAAAAGCTGGCGCTGGCTACATTGCGTAATCAGAACACTCCGCTGCTTAACTGAAAAATTGCCAAAATATTGGCTTTGCCATTATGCCACCACAGACCAATTTTGTTAAATGCATTCCGCCCTATGGTATATAGACAAAACAATTGTATGAATAACTTCTTGAAAAACAAATCAATGTCCATTACTTCAGTGAAAATCTGTTAGAAAATAAGCTGAACATTTCGATTGGGACAAATGGAGAAATCGGAATGCTGTGTGTAAAAATCAAGCGGTTGTTGGTTTTTCGATAAAGAGACCGCCTCATTATAGATATAGTTTTATTTCTATTTTACTTGGAAGGATAATATCTAATGAACTGGTATGCAATCTTTGTTGAAAGCGGAAAAGAAGAAATTGTCCAAAAATATTTAAACATGTATTTTGATATGGATACGCTACATTCAATGGTCCCGAGAAGGATTGTGCCCGAACGAAGAAAAGGGAAAATCTATCATGTTATGAAAACATTATTTCCAGGTTACGTACTTATCAAAACAAAAATGAATGGCAACATGCTACATAAAATGCGTTCAATTCCTAACTTCTATCGTTTTGTAAATATCGGCAGCTGTTACACTAAAGAAGCAGGGGAATATTATTGTCAAATACAAGAAGAGGAAATGAGCGTTTTATTTAAATTGATAGAAAAAGGTGACATTATTAGCTATTCAAAGGTTCGATTAGAGGGATCTAAAGTTAATGTCACTGCCGGGCCTCTTCATGGGCTGGAAGGTTCGATAAAAAAAATTGATAAACGGAAAAACAGAGCAAAAGTCCAGCTGAACCTGCTGGGTAAAGAACAAACTGTAGAACTTGGGATTGAACTGACCGTCAATGATACTTTACACTCCTAAAAGTCTAAAAATTAAAAATCATTTTCGGAATGAGTTGTGTTACAATAAAATATACAAATTATAATCAAACTTTGACTTGGAGGTGGTATGATGGGGCCCTCTGCTTAGGCAACAATACACCGCGTACCTCAATGTTAAGGGAAAATGATTATATCAGGAGGTGACTCCTTATCCTTTCCATGAGGGGGATAAGGTTAAATGGACGATATTGACAGTCTGATTTTAATTGGCGTGCTCATTGCTTTAACCGCGTTTTTCGTTGCGAGCGAGTTTGCGATTGTTAGAGTAAGGAGATCCAGAATAGATCAGCTTATAACGGAAGGAAACAAACGGGCGATACTCGCAAAGCGTGTCATTACAGATTTGGATGAATATTTATCCGCATCCCAGCTGGGCATTACATTGACATCAATCGGGCTTGGCGTGCTGGGGGAGCCGGCATTTGAACGGATGCTGCATCCATTGTTTGAACCGCTCGGCCTGCCGGAATCGGTTTCTCATGCGATCTCATTTGCGGTCGCATATGGCTTGATTACATTCCTGCACGTTGTTGTAGGTGAGCTTGCCCCGAAAACGGTCGCGATTCAAAAGGCTGAACAGCTGACCTTGCTGATAGCGGGTCCATTGCGTTTATTCTATTTGCTCCTGTTTCCGTTTATTTGGATCCTCAATGGATCGGCGCGGTTTTTATGCGGCATGTTCGGTTTAAAGCCTGCGTCAGAACATGACGGTTCCCATTCTGAGGAAGAACTCAGAATGCTGTTGTCTGAGAGTTTAAAAAACGGAGAGATTAATCCGTCTGAATATAAATATGTGAATAAAATTTTCGAATTTGATAATCGGATCGCCAAAGAAATTATGATACCGCGGAAGGAAATGGCAGCTGTGTCAACAGAGATGACAATGGCCGAGATGCTTGAAGTCATGCTGAAGGAAAAATACACGCGCTGGCCTGTCACAGATGGGGACAAAGACAGTGTCATCGGTTTGGTTAATACGAAGCATTTGTTTTCCGATTTGCTGTTTATGACAGAAGAGGAACGAATGAAGATGACGATCCATCCGTATGTGCGACCCGTAATCGAAGTGATGGAAACCATCCCGGTTCATGACTTGCTAATTAAAATGCAGCGCGAACGTATTCATATGGCCATATTGTCTGATGAATACGGAGGAACCTCGGGACTTGTGACGACAGAGGATATTCTTGAGGAAATTGTCGGCGAGATCAGAGATGAATTTGACGAAGATGAACAGCCGCTGATCCAAAAGCTTGGCGATCGCCATTATGTGATGGACGGAAAGGTTCGGATCGATCAGGTGAACAGCCTTCTTGGCGCATCGATTCAAGAGGACGTCGATACGATCGGCGGACTGATATTAAAAGAAAACATCGATATTGAGGCTGGTGAATCCATCCGCATCGGTTCATATACGATAAAGGTGCTGAAGATGGACGGCCGATTAATCAAACAAATCGATATAAAAGAAGAAGCTGGCAACACAACCGGGATTACGGCGCACCACACGCTGCCAATGCCTGAGCCTGTGATGCTGAACAGTGCAACCTTGAGCGAGAAATAAGCTCAAGGTTTTTTTACGTTGCAATTGTCCAGCCGCACCAAAATGCTAAAAGCGACCCGCAAATCGTCAGGGCGATGTACAGGATGCTTTCCATTACGCGTTTGGCCAGCAGGAGCTGAACACTTTCAACGCTGAAAGTGGAAAAGGTCGTGAAGGCGCCAAAAAAACCCGTGCCGATGATGAGGGAGGCCGAAGCATTTGTAACGTGAAGCCCTGTGAATATTCCAAGCCCGAGAGCTCCGAGAATATTGACTGTTACTATGCCGATGGGCAGGCTGAGACCTTTGGATTTGGCGGTTATGACATTGCCAACCCAGAAGCGCAGCATCGCGCCAAGACCGCCCGCTATGAAGATACCCGCTAGTGTCATCTTTCCTGCAGCCCCTTTCTTAGCAGAATGCCTGCTATGCGCCGTCCCGCCAGAACGCCAATCAGTGCAAGAACGATTCCCGATATCAGTGAGACTGCCATATACAAAACAGCCAGTGAGGATTGTGCTTGCAATAGCATCACCGTTTCTTTAGAAAACGTAGACATTGTCGTAAATCCGCCGCAAAAGCCGGTGCCTAAAAAAGCCGACAGCAGAGGCCGTTTTGCCCTGATCATAAAAAAACCGGTCAGCATGCCTAATAGAAGGCTGCCTGCCGCGTTTTCCAGCCAGGTTGCTGCCGGGAATTGATCGGTGTGTATCCACATGTTTAATCCGTATCGGAGGCAGGCGCCAAGCGCGCCTCCGATAAAAACTGCGCTATATATTTTCATGTTTTCCATCCTTTTTGATGAAATCCGGGTAGTCTGTTACGATGCCGTCCACACCCATGGCTTGTAATTTTGCTGCTGTCTTTTGATTCTTGACAGTCCATGCGAATACTTTTAAGCCATTTTTATGGGCGGAAGCGATCATCAGCCGGTTGAGTCGTGTGTATTTTATATTGACATAGTTTGCGATAGATTGGCAGGCCTTCAGCTGATTTCTGGACAGCATGCCAAAATTGGGCCTTGTAATGACTGCTGTCGGAATCGATGGATAAAGCTCACGGAACCTCTGGACGGAGCGGAATTGAAAGGATTGGACAATATTGTTGATAGAAAAAGAAAATTGCTCTAACAGCTGTCCCACTTCTTCTTCAATTCCGACTTGAGATGGATGGCCTTTTAATTCAATTAAAAGGCCGATTTTTTTATGGTAGCGCTTAAGCACCGCTTCCAAGGTTGGAATGCGCTCTCCCTGAAAAGCGGGGCCGTACCAGCTTCCTGCATCAAGCTTTTGCAATTCCTCCAATGTAAAATCCTTAACAAAACCCGAGCCGTTTGTTGTTCTGTCAACCCTGTCATCGTGTATCACAACAATCTGCCTGTCTTTTGTAAGCTGGACATCCAGTTCGATCATATCTGCATTCTTTTCCGCCGCAAGGTCAATTGCGGCAAACGTATTTTCCGGAGCGTAACCTGATGCTCCGCGATGGGCAATGGTGTACAAGCTAAGTCAGCTCCTCGTATGGGCATTTCTGTTATTGTATCAAATCCATATATGCGCGGCGATACAAACTGGTGAATTTTTTCTGCCATAATCGGAATGGTCCGGGCTGAGGGCTGCGTATAACTAAAAAAAAGACACTCAGCGCATCAGAACATATTTCGCCAGGAAATTAGGCCTTTCGACATATTCACAAAACATTCTGTTACTTTATAATAGCAAAAAAGGAGGCGAGATCATGGGAAAAGGGAGAATCAGAGTGGAGGAAAGAATTAAAGCCGAAACGGATGCTGAAATGCAAAAAGCAACTCTCCTTGATCAGACACAAACGAAAAAAAGTAAGTGACTGTCCCTATTGAATCTGGCTGATAGATGAATTGAGAAATGACCCCGGCGGAACGCCGGGGTTTTGTGCTGTAAAAAGACATTTAGAAGAGCATCTTTACGAATCTTTTAGTATAATAAACATTCGATTTAAATAGAAGGGAGACTGTCATGCCAGATTATCTGCAGCAATATTTCACGCTTGATAAAATCATACAAATCGGCATCAGCTTGGCGATTTTGCTGGTGTTTCTTATACTCAGAAAATTGTTCACAAGATATTTCTTTAACCTGCTTTTTAATTTGACAAACCGGCCGAAAACAGAAATTTTCAAACAGGTGGTTCTGGCGTTTGAAAAGCCGGCCAGATGGTTTTTTGTTGCCTTAGGGCTGTTTTTAGCGATCCGGTATTCACCGTTTTTAGACGAACAAATGCCGGTCATCAGCAAAATATATCGCTCACTGATTGTTGCGTTATTGTGCTGGGGGCTTTGTAATTTGACCGCAGCGTCGTCGTTTATTTTCCATAAGGTGAATCAGCGCTTCGAGCTGGACATGGATGACATTCTGGCGCCGTTTTTATCCAAATTGCTCCGTTTTGTCATCATTGCGCTCAGTGTCAGTGTGATCGCTCAGGAATTCAATTATGATGTCAACGGGTTTGTGGCGGGCCTAGGTCTTGGCGGGCTGGCCTTTGCGCTTGCAGCGAAGGATACCATCAGCAACTTCTTCGGCGGTATCATTATCATTACTGAAAAGCCGTTTACCATCGGTGACTGGGTGGAGACGTCGACAGTAACCGGATCAGTAGAAGATATTACCTTCAGGAGCACGAGATTCAGAACAGCACAGGGGGCGCTTGTAACGGTGCCGAACTCTACGCTGTCGATGGAAGCGATCACGAACTGGACGAGAATGACCAAACGCCAGATCACGTTTTCCATCCATGTGTCCTATGCAACGCCGATTGAGAACCTTGAACGCTCCATTCGTTCTCTCAGAACCATGCTCTTAGAACATGAGGGCGTTGATGATGAAACGATCATGGTCAACTTTGATACGTTTGCCGACAGCTACTACAATTTATTTTTCAACTTCTATACAAAAACAACGGTTTGGGCTGAAAACCTTGATGTTAGAGAGGATATCAACTATAAAATTATTGAAATTCTCGCCGCAGAAGGTGTTGAGTTTGCATACCCCGGCCAAATGGTTTTTGTAAAGCAAAAGCACCAAAACGATCCGTTCCAAGTCAATCTGAATAAAGAGGAAAAGGAACGGGCTTAAAAGGGAAAGACTTCGTCTGACAGAGGCGGAGTTTTTTTCGTGGTAAAATAAGAGAAAAAAGGCGGTGTTGAGTTGGAAGCATTCAGAAATATTTTAAATGAAGCGCAGCGAATTATCGTGCTGACCGGAGCGGGGATGAGCACAGAATCAGGGATTCCCGACTTTCGTTCAGCCGGGGGCATTTGGACGGAGGATGCCTCAAGAATGGAAGCGATGAGCCTTGATTACTTTTTACACCATCCACGTCTGTTTTGGCCTAAATTCAAAGAATTGTTCCAGATGAAAATGAGCGGCAGCTTTGAACCGAATGAAGGGCACTTGCTTTTAGCTGAGCTGGAGAAGGAAGGGAAGCAGGTCGATATTTTTACGCAAAACATTGACGGTCTCCATAAAAAAGCCGGGAGCAGACATGTGTACGAACTGCATGGCTCTATCCAGACAGCAGCTTGTCCGGCATGCGGCGCCCGTTATGATCTCCCTCATTTGCTGGAGCGGGAGGTGCCAGAGTGCACGGCGCCCGGAAAAGATGGTGACATTTGCAGAACGGTATTAAAAACCGATGTTGTTCTCTTTGGCGATGCCGTCTTGCACTTTGACACCCTTTATGAAAAGCTGGATCAAGCAGATCTTTTATTGGTCATCGGCACGTCTCTCGAAGTTGCTCCGGCGAGATTTGTGCCTGAGGACGCAAGCCAGATTCCCGGCCTGAAGAAAGTCATCATTAACCTCGAGCCGACGTATTGTGACAGCTTGTTTGACATGGTTATCCATCAAAAAATTGGGGAGTTTGCCCAAAGTTTGGGCATAAAAAAGTGAGGCCGCCATATGCGTGCGCCTCACTTTTTTATTCATGAACAGGAACCATGGTGTCCTCTAACACTCCGAAGGAATAGCCTTTTTCTTTTAGTTTATTGATTAATGCCGGCAGCGCGTTTACGGTAGCGGGAAGATCATGCATGAGAATGACATACGGCCTGCTTGAATGGCTGTGTTCCATATTCTCAAGCTGCTGTAATACTGCCGTCACATATTTTGAATTTCGGTATTTCCAGTCCATGCTGTCAATCGTCCAATCCCAGTACACAAAACCGTCTTTCTCAAGATTGCGGATTTGTGAAGCGGTCAGTGACGGCTTGCTCCCGTATGGCGTTCTGACAAGATCGGTTTTATATCCTGTAATGTCTTGCAGCGTGTCACGCGCCTTCTGCATTTCTTTTAACGGAGATGTCGGTGTTTGATAGAACAATTTGTTATTATGGGTGACGCCGTGTAAACCAAGGGCGTGGCCTTCCTTTTCTGCCCTTTTCACCGCTTGTTTGAATTCGTTCATCCGCGGTGACAGCATAAAAAATGTCGCTTTTACATCAGCGCTTTTCAGTACGTCGAGCAAGCGGGTTGTATAGGCTGACGGACCATCATCGAAGGTTAAGTAAACCGTCTTATCTCCCATGTTCTGCTTTGTCTGCAGATGTTTGATCAGAAGATCGGGGGAGTCGTTTTTCAGCTTCAGGCTTTCCTTCTCATTGCGAAGCTGGCCGTTTGTGGTGACAGTGACTTCCTTTGCTTTCGATGAGCTGTTGGAATACCCCACAATCACCATAAGCAAAAGCAGCACACATAAAACTGCTAAACTTGCAAATTTAAAAGCAAGCGAAACTGCAGAAGGAGAAGCGTCTCCTCTTGTTTGTCGCATAACAATCTCTCCATTGGCATAAAATCTCTACATACTGCTGTACAGCAGGCAGCTTATGAAGATGCCATATGTTTACAACCTATGTATTACCAGTCAAGTATACAGGAATAAAACTGGAAAGAACATAGAAAATTTGTCGAAATATCAGATTTTAAGGAAAAAATAAACTCCTTCCCGCTATAGATCTCTTGGATCTTTCTGTTTTTCAGCTAGTCCAATATGGTAGAATAAGTGGCAATGACAGCTAGAAAAACATCAGGGAAATCTCGAAAAGGGAGGGCTATTATGAAGGTTTTAGTCAACGGCCAGCTGATCGAACGCAGCGAAGCTTCGATCGATTTGGAAGATCGCGGTTATCAGTTTGGTGACGGTATCTATGAGGTTATCAGGGTGTACAAAGGGGTATTGTTCGGCTTGCGCGAGCATGCGGAGCGTTTTTTCAGAAGTGCGGCTGAAATCGGAATGTCACTGCCGTTCAGTATAGAAGATTTAGAGTGGGACCTGCAAAAACTTGTACAGGAGAATGCGGTCAGTGAGGGAGCGGTATACATTCAGACAACAAGAGGTGTGGCGCCGCGAAAACACCAGTATGAATCTGGACTTAAGCCGCAGACTACTGCTTACACATTTACCGTGAAAAAACCGGAGCAAGAGCAGGCATACGGAGTGGCAGCCATTACAGATGAGGATCTTCGCTGGCTGAGATGCGACATTAAAAGTCTGAATTTACTGTATAATGTTATGACCAAGCAAAAAGCCTATGAAGCAGGAGCATTTGAAACGATTTTACTAAGAGACGGCACTGTTACGGAAGGTACATCCTCTAACGTTTATGTTGTGATCAATGGGATGGTGCGAACGCATCCAGCTAATCGGCTCATTCTCAATGGAATTACACGGATGAATATTTTAGGGCTTATTAAAAAGAACGGGATCGAGCTTGAAGAGACGCCTGTCAGTGAGGAAGAACTGAGACAGGCGGAAGAGATCTTTATTTCGTCAACGACGGCAGAGATCATTCCGGTCGTGACGCTCGATGGGGAATCGGTCGGAAGCGGTGAACCCGGACCGGTGACAAAACAGCTTCAGGCTGCTTTCCAAGAAAGCATTCAGCAGGCAGCAAGCATTTCATAATGAAACATAAAAAAAGAGCCCGCTTTGCACGCGGAGCTCTTTTTATTTTTTAATAAATCCAACCAAAATGGAGATCATCGGCGATATATAGAGGAAGAACGTAAACGGGATATAGTCTATGACGGGAACACCAAGTGCGCTCGCCATAAAAGCACCGCATACTCCCCAAGGGATCAACGGATTCATTAATGTCCCGCCGTCCTCTAAGGATCTGGAAAGAAATTTTCGCTGGATGTTTTGTTTGTCGTATAAGGTTTTAAATGATTGTCCCGGTATTAATATTGAAAGATACTGTTCTCCGGTTGCCAAATTGATGCCGATGCTTGAACAGACAGTTGCCGCAATCAGATGGCCTTTTGAGCGGATGCCTTTCATGACACCTTCCAATAGCGCGGAAATCAATCCGATTTTCTCCATCAGCCCGCCGAGTGCAAAAGCAATCATAATGAGCGAGACTGAGCCCATCATGGATTGCAGTCCGCCTCTGTTGATAATTTTAGCGGCGGCCTCATTGTCAGTTTCGAACGTCGTGCCATTTTGCAAAGCTGTCATAAACGCCTGCAGGCTGCTGTCAGGTACAAAAATAGCAGTCAAAATTCCCGAGGAAATAATTCCGGCAGTCAGCACGGGAATCACGGGCACACGCCTAACCGCCAGCAAAACGACTAAGAGCGGTGAAAGAAGAGCCCACGGCGTTACGTTTGCGGCATCCTTGATTCCGGTTATGACATGTTGAATATCATCGGTTGAAGCAGTGTCCGCTGACACAGATAAACCGAGAAAGTAAAACAGTACGACGGTGATGAGCAAAGCCGGAATAGTAGTGCCCATCATATGGCGAATGTGTTCAAAGATTGGTATTTCGCCTATGCCGGCGGCAAAATTGGTTGTGTCCGACATCGGCGACATTTTATCACCAAAGCATGCGCCGCATATGACCGCGCCTGCCGTCCATTCAAGCGGAACGCCGGCCGCGCTCGCCACTCCGATCAGCGCGACCCCAATCGTGCTCACAGTTGTCAGGCTTGAGCCGACAAGCGTGCTGATGATCATGCAGGAAAACAAAGCAGTCAAAAGAAGGTGGCTGGGTTCAATAAAGGAAAGGACATAAACCGTTACGGACGGTATTGCGCCGCTGTACATCCAAGCGCCGATTAAGATGCCGATCAGCGCCAGAACGATAATTGGCTGTACGCCGTTCTTGATCCCATCTGTAATCCCTTTTTCTAAGGACTTCCAGGAAAACCCGAACCATAAACCGGCAGCTGAAAGCATGATAACACATAGAAACAGCGGGATATGCGGTTCTGTATGAAGCGAGAATAAGCAAGAAATAATGATTCCTAACATAAATATAAATAAACCGACGGCTAACGGAAACGTCAGCTTTTTTTGAGAATCCAAAATAACACCCCATATTTATCTTTAATGCTTTTGCGCTTTTGGGCACGAAAGCATTATAACAGAAAAAAACGAAAATCTATGTTTTTTCACAATTATGAATTTAAAAAAGCGAGCACAGGGCGTGCTCACTTTACAATCAGGACGGGTATATCCGATTTCGCTGATAGCTTTTCACTTACACTTCCGAATATTAGCTTTTTCAGCCTGTTTTGGTCTCTGCTTCCGGTTACGATCATATCGGCAGAAATGCGGTTTGCATACTCGATAATTGATTCAGCCGGATCGCCTTCTAATATATCAATATTTCCATCAGCCTGCTGGTCATTCAGCATCATTCTGGCTTCGGCGATGACTTCTTCCGTACGATCTTCATAGATCATTGGCTCAGGTGGTGCAACATCTGATATCAGCGGATCAGGAACACTTGTCATGCCTCCGCCAATATAGCTTGCCCCTGCTGCAGGCCTCGGCGGGTCGATGATGGTCTGATTGTCTTTCATATCATGTGAATGGGCGACGGTAATGGCAGCATTTACGGTTTTAGCAAGATCGATGGCTGTCTGCAGCGCTTTCTTACTATTTTCACTTCCGTCAAACGCAACGATGATACGGTCAGCATGAAACATCATTCTCACCCTTTCAAAAACGTCTTACAACACAATACCCGGATTCGAGTACAATTAACCTTTTCCTATTCAAGTAATGATTGACAAAAAAAGGTTTTGTTTATATGATGAAAAAAAGATGAAATCAGAATGGAAGGAGGGTTTGCTATGCCAAGGAATTTTCGTGTTTACAAAACAGTTTCATATTGGTGCGGCAAACCCCATGTTCTGTTTGATTGAACGGTTTTTTCAGTCTAGCCGCGCGCTGAAAAGCGCTGTGCATATCATATCGGTTAAAAAAGGCATGGAGCTGACGCTTCATGCCTTTTTTATATACAAAATCTAAGGAAAGACAGGTGTATGGGATGTGAAGACAAATACAGAGGCGAGGGCAGCTCATGTCAAACTAAACGAAAAAAGCAGCAAGGAAAAAATAGAAGGCGGCTGATGAGATAAAGGAGATGGGGATCGATGTTTTCAGTATTGAAAAAGCTTGGCTGGTTTTTTAAAGCGCACTGGCTGCGCTATACGATTGCAATTGTGCTTTTATTAGGAGTCAATGTCATTGAAATGTTTCCGCCTAAGCTCTTGGGGAACGCCATAGATGATATGAAATCGGGGGCGTTTACTGCGGAAGGGCTGCTGTTTTATATCGGTATCTTTTTTGTGCTGACGGCGGTCGTATATGTCATGTCTTATTTTTGGATGCACCAGCTGTTCGGCGGAGCGAATGTGATGGAGAAAATTCTCCGTACGAAGCTGATGGGGCATCTTCTGGCCATGTCGCCGCCGTTTTATGAAAAAAACCGGACAGGCGATTTGATGGCACGGGGGACGAATGATCTTCAGGCTGTCAGTTTAACGACGGGGTTTGGCATCTTGACATTAGTCGATTCTACGATGTTTATGATGACGATCTTTTTGACGATGGGATTTCTGATCAGCTGGAAGCTGACCTTTGCCGCCATTATCCCGCTTCCTATTATGGCGATTGCAATCAGTCTATACGGAAGTAAAATTCATGAACGGTTTACGGAGGCCCAAAATGCGTTCGGGGCGCTGAATGACAGGGTGCTTGAATCTGTTTCGGGCGTCCGGGTGATTCGCGCGTATGTACAGGAAACAAATGATGTCCGCCGGTTTAATGAAATGACCGCAGATGTTTATCAGAAAAATATGAAAGTGGCTTTTATTGATTCGCTGTTTGAGCCGACAGTCAAGCTGCTTGTCGGTGCCAGCTATTTGATCGGGCTCGGTTACGGAGCGTTTCTTGTGTTCCGGAACGAGCTGACGCTTGGCGAGCTTGTTTCCTTTAATGTTTATCTCGGCATGATGATTTGGCCGATGTTTGCAATCGGTGAACTCATTAATGTGATGCAGCGGGGCAATGCGTCATTAGACCGGGTAAATGATACCCTTTCTTATCAACCGGACGTGATGGACCCAAAGCAGCCCGTTGAATTGAAAGAGCCTGGAGATATCGTTTTCAGCCATGTCAGCTTTACATATCCAAGCTCAACAAGCGGCAATATTCAAGATATTTCGTTTATGGTACGAAAAGGGCAGACTGTCGGGATTGCCGGTAAAACCGGGAGCGGAAAAACAACGATTATTAAGCAGCTTTTGCGCCAGTACCCTGCCGGTGAAGGGAGTATCACATTCTCAGGCGTACCGATTCAGCAGATCCCTCTTGACCGGCTCCGCGGGTGGATCGGATATGTGCCTCAGGATCATTTGCTGTTTTCAAGGACGGTAAAAGAAAATATTTTATACGGAAAACAGGATGCAAGTGATGAAGAGGTTAAGCAAGCCATTGCCGAAGCACATTTTGAAAAAGATTTACACATGCTCCCATCCGGTTTGGAGACAATGGTTGGTGAAAAAGGGGTGGCGCTGTCCGGCGGGCAAAAACAAAGAATTTCGATTGCTAGAGCACTTATGGCGAATCCGGAGATTTTGATCCTGGATGATTCGCTTTCTGCCGTAGATGCCAAAACAGAGGCAGCGATTATCAGGAATATCAGAGAAAACCGCAAAGGAAAAACGACATTTATTTTGACGCACCGTTTATCCGCGGTAGAGCATGCTGACCTGATCCTTGTGATGGACGGCGGCGTGATTTCTGAGAGAGGCACGCATCAAGAACTAATGGCCAATAATGGGTGGTACAGGGAACAATATGAAAGACAGCAGCTGTTCACTGCGGAAGAAGGGGGAGCAGGGGCATGAAAACAGGAAAAACGTTATGGATGTACGCACTCCTATATCGAAAATTGTTGATCACTGCCGTCCTATTGCTTGCGGTCGCCGTCGGGGCAGAACTGACCGGGCCATTTATCGGCAAAAAAATGATTGACGATCATATCCTCGGCATTGAAAAAACATGGTATGAAGCTGAGGAAAAAGATAAAAACGCCGTTCAGTTTCACGGCACTTCTTATGCCAGAGAAGACCGTATCCAGGGACCTGTTTCTCAAGAAAAAGAAGCGCATATTTATCAAGTGGGAATGGCGTTCTATTTTGTTGATCAGGCTGTCAGCTTTGACGGGAACAGAACGGTTTCTGACGGAAAGCTGACAATCACAAATGGAGACAAGAGCCGGACATATGCTGCCGAAAAGCTGACAAAAGAGGAGCTTTTCCAGTTCTATCAGCCGGAAATAAAGGGAATGGTGTTTTTGATCTGCCTGTATGGGGGCTTGCTTGTGTTTTCGGTTTTCTTTCAATATGGACAGCATTATTTGCTGCAGATGAGCGCCAATAGGATTATTCAAAAGATGAGGCAGGACGTGTTTTCACACATTCAAAAAATGCCGATTCGCTATTTTGACAACCTTCCGGCCGGCAAAGTGGTTGCGCGGATTACCAATGATACGGAGGCCATCAGGGATTTGTATGTCACAGTGCTGTCAACATTTGTGACAAGCGGAATCTATATGTTCGGGATATTCACGGCTTTGTTTCTGCTGGATGTTAAGCTCGCGTTTGTGTGCCTGGCAATTGTGCCGATTATCTGGCTGTGGTCGGTCATATACCGGAAATACGCATCTTATTACAATCAAAAAATCCGCTCGATCAACAGTGACATTAACGCAAAAATGAATGAGTCCATTCAAGGCATGACAATTATTCAAGCTTTCCGTCATCAAAAGGAAACAATGAGAGAATTTGAGGAATTAAATGAATCTCATTTTTATTTTCAAAACAGGATGCTGAATCTAAACTCCTTAATGTCCCATAATCTTGTCAATGTGATCCGGAACCTTGCGTTTGTCAGTTTGATCTGGCATTTTGGCGGTGCAAGCCTGAATGCGGCCGGGATTGTTTCCGTCGGTGTGCTGTACGCGTTTGTCGATTATTTAAACCGGTTATTTCAGCCGATCACAGGCATCGTCAATCAGTTTTCAAAGCTGGAGCTGGCACGGGTTTCTGCCGGGCGTGTTTTCGAACTGCTTGAAGAAAAGAATACGGAAGAAGCGGGTGATCCGGCGAAGGAGCGCGCGTTGGGGCGGGTTGAATTTCGTGATGTGTCATTTGCTTATCAAGATGGTGAAGAGGTATTAAAACATATTTCCTTTACCGCGCAAAAAGGCGAAACCGTAGCGCTTGTCGGCCATACCGGATCAGGAAAAAGCTCGATTTTGAATCTCCTGTTTCGTTTTTATGATGCGCAAAAAGGGGATGTTCTGATTGATGGGAAAAGCATTTACAACATGTCAAGACAGGAACTCAGATCCCATATGGGCATTGTGCTTCAGGACCCGTACTTATTCTCGGGCACGATCGGATCTAACGTAAGTCTGGATGACGAAAGAATGACCGAAGAAGATATCAAAAAAGCACTGCGGCAAGTCGGTGCCGAGCCGCTTCTGAAAAAGCTTCCAAAAGGCATTAATGAACCCGTGATTGAAAAAGGGAGCACGCTATCCTCTGGAGAGCGGCAGTTAATTTCTTTCGCAAGAGCTTTGGCATTTGATCCCGCCATTTTGATTTTAGATGAAGCGACGGCGCACATTGATACAGAGACAGAGGCCGTGATCCAGAAGGCGCTTGATGTCGTCAAACAAGGGCGCACCACCTTCGTCATCGCTCACCGGCTTTCAACAATCAGAAACGCGGATCAGATTTTGGTCCTCGATAAAGGAGAAATTGTTGAGAGAGGAGATCATGAGGAATTGATGGCAGTCAAAGGCCAATATTATCAAATGTATGAGCTGCAAAAGGGGCAGAAACATTCCATTGCATAACGCTCAAAAACCCAAAACAATCATGTTTTGGGTTTTTTATGTAGTTAATAAGCCAGTCCGGCACGGTATCCGATATACTCTCCTGTAACGAGCTCACGATATAGAAAATCAGCAGTATCGCCGACCGTAATGCTCGTGCCGCCCTCCGGCAAAACGTCACGCTCTGTACGATAAACGCCGGTTGCTGTTCCGTCCGGGAGGTAAGTGGGACAGATAATTGTCCAGTCTAACGAGGAATCTTTTAGCATTTCGTATACTTTTGCATGCTCCTTGGCTGCACGGGTTAGCTTTCGTTTCGATTCATTTGTTTCAAACCGGTATTTTCCTGGTTCATATCGGGAATCAAGAATGCCTGCGGTACCGATCGTAATCAGCCGTTTGATATGCTGTTCTTTCATAATGGCGATTATATTTGCCATCGCTGCGGACAGGGTATCATCACCATCTGTGCCGAGACAGCTGATCACGATTTCAGCATCCTTCACAACTTTTTTCACATCTTCCCGGAGGCGCGCGTTCCCCATGACGATTCGGTCTTTTGGAAGGGGAAGCTCAGCATGTTGAGATCTGACCAGAGCGTAAATGTCAAACTGTTCATCTGCGGCAGCTTGTTTTAAAAAGGCTTGTCCGACGCGGCCGCTGGCACCAAATAAAGCGATTTTCATCAAAAAACCTCCTTGCCCCTCATTATAAAAGGATGTTCTCAGTTTGAACAGCGCGGGAAAGAATACCTGTACAAATAGACAGAACGATGGGAAACATATTCATGAATCATGGATATACTTACGAACTGAACCAGCTCCCAATTCACAAAGGCGATGAATGCCACCCTTATTCCCTCCCTTTTTTTCTAGGGTATGTGGAGTAGGAAAAAAGGGTGACAAATATAAAGAGAGCGCGGAAACCACGCCCTCTAAAGCCATATATTGAATGTTATTGAACTCTGCCGCCCATTTGCTGCTGAGCGAAAGATACCAAACGTTTTGTGATTTCTCCTCCGACAGAACCGTTAGCGCGGGAAGTTGTATCCGCTCCAAGGTTAACGCCGAATTCAGAAGCGATTTCAAGTTTCATTTGATCGATAGCCTGAGCTGCGCCAGGAACTAGTAAGTCATTTGAAGAGTTTTGGTTAGCCATGTGTAAAATCTCCTTTTTGTTTAGTATGGTTGGGTTAACTGGAGTTGCACCAGTCTGTGGACCCGTCTCGGGTGTCACTGCCGCTCGGCGTAACCCAATGCTTGCCGGCTTGTTACTAGTATTATGTTAAAATGGCCGGAAACTCATGCGGAGAATTGAGTGGTAAATCTTGAGAAGGCATAAAAAAAGCTTAGCCGTTCAGGCTAAGCTAGTCATAAATATGAAAAAGCATCAGTTCATGTATCTCGTTTGTAAGAGCAGGCTCGTCAGCGCGGGCGGGAAACAAATCTCCCCATTCAATCTCACCGCTTTTATGATAGATGCCTTCATAATGGGTTCCTTTATAATAAAACGAAATTCTCCATCCGGGCAGCTTTTCTTTTTGGAACAAAGGTTTCCAGCTGAAATGAGAAATCATTACGGCCACGCTCCTTAAAATTGATATCAATTGACCTGAATACGAACGAATTGTGTTCATTGTACCACTGTTTCAAAACATCATTGAAGAGGTCTTTGTGATGCAGTTTGTCCCAGCTTTTGACAAAGATAAGCCCGCTTTATCAAAAAAAGCGGGACAGATTACGAAGGCCACAGCGCATCATGGGAGGTGATCGCCTTCTCGGATAGATATGACGCGTATTCAAAGCTTCTTCGTTTTGTCAGAGAATCAACATGATGCAAATTCGGATGAGAAAAGATACTGCGGCCCGGACGTGAATTTGCTTCAAACATCCATACCTTACCGTTCTGATCAATGCCAAAATCGAAACCGATCTCCCCGATAAACCCCTCGATATGATCATGAAGCACATGACTTGCCGTCAGTGCCGCAGCAGAAAGCTTTTTAATGACCTCAATTCTTTCAGCGGGATCATCGTATACTTCTGCAAGTGTTTTTACTATTCCGCCATTAGAAAGATGTGTTGTAATGCTGTTTTCTCCGGAAATTTTGACGGCTATGGCTGTCACCGTCCATTTCCCTTTTCTGTTTTTATTCGTATGGACACGGAAATCCGCTGGTTTGCCTTGAAATTTGATCAGATCCACACCTTGCTGAATGAGAAAGTCAGACGGGTCGTGCTGTTTTCGAAATTCTGCCAGAAATGCGGCGGAATCGGAATAATCGATTGAAGAAAACGTTTTGGCATCATTTGTATGTTTCACCGTCAGGCCGTCGTCTGTTTTTGTCAGCTGATAAATGCCGGTGCCGAGTGCTCCGTTAGCCGGTTTAATATAAACTTTTTTATATGCAGCGCAGAGCTCATCAATCCGCTCCTCAGATGGTGTCAGCTCGGATTTCGGTAAGAAAGGGGCTGTTCTCGGATCTTGTTCGAGCAGTTGATGAACGCTCCATTTATTGAAAAATGTTTTATTAAACCATGGAATTTGATATTCATCGATCAGTCTCTTTTTTGTATGTTGCAAGAGAAGCGAATCTTCAATTTTTCGGTTTGGCAAACGGTCATAAACGACGTTCGGCAGTGGGACGATTTTTTTCTCCCAGCCGTTTTCTCTGTAGAGGAGCCCCTCAATCGTGCCTTCCTTCCAATTGATTTGGTGCGCGCCAAAAACGAAGCAGTAGCCTCCGGCTTGTTCGTGTAACGTGACGAGCTTAGAAAAAAAGAGAGAACGATCCTTAAAAGGGCGCTCAAGAGATACGGTAAACCCCGCCGTAAAGATGCCGATTAGCGGCCCGATATGCACCGTATGGTCATGAATCAGAATGTCAGCCCTGCTTCGGTGGGGAAGCAAAAGCTCATGAAATAGATTTTCAGAGAGAAGCACGGTTTGGTCCAGGTGCTGTCTGTAAGAAACGTGGCATCTGACAACCTTCGTCCCGAACGCGGCATGCAAAAGTCCGTTTCGCTTCAGCGAAGAGGGCAGGAACAGGGTATTTTCACTGTTTTTGTCTATGCCGATCAAAAACCGTTTACGATTCACGCGGAAGAACTCCTTTCTGGCTTTGCTCAGAAAACAGATATTGGCAGCGCTTTAGGGGACAAGTGTACAGCTGTTCTTTTTGCTCGGGAGAAACACGCAAGATTGACTTTCTGCCCGGCTTGGAATTGATATCCAAGATCCAAATTCTTCCGTCCTTCGCAAGGCATATATCAAGCCCGAGTTCAAACAGCGGCCCGTAGCGCTCGTCAAGATAATACGGAACCGACTGTGTAATCGAGAACACGTCATCAAGTAAGACCACTTGCTGTTTTTTCGGTATATCTT
The DNA here is from genome assembly GCF_055710085.1 of Bacillus sp. VA13. Classification (NCBI taxonomy): domain Bacteria; kingdom Bacillati; phylum Bacillota; class Bacilli; order Caryophanales; family Bacillaceae; genus Bacillus; species Bacillus sp. VA13. The sequence continues at coordinate 525,366 of NZ_JBVQPP010000003.1, read as the reverse complement.
CAAACCAAGAATCAAATGTCAGCGCATCAGATCCGCCAGACAAGTTGGCCAGCAGCCCGTGTTTGTATCCGCGTCTCACTGCCTTTCCGACTGTATTCCATTCACCTGCTTCGTTTTTTTCCATGAACAGGCGGATATCGCACGGGTATTGTTCCTTATCTTGAATATTTAAATAAGGCTGAAGCAAATATTGGTGCTGAAGTACTTTTTTGCACCATGTTTTAAAAGAAGCCTGGTTGGAAAAGGTTTTTGTCTGCTTATCTTTTCCGATGTGATACGTAGCGGTAATGTTTTTCTTGCCCAGCTCCAAAAGAATCACGCCTCTGCCTCCTGCGCCGAATGCCGGTTTTAAGATGCAGGCTTTTTCTTTGGATAAGAAGGAGTGAATTTGTTCATAACGGCTCACCTTCATCGTTTCCGGAATATAAGGATTGATCACAGCATGCTGCTGCAGATCATGAAGGACGGTCCACTTATCGGGAAGACCCCGCCCGATAAATTCCGTTTTCGGATATTTTTTAAGCCACTCAACGATAGGTTTTGCTTTTTGGGATTGTGAATCCTTGCCGTAAAAACAGCGGTCATAAATATAATCTGGAATTGCCATTTCAGTTTCGTTCCATGTTCTGCTGGCCGAATGATAAACCGATGCTTTGACACGCAAGGTGTCAGGAGAAATATCAAACGGTGTAAACCGGATGAAACGTATGCCAAATTCGGGTGCTCTCTTGGCCAATTCTGCGGAATAGTCCGCTTCATGCTGGCGGGTTAAGGACATAAAACCGAGTGTTATCATGGTGAGACTCCCCCTTTTATTCAAAAGCTGCCGGCGGGTGTCAGCAGCTTTACGCTAAATACATTCAGGATGAACGCAGCTGACGGTATTCTACTTTACAGATTACGATTCTTCACCTTGCCCTATTCCAAAAGAACAAGCTGATTTTCTGACAACAGGAATTTGTCTCCTCGTTTGCTAAGTGATTGCATGAGCATCTATAATACGAATAGGTACATCATCTATATGAAAATAAGCTGAATGACAGATGGAGGAAGATGAATAGGAATGGGTATTGCAGGAACCTTTATTTTTATGATCGTGATCGGCGCTGCTATTGGCGCGGTGACCAATCATTTAGCAATTCAAATGCTATTTAGGCCCTATAAGGCGTACTATTTGTTTGGAAAACGAGTCCCTTTTACCCCCGGGCTGATTCCGAGACGACGGGATGAACTTGCAAAACAAATGGGACTGATGGTTGTCAATCATCTCTTAACCCCTGAGGGCATTAAAAAGCGGCTCGTTTCTGATGCAGCCAAAACGCAGGCTCTTCAAGTCGGGGAACAGCTGATTCAAAAGCTGTCACTTTCTGAAGTGACAGTAAAAGAAGCGCTTGAAAAAGCCGGGGTGAAGCGTCCTGATGAAGCGGCAGACGCATGGATCAGCCGCTGGACGGATGATAAACTGAATGAGCTTTTCCGCCAATACGAGCACCAATCGTTAAAAGACCTGGTGCCTTTGGAAGTGCAGGAAAAGCTTGAGGAAAAGATCCCGATGATTTCAGGATATATATTGTCTCGCAGTGCCAGTTATTTTGAAAGTGATGAAGGAAAAATCCGTCTCGGCAATATGATTGATGGCTTTTTGAAAGAACGCGGCATGCTTGGAAGCATGGTACAAATGTTTCTGGGTAATACAAGCCTTGCGGACCGCGTACTGCCGGAGCTGCTGAAGTTTTTGCGGAATGAGGAAACAAATAAACTGCTTTCTGATCTCTTGAAAAACGAATGGGGCAAGCTGAGGGAGTATACGTTTTATGAAGCAGACGAAAAATGGAATGCAAAAGCGCTCATTTTCAGCCTGAAACGAAGAGTGCTGCAAACATTTTCGACTGCTCCTTTCTTCGACAATACGATTGGCACACTTACCGTCCGCTATGAATCTGAGCTGACCGAGCAAATGCTGCCGGCACTATTAGACAAATTGCTTGAAGGGGTTTCGGCTAATCTTGAAAGTGTCTTAAAACGGATGCGCCTTGAGGAAATCGTCAAGGAGCAGGTGGATCAGTTCCCGGTGCAGCGGCTTGAAGAAATGGTGCTGTCCATTTCAAAAAAAGAATTTAAAATGATTACCTATTTGGGAGGCCTTCTCGGCGGAATCATAGGTGCAGTTCAAGCGTTGTTTGTCACCCTTTTTTAAGAAGACATGGTTCTTGAATAATGAAAGGAGCTCCATAGTCTGTTATAGTGGAGTGGTATGTCTAAACGGCAATGATGAAAGGAGCTATTCACAATGGCAGTTAATTTTTATGATGTAGCATATGATCTGGAAAATGCATTACGCGGGAGCGAAGAGTTCACCCGTTTGAAAAACCTTTACGATGAAGTAAACGCAGATGAATCAGCGAAGCGCATGTTCGAAAACTTCCGTGATGTACAGCTTAGACTCCAGCAAAAACAAATGGCAGGAGAAGAAATTACACAAGAAGAAGTGACTCAGGCCCAAAAAACAGTTGCGCTAGTACAGCAGCACGAAAAAATTTCTCAGCTGATGGAAGCGGAGCAGCGCATGAGCATGCTGATCGGCGAATTGAACAAAATCATTATGAAGCCTTTAGAAGAGCTTTACGGCAGTGTCGAAGGCTAATCAGCAAAATCCCTTCTTGGAAAAGAAGGGATTTTCTTTCATTCAGCAAACTTGGAAATCCAATGAGTCTTTTACCTCTCCATTGATAATCACTGATAATGTATGAATTCCTTTGTAATGTTTTCTGGTAGTTAGATCCTTAAAGGATTGAACTCTTATGTATGACTTCGTTTCGTTTTTTCTTATAGTTGTTTCTGTTATTTTAAATACTTTTTGATGACGCTGACCTCTTGCTTTTACAAAATCAATTCCGTACTCAATTCTTACTTTTTGATCCCTGTCTGAATGAATAGAGAAAGAAAATTCAAGGCTTTCGCCAATAACTATACGGCTGGATTGACATGTTAAATCATGTAATTGTATCGATTCAGCATTTTCATAACCAAAAAGCGCTAAGGCCTGTTTATCACCCTTTTTTAATAAGGTCCGATAGGCGTGTTTGATGATCCAATCGGTATAAGGATGTGTTCCGTACCATTGATCTGCGACTTTTCTCAGCAAATGAGGGTGAGTTTTTGATATATCATTCAGGTTGTTGGCCACGCTTTTCCTTACATATAAGGACTCGTCCTGCATCAGCTTCTCAAGGATCGGCAGAACGGGGGAAGGATCCGATTTTAAAGCGGGTATCGATTTTCCCCATGGCAGGCGGGGTCTGCTTCCTTCGCTCGCAAGTCTTCTCACGTGTTCATTTTCATGCTCGGACCATTTAAGAAATTGTGCAATCATTTTTTCTTGATCTAAAAGCAAAAAAGGCCTTACAGCAAATTCTGAGGTAGAATATTGCGTAAAGTATTCCAATGCCCTTATTGATTCCTCCCAATGCGCTAACCCGTACTGTTCCACATAATCAGGGAATAGAATTCCGCTGAGTCCTTTAAAATGGGGGGCTGCATCCCGTAAAATTGAGAGCGCTTCATTGTAATGTTTTGGCAGTGTTTCGTATAAGGAAGCTGTAATGCGGCGCATCCGCTCTTTTAAAGCGAGTTCAGGCCAGTCTTCCTGCAGCAATTGTTCCTCGAAGTTGTCTTGGTTAAAATCAGGACAAGATGCCTTTATATGGTGTATCAATCGAGATATTAGTTTTTCATTGTATATTTCTTTTAAATCAGCCATCTGATCACCGCTTTTTCGTTTATTATTTATATTATATGGGAATGTATGTTCTGTATCAAGCGATTAGTTCCAAAAATTAACAACAAATCCTACCTTAGTATACATCATTTGGATACTTTTTTTAGTTAAAAAAACCCTTGTCATCAGCAAGAAAAACTGAGATAATGGCATTGAAAGCGCCTACACTTACAAGGTTTCAATTGGATACGGTCGCATATCATGCCGTTAAATAGAGGGGATAAGCAACAGAGAGTAAGTGTTCGGAGCGCATCATCGGTCAAACAAGGGGTTCCTGATACATGATTTTTCGTAAATCGAAATAACGATATTAGGGAGAATGGCTGCTTCGATCGTATCCTATCATCATGCCATACATAAAGTCTGCTGAGTCAGGCTTTTTTTGCTTTCCAGAAAAGGTTGTTCTAAACACAGAGACAGGGTCATATCCTATACACAAGTACAGTCATCAAGGAGGGGGACATCTCTGTGTCAAAACAATTGCTTGCCTTAAATATAGATGGAGCGCTGCTACGGTCGAACGGGAAGATTCATCAGGCAACGAAGGACGCGATTGAATATGTAAAGAAAAAAGGGATTTACGTTACTCTCGTGACCAATCGCCATTTTCGTTCAGCACAGAAAATAGCGAAATCACTTAAGCTTGATGCCAAGCTGATCACCCATAGCGGGGCATACATCGCTGAGAAAATAGACGCCCCGTTTTTTGAAAAAAGAATTTCTGACGATCACACCTTTAACATTGTTCAAGTGCTGGAGAGCTATCAATGCAATATTCGGCTTCTTCACGAGAAGTATTCCATTGGAAACAAGAAAAAGGTGAATTCAAATTTATTGGGGAAAGCACTCATTCATCCGTCTGACCCGATCTTTTATCCAGTCCAGTTCGTTGAATCATTAAGCGATCTTCTCATGGATGAGCCGGTGAGTGCACCTGTCATCGAAGTGTATACGGAGCACGACATTCAGCATGACATCACAGAAACGATTACGAAAGCCTTCCCTGCGGTTGATGTTATTCGCGTAAACGATGAGAAGCTGAATATCGTCCCGAAAGGTGTCTCGAAGGAAGCCGGCCTGGCCCTTGTCGCTTCAGAGTTGGGCCTGACTATGGATGATGTCGTGGCCATCGGGCATCAGTATGACGACCTCCCGATGATTGAACTTGCCGGACTTGGGGTAGCGATGGGGAACGCCGCTCCGGAGATCAAGAGAAAGGCAGATTGGGTCACAAGGTCGAATGACGAGCAAGGTGTTGCTTACATGATGAAGGAATATTTTCGAATGCAGCAGCGAAAAGGATTTCTTGATAAGTTCCACATGAAACGTGTGTAAAAAAAGCCGCTCGCGCCCTGACAGGTGCGGCGGCTTTTTTGCCGGATTGATTTTAACGGTTTATTTCTGTACACTAAAGAAAGTTTTGAATCTGATAAATTAGGTGATGAAGTTGCAAATTAAAATAGAAGGCATACATGATGACCGCCTGCATCGGCCTCTGCAAAATATTGCAAATTTGTTTTATGAGGAGTGCGAGCTTGTGTACGGCGGAGAGGAGCCCGCAGATTTTGTCATTTCTTTAGATTGCTCACAAACGGATGAGCATGTGACGGTTTCGGGAGAAGTGAAGGGAACTGTCATAAAGGAGCAGCATACAAAATCTTTTTCTCCCGATATGAATGAAAAAGAAGCCTTTAAGCAAGTGAAAAACACGATTTCTTATGTGTATCTCAATCTTCTTCAGGCGCATACGGGCATCACGCAAAAGTGGGGAATTCTTACAGGCATCCGGCCCACAAAGCTGCTTCATAAAAAGCTGCAAAGCGGAATGCCGAAGGCGCAAGCTCACACTGAATTGAAAAAAGACTATTTAATTCATGATGAGAAAATTGAGTTAATGCAAGAAATTGTTGACCGACAGCTGGCGGCAGTACCGGATTTGTATCAAGTAAAGGATGAAGTCAGCATTTATATCGGCATCCCGTTCTGTCCGACAAAGTGCGCATATTGCACATTCCCTGCATACGCCATTCAAGGGCAGGCGGGCAGAGTCGGCTCTTTCTTATGGGGGCTGCATTACGAAATGCAGAAAATCGGCGAATGGCTGAAGGAGCATGATGTCAAGGTTACAACCATTTACTTTGGCGGCGGGACACCGACAAGCATTACCGCGGAGGAAATGGATTTGCTGTATGAGGAAATGGTCCGCTCCTTCCCGGATGTGAAAAACATTCGCGAGATTACGGTGGAGGCCGGACGCCCTGACACGATTACAGAAGAAAAACTCGCCGTTTTAAACAAATATGACATTGACCGGATCAGCATCAATCCGCAATCCTATGAAAACGAAACGCTAAAGGCGATCGGGCGGCATCATACGGTTGAAGAGACCATTGAGAAATATCATCTGTCACGCCGGCACGGCATGAATAATATCAACATGGACTTGATTATCGGTTTGCCTGGGGAAGGCGTGAAGGAATTCAGACACAGCCTTTCAGAAACGGAAAAGCTGATGCCGGAATCTCTTACGGTTCATACGCTTTCCTTTAAACGGGCGTCAGAAATGACGAGAAACAAGCATAAATACAAAGTCGCCGGCAGGGAAGAGGTTTCTCAAATGATGGATGACGCGGTAGCCTGGACGAAAGAGCATGGGTATGTGCCTTATTATTTATACCGCCAGAAAAACATTCTTGGAAACCTTGAAAACGTCGGATACTCTTTGCCGGGACAAGAAAGCATCTACAACATTATGATTATGGAAGAGGTCCAGACGATTATCGGAATCGGCTGCGGCGCTGCTAGTAAATTTATTGATCGGGATACAGGGAAAATCACGCATTTTGCGAATCCGAAAGATCCGAAATCGTACAATGAGCGCTTCGAGCACTACACGGACGAAAAAATCAAATATTTAGAGCAGATTTTTGAAAAAACGACAAAGCAGCACTGATTACAGTGCTGCTTTTTTTATCCCTGTTTTTTTGCGGGCTGAACCTCAGGCTTCCATTTAAATACCTTGTTCAGCAAGCGGTAAATTCGTTTTGATTCCTTTGTGACAAGCGGTCCCAAAATCGCCAGAATGAGGACATATAATGCGGCAAACGGTTTTAATGTGGCCGACAGTCCGCCGGCTATTCCGAGATTCGCAACGATAATCGAAAATTCTCCCCGCGATACGATCGTCAGCCCGATATTCGATGAAGCCTTATGAGAAAGCCCTGCGCGTCGTCCTGCCACCATTCCGGCGATAAAATTTCCCAGAATGGTCAAAATCACTGCACCCAACGCAAGCCAAACCGCTTCACCAAGCGAAAACGGATCGATACTGAGGCCGAAGCTGAAAAAGAACATCGCACCGAAGAAGTCGCGAAACGGAACAACGAGGTGTTCAATCCTATCGGAATGCTCTGTTTCTGAAAAGACCAAACCGAGCAGCAGCGCGCCGATTGCTTCTGCTACATGAATCGTCTCTGAAAACCCGGCGATAAAAAAGAGTGCTGCGAAAATGACGATAATAAACACTTCGTTTGAGCGAATGTCCAACAGTTTGTTCAACAGCGGCGGGAGTTTTCTTGCTGCGATAAAAAACAGCAGCATATAACCGAAGGCGATCAAAATGGACAAGAGTGCACTCCCGACTGATGTCGCATCGCCTAACACAAGGCCGGAGACAACGGACAAATACACGGCAAGGAAAATATCCTCAAACATAATGATGCCGAGAATCAGCTCGGTTTCCGGATTCGCGGTTCTTTTTAAATCAACGAGCACTTTTGCGACAATCGCACTTGACGAGATTGTGATGACGCCTGCGAGGATGAGGACTTCCAGAAAGGAAAATCCGGTGATAAATCCGTAAAGCAGTCCGAGGCTGAAGTTAATCAAAATATAAATCGTTCCGCCGACCGCGATTGATTTTCCTGATTTGATTAACTTCCCGACAGAGAATTCGAGTCCGAGATAGAAGAGGAGGAACAGTACGCCCATTCGCCCGAAAAACTCGATGATTTCACTGCTTTGAATAAATGTTAGATCAATAATCCCTATTTTCGGCGCGTGCGGTCCAACAAGCATTCCCAGCACAATCAGAAACGGAATAATCGAAAATTTAATTTTATTGGCGATTACACTGGCAATCGCGACAAGCACAAGTGCTGTACCGACTTCAAATACGAGATGATCCATCGGCCGTTCACACGCCCTCTCCAGAAAGAAAATCGTGAATCAGTTTCTTCAGATGCTTTCTTTCACCTGAGAGGACAAGTGTGTCATTTTCTTCAATAACCGAATCGGCTCCGGGATTTAAAAGTTTTTCCTGATTGTGTTTGATGATGGCGATCACAGTGACATCGTAGTTCTGGCGGACATCAAGCTCCCCGAGTGTGCGCCCGATCGATTTGGCGCCTTTTTCGACCTTAAACCATTCAATAATGAGATTGCTGAAGGCCATTTCGATGGACTCCAGTGCTTGCGGTTTATAGACCATGCCACCTAGAATAGCGGCAATTTGCCTTGCTTCAGAATCATCCAATGAGATATTGGAAAGGAGCTCATCTGGGTCCCGGTCATTAAACCGGTAAATTTCCCTTCTTCCGTCATCATGAATGATAATCGTCATTTTTTCGTGGCTTCTTGTTTCGATTTCAAACTTTTTGCCGATGCCCGGCAGATCGTTTTCTTTAATATTCAATGAAAATCCCTCCGAATGTAGTGTTGGCCATGGGGCGAGTTGCAAATAAAGCTTGGGGATTTATATTCGGAGGTAATTAGACTGGTATTTGACAGGGACGGCACACACCTTTTCCAGCCTGTTTATCAGCGGTTCGTCAAGGGGCTTGACAGATAGCTGCCTGACAGACTGTGCCAGCGGACTGTACTCTTTGTTCAGGTCTGCCAGGTACAGGCTGCTCGGCGACGGAATTTTGGCCGATTGTGCTTCCTGCGGATATGAGGACATAGGCACATAGCTGTCAGTGCTTGCTTCAAGCTGGGACGGCAGAACCACGTCCGAAGGGGGAAAGTACACCATAAATAAACTTAACAGAAAACTGATCAGCAATTTATCCATGTTCCTTTCCTCCCTTCTCGTCAAGATATCCCTTCTTTTTCACTATATAAAACTTTATGTTTCCATTCAAACAATATGCATTTTTCAGTATCTATTGACCTTGAAAAATAAAAAGGTTTATTTGAGGATGGCGGGGAATGTATATGTGAAGGAAAAAAGCAAGCGCATACATGGAGGTGTTTCATATGGAGTTTATTCAGTATGAAGTGAATGGAGCCGTTGCCGAGATTATCCTGAATCGACCTGATGCCCATCACGCCCTTAATGAACAGATGCTGTCTGAATTGAAGGAGGCGGTCGAAATGGCGGCTGCAAGCGAGGCGCTCATCGTTCTCTTGAGAGGAACGGGGAAAGGCTTTTCGGCCGGCGGAGATATCCGGATGATGACATCAGAGCATGACCCTGATCAATTTAAGCAGCTGATGGATACGATTGAGGCTGTCACTCTGACGTTATATCAGATGAAGAAAGTAACAATTGCAGCTATTCACGGCGCTGCTGCGGGATTGGGTCTGAGTTTGGCGCTTTGCGCTGACATTGTGCTCGCGGAAAAAAACGCCGTTCTCGCGATGAATTTTATCGGCATTGGGCTTGTTCCAGACGGCGGAGGGCATTATTTGCTGAAGAAAAGAATTGGGGAAGCGAAGGCGAAAAAGCTGATTTGGAGCGGGAAAAAACTTTTTGCCGCGGAAGCCGCCGATATGGGGCTCCTTGACGGGACATTTGCCGGAGACCCTGCGGAAGGCGCAAGACCCTTTATCGAAACCCTTTTGGCCTCACCTCTTTTGGCGATGATCGAAACGAAAGGTATCTTTCAAAGCCTCCAGCTTGAAGAACTGAAAAAGGTGCTCTCTCTTGAGCGCAGCGCCCAAGAGAAAATGAGAAGGACCAAGGATCACCAAGAAGGAATCCGTGCCTTTTTAGAAAAACGGGAGCCGAAGTTCCAAGTGTAACAGATCAGCCGGAAAGCTGATCATCTGTGAAACAAAATCAGCTTTCCGGCTGCATTGACTAAACGATGGGTATGACTGTGAAGCTCTTTTTCTTTTAAGAGGGCTTCACCATGCGTTTTAGCCGCTTCTTCATTTTTCGCCTCGAATCGCTCGTTTACCACTGTTTTCCCCGAAGGATCAAAAGCTGTAAGGAAATATTCAGCCATCAGGTTTCCCCTCCATTTTCAAGGTTTATCAGTCTTCTTCATTTATATTCTAAAAAGGAAATCAAAATCCTTTATTATGTTCCATCCAATATTAGTATATAATGGGTCAGGGAAGGAGGAGATTCAGTGCTTAAGATTGATCACGTAACGAAGACATTTGGAGATTTTAAAGCCGTTGACGGATTGGACTTAGACATTCCGGAACAGCAAATGTTCGGTCTTTTAGGCGCAAACGGAGCGGGAAAAACGACGACGTTTCGCATGATCCTTGGCTTATTAAGCATTACAGAGGGCTCAATCAGCTGGAAGGGCCACCCTGTTAATTACAGTATCAGCAACAAAATCGGTTATTTGCCGGAAGAGCGGGGGCTTTATCCGAAAATGAAGGTAAAGGATCAGCTCGTCTATCTTGCCAGATTAAAAGGGATGGAGAAGCGGGAGGCTGTAAAAGAGCTCGGCACATGGCTTGAACGCTTCAATATAACAGATTACGAGAATAAGAAGGTTGAAGAGCTTTCGAAGGGAAATCAGCAGAAAATCCAATTTATTTCGGCTGTTTTGCATAAGCCGGAGCTGCTGATTCTTGATGAACCATTCAGCGGCCTGGACCCTGTCAATGTTGAGCTGTTAAAAGAGGCTGTGATTTCTTTGAAAAACAGCGGCGTTTCTATTTTATTTTCTAGCCATCGGATGGAGCATGTGGAGGAGCTATGTGAGAACCTTTGCATACTGCAGAAAGGAAAGCCGGTTGTGCAAGGCAAGCTGAAGGAGATAAAGCGTTCCTTCGGCAAAAAGAATGTCACCATTCACGCCGATGAAGATCTGCGTTTTTTGCAGTCTCATGAAGGCATTCTCCAATGGAAGGAAACGGCCGGAGGCGTCAAGCTGCAGATCGCTAATGAAGACATTTCTCAAGAGATCTTTGCTATGCTCCAAGGAAAAGGGTTTATCAGAAAGTTTGAGCTTGAAGAGCCGTCACTGCATGATATTTTTATAGAAAAGGTGGGGGCCGTCTATGAATAAATTTTGGATCATGCTTTCTCATACATATAAAAATAAGATTATGGCAAAATCCTTTATTATTTCGACTGTCATCACAGTACTGCTTGTTTTAGTTGTAACGAATCTGGAGTCGATCATTTCTTTGTTTCAAGGTGATGATGCGAAAGAAAAAATCGCCGTTGTTGATGAAACAAACGAATTATATCCGATTTTCTCGAAGCAGCTGAAAGCGGTGGATACAAACAGTGATCTTGATGTGAAGCAATCGAAGCAATCGGAGGATGAAGTCACAAAGCAAGTCAAAGATGAAGCGCTTGATGGCATGCTCATCATTAAACGAGATGAAAAAGGAACCATTTCAGGAACATATAAAGCGTTAACGATTTCTGATGAAAGCACGTACCAAACGCTGCAGCAGGCGCTGACGCAAACCAAAACGGCTGTCGGAACGGCGGAGCTCGGCGTTTCGCAGGAAACGATCAGCAGTCTTTATGCGCCCGTTACTGTCGGGCAGGAGGCACTGAAAGAGGGTGCGAAGTCTGAGGAAGAGCTGGGCCAGACGGTAGGGCTTGTTTATATTATGCTGTTCGTCATTTATTTCTCTGTGATTATGTATGCCAGCATGATTGCGATGGAGGTTGCAACCGAAAAATCTTCGCGTGTCATGGAAATCCTGATCTCAAGCATGCCGCCGATCCAGCAGATGTTTGCAAAGCTGCTTGGCATCGGGCTCGTCGGGATCACGCAGCTTGCAATCATTATAGGAGCCGGCTCTCTGTCGCTTAAGCTGAACCAAAAGAGCGAAACGGCATCATCTGTCGGCGGATTTCTTAATCTGACCGACGTATCAGCAACCACTGTCATCTATGCTGTGATTTTCTTTTTGCTCGGCTACTTTTTATACGCGACACTTGCCGCGTTTCTCGGCAGTGTCGTCAGCAGAATAGAGGACGTGCAGCAAACGATCACGCCGATGACGCTATTGGTTGTCGCCGGTTTTATGATCGCGATGTTCGGCTTGAATGCACCTGATGCAGGATTTATTACGGTAACCTCGTTTATTCCGTTTTTTACACCAATGATTATGTTCTTGCGCGTCGGTATGCTTGATATTCCGTTCTGGCAGGCTGCTGCCGGAATCGGAATCACGCTGCTCACCATTGTCATACTGGCTGTCATCGGTGCCAGAATTTACAAGGGCGGTGTATTGATTTACGGCAACTCAAGCGCATTCAAAGCGATCAAACAAGCACTTCGTTTAGCGAAAAATTGATTAAAAACAGCCTGGGGATTCTCAGGCTGTTTCTTTATTGACAGAACGTGCATTCGCAAGAATTCGATGCTAAAATAAGGGTACTTCATCCTGGAAAGGAGCAGAATGTTGACTGATCTAACCTTTATTCATGCGGCAGATCTACATCTAGACAGCCCGTTTTACGGGATATCGCATCTGCCGGAACCGATTTTTGCCCGGATTAAAGAAAGCACATTTAAAAGCGTGAAACATATGATAGATGCTGCAGTAAGAGAAAACGTTGATTTCATTTTGCTGGCGGGGGACCTGTTTGACGAAGCCAATCGAAGCTTAAAGGCGCAGCTCTTTTTGAAAAAACAGTTTGAAAGACTGAGAGAATGCGGGATTTCAGTTTATGTGATCTTTGGGAACCACGATCATCTTGGCGGGGAGTGGACGCCGATTGAATGGCCTGAGAATGTCCATATTTTTTCGTCCGCAGTTCCTGAAGAAAAATCGTTTTATAAGGAAGGTAGGCGCATAGCAAGCATTTACGGTTTCAGCTATCAGGCCAGAGCCGTGACGGAAAACCAAGCCGCCCGCTATCGGAGGTCGACTGACGCCCCGTTTCATATCGGTATGCTCCATGGCACACTATCAGGATCTGAAGGACACGATCCGTATTGCCCGTTTACGCATGACGATCTCGTGAAAAGCGGAATGGATTATTGGGCGCTTGGCCATATACATAAACGCCAGGTTCTTTCTGCCGAGCACCCGGCAATCATCTATCCGGGAAACACGCAAGCGCGCCATATGAAGGAGACGGGAGATAAAGGCTATTATCTCGTTCGTGTGACTAACGGAGATATTTCTTATGAATTTCAGAAAGCGCATGATGTCCTGTGGGAAAAAGCGGCAGTTGATGTGACGGGGGCAAAGAATATGACTGCCATTTTCCAAATGGTTGAGGACGCGTTTTCGAAGCTCCGGATAAAGGGGAGCCCTGTTTGTGTAAGACTCGTATTACAAGGGCGGGCGCCGGAATGGCTGCTGGAGGCGCCGAAAGGCACCTTGGATGAGCTTCTCGAAGCCTTTCAGGAGCAAGAGGCTGAGGAGGAACACTTCGTTTTTCCGCTTTCATTGGACGATGAGATAGAAAATGAAGCAAACCTTACAAACCTTGATCCTTTTTTTGGCGGTTTATTTGCGGACATTGACCGCGGCGATCTGTCAGATGTGCTGGAAGGGCTTGAGCGGCATCCTGTGTACAGAAGGCACGCGGACCGGTTTAGCCAAGAGGAGTTACAGGAAATAAAAGAACAGGCACAGATTTTATTGAAAAGACAGCTTAAGGTGCTTGAAATATGAGGCGGTGAAAGCTTTGCGAATTACATCTTTACATATCTACCAATACGGGAAATTTTCCAATCAGACCTTTCACTTTTCCGCCTCGCCTGTCCAATTAATCTACGGATTAAATGAGGCAGGGAAAACGACGATAATGTCATTTATTGAAAGCATGCTGTTTGGTTTTCCAAAAACGAAAAAATATGAACCGAAAACAGGCGGTGTCTATGGCGGTGTTCTTGAAGCTGAACATCCTGAGTATGGGGCTGTGAAAATTGAACGGACGAAGGGGACTGCCGAAAAGCTGAGAGTGTACACAGAAAAAGGCGAAGTGAAGCAAGAAGATTTTTTAAAGCAGCTGTTCCAGGGCACAGACAGGGCGCTGTACAAAGCCATTTATTCGTTTGACGTATTCGGGCTGCAGGAAATTCACGCCTTTAATCGGGACATGATAGGGGAATTTTTGCTGTTTTCCAGCTTGTTTGGCGCTGAAGCCGTATCTAAGCTTGATTCACAGCTGACAAAGGAAGGCGAAAGGCTCTATAAACCAAACGGGCGAAACCCTCAATTGAATCAGGAGCTGGAAACGCTTAAGCAGCTGGGAGCGAAGCTAAAACAGGCTGAAGCAGAGGAAGCGGGCTATCATCAGATTCTTGAGGATAAAAGAACGCTCGAAGCCCGTCTTGCAGCCGCAGAAACCGAATTGAAAGAGGCGGCAGGCCATATCCGAACGATTGAGGGAGCGATTGAGCTGAAGCCGCTGCTAAATGAAAAAGCGGCGCTGGAACAGGCGATGGCACAATATCCGGAACAGGCGGGACAATTTCCGGCTGACGGACTGCATCAGCTGGAAAAATATGAATCTCACCTTCACCCGAAATCCGCACAGCTGGAGGCGCTTCGGGTGAAGATGGCGGAGCTGGACAAACAGATGCAAAAGCTTAATCCGGATAAAGACATTTTGGCGAAAGAAACGCTGATACAAGAGCTTTCGGCAGCGTTTCATATGTACCAATCCTATGGAGAACAGCTCGCCGCCATTCAGGCACAGCTGCGCCAGTCATCTGCACAGGCTGCGGCAGGACTGGAACAGCTCAATAAAACGGATGAAAATGAGCTCCTGAATATGAACTCGTCATATGACTATGAATGGCAGCTTCAGCAGGCGGTGCAGCAATACGTACAGGCAAGAGACAGAAAACGGCAGCTTGATGAGACGTTTGAACTTGCCCGGCAAGAGTTGGAAGACGCAGAAAAGGCCGTTCATGCCGCTTCGTCCGCTATCCTTGAAAACAACGAAAGAAAAGATAAAGAAGCGGCTCTTAAAGCATATGATGAAGCACAGGGGCAGCATCAGGAGCAAGCGAAGCTGAGAGAGCAGCTGAGGTTTTTTGAAAGGCAGCAGGCTAAACAGAAAAAGGTTGTCATTGCAGCTGGTATGTTGTTCATCGTTCTCTTTCTGTTGCTGCAGCAATGGATTCCCGCCATAAGTATCGGCGCTGCCCTTCTTGTATATTGGCTTGTGTCTGGGAAAAAAACACCGTCTTCCGGAAACAGCCGGGAGATGAGACAGCCAATGACAAACATTTCACCGGCAGAAGCCGAAGCGCTTAGAGAAGCGTTATGGGAGGATGACCGCAATAAACAGCATCTCATCACCCAGCGGGCAGTGCTCCAGCAAAAAGAGGCGGCGTATGAAAGAGTCATCCAGCAGTTTGAACAGTGGGAAGCCGATATGGCCCCGTCCTTTTCACAGGTCGAGCGTTTTATGAAGGAGCTCGGATTCAAGGAAGATCCGTCTTTTTTGCTTGATGCATACAGCTTAATGAAGGATGTCAAAAAAGAAGTGAAGAAAAAGCATGAGCTGACAATTGAAGCAGGCAGGCTGAAAAAGCACCGACGCACATTCGAAGAACGCGTCAGCATGCTTCATCCTGCGAATGAGAGTCAGAACACCTCCATCTCGGACGCCCTTCACACATTGCGGAAAAACGTTGAACGTGAAAAAGAAATCGCGAAGCAAAAAAAGGCTATTGAAACAGATATTTATTATACAAAGGAGCAGCTGCTGGAGCTGGAGCAAGAAATACAGTATTTTGAAGCACAGATCGAACAGCTATTTGCCGCGGCGGCTGCAAAAGACAGAAATGAGTTTTGCGCCATAGCTGACATCAGCAGGCAATTGAAGGATACGGAGAACAAGCTTCATCACGTAAACGCACAGCTTCAAGGCGGACACCCAGAGGAGCTTGAACTGGCGGATTCCAATACGCTTTCTGAATTGAAAAACAAGCAAGTAGTTGAAAATGAAAGAAAAGAGCGGCTGACTGAGGAGATTCAACACCTTCGCAGCCAAATCGCATTGCTCTTCGTCAAACAGGAACAATTAGAGGCTTCGGGATTGGTCTCAGATCTCAAGCTTCAAACGGAAATGCAAAAAGAGCGTGTAAAAGAAATCGCTAAAAAATGGGCCTCGATCCAAATGATCAAACAGGTGATCCGAAACAAATTGGAACGGCATAAAAAAGTCGAGCTCCCACGCCTTCTGGAGACGGCCGGAGAATTTTTCCGCCCGCTGACCGACGGAAGCTACAAGACGATTTATTTTTCTGAAACAGATGATTCTATTATGGTCATGCGTTGTGATGGAACTGTCTATCACGCGGAAGAGCTATCACAGGGAACATGTGAGCAGCTGTATACAGCGATCCGGTTTGCCCTGGCCGTTACGCGTCAGGATGGGTCAAGGCTTCCGTTTCAGCTTGACGACAGCTTTGTTCATTTTGATCAGGAAAGGCTCAAACGAGTATTAGACGTTCTTTATAATTTATCCGAAGACGGAAGGCAGATTTTATATTTTACATGCCATGACCATGTGAAAGATGCATTTCAAAGCAGCCAAATCATTCATTTGGTGTCATAAAAGAGGTTCTATAGCTGTAAAACGGTATGTGATATACTGGTATTATGTAAGATACGGAGGGAGCTTTAATAGAATGGCTAAAGGGATTATGCTACATGAGGTTGGCGAACAGGTGGACCAATATCTATTGATTAAATCCTCGACGAAAGGGATTGCCAGCAATGGAAAACCGTTTTTAACGCTGATGCTGCAAGACCAGTCAGGTGATATTGAGGCGAAGCTGTGGGATGCCAAGCAAAGCGATGAAGTGACCTATGCGCCGCAGACGATTGTGAAGGTCGTGGGGGATGTTCACCATTACCGCGGGCGCAATCAGCTGAAGCTGAGAAATATCAGACCGGTGAGCGAGCATGAAAACGTCAATATTGATGATTTTTTAGAAACCGCGCCGATTCCGAAAAATGAAATGATGGATACCATCACTCAATATATATTTGAAATGAAAAATCCGAATATCCAGCGGATCACAAGGTTTTTAGTCAAAAAACACGAAACTGAATTTATGGATTATCCGGCGGCTACGAAAAACCACCATGAGTTTGTCTCAGGTTTAGCGTATCATGTTGTGTCTATGCTGAATCTGGCGAAATCCATTGCAGATTTATATCCGTCTCTTGACCGCGATCTGCTTTATGCTGGCGTTATCCTGCATGATCTTGGAAAAGTAAAAGAGCTGTCTGGCCCTGTTTCCACTTCGTATACGGTCGAAGGCAATTTGCTCGGCCATATTTCGATTATGGTCACAGAGCTGTCAAAAGCGGCTGAGGAGCTTCAAATCGATTCTGAAGAGGTGTTAATTCTTCAGCACTTGATTTTGAGTCACCACGGCAAAGCAGAATGGGGCAGCCCGAAACCGCCGATGGTGAAAGAAGCGGAAATTTTACACTATATAGACAACCTGGATGCAAAAATGAATATGATGGACAGAGCGCTTGAGCGCGTGAAGCCGGGTGAATACACTGAACGTGTATTTGCACTGGAAAACCGTTCCTTTTATAAACCGACTTTTCATAAATAATCGTAAAAGGACTGATGCTGAAACATTCAGGTCAGTCCTTTTTTATGCGCTTTTGCCGCTCATAACTCGTCTCATTCCGGCATATGGTTAAGAATAAAGAATCTATGCAAAAAGGGGGAGGAGCCCGTGTTATTTTTTCCATGGTGGGTGTATCTTTGTATTGTAGGTATCATTTTCAGTGCATATAAACTTGTGGCGGCAGCCAAGGAGGAAGAAAAAGTAGACCAGTCCTTTATTGAAAAAGAAGGGCAGATTTATATAGAGAGGATGGAAAAGGAGAGAGAACGCCGAAGTTCTCAACAGCATGATGAAGAAAATCCAAACCATTCCATCGCATAAAAAAAGCTGTGCAGCTCAATGAGCCTGCACAGCTTTTTTATTATTTAGAACTGCTGCTTGTTGAAGACGTGTTAAATGTGTCTTTCAGGTCTTTATCCTTCACTTCAACGTCAGCTTTCTTCATGACTTTTTGAACAGCTTCCTGAACGGCTGTGCTGTCATTTAGTTTTTGTTCAAGCACTTCAGATTTCAGATCTTTTTTCATATCTTCGTATTTACCGCGTTCTTCTGTCTTTTTGATGATATGGTAGCCGTATTGTGTTTTGACAGGATCACTGACTTCACCTGTTTTTAATTTGAATGCAGCTTTGCTGAACGTTTCGTCCATTTGGCCTTCTTTTGCGAACCAGCCAAGGTCCCCGCCTTGTGAAGCAGAGCTGTCTGTAGAGTATTCTTTCGCAAGGTCTTCAAATTTCTCGCCTTTTTTCAGCTTTTTCTCTACTTCTTCAGCTGTCTTTTTATCAGCGACAAGGATGTGGCTTGCATGGATTTTGTCTTTTAAGCCTTCCCAGTACTCTTTAGTATCAGCATCTGTTACTTTGATGTTATCTTTAGCTGCCTTTTGCGTGAGCAATTCATATTTTACTTGTTCTTTAAGGTAATCCTTGCCATATTGCTCTTCGAGAGCAGTATATTGATCGCCAAGCTGTGTTTTGTATTCTTTTAGTTTGTTGTCAATTTCTTTATCTGTCACTTTATATTTCTTGTCTAATACTTTTTCTTGCACCAGCTGTGTCAGGACGCTTGCACCAGCTGTTTTCTTCATGTTTGTGTAAAGCTCGCCTTTTGTTACATCGCCTGCGTCTGTTTTTGCGATGACTTCTTTGTCGCCGCTGCTGCAAGCACTGAGAGCGAGGATGCTTGTAGCAGTGATAGCTGCTATTGCGATTTTCTTCATTGTTTTCAAACACTCCTAATCATTCCAAATTAAATTACCTATGCGTATCATAACATATTGTGGCTTTCTGTAAAAAGATTTTAAATAAAGGGCATTCGTCTAGTCAAACTTTTGCTGATGGCATACTTATATATTGATCAAGAAAAGGAGGTATGTAACATGAGCGGAGGATACTCTAACGGATTCGCACTGCTTGTAGTACTGTTCATTTTGCTTATCATCGTAGGTGCAGCTTACATCTACTAAGCAGCCCGGGGATCGCTTGCAAGATAAGCGATCCTTTATTTTCACTAGCGCCTAATCGTTTCAAACATGAATTGCATAAGATGTAATTGGTAAATAAAGCTTTTTACAGGAGGTGCTTTTTAAGATGGGTGAAGTATTTGCAGGCGGATTCGCTTTATTGGTTGTGTTATTTATTTTATTGATTATCATCGGCGCTTCTTGGCTGTACTAATCAAAATAAAAAAGCATAGCTGCTGAATCAGCAGCTATGCTTTCTTTCGTATTTACACTGTAAAGGAGATCTCCACAAACGAAGAGATCAGTAAAATTAATATAGATACGTTAATAAATCGGAATACCTTATCTTGCCGCTCTTCAGGAATCTCTCTGACAAGGCATAATGTATTGGTGAGCCTGTTTATGAAATATAAAATAAACACGGCAGCCACGATAAAATAGAATAAAATGATGGGAGATTCCCCCTCTCTCTGAACTGTCCCATATTACATTACCAAATATTTATTAAAAAAGATAGAATGCAAATTGAAAAATCGCCACTAGCGCCAAGGATTGGCTACTTTTCAACAAGAATATCCAAGCCGTCTGCTTCCTGATCAATGAAAGCGGCTTTCGGCGCTTTTATCAGCTTGAGAGCCAGCAAGAAGTCAGGCAGACAGTAGCCGGCATGAATGCCCGAAATCATGCAGAAATAATGGGCGTGATTCGGAAAAGCCAGCGCGGCGTAAAACAGTACAGGCGTAATCAGCAAGAACGGGCTTACGAGTGAAATCAGCATTGTTGTTTTTGGTATTCGTTTCCATGTACGCATGCGTAGTATATAAAACTTTTTTTCTATTTTTCTTTTTTTGCAGATGATTGGCAGGACATGGATGACTTTATGTACAAATAGAATAACGACGAGCAAACCGCCGAACAAAGGTACATATTCATCGCTTAAGCTTGTGCCAGGCCGCAGCAGCTCAAATGCTAAAAAGGTAGATATAAAAACCAAAATCATAAAACATACAGCAGTTAATATTATGCGAACGGCACCATAATCCTTCATGAGATTTATGGTCTTCCAGCAATTCATCAAAGTCATCCTTCCATACATCTTGAATAGAATCTCAAAATAATTTACTCCTCCCAAGAGAAAAAATCAATGCTTTTTTAAGAAAAAATATCATCCGGCAGGTATTTTTTTGAAACAAGCAAACAAACTGCGAAATATGGGGTTAGAACTTTCTTCTCAGTGAATTATCAGCTAAAATAAGATTAAAGATAGAAAGAAGTGGTGTGGATGGATTCGATGGATCATCGCATTAAGCGATTAGAATATTACATACAATTATTAGTGAAAACAGTAGATATGGACAGGTACCCCTTCTATGCGCTTCTCATTGATAAAGGGCTGAGCAGGGAAGAGGGGGAAGAGGTTATGAGGATATGCGATGAATTGTCGGGAGAGCTGGCAGCACAAAAAGCGCAAGGATTTGTAACCTTCGATAAGCTCCTTGCGCTTTTTGCCGGACAGCTGAATGAAAAGTTAGATGTTCATGAAACGATTTTTGCCCTGTATGAGCAGGGGCTTTATCAAGAGCTGATGGAAGTCTTTATTGATATCATGAAGCACTTTGATTAACTGTTTACAGGTTCGAGCTCTTCTGCCGGTTCATCCGCCGCACTGTCCTTTGCTTTTTTCTTCAGTTTTCCGTTTGCGCTTTCAAAGTCATTGTCAATATTGGTGAGTGACGTTTCGAAAATTTCCATAAAATCATCGCCGTAGATATGGCGTATCATACACATCATTTCAGCCACTTCAGGGAATTTTCCGAATAAATGATACAGAGGCTGTGACCCTTTAAAAACCGCGTTGCGTGTCGGATCAAATTCCTCAAGCAAGCTCCAGAATACCTCAGTGCCTTCCTCAGTCAATTGGACGTATGTGTTCCGTTTATCATTCAGCCGTTTGGAGAATCTTAAATATCCTCGTTCTTCCAGCTTTTTTGAAAAGTTGAATGCGGTTGATACGTGCATGACCCCGAATTTCGCGATTTCAGAAATGGAAGCTCCATTCAATTGATACGCAATCCATAAAATATGATGCTCATTAATATTCAGGTCATACGGTTTGAGCCATTGCTGCCAATCCTTCTCGATCGATTTCCAAAGAGCCTTGCTAAGCTGAGCCATTTTCTGGGTGAAGACCAGAGCCTCTTTCACATCATAGGGCGGTTCCACTCGATTCATTACGTCACCTGCTTCTCTTTTTCTTTTTCTCTATTATGCCAATAAAATAAAGATTAATAAAGATGAAAATGTAAGAATTTTTTAATAAATTCACAATCCATTGCGGTGAGAGGCTTTTTCGGCAAAAAAAAATGCGGGTCTAATTTTGGCCCGCATTTTTTTCTTTAGAATAGGATATTAGTTTTGTAAGGTTTTCTCCAGCTGTCTGATTTTCTCTTCAATATCAGCGATTTCTTTTTGCAGATCCTGCTGGTGAGGCTTGATCTCTTCCTGCCATTTTTTAATGGACGTTTGGAGCTCGCCGCTCACGTCTTTAATGACATCTGTACTTTCTTTTGCCGCTTTGATCAGCTGGTCTTTTAATGCAAGCCCGTCTGATTTTAAGCGTTTGATCGTTTCTTCGAAAGAATCATAATTGGTTTTCATTTTTTCACGCAGCTGCTTTCCTGAGGAAGGTGCAGAAAGAAGAACTGCTGCTCCTCCGATGATGCCGCCTACGAATAGTCCTGTTAATAGAGAACGTCCGTCCGCCATTACAATCACCCCGTCTTTTTCTTGAAAATAGGATTCATTCAGCATTTTTCATTTTTGTTGAAAGCCTGAACTTCTATACATAGCTTGCTTTATTTTAGCATATTTTTTAAGTGAAAAGGAGGGAGAAGGTTGTCTGTCTTTATGATTGTGTTATCCTGCATCACCCTTGCCTTCGCTTCAGGCGCTGTTTACTATATCAGACTTCTCAGCCAGGCTGCTTCTTATCCGCCCAAAAAGGTCATCCGGCAGAAAGCGCTTGTTTGTTCAACCGGAACCGCCTTTACACTATGTCTTATCTTTTTCACAAAACTCTTCGCTTAAAACATGCTGACATGCTGCGGGCTCTCTGTCCGGAAAAAACCTCTCCCGGAAGCGGAAGAGGTTTTGTGTGACAATTATTTAGCAGCTTCCATAAAGCTCGATCGTCTTAAAATGGTTTGGACAATTGGATAAATAATGATCATTGCAATTGTATTCAGCACAGTTGCCGGCAGAACAACTGCTGCGAACAGTGCGGCAAAACCGCCGGGCAAACCGACGATCAATAAAGCTGACGATAAAAATACAATTCCCGATAAGATGGTCCCGATTGCTGTCAGCACAGCGGCTGCACCTGTTTTCTGGTTCTTTCTGAACAAGAGGAACAGGATGAAGAACAGAAACGCGGACACGGGTTTATCGATGATGTTAGGAATCTGTCCGGCTGGAAATGCGGTTGTAAGCGCGGAGATGATTCCGGTCACAATCCCGATGACGAGTACGTTTTGCACCCGCGGGAACAGAAGGATGCCCATGAACATCATGATCAGCATCATATCTGGTTTCATGCCGCCTAAAAAGGGCGGAATAATGGAATGAAGCGCTGCGCCGATTGCGGCAAACAGAGCCATAATGACTAACTCTTTTGTTTTCATCTCTATGCTCTCCTCTGCTAAGCTTTTTGCCCTCCAATAATATGCTCGTCATTTATTGCGAAGGCTTAAAGAATATGATATGCAAACAGTATACCAAACGGATCGTTTGCATAGCCAGACTTTTTACTCATTTTCTTGCTGGAATTTCTTCATGAACGCAGCTAATTTTTCACAGTCTTCGAGAGACACCGCGTTATAAATAGAAGCGCGGCAGCCTCCTACTGAACGGTGTCCGCCAAGCCCGACCATTTTCGCTTCTTTTGCTTCCTGAACGAATGTTTTCGTTAATTCGTCATCACGAAGCGTGAAGGTAACGTTCATACGTGAGCGGCTGTCCTTTCTGACATGCCCTTTATAGAATCCGTTGCTTTCATCAATACAGCTGTAAAGCACTTGTGCTTTTTGCTCATTGCGCTGTTCAGCAGCTTCCACACCGCCGTTTTCCTTCAGCCATTCCAGAACAAGGCTCAGCATATAAATCGCAAATGTCGGCGGAGTGTTGTAGAGTGAGTCCGCTTTGACATGCGTTGAATATTTCAGGATTTTTGGAACGTTCGCATTTTCATTCTGCAGCCAAGTTTTTTTCATGATGACAACTGTCACGCCGGAAGGGCCGAGGTTCTTTTGAGCGCCTCCGTAGATCACGTCAAACTTGGACACATCAATTTTTCTGCTTAAAATATCGCTGGACATGTCAGCGACGAGTGGAATAGGGGAATTCGGGAATTCCTGCCACTGTGTGCCGAAAATCGTATTGTTGGACGTGATATGTAAATACGCGCTGTCTTTTACATCCGTAAGGTCAATCTCCGGAATGTAGCTGTAATGATCTCCTTCACTTGTAGCTGTTACAGAGGTGTTCCCGAACAGCTTTGCTTCAGCGAGGGCTTTTTCGGACCAAGCCCCAGTCATCACAAAATGCGCGGTTTTTTCAGGTGTTAAAAAGTTCATTGGAAGCATTGAGAATTGAAGGCTTGCCCCGCCTTGAAGAAACAAAATATCGTAATCTTCCGGGATGCCCATCAGTTCAATTAAAAGGCTTTTCGCTTTTTGGTGCACCGCTTCATACTCTTTGCTGCGGTGGGAAAGCTCCATAACAGACATGCCGGATTCGTTAAAATCAATAAATTCTTTCTGTGCTTTTTCCAGAACTTCCAGTGGCAGCGCTGCAGGACCTGCGTTAAAATTCGTTGTACGTTCCATTATGATCTCTCCCTGTTTTCCACGTTAATGTATAAAATAATACAATTATCCTATCACAAAAATTCAGTTTTTTGATAAAAAATTAGAATTATCAAAAGAAATTGACGGGTGTTTGCGGAATGTTCACAAAATAAAATAACCTCATCTTATGATGAGGCCAGGCGTTTTGCGATAGAGGAAGAGATGTTCTGCAGATCCTCCGGTTTATAATCATCAGCATGCGTTTTCCAAACCGCTCCGAATCCATCTCCTTTTCCGTAGCGAGGGATAATATGCATATGGTAGTGGAACACAGATTGTCCAGCTTTTTCGCCGTTATTGTTCAGCGTATTTAAGCCGATCGGTTCAAATTCATCCCGGATAGCGCGGGCGATTTTCGGAACCGCATGGAAATATTGTTTTGCTAATTCATCTGTAAATTCATATACATTCTCAATATGTGTTTTCGGAATGACAAGCGTATGGCCTTTTGTCACTTGGCTGATATCAAGAAAGGCAAGTACATGTTCATCTTCATACACCTTCGCGGATGGAATGTCGCCGGCAATAATTTTACAAAAGATACAATTCTCTGCACAATGCATGAGGGTTCCTCCTTATGAAATTGTTTAGTATGTATACACTCATCGTACCACAGAAATGCAGAAAATAGAAAACAGGATGAACGGCGAGCGTTCACCCTGAATGCAGAGGAAGAGCTTATATGAAGAAAATGTGTTATGCCTTTGGTAAGCACCTCATTTGTCAATAAAATGAAGACTTGTTTAATGCCTAACGATTCCTGCGATAAACACCTCATTTGACAATTTGCTTCATACATGAAGAATTCATCAATTCAGTGAAGAGAAATGGTTTGAGCATTGGACATGTTTATTTTCTATCCAACTGTTTCTAAGACGTCTTTGACAAACACCTCATTTTTCAGTTGATATGCTTTTCCTCTACAACTATTATGATGTCCAGAACCTGTCTCTTTATGACAGCAAATTCATCATTTGTTAAAAGGGAATTGTTTCAAATCAGGCCTTGTTTTTGGTACTATGAAGAAAAACACTATAAGGGGAGAAACTATGTCTCTGCTATCGGTAAAAGACTTGACCGGCGGATATACAAGGAATCCGGTTTTAAAAAACGTATCATTCACCCTTGAACCGAATCAAATTGTCGGCTTAATCGGGCTGAATGGTGCTGGTAAAAGTACAACAATCAGACACATCATCGGGCTGATGGACCCGCATAAAGGTTCAATCGAATTAAACGGTAAAACGTTTGCTGAGGATCCGGAAGGCTACCGTTCACAATTTACCTATATACCTGAAACACCTGTTTTATACGAAGAATTGACGCTGATGGAGCATCTTGAACTAACAGCCATGGCATATGGACTGTCAAAAGAAACGATGGAGAAAAGGCTGCCTCCGCTTTTAAAGGAATTCCGAATGGAAAAGAGGCTGAAGTGGTTCCCGGCCCATTTTTCTAAAGGAATGAAGCAGAAGGTTATGATTATGTGCGCATTTTTGGCAGAGCCTGCGCTCTACATTATTGATGAGCCTTTTCTAGGGCTTGATCCGCTTGCCATTAACGCGCTGCTTGAGCGGATGAATGAAGCGAAAAAGGGCGGGGCGAGCGTGCTGATGTCAACGCACATTTTGGCAACGGCAGAACGCTATTGCGATTCGTTTATTATTTTACATAACGGCGAGGTGCGGGCGCGCGGCACGCTGTCAGAGCTCAGAGAGCAGTTTGGAATGAAGGACGCGGCGCTGGACGATTTGTATCTTGAGCTTACAAAGGAAGACGCTGGCCATGAATAATATGCTTGATATTTGGCAGTCGCGGCTGCAGGAGCATATCAAAGAAACAAGAACATACATGAAATATATGCTCAATGATCACCTCGTCATTGTTTTGATTTTTTTTCTAGCGGGCGCTGCAAGCTGGTACAGCAAATGGATACGGGACATTCCCGCTCACTTTCCGTCCTTTTGGGTGATGGCCGTGCTGTTTTCGCTCGTGTTGACAAGCTCTTATGTGCGAACGCTTTTGAAGGAGGCTGACCTTGTTTTCTTATTGCCTCTTGAAGCAAAAATGGAGCCTTACTTGAAGCAGGCGTTTGTCTACAGCTATGTGTCTCAGCTGTTTCCGCTTATTGCGCTGAGCATCGTTGCGATGCCGCTTTATTTCGCAGTCACACCGGGGGCTTCGCTCGTATCGTATGCCGCGGTCTTTGTCCAACTGTTGCTGCTGAAAGCGTGGAATCAGGTAATGGAATGGCGCACGACTTTCCAAAACGACCGCAGCATGAAACGGATGGACGTCATCATTCGCTTTGCGGCGAATACACTCGTTCTTTATTTTGTTTTCCAATCTGTTTATATGTATGCGCTTCTCGTCTATGTCATTATGGCTGTTCTTTATCTGTATATGTCTTCCGCAGCAAAACGGAAAACATTTAAATGGGAGAGCCATATTGAGTCCGAATTGAGACGAAAGCAGCGTTTCTATCGGATTGCCAACCTGTTTACTGATGTGCCGCATTTGCGAAAGCAAGCCAAACGCAGAGCTTATCTCGACTTTTTGCTGCGGCTTGTGCCGTTTGAACAGCGCAAAACATTTGCCTATATGTTCACCCGCGCCTTTTTGCGTTCGAGTGATTATTTGGGCATTCTTGTCAGATTAACGATCGTTTTCGCGCTGATCATTATGTATGTCTCAGCTAGCCCGCTGATTGCAGCGGTTTTGACTGTGTTTGCCATTTTCATTACGGGCATTCAGCTTCTGCCGCTCTTCGGCCACTTTGACCATCTGGCGCTTCAAGAGCTGTACCCTGTGAAAAAAGAAACAAAGCTGAAAAGCTATTTCTCTCTATTAAAAACTGCACTTAGTATTCAAGCGCTGCTGATGTCTGTTGCATCTGCCTATGCAGCCGGCTTGACCGGTTTTCTGTACGCGCTGATCGGTTCTGCCGTTCTGATTTTTGTTGTTTTGCCTGCTTATATGACAACCAGGCTGAAAAAGCACGGAAAGCTGTGAACTGAAAAGAGGTAATCAAATGACAGATAATCAGCTGCTGATGCAGGAAGCTTTGGAATGGAAAATGCATTTTTTGCGAAAGGATTCCATGTTTGAACGCTTTTCGAAGCGTGTCCAGACGAAGGTGAATGAACGGATTCCTGAAAAAATCCATACGGTCGTCACCGAGAGTGTAAGAAAAATGGTAGAAGCGACAATGGCCGGCTCCAATATCATCACTTATAAAAAGGATACAAGTGCACTGTCGCTCAGTGAAAAAAACGAATTGGCGAAAAAAACGATTGTTTCTTATCAGAAAGTGGCAGTTGCTGAGGGAGTCGGCACCGGAGCGGGCGGCATTTTTTTAGGTATTGCAGATTTCCCGCTGCTGCTTTCGATTAAAATGAAGTGTTTATTTACCTTATCCTCCATTTATGGCTTTGATGTGAAGGATGCACAAGAAAGAATGTTCTTGCTGCTTGTGTTTCAGCTTGCGTTTTCGAGTGATGACTGCCGCAAAGCGCTTTTTTCTGTCATCGACAATTGGGAGACGGAGAAAAAGAGCATCGATTGGAGAGTGTTCCAGCAGGAATATCGCGATTATATCGACGTCGTGAAGCTTTTGCAGCTTTTACCCGGAGTAGGAGCAGCTGTCGGCGGAATTGCCAATTATAAGCTGCTTGCTCAGCTTGGAGAGACGGCAAGACACGTTTTTCACCTGAGAATATCAAAGGAAACAGCCGGAGAATAAACACTCCGGCTGTTTTTTTATAGCTTATGATAGGTAATCGCGGCGCCCGCAAGGACCTTGGCCGCAGTCAGCATCGCTTTTTCATTGATATCAAATTTCGGATGGTGGTGGGAATAGACGCGCTCTGGCTGTTCAGGAGCGGCACCTGTAAAGAAAAAGGTGCCTTTGACGTTTTGTAAGTAATAAGCAAAATCCTCGCCGCCCATTTGCGGTTCACCGTCAATGACCTGCTGAACGCCCTCTGTGTTCTTTGCGATGCTGACCAAGTGGCTCGTTTCTGCAGGATGGTTTACAACCGCCGGATAGCCCCGTTCATAGTTGTACTCATAGGATGCACCGTGCATGCTGCACACTCCTTTTACAACCCCTTCAATTTCTTTCTCCAGAATAGTACGGACATTTTCGTCAAAAGAACGCGCTGTACCGATGAGTGTCGCTTGGTCTGCGATGACATTAAACGGGTTGTCGGCGATGAACGAGCCGGTCGAAATGACGGCGGATTGAATCGGGTTGACTTTGCGGCTGACAATGTGCTGCAAGGAGGAAACGATTTGCGAGCCGATCAGGACGGCGTCTTTTGTATCATGCGGGTGAGCGCCGTGGCCGCCCTTCCCGAGGATTTTTATCGTGAATCGGTCCGCCGCCGCCATCACGGCGCCGGGGCGGCAGAGAATGGTTCCGAGCGGCTCAGTCGCCCAAAGATGCGTGCCGAATATCACATCCGCGTTTTCGAGACAGCCGTCATCGATCATTGGCTTTGCGCCTCCCGGATAATATTCTTCCGCATGCTGGTGGATCATCACAAATGTTCCCTTCAGCTCATGTCTGTTTTGGTGAAGGACCTTCGCCACTGCGAGAAGAGCTGCCGTATGGCCGTCATGGCCGCATGCGTGCATGACACCTGGCGCTTTGGAGGCGTAAGGAACATCTTTTTCATCTTGAATGGGAAGGGCGTCAAAGTCGGCCCGCAAAGCGACGGTGGGGCCTGGTTCGCTTCCTTCTATATATGCTAAAACCCCTCTGCCACCGACATTCGTGCGGATCGGGACTCCTAACGATTCATAATAGGAAGCAATAAATGCAGCGGTTTTTTCTTCTTGAAACGAGAGCTCAGGATACATATGAAAATGGCGTCTGATCTCGACCATTTCTTCAAAACAGCTGTCGAGCTGTTTGTTTATCTCTTTCTGCAGTATGGATATGGACAAAGCCGCTTCCCCCTTTTTCTATGCTTTTCCATGATTGTATAGAAAAAGTCTGAATATTTCAACTCGTCGAATTTCAAAGCAATATCATGGCTGCGATGGTTGTCACTGAAAGGCCAATTGCAACGGGAATGAAGTTTTTTCTGGCAAGCTCAAAAGGATCAACTTTGCAAATGGCCGCCGCGGGAATCAGCGCCCATGGGACCAGTGTTCCGCCGCCCACCCAGATGGCAGATATTTGGCCGAGCGCGGTCAGAACGGCGGGATCAGTATGAAGTGCGGACGAAAAGAGCTTGGCGATAGAGCCTGCGAGAGAAATGCCTGAAAACCCTGATCCGTCGAGGCCGGTTATGGCTCCGGCGGCAGTTAAAGCAGCAGCGGCAAGCTCCTTTGACATGGGCATCATGTGGGATAAAGCAATGCCGAGATCATTGACAATTCCGTGGGAGCCTTTAGGGAGTGAAGTGCCTAGTATGTTTTTATAGCCTGAGTCACCAAGATAAAAGAAAGCGGCAATCGGGATGACGGGGCCGAAAACCTTAAAGCCGAACTGGAATCCATCAATAAAATAACCGGTGATTTTTTCAAGCCCTTTTTGCTTATACACGAGAAAATGAACGATCAGGAGGATGCAGATGGCAGACCCGCCAATTAAAGCGGTCGCATCATTTCCCTGTAGGTTAAACAAGAGCATGCAGGCAATATCCGCAAGAAAGACAAGCGGAATTATAAAAGCCAGTATGGACCGCAGGCGTTTTGGCAAGTACAGCGAGGTGTCTTGTTCGCCAGAACGTACAGGGGAAAAAGAAGCTGGACCCAGCTGTTTTTTGCGTTCGCGCTGAATCATGATAAATGCAGCAGTTGTTGTGGTCACGCCCATAATCAGCACAAGGGGAATACTCGCTGAGATGACATCACCGACTGGAATGCCTGCTGCATCCGCTGTCAGCTTTGGTGCCGCCTGAATGACAAAGTCTCCTGACAAAGCAAAACCGTGTCCGAATAAGTTCATGGCCATGGCTGCGGCAATAGGCGGCAAACCGGCGCGGGCGGCTGCTGGGAGCAGGATGGCACCGATCAAAGCGACACCTGGAGAAGGCCAGAAGAAGAGAGAAATGGCGAACATCAGGCCGCCAATCAGCCAGTAGGCAGTCACAGGACCTTTCACAAGGCTTGCAAAGGGAGAAATCATCGCTTCATTTATCCCTGTTTTTGTTAACAAATCACTCATCGAAACGATAAAACAAATGATGAAAATCGTGGGCAGCAGTTCGCCGGCCGCGTAGATAAAGCTGTGGAATAAACTGCTGACAGAGGCTGAAAGTGAATGGCTGGCCCATAGCGATATGATAAAAATGCCGAATAACGAAATAAAGGTCGTATCTTTCCGCAGCAGCATAAATAGGATAATCGCCCCAATAAAAAATACATACAGAACATGGACAGACAAAATCCCGACTTCCATCATTGATCACTCCTTCCGCTTCCTACAGATTATTCATAGGCGGGCGGAAGGTGCCGGGACGGAAGGCTGGGTTATGATGGAAGATAGACATTGATCTGTTTTAGCTGCTCGATCAAATGATGCTATAAGACTCTATTCGCTTTTTGCTGATGTTCCGGGTAGCATTCAGGTGAAAAAATGATGCCCCATCGGCAAGCCAGTTTTTTCTGTAACCGATGATGCTTTCCGAGGGCTTTAAAAATGAACTATCCGCGCGCTGCATCTCGTAATCATCATATCCGAAGTGGAAACCGTAGCACGGGCACAATTTTTCACTTTGCTTTCCGTCCAATAAATAAGCTGCCGGACACGCCGGCAACTATTCGACAGCGGAATATGTGGTGACATACGAAGGCCGGGAGAAGATTGACGTTGTATCAATTCCGGCAGACGTGCCGCGTTTTTTGTGGGCTTCTTTGTATGAATCGGACTGCTGCCAATCTTGAAAGGCTCTTTCCGTTTCCCACAAGGTGAGAATGACATAGGTGTCACTGTCAAGCGGACGGAGCACACGAATCGCTTCAAAACCGGGCTCGCTTTCGACTTTTCCCGCTCTGTTTTTAAATTTGTTTTCAAACAGCGGACGTCCTTCCTGAGTGACGGCAATATTGTTCAATACTGCAAAACCGGGATGCTTCATCTCTCCGGCTTGGTCAATCACTTCATAAGCGTGGGGTGCCTGGAAAACCGTATCTCCGCTTGTTTCGTGGATCAAAATCGCGTTTTCCTGCCCCTGCATCAAAAGTATATTTTCCGAGGGATGCTTCTTTACGATCGTTTTTAAAAAATCGGCTGTCCCATATGTAATATAAACCTTCATATCAGCCACCTCCTGCTTGCTAGTATATCAAAACAATGGTATAAGTTTCTATTGGCGAGTGCTTCGAACATAATTCCAAACAATTTTTCCCATACTACCTTTAGAAAGGCGAGGTGAGTTCATGTTTAAGATAAAGAAAAAGAAACTATTTATACCCATCATTATTTTAGTGTTAACTGCTTTTCTCGCTTTAATAGGATATATTTCAATTATTTTTCTCGGACATTATGTCATTGATGAAAAGAAGCTCATTCTTCATGCATCTTCAAAAATTGTGGATCAAAACGGAGATGAAGTTGCAAGCCTGTATACAGAAAATCGTGAGCCTGTCTCGATCAATGAGATTCCGAAGCAGGTCAGAGAAGCGTTTATCGCTGTTGAGGATAAAAGGTTCTATGAGCATCACGGTATTGATGCAAAATCTGTCGGAAGGGCAGTATATCGCGATATATTAGCAGGCGGAAAGGTGGAAGGCGGAAGCACGATCACCCAGCAGCTTGCCAAAAATATTTTTCTGACACATGATAAAACGTTTTTAAGAAAAACAAAAGAAGTGATCATTGCGATCAATCTTGAACGGGATTACAGCAAGGACAAGCTGCTGGAAATGTATTTGAACCAGCTTTACTTCGGACATGGAGTCTACGGCATACAAGCGGCGTCCCACTATTATTTTAATAAAGAAGTAAAAGATTTAACTGTATCCGAAGGTGCGGTTTTGGCCGCTATTCCGAAGGCGCCTTCTACGTATTCTCCGGTTTTGCATCCAGATAAAAGTAAGGAGCGGCGTGATACGATTCTTGGCATGATGAATGACCAAGGCTACATCAGTGCGAAAGAGGCTGTCAGCGCGCAGGGGAGGACGCTTGGGCTGAACGTGAAGAAGCAGTCGGAAACACCATGGTTTGACAGCTATATTGATCTTGTGATTGAAGAGGCGGAGGACAAGTACTCGATTTCCGGAGAGCAGCTCCTTCAAGGCGGATATACGATCAAGGTGCCTCTCGATTCAAAGCTGCAAAAGACGGCTTATCAGGTGATGAAGCAGGGAAGCTATTATCCCGGAACAGATCAGAATGCCGAAGGAAGCGCGGTCTTTATCAATAACAAGACAGGCGGTGTGGAAGCGGCGATCGGCGGAAGAGATTACACAGCTAAAGGGTACAACCGTGTCACAGCTGCCCGCCAGCCGGGTTCCACATTTAAGCCGCTTGCAGTATACGGACCGGCGATGCAGGAAAAGAAATTTAGGCCCTACTCTCTATTGAAGGATGAGCTACAATCCTACGGAGATTATACGCCGAAAAACTATGACAGCCAGTATGAGGGCGAAGTGACCATGTCTGACGCCATTACGTACAGCAAAAACGCGCCGGCTGTCTGGACGCTGAATGAAATAGGCGTCGAAACAGGAAAGTCTTATTTGAAAGCAAACGGCATTGATATCCCTGATGAAGGGCTTGCTCTCGCTCTAGGCGGCTTGGAAAAAGGCGTTTCGCCGCTCCAGCTTGCCGGCGCATTTCATACGTTTGCCGCGAATGGAACGTATACTGAACCGTACTTTATTTCCAGCATAAAGGATGAAGACGGAGAAACAATAGCCGATCATAAAGAAGAAGGAAAGCGGGTATTCAGCAAGCAAACGTCCTGGAATATGACCAGAATGCTGCAGCAGGTGGTCAAAAACGGAACGGCAACGTCCGGCACTTATCACGGCGACCTGGCGGGAAAAACCGGTTCTACTTCTTATACTGGCGTCTCCGGAGCGACTAAGGACGCCTGGTTTGCAGGCTATACGCCGAAAATAACCGGGGCTGTCTGGATGGGCTATGACAAAACGGATCAAAGCCATTACTTAAAAGGCGGCAGCGCGTATTCGACGAGACTGTTTAAGGATATTTTGACACAGGCTGGAGAAACCGGTTCTGTGTTTACGAAGCCTAAAAACGTCAAAGAACTGGAAAGCCCAATTAAGCTGGAGCCGGTCAAAACACTGAAAGCAGATTACACATTTAAAGCTGCGGGGCTTTTTACCATTGAATTAAAATGGGACGCTCAAGAGGATGATCGGGCCGTATACAGAATTTATGTAAATAAGGACGGCAAGGAGACGCTTCTTGATTCAGTTGAAGGAAAGGGAAGCTATGAAATCCCTTATGCCAACTTGTTTTCGGGCGCTTCTTATAAAATTGTGCCTTATAATACACAGACAAAGAGAGAAGGGGAAGGAACCGATTACGTTCAGCCTAAATTGTTTTCCTCTTAATGGAATTCGGCGATTTTTTGAACTTTGAGCCTCACTTCTATACCATTTGCCTAAAACAAGGTATAGTGTAATAAGTCAAGAAATACGAACGTATGGTTGCAGTATGAAAGGTGGAAATCAGATGAGTAAACGAGAAACGTTTAACGAGACGTTTTTAAAAGCGGCACGGGGAGAAAAAGCGGATCACACGCCTGTATGGTATATGAGACAAGCAGGGCGATCACAGCCGGAATACCGTAAGCTGAAGGAAAAGTACGGATTGTTTGACATTACACATCAGCCGGAACTTTGTGCGTATGTCACAAGACTGCCGGTTGAGCAATACGGAGTCGATGCTGCAATCCTTTATAAAGATATCATGACTCCGCTGCCGTCAATCGGTGTGGATGTTGAAATCAAAAACGGGATCGGGCCTGTGATTGATCAGCCGATCCGGTCTCTGGCGGACATTGAAAAACTCGGTCAGATTGATCCGGAACAGGACGTGCCGTACGTGCTTGAGACGATTAAACTGCTTGTCAATGAGCAGCTCAACGTCCCGCTCATCGGTTTCTCAGGGGCGCCTTTTACGCTGGCCAGTTATATGATCGAAGGCGGTCCGTCGAAAAACTACAATAAAACAAAAGCCTTCATGTACAGCATGCCGGATGCATGGAACCTGCTGATGTCCAAGCTTGCCGACATGATCATTGTGTACGTGAAAGCGCAAATTAAGGCAGGCGCAAAAGCGATTCAAATTTTTGATTCGTGGGTCGGCGCGCTGAATCAAGCAGATTACAGAACATACATCAAACCCGTGATGAACCGGATCTTTTCAGAGCTTGCGGAGGAGAATGTGCCGCTGATCATGTTTGGTGTAGGTGCAAGCCATCTGGCAGGTGATTGGCATGACCTGCCCCTCGATGTTGTCGGGCTCGATTGGAGACTCAGCATTGATGAAGCCAGATCAAAAGGCATCACTAAAACAGTGCAGGGCAACCTGGACCCGTCCATTTTGCTTGCGCCATGGGAAATCATTGAGAAGAAAACGACGGAAATACTTGATCAGGGCATGAAATCGGACAGCTTCATTTTTAACCTTGGACACGGGGTATTTCCTGACGTCAGTCCTGAGGTTTTGAAAAAACTGACAGCATTTGTCCATAAATATTCACAAAACAAAAAAATGGGTCAATATTCCTAAGCATATCTTTTGGTATCTGGATGATATCCTGTCAAAATGTTTGTATCAGATCATTAAAGAGGGTGTAAACAGTGAGTAGAAAGAAAATGGGGCTTCTCGTTATGGCGTACGGCACGCCTTATAAAGAAGAAGATATCGAACGTTATTATACACATATCAGAAGAGGCAGAAAGCCTGAACCTGAAATGCTTCAAGATTTGAAAGACAGATACGAAGCAATTGGCGGCATTTCACCGCTTGCCAAAATCACAGAAGAGCAAGCGCACAAGCTTGAACAGCACTTAAATGAGATTCAGGACGAGATTACGTTTAAAGCGTATATCGGACTGAAGCATATCGAGCCATTTATTGAAGATGCTGTAGCAGAGATGCATAAGGACGGCATTACAGAAGCGGTCAGCATCGTGCTGGCACCGCATTTCTCCACGTTCAGCGTGCAGTCCTACAACAAACGTGCCAAAGAAGAGGCTGAAAAACTTGGCGGCTTAACGATTACGTCTGTTGAAAGCTGGTACGATGAACCGAAATTCGTGAAATACTGGGTTGACCGAGTGAAGGAAACATATGCGTCAATGCCTGAAGATGATAGAGATAACGCGATGCTCATTGTATCT
The DNA here is from genome assembly GCF_055710085.1 of Bacillus sp. VA13. Lineage (NCBI taxonomy): Bacteria > Bacillati > Bacillota > Bacilli > Caryophanales > Bacillaceae > Bacillus > Bacillus sp. VA13. The sequence continues at coordinate 490,113 of NZ_JBVQPP010000003.1, read as the reverse complement.
GCACACAGTCTGCCGGAAAAAATCAAAGAATTTGGAGACCCGTACCCGGACCAGCTTCATGAATCGGCGAAATTGATTGCTGAAGGCGCAGGCGTTTCCGAATATGCTGTCGGCTGGCAAAGCGAAGGGAACACGCCTGATCCTTGGCTCGGGCCTGATGTCCAGGATTTAACGCGTGATTTATTCGAACAAAAAGGTTATCAGGCATTCGTATATGTCCCTGTCGGATTTGTAGCAGATCATTTAGAAGTGCTTTATGATAATGATTATGAATGCAAAGTGGTTACAGACGATATCGATGCAAGCTACTACCGCCCGGAAATGCCGAATGCAAAGCCGGAATTTATTGATGCATTAGCAACAGTTGTATTAAAAAAATTAGGACGTTAAAGAAGGCGATGAACATGAGTGACGGCAAAAAACATGTAGTCATCATCGGCGGCGGCATTACCGGTTTAGCCGCCGCCTTCTATATGGAAAAAGAAATCATAGAAAAAAATCTGCCCCTTGAGCTGACGCTTGTTGAGGCAAGTCCGAGAGTCGGCGGGAAAATTCAAACTGTCAAGAAAGACGGCTATATCATCGAAAGAGGGCCTGACTCATTTTTGGAACGGAAGACAAGCGCTCCGCAGCTTGTCAAAGATGTCGGCCTTGAACATTTGCTTGTCAACAATGCAACAGGACAATCCTATGTGCTTGTAAACCGCACCCTGCATCCAATGCCGAAGGGCGCCGTGATGGGGATACCGACAAAAATTGCGCCGTTCGTTTCAACTGGTCTGTTTTCTGTGTCTGGGAAGGCAAGGGCTGCTATGGATTTCATCCTGCCTGCAAGCAAGTCAAAAGACGACCAGTCATTGGGAGAATTTTTCCGCAGACGTGTCGGAGATGAAGTGGTTGAGAATTTAATCGAGCCGCTTCTATCAGGCATCTACGCTGGTGACATTGACAAGCTCAGTCTAATGTCGACTTTTCCGCAATTTTACCAGACGGAACAAAAGCACAGAAGCTTAATTCTCGGCATGAAAAAAACAAGGCCTCAAGGCTCCGGCCAGCAGCTCACAGCTAAAAAGCAAGGGCAGTTCCAGACCCTTTCAACGGGTTTGCAGACTCTTGTCGAAGAGATTGAAAAGCAATTAAAGCTGACGAAGGTATACAAAGGGACAAAAGTGACCAAGATCAGCCGCGGCGGCACTGGCTACTCGCTCGAACTGGATAACGGCGTCATACTTGATGCTGAATCAGTGATTGTGACTGCTCCGCATAAAGCGGCTGCAGGAATGCTTTCTGAGCTTCCTGCCATTTCTCATTTGAAAAATATGCACTCCACATCCGTGGCAAATGTCGCCTTGGGCTTCCCTGAAGGCGCCGTCCAAATGGAGCATGAGGGAACGGGCTTTGTTATCTCAAGAAACAGTGATTTCGCGATCACAGCCTGTACGTGGACAAACAAAAAATGGCCGCACGCAGCGCCTGAAGGCAAAACGCTGCTTCGGGCATATGTCGGAAAAGCCGGAGACGAATCAATTGTCGATCTCTCAGATAACGACATTATCAACATTGTGTTAGAAGACTTAAAGAAAGTCATGAACATAAACGGGGAGCCGGAAATGACATGTGTCACCCGCTGGCATGAAAGCATGCCGCAGTACCATGTCGGCCATAAGCAGCGCATCAAAGAACTGCGCGAAGCACTGGCCTCCGCATATCCGGGTGTCTACGTGACAGGCGCTTCTTTTGAAGGTGTTGGAATTCCCGACTGCATCGATCAAGGAAAAGCTGCCGTGTCTGACGCGCTTACCTATTTATTCAGTTAAAAACCTCCGCTCTGGCGGAGGTTTTTTTGTTGTGCAATGGCAATATTGTGTAAAGAAAATGATTGAATTGATCAGCAGGTTATGATACATTTGCATATGTACTTAATGACTAAAATGTTCAAATGGTCAGTTTCGAGGTGAATACAATGTCAATAGATCGAAAAAAGCTCATTTTGGAGGCGGCCACAAAATCTTTCACGCAGTTCGGGTATAAAGCGACGACAATGGATCTTGTGGCAAAGCTTGCGAACGTGGGGAAGGGAACCATTTATACTTTTTTCAAAAACAAAGAAGAGCTGTTTGACGAGATTTTCACTACTTTATTGAAGGAAATGAAGCAAAAAGCGGACGAAGCGATGGAGCCGAACCTTCCGTTCCATGAAAATGTGCACAGGGCGCTGTTTGCCATTCTGGAGTTCAGGAAAACACATCAGCTGACGATTAAAATTTTCCAAGAAAATGCTGAGATTGGTACAATGGCAGTTCAGGAAGTGATCCAGAAAATGGAGAGAGGCATTCTGTCTTATATAAAAAGTAAGATTGAAGACGGGATTAAGAACGGTGCAATCAAGCCGTGCGATCCTGAGCTGACAGCTTTTGTGATGCTGAAGCTTTATATCGCGCTCATTTTTGATTGGGAAAAACAGCATCCCCCGCTCGATAAAGAGACGATTGCGGAACTGCTTGAATTGTATGTTGTCAAAGGATTGTCAGCCAACTAGATAATCCTTTCTCTTTGCAACAAAATGACCATTTTTTATGATGAGTCAGTTTTAGAATGGAGGCATCAGGATGAACACAATACGAAGTCAGTGGAAAGACATCGTAACGAGTAAAAAATTATTAATTCCCATCATTGCCATTTTGTTTGTCCCGCTTATTTACAGCGGCGTGTTCTTAAAGGCTTATTGGGACCCATACGGCACAGTTGACCAGCTGCCTGTCGTTGTCGTCAACCAAGACAAAGGGGCAACGTATGAAGGAGAAAAACTTCAAATCGGTGATGATCTGGTCAAAGAATTAAAGGATAATGATAACTTTGATTGGCATTTTTCCAGTGATCTTGACCAATCGTTAAAGGACTTATTAAATCAAAAATACTATTTAGTTGTCGAGATTCCTGAGGATTTTTCTAAGAATGCCAGCACTGTATTGGACAAAAATCCGAAAAAGCTGGATCTGAAATACCATACGAATGCCGGTTCGAACTATGTAGGGGCAACGATCGGTGAAAAAGCGATTGATAAACTAAAAGCCTCTGTTTCTAAAGAAGTGACCGAGCAATATACGAAAGTCATTTTTGATAACTTTAAAGATATCGCCAAAGGTTTGAGCGACGCGAGCAGCGGAGCGAAAAAAATTGATGATGGCACAAAGGATGCGAAAAACGGAAGCGCCCAGCTGAAAGATAACCTGGAGAAGCTGAAGGAAAGCACCGCCACTATCAGTGACAAAACGGCGCAGCTTGCGGATGGAGCGGCTCAGGTGACAAGCGGTATCCAATCACTTGACAGCTCGCTCGGAAAATTCCAGGACAGCAGCAATACGATTTATGAAAACTCAGGAAAGCTTGCGGCAGGATCAGGCGAGCTGACAGGCAAGATGAATGAGCTTCTTGCCGGACTTCAAAAAGTGCAGCAGGGCTTGCCTAATCTCACAAACGGGCTGGATCAGCTCAACAGTAAAGCCCAAGAAGGTTCTGAGAAAGCAGCAAAAGCGGAAAAGCTCATAAATGCAGTCGATTTAACGAAGCTTGAAACAGCTGTGAACAACCTTGAAAAGTCAGAAACAGCGATGAAAGATTTCCAAAAACAGCTGACGGACTTTGAAAACAGCTTAAAAAACCGTGATCAGGCATTTAAAAATCTCATCAATTCGAGTGACTTCTTAACAGCGGAGCAAAAGAGCCAGCTGATCAACTCTGTTGAGAAGCAGCTTCCGCAAGTTGATGCGCCTGATTTTGATCAAATTTTAAGCCAGCTTCCTACTGCTGATCAGCTGCCTGACATTGCAACGATTAAAAGCTCTCTGGAAGATGTGAAAGCGCAGGTGGCACAGCTAAAAGCATTGCCGGAAGCTACATCTAAGCTTTATAACGGCGCAAAAACGACTCAAGATGCGATTGACAGATTAACTGAAGGAACCCAGAAGATATACAACGGTTCACAGCAGCTGACTGAAAACCAAAATAAACTGACAGCGGGTATCGGTGAATATAATAAGCAATTCGCAAAAGCAAAAGCAGGCTCAGAGCAATTGGTGACAGGAAGCAGTCAAGTATCTGGCGGATTGTTGAAACTGTTAGACGGGTCTAAACAAGTCCAAAGCGGATCATCAAAACTCGCAGACGGATCTGCTTCACTTGATACAGGTTTAGGCAAGCTATTGGACGGCACAGGAGAGCTGTCTAGTAAGCTGAAGGATGCGGCTGATCAAACAGGAGATATCGATGCTGACGATCAAACATACGGCATGTTTGCCGATCCGGTTAAAACCAAAGATGATGCCATCCATTCTGTTCCTAACTATGGAACAGGGCTGACACCTTATATCCTGTCAATGGGCTTGTATGTCGGCGGCATCATGCTGACGGTGGTCTTCCCGCTGAAGGAAGCGTCAGGACGTCCTAGAAACGGTTTTGAGTGGTTCTTCAGCAAATTCAATGTCATGATGCTCGTTGGAATTATTCAATCGCTGATTGTGGCGACGGTTCTGCTTCTTGGAATTGGTCTCGAGGTAGAGAGCACGTGGAGATTTTACGTGTTTACGATCATTACGAGTCTCGCTTTCCTAGCGATGATTCAATTTTTGGCGACAACGATGGGCAATCCGGGACGATTTATCGCAGTCATTATTTTGGTGCTGCAGCTCGGTGCCAGCGGAGGAACCTTCCCGTTAGAATTGCTTCCGAATTTCTATCAAGTCATCCATGGCGCATTGCCGATGACCTACAGCATTAACGGGTTCAGAGCGGTCATTTCAAACGGGGATTTTGGCTACATGTGGCAGATGGCCGGCGTCTTAATCGGCATTGCCCTCGTTATGATTTTGCTGAGCATTACTTACTTTACAATGTTAAGCCGAAAGGAAGAAACTTCAGAAGAACAGCCGGCTTCATAATGAAAAAGAACTTGTTTCCTTTGAAACAAGTTCTTTTTTTATTACATTCCCCATTTGACAAGCAATCCTGTATAGGTTAATCCGCCGCCAAATCCGAAAAGCATCACGGTTTGATCTTTTTTCAGCTTTCCGGCTTTCACTGCGAGATCCAGCGCCAAAACAATCGAAACAGAAGACGTGTTTCCGTAGTATTCGACACTGGTGAGCGTTTTTTCAATCGGGAAAGGTGTTTTTTCACAAATCGACTCGATCATGCGCAAGTTGGCGCTGTGAGGCACAAACCAATCGAGGTCGCAGCTTGTCAGACCTGCTTGATGTAAAAGACGTTCAAATTCGCGGGGAACGGTTCTCGCTGCCCATTTATACACTTCACGGCCGTTTTGGACCATTTTACCGGAACCGGCAAGCTGCACCCCGTTTCGTTCATTCCGCAGTCCGGCACGATACAAAATATCTCCGCCGTTCCCGCTTGTTCCATGGACAGACGCAAGAAATCCGGGCGCCTCTTCGTCTCGTTCAACCAACAGCGCACCTGCAGCGTCGCCGAACAGAACGCATGTCGTTCGATCGGTATAATCCGTTACTTTTGACAGTGTCTCTCCGGCGATGACGAGAATTTTTTGATGAAGGCCGGATGTGATTAATCCGTTTGCCAAATGAAGGCCGTATGTCAGCCCGGCGCACGTCGCATTAATATCCAACGCGCCGGTGCTTTCCCAGCCGAAATATTCCTGCACACGGCATGCCGTACTCGGAAAGGCATAATCGGATGTTGTTGTGGCAACGAGGATCATATCGACATCATCAAGTGTCCCTTCATAACGGCTCTTAAGATCCTTCACCGCTTCGATGCATAAATCAGAGGTAAACTGCTGTTCATCCGCAATACGGCGTTCTCTCATTCCTGTGCGCTGAACAATCCATTCATCTGACGTATCAACGATCTTTTCTAAATCAGCATTGGTTAAGCGCCTGCTCGGCGCATAGGTGCCGATAGCTGAAATTTTTGCTTTTGACATATGTATCACTCCTTATGATCAGATTATAACACTAGATATTAGTATCTGGTACTAAAAAGAAGGTTTTTTCATAAAAAAAGAGAAAATGTGAAATAGGGAATCTAGAAATAGAAAAAGGAGGCTGGTAAATGGTCAGTCAAGAAGCAATAGTCTTTATGGCGTTCTCTGGAGCTGTTGCGTTTTTGTTGCCGATCGGACTGATAGTATGGTTTAAGCGAAAGTATGGCGCCTCGTTAAAGGTGTTTTTTATTGGCGCTCTCACGTTTTTTGTCTTTGCTCAGCTATTGGAGGGCGGCGTTCATGTTTATGTACTGCAAGTGAATGAAATGACGAAAGAAGCCATGCAAAATCCATTGTGGTATGGCATTTACGGCTGCTTGATGGCTGGGATTTTTGAGGAGTGCGGAAGGTATATCATGATGAGAATTTTTTTGAAGCGCCATCATGCTTGGGCGGATGGCCTGGCTTTCGGAACGGGCCATGGCGGGCTTGAAGCCATCCTGATTACTGGCGTGTCCTCTATCTCGCTTATTGTATACGCAATTGCGATGAATAGCGGAACGTTTGAACAGCTTTTGATCAATGAAGACATCAAACAGGTGCTTCTGCCGATTCAGGAGCAGCTGCTGCATACCCCTTCGTATGAATGGCTGCTGGGGGGAATAGAAAGAATCAGTGCGATTGCTGTTCAAATCGGACTGTCGCTGCTGGTCTTGTATGCGGTTAAAAGCCGCCGGCCGCTGTTTTTGCTGTATTCTATTCTTTTACATGCACTCTTTAATGTACCGGCGGTTTTATACCAAAAAAGAATAATAGAGCATGCTGCTGCTGTTGAAATCATTGTTGCTCTAATAGCTGCAGTATCAGTCTATTGGATTGTAAAAGCAAAAAGTCTCTTTCAATAAAAAAGTCCAAGCAGCAGCACAGCCCGCTTGGAAAAATGCGAATGGAAATATTCATGAAGCATGGGTCATCAGAATATTTCTGATTCAGTCCTTAGCAATGACAGCAAGAGTGTCTGTGTTTTTTACAAGAGAAACAATGGTTTTTCTTTCTTTTCTTCTTCTCGCAAGGGTCATGGCATTCTTTCTTTTTCTTGCAATGGTCATGGAAATCTTTATCGAACCACTCGTCAAAGAACCAAAACTCATCAAACCAATCGTGACAATGATGTTTCCGTTCATGTGAATGACGACAGCACATAGATATCCCTCCTCTTCCCATGCTTACTACAGCATATGAGAGATTGATAGGAAAAGATTGGACGGGTCCCTCGGGAAAAGAGTATATTTTATATAGAAAAGTAAAAGGAGGAATGTCCTATGACGTCCGTACGTAAAACGATGGAGCTCATTAAAGAACTTGTATCGATCCCAAGCCCGACAGGAAATACATATGAGGTGATCAATTATATTGAAAGCCTTTTAAAAGAATGGAAGGTAGAAACGGTTCGGAACCATAAGGGCGGCTTAATTGCAACGCTTCCCGGACGCGACACATCCCAGCACCGCATGCTGACGGCGCACGTTGACACCCTCGGCGCTATGGTAAAGGAAATTAAAGCTGACGGCCGGCTGAAAATCGATTTGATCGGCGGGTTCCGCTACAACTCGATTGAGGGGGAGTATTGCCAAATTGAAACCGCCTCGGGAAAAACGTATACAGGCACAATTTTAATGCATCAAACATCAGTGCATGTATACAAGGATGCGGGGAAAGCTGAGCGCAATCAAGAGAATATGGAGATCCGCCTTGATGAACCTGTTCACTGCCGGAAAGATACGGAAGAGCTTGGCATTGGCGTCGGAGATTTTGTGTCGTTTGATCCCCGTGTCGAGATCACATCAAGCGGATTTATTAAATCGCGCCATTTGGATGATAAGGCAAGTGTCGCCTTATTGCTCCGCTTAATTCATCAAATTCAAACAGAAGAAATTGAATTGCCGTATACAACTCATTTTCTCATTTCGAATAATGAAGAAATCGGATACGGCGGGAATTCGAATATTCCTCCTGATACAGTCGAATATTTGGCGGTTGATATGGGAGCTATCGGTGACGGGCAGGCGACAGATGAATATTCAGTATCAATCTGTGTGAAGGATGCGAGCGGGCCGTATCATTATCAGCTGAGAAAGCATTTAGTCCATTTAGCCGAGAAGCATCATATCGACTATAAGCTTGATATTTACCCATACTACGGGTCGGATGCGTCAGCAGCGATCAAATCCGGGCATGATATTGTGCATGGCCTCATCGGGCCGGGAATTGACGCTTCGCATGCATTTGAACGCACCCATAAATCGTCTCTTCGCCATACGGCTAAGCTTCTGTACTATTATGTACAGTCACCGATGGTATAAGGGGGGGAAGGCGAAATGAAGATGTATGAGCTGAAAAGCACTTTCGGCTGGGAAGGTGATGACGGTTTGGGGGAACAGCTGATTCAGCAAATCCTCGCCGGAGAAAAAACAGCCACGTGCGCCCCAAAATCATTATATTCAAAAGATGAATTGAGTGACGTGTATCAAACGGCGGGGCAGCTTGTTACCGTTTATGATAAACATGACAATCCGAGATGCAATATAAAAGTGACATGTATTTGAAACGACCTTTGGAGCGCCTGATATGAGGTTAGTCAAAGGAGAGGGCAATGGAGATCGAATTGAGGAATTTCAGGAAGACCATCGGATGGCATGGGCGGAACTGATCAAAAATGGTGAACTGGAGCTGAATGAGGATACTGTTTTGATTACAGAGCTGTTTGAGCTTGTTAAAGATTAAAAAAGCCTGCGGGGCAAGAACCCCGCAGGCTTTTCATTAACCGGAAATGGTTGCGTTTTGGTCTGCTTTTGCTTGAGACATGACCGTTTCAGCTTTCGCTGGATTAAACAGGCCTTCCCATTTAGACATCACAACAGCAGCAAGCGCGTTACCAGTCAGGTTGACAACTGTACGTGCCATGTCCATGATGCGGTCTACACCGGCAATAAAAGCAAGTCCTTCAGCTGGAACGCCGATGGTGCCAAGTGTCGCAAGCAAGACGACAAAAGAAGTACCAGGCACGGCAGCCATCCCTTTAGATGTCACCATAAGGACGAGCACAAGTGTAATTTGGTGCCAAAGCGTTAAATCAATGCCGTATACCTGTGCTAAAAACAGCGCGGCAATAGATTGATAGAGAACGGAACCGTCTAAGTTAAACGTATATCCAATCGGAATCACAAATGAAACAATGCCTTTCGGGCAGCCGATTTTTTCCATCTTTTCCATGATGCGCGGAAGAACTGTTTCAGAGCTGGACGTACTGAACGCCAGTAAGATTTCGTCCTTCATGTAAGCAAGGAATTTGAAAATGTTGATGCCGGCAATTTTTGCAACAATTCCAAACACGACAATTAAGAAGAAAGCAAGTGCGACATACACCAATCCGACAAGCTTTCCGAGAGAGAGAAGAGAACTGAGCCCGAATTTAGACACAGTCACTCCGATAAGTGCGAAAACGCCGAATGGCGCTACTTTCATCACAAGGTTTACAACGTGGAACATGGCATGGGATACACCTTCGAAAAAGGCTAATACAGGCTTGCCTCTTTCACCGATCGCGGAAATACCCAATGCAAATAGAACTGTAAAGCAGATGATGGCAAGAAGATCCCCTTCAACCAAGGACTGGAAGAAGTTTGTCGGCACAATATGCAGGAACGTTTCCGCCACTGATTTATTGCTTTGCTCTTTTTCGGTTTCAACATATTGACTAATGTCAGATTTTTGAGCTTCGTGTATATTAACTCCTGTACCCGGATGGAAGATGTTTGCAAGGGCTAGTCCGAGAATGATAGCAAAAGTCGTAATGATCTCGAAGTACAGAATTGTTCTGAAGCCTAATTTACCGACTTGCTTTCCATTTCCTGCACCGGCTACACCGATGATTAAGCTGGAGACAACAATAGGAATCACTATCATTTTGATTAAGCGTAAAAAGAGATCCCCGATTGGCTGCAGGTAAGTAGGCAATGCTGGGTTGCCATACCAAATAACGCCAACAATGACACCTAGAATAAGTCCAACGAATATTTGTGTGGCTAATCCAAACTTAATTCTTTTCATAGATTACCTCCCAAAAAACAAAGTATCAACATATATCATGAATAGACATATATTTAATCTCACTATTAGATCAAATTATAATAGATAAGAAATGAATTCGTCTATAGTAAATTATATTTAGAAAATAAAGAATTTTCTAAAATGTGATTAGAATCACCAGAATTATCTAAAAACGGGTGAGCTTTGACCTAACCTGATTATTATTTCAAAATAAAGAAGTGTTGAAAAATAAAGAAAATCCCGCGCGTGCTGCGCGGGATTTTCGCTCTTTACAAATCGTTAACTTTTATGCAGTCATTGCAGATATTTCCATAACACTCATGCTGCTCTTCAATCTTTTTTCCGCATTCCGCGCACTTTTTCGAAGGCAGGTTTCTAAAAAAATCTGTGATTTTCCCCAGCATAACCAATCCCTCTTTCCCCTTTGTAGCGACTTCATTGTAATATAACAGATTATAAAAATCAATAACTGTTTTGATACAATGTTTAAAACATGCTTTTTTTAAGAAAAATGGGTATATTGAAGGAGGATCAATTTTCTTGAAAAGATAGGAGGACATTATGAAAGTTACAGTTATCGGATGCTATGGCGGTTTTCCGGCCGCAAATGAAGCGACGTCGGGCTATTTATTTCAGTCAGGTGATTACTCTTTGCTTGTCGATTGCGGCAGTGCCGTATTATCTAAGCTGTTCGGATATGTGCCGGCGGAAAAGCTGGGTGCGGTGATTCTGTCTCATTATCACCATGACCATATCGCTGACATCGGGCCGCTGCAATTTGCCAAACAAGTCGGTTCGTTTCTCGGCAAAGGAGAGCATACGCTTCCGATTTACGGACATGATGCTGATATAGAACAGTTTCAAAAGCTTACATATAAAACACATACGAAAGGGATTGCCTTTCAGCCGGATCAGCCGCTGACTGCCGGTCCGTTTACGATCACCTTTTTAAAAACGATTCACCCGGTGACGTGCTATGCCATGCGGATTACTGACGGCAGCCATACTGTCGTATATACTGCTGATTCCAGCTATCAGGAATCATTTATTCCATTTTCGGAAAATGCCGATTTATTGATCTCAGAATGCAATTTTTATGCCGATCAAGACGGGACAAGCGCAGGTCATATGAACAGCCTGGAAGCCGGGCGAATTGCAAAAGAAGCGGGAGCGGGAGAGCTGCTGCTGACGCATTTGCCGCATTTCGGCGTGCATGACAATCTTCGCAAAGAAGCGAAAACCGTTTTTAGCGGCGAAGTGAATATTGCGAAATCAGGTTTTGTGTGGGAAGGATAAAGGAGGAGCACCATGTTATTTATCGACAATCAAAATATCAATGATCCGCGGATCAATCTTGCTATTGAGGAGTACTGTGTAAAGCATTTAGACCCTAAACAGCCGTATTTGCTCTTTTATGTAAATCAGCCGTCTATTATCATTGGGAAAAACCAAAATACAATAGAAGAAATCAATACAAAATATGTAGAGGGAAATGGGATTATCGTTGTCCGACGTTTATCAGGCGGAGGAGCTGTGTATCATGATCTGGGGAACTTGAACTTCAGCTTTATTACAAAGGATGACGGGGACAGCTTTCATAACTTCAAAAAGTTCACTGAGCCGGTGATCCAGGCTTTACGCCAGCTCGGGGTAGAAGCAGAATTGAGCGGCCGGAATGACATTGTAGTGGATGGCCGGAAAATATCCGGAAACGCCCAGTTTGCAACAAAAGGACGCATTTTCAGCCACGGCACTCTCATGTTTGATTCAGCCATTGATCATGTTGTGTCAGCGTTAAAGGTGAAAAAGGATAAAATTGAATCAAAAGGCATCAAATCGATCAGAAGCCGAGTGGCAAACATCAGTGAGTTTCTCGATGATAAAATGACTACGGAAGAATTCCGTAGCCATTTGCTTCGCCATATTTTCAACACAAATGACATTCAAACCGTACCGGAGTATAAGCTGACGGAAAAAGATTGGGAGGTCATTCATCAAATTTCGAAAGAGCGCTACCAGAATTGGGATTGGAACTATGGCCGTTCACCGAAATTTAACCTCAATCATTCGAAACGTTATCCGATCGGATCGATAGATTTGCGTCTGGAAGTCAAGAAAGGCAAAATTGAGGACTGCAAAATCTTCGGAGATTTCTTCGGTGTCGGTGATGTATCTGAAATTGAAAACCTGCTGGTTGGAAAACAATATGAACGCAGTGTCATCGCTGATGCGCTGGAAGGTGTGAATCTTAAGCATTACTTTGGGAACATTACAAAAGAGGATTTCCTTGATCTGATTTATTAAGGCAAAACACATTGTTTGAAAGAGCGGTTGTGTTTTTGAAATAATGGAGGCAGGAGGGATTCACATGAAAGTGTTTTTAATCGGAGCGAACGGACAAATCGGACAAAGACTCGTTTCTTTATTCCGAGACAATCCTGATCATTCTGTCAGAGCGATGGTCAGAAAAGAAGAACAGAAAGCGTCTCTCGAAGCTGCCGGTGCAGAAGCTGTGCTTGCGAATCTGGAAGGCAGCCCGGAAGAAATCGCCGCAGCGGCGAAAGGCTGCGACGCGATCATTTTCACAGCGGGTTCAGGCGGCAGCACAGGCTATGATAAAACGTTGCTGGTGGATCTAGACGGAGCGGCAAAAGCGATGGAAGCTGCGGATATCGCGGGCATCAAGCGGTTTGTCATGGTTAGCGCCCTGCAAGCCCACAACCGTGAAAATTGGAATGAATCACTTAAACCTTATTATGTGGCCAAGCATTATGCTGATAAAATTCTGGAAGCAAGCGGTTTAACTTATACGATTATCCGTCCGGGAGGCCTTCGCAATGAGTCTGGAAAAGGAACTGTTTCAGTCGCCGCCGATCTGGAACGGGGATTCATTTCCCGTGATGACGTGGCGAAAACGGTCATTGCTTCTTTAGATGAAACCAATACGGAAAATCGGGCCTTTGATCTGACAGAAGGAGATACACCGATTGCTGAAGCATTAAAGAAACTATAACAGTACTGACACTCAGGGCTTTTTGCTCTTGAGTGTTTTTTTCTGTTTCTCTATAATGGAGGAGAAAGCTTGGCTTCAATAATGAATGACTATTCATTCACTTTAAGGGGTGGGAGAATGAATCTTGTTTCCAAATTGGAAGAAACAGCATCTGAGAAGCCCGACAGCATCGCATGCAGGTTTAAGGATCACATGATGACTTATCAGGAGCTGAATGAACACATTCAGCGATTTGCGGACGGCCTTCAGGAAGCCGGTATGGAGAAAGGGGACCATCTAGCTTTGCTGCTTGGCAATTCGCCTGATTTTATCATCGCGTTTTTTGGTGCGTTAAAGGCTGGGATTGTGGTGGTGCCCATCAACCCGTTGTACACGCCAACAGAAATCGGTTATATGCTGATAAATGGCGATGTAAAGGCGATCGTGGGCGTTGATCAGCTTTTGCCGCTTTATGAGAGCATGCATGAATCGCTGCCAAAGGTTGAGCTCGTCATTTTATGCCAGACGGGAGATGCCGAGCCAGAAGCTTCAGACCCAGAGGTCAGGATGAAAATGACAACGTTTGCAAAAATATTGCGTCCAACATCCACCGCTAAACAAAGCCCGGAGATTGTCCCTGATGATACCGCGGTCATTTTGTATACGTCAGGAACGACCGGAAAACCAAAAGGCGCAATGTTGACCCATCAGAATTTGTACAGCAATGCCAACGATGTCGCCGGCTATTTGGGAATGGATGAGAAGGACAATGTGGTCTGCGCTCTTCCTATGTTCCACGTGTTTTGTTTAACCGTCTGTATGAATGCCCCGCTGATGAGCGGCGCAACTGTCTTAATTGAGCCTCAATTCAGTCCGGCATCTGTTTTTCAGCTTGTTAAGCAGCGGCAGGCGACTATTTTTGCCGGTGTGCCTACGATGTATAATTACTTGTTTCAGCATGAAAACGGAAAGAAAGATGACTTTTCTTCCATTCGGCTGTGCATTTCAGGAGGTGCGGCGATGCCAGTCGCGCTGCTGACCGCGTTTGAAGAAAAATTCGGCGTGACCATTTTGGAAGGCTACGGGCTTTCGGAAGCATCACCCGTTACGTGTTTTAACCCGTTTGACAGGGGCAGAAAGCCGGGCTCCATCGGGACAAGTATATTGCATGTCGAGAACAAGGTCGTAGATCCGCTCGGACGCGAGTTGCCCGATCACCAGGTCGGCGAATTGATCGTGAAAGGCCCCAATGTAATGAAGGGCTATTATAAAATGCCAATGGAAACAAAACATGCGTTAAAAGACGGGTGGCTTTATACGGGCGATTTGGCAAGAAGAGATGAGGACGGCTATTTTTACATTGTTGACCGGAAAAAAGACATGATCATTGTTGGAGGATACAACGTGTATCCGCGCGAGGTGGAGGAAGTGCTGTACAGCCACCCGGATGTCAAGGAGGCGGTTGTCATCGGTGTGCCGGACGCCCAAAGCGGGGAAGCGGTAAAGGGATATATTGTACCCAAACGCTCTGGCGTAACAGAAGCGGATATCATGCAGCACTGTGAAAAACATCTCGCCAAATACAAACGGCCTGCCGCCATTACGTTCCTTGACGACATTCCGAAAAATGCGACGGGGAAAATGCTCAGACGGGCGCTGAGAGATATTTTGCCTCAATAATACGAAAAAAGCGAAGCGGTAAGCTTCGCTTTTTCATTTTCAATCCTTTGCTTCTTTTTTAATAATGTTTAGCAGCGCCTTTGTATCGCTTTTACTTAATTTGTAGTATGTCCCGTCCTTCAAATAAACGGCTTGCTGGCTGCCGTCAATCCATAGTCTGAATGAGTCGTACCGGTCTTTATGAAACTTGATTGTCCCTTCGTAATCAGGGGCTGATGTTTTTTCTGTCTTCAGCTGTTTTCCCTGATTCATGATGTCCAGCATATCTTTGACGTGCTGCCTTTTTTCAATCTCGATTTCTTCCTGGCCGCTTGAAGACAGCGTGATCAAATCCGCGTCTACCGATTGATACACATCGCCTGACCGGCTGTAAAGATAGAAAAATGCAAGAAACACAAGACCGATAACCACGATGGCTGCCACTATTTTTTTCATTTGCATCACTCCAAACATTGTTAGTTTTCCCAGCGATCGGGCTTTCCATGCCTAAAAGGACGGAAAAGTACGGATACACAGCTTGGTTCTAAGAATTTGAATTTATGATTACAATAGAAGTAACGGGTTGATGTGAGGAGTGAGGCGTTATGCGCAAGTGGATTGCGGCAGCAGGGCTTGCTTACGTGCTGTATGTGCTGTTTTTTTATTGGTATTTTTTCCTGTCCGGTGATTCCGCAGTACCGGAGGCTGTGAAAGGGACGCAGGCTGACCCGGCTTCTTTCATGAAGCCGTCTGAATTGGCAGTGGCTGAGCAGTATTCGAATGTAAAGAATTTTTTATTTTTTATCGGGCTTCCTCTTGATTGGTTTTTGTTCTTTGTATTGCTGGTCAGCGGCGTTTCAAAGAAGATCAAGAAATGGATGGAAGCAGCCGTGCCCTTTCGGTTTTTGCAGGTTATTGGTTTTGTGTTTGTGCTTTCGCTGATCACAACGTTAGTGACGCTGCCTTTAGATTGGATAGGCTATCAAGTATCGCTTGAATACAACATTTCCACACAGACAGCGGCCAGCTGGGCTAAGGATCAGGTCATAGACTTTTGGATCAGCTTTCCGATCTTTACGCTTTGCGTTCTCGTGTTTTATTGGCTGATCAAAAGGCATGAAAAAAAATGGTGGTTATACGCTTGGCTGTTAACTGTGCCGTTTTCGCTGTTTCTGTTTTTTATTCAGCCGGTCATTATCGATCCTTTATACAATGATTTTTATCCGCTGAAAAACAAAGAGCTTGAAAGCAAAATTTTAGAGCTGGCAGAAGAAGCCGATATTCCGGCTGACCATGTATATGAAGTAAACATGTCTGAAAAAACAAATGCGCTTAATGCCTATGTCACAGGAATCGGGGCGAACAAACGGATTGTATTGTGGGATACGACGCTGAACAAGCTTGACGATTCAGAAATTCTCTTTATTATGGGCCACGAAATGGGCCATTATGTCATGAAGCACGTCTATATCGGACTGGCCGGTTATTTGCTCGTGTCGCTCGCCGGATTTTATGTCATTGGTAAGCTTTACAAGCGGACGGTCCGCTTTACCCGCAGCATGTTTCATTTGGAGGGACGGCATGACCTTGCAGCACTGCCGCTGTTGTTGCTTTTGGTGTCCGTTTTGAGCTTTGCGGTCACGCCTTTTTCTAATGCGGTTTCGCGTTATCAGGAGAATCAGGCTGACCAGTATGGGATTGAGCTGACGGAGAATAGAGAAGCCGCTGTCAAGACGTTTCAGGATTTGGCTGTGACGGGACTGAGCCAGGTTGATCCTCCCGTGCTTGTAAAGATTTTCAGAGGCAGCCACCCTTCGATCATGGAGCGGATTCAACACGCGGAAAAAGAAGAGAATGCATCGGAACATCAGGATGCTGACAAATAAAAAGAAGCAGGTATGGAGAACCTGCTTCTTTTTTTATTATTGTGCAGCTGCTTGTACGTTGATTAACCCTTTTCCATAGTAGAAAGAGCTACCAAGGTATGTTGCAGTGCTTTCTAAACGATCACGGACTTGTGCGTTTGTCCAAGTCGGGTGCTTAGAAAGAATTAACGCTGCTGCTCCGGCAACGTGAGGAGTCGCCATTGACGTTCCGTTGTAAGCGCCGTAAGTGC
Source organism: Bacillus sp. VA13 (assembly GCF_055710085.1). NCBI lineage: Bacteria > Bacillati > Bacillota > Bacilli > Caryophanales > Bacillaceae > Bacillus > Bacillus sp. VA13. The sequence goes on along the minus strand of NZ_JBVQPP010000003.1, from coordinate 473,280 downwards.
CTCCAGGTAGTGTGCTTTGGATGGATACACCAGGAGCCATTACATCAAGCTCAGGACCGACGCTTGAGAATGAACCTCTTTGGTTGCTGCTGTTTACCGCACCTACCGCAATGGTAGAAGGATATTTTGCAGGATAGCCGATTGTGCTTGAGCTTCCGGAAGTGCCTTCATTTCCGGCTGCAGCAACAACGACGATACCGCTGGCTACGGCTCTATCAACGACTGATTTCAAAGCTGTAGAACCAGAAGGTCCGCCAAGGCTCATGTTAATCACGTCCATTTTGTTGGAAATGGCCCACTCAATGCCGTTAATGATCCAGCTGTATTGGCCGTTTCCTGTTGAATCAAGAACTTTTACTGCATATAACGATGCGTTTGGCGCTACGCCCAAAACACCGATTGAGTTATTAAGTGCGGCAACCGTACCGGCTACATGTGTGCCGTGAGAACTGCCATCTTGGTATGGGTTTGTTTCAGAAGGTACGAAGCTTGCTCCGCCTCTGACGTTCAAGTCAGGATGAGAAGAGTCAATTCCGCTGTCAATTACGGCTACTTTTACGTTAGAACCTGTGTAGCCTTGAGAGTGAAGAGCCGGCGCTTTAATTTGAGAAATGCCGTAAGGAACGGATTGCGCATATTCATGTGCAATATGATCTTCTTCCACATATGCAACGCTCGGATCTTGTTTTAATTCTTTTACAGCTTTTTCATTCAACGTTGCTGTGGCTGCGTTAACATACTTAAACTGCTTTTGAATTTTTCCGCCTTTCTCAGAAATAACATCTTTTTTCTTAGCGGAACTCATTGCACTCATTGTCTGTTTAAATCCGACAATGTACTTCTTTTCTGTACTGCTTTTTCCGGCAGCCTGCGCAGACATGTTGCTGAACGCCATCGTAAAGATTAACGTTAACGCAAACAACAAGCTGATCCACAATTTTTTGTTTCTCACTCTTTACCCTCTCCTTTAAAAGAATTCAGAGTAGACTTACTTAAAAGACTATTCTGTAAATTTATTGTAATAGATGGAATAATATTTTAGTAGACCCATTTTTTCGCGATGATTTTATCTCTATTTAGGTATATCATCTCTCGCTATTTCTGTAGAGACTCGAAATAACTAATTTTATACAGAAAAGAACGAAAATAGACATGAGTAAATGTTCATTATGCTGAAATGTCATTCTTTTTCAGGTTAAAAGCTCCTGAGTCCCGGGAAATTCCTGTCGAAAAAAATCCTTCAAATGACCTGCATGTGTTTCCATGAGATCAATGGATATTATTGTGATATTTTTTCTATGCATGCTGATAAAAATATTCTAAAAAATAAACTTTACAGAAAATTCTATTAAAGTTAAAATAGAACGATTCTAAAGAGGGAGGAAGAAATGAGATGAACATTCGCCAAGCAAAGACATCAGATGCCGCAGCCATCGCGCCGCTGTTTAACCAGTATCGGGAATTTTATAAGCAGGCGTCCGATCTGAAAGGGGCAGAGGCTTTTTTGAGAGCGTGTCTGGAAAATGACGAGTCCATTATTTTGACAGCAGAAGAAAATGGAGAAATCATAGGTTTTACCCAGCTCTATCCAACGTTTTCTTCTGTGGCTATGAAAAGAATTTACATATTAAATGACTTATTCGTTGCTCCCCATGCGCGGACAAAGGGAGCCGGCGGGCAATTGCTATCTGCCGCAAAAGATTTTGCTGCGGAAAACGGGGCAAAATCTTTATTGCTCCAGACGGAACACCACAACCGGATGGCAAGAAGCTTATATGAGCAAAACGGCTATGAAGAAGAAACTGCATTTGTCCATTATCGTCTCAATGTGCCAGCGAAGTAAAATTGAAGCTTGATGATTTGGTTTTTTGAACGTTCTTCGGTTACGATATAAACGAAAAGGAGTGTGCCGAATGTCAACGTTATTTCAAGCATTGCTGGCAGAAAAACATGCCGATGATGTTTCAGTTCATGTGAAAACCATGTCAACAGAGGATTTGCCGAAAGACGGTGTTCTGATTAAAATTGCTTATTCCGGCATCAATTATAAAGATGGCCTAGCCGGAAAAGCAGGCGGCAATATCGTCAGAGAGTATCCGCTTATTTTGGGCATTGACGCTGCGGGTACGGTTGTCTCTTCCAATGATCCGCGCTTTGCCGAGGGGGATGAGGTGATTGCGACAAGCTATGAGCTCGGTGTCTCCCGCGATGGCGGATTAAGTGAATATGCTTCAGTGCCTGGTGACTGGCTGGTGCCTCTGCCATCGAATCTTACACTAAAAGAAGCGATGGTGTACGGAACGGCGGGATTTACTGCGGCGTTATCGGTGCATCGGCTTGAACAGAACGGTCTGTCTCCGGAAAAAGGGAGCGTGCTAGTCACAGGAGCAACCGGCGGTGTCGGCGGAATTGCGGTATCGATGCTGAACAAGCGGGGCTATGATGTGGTGGCAAGCACAGGAAACCGGGATGCGGCCGATTATTTGAAGCAGCTCGGTGCAAGCGAAGTGATCAGCAGGGAAGATGTCTATGACGGATCGCTTAAGGCGCTGTCCAAGCAGCAATGGCAGGGAGCGGTTGATCCTGTCGGCGGAAAACAGCTTGCCTCGCTTTTAAGCAAAATCCAATATGGCGGAGCTGTCGCGGTGAGCGGCTTAACGGGCGGGGGAGAAGTTCCTGCAACGGTTTATCCATTTATTCTTCGCGGGGTCAGCCTGCTCGGAATCGATTCAGTGTACTGTCCGATGGATGTCAGAGCCGCTGTTTGGGGGCGCATGTCTTCTGATCTCAAGCCTGATCAGCTGCTGACCATCGTGGACAGGGAAGTGCCATTGGCAGAAGCGCCGGCTGCGTTAAAAGATATTTTGCAAAATCGCATTCAAGGTAGAGTCATTGTGAAGCTTTAACAGGATCAGCTTGCAGAGAAAGCTATGTTTTTCTGCAAGCTTTTTTGTGTACATGATGTTAAGCTGCTGTACCGCTGTGTCCTGTCACTTGAAAGCATGTCCGTTTTTAACCGTTCCTCCAGAAACCTAATTTGATTTTGATCCATACCCTTTCTTCCCTTTATAGTCCTACTTCGTTACAGAGAGAAACAAGATGTACCTGTAAGCTGAACTTTCTCTTCTCATTTTAAAAATAATTAGTGATAATGATTCTCATTCCGTGTTATACTATCTTTTGGACATCTTAATCTTAGAAACTACATACAGGAGAGACTGGAACGTATGAAAAAAACACTGATTATTCTTACAGTTTTACTTCTTTCTGTTCTAACGGCTGCCTGCTCGTCTTCAAGCGGCAATCAAAACAGCAAAGAACATAAAGTGGCGGTAACACATGATTTAGGGAAGACAAATGTGCCTAAGCATCCGAAGCGGGTTGTTGTTCTTGAGCTTGGTTTAATCGACACACTGCTCGATCTCGGCATTACGCCTGTCGGGGTTGCCGATGACAATAAAGCGAAGCAGCTGATCAACAAGGATGTGCTGAAGAAAATTGACGGCTACACATCTGTCGGCACTCGCTCACAGCCAAGCATGGAAAAAATCGCTTCATTAAAACCCGATTTAATTATTGCTGACACGACCCGGCATAAGAAAGTATACGATCAGCTGAAAAAAATCGCGCCGACCATTGGGCTTGATAATTTAAATGCTGATTATCAGGATACAATTGACGCTTCACTTACGATTGCAAAAGCAGTCGGCAAGGAGAAGGAAATGGAGAAAAAACTGACAGCGCATGAAGAAAAGCTTAGCGAGACAAAGCAGAAAATCAGCGCTAACAGCCAGTCCGTCCTTTTGATCGGAAATACAAATGATACGATTATGGCAAGAGATGAAAATTTCTTTACATCAAGACTTTTAACACAGGTCGGTTATCGATATGCGATCAGCATGTCAGAAAACAGCGAATCAAGCAATGGCGGCGACTCAGTGAACATGAAAATGACACTTGAGCAGCTGCTGAAAACAGATCCGGATGTGATCATCCTGATGACAGGTAAAACAGATGACATTGGTGCGGACGGCAAACGCCCGATCGAAAAGAATGTACTTTGGAAGAAGCTGAAGGCAGTGAAAAACGGACATGTGTACCACGTGGACCGTGCGGTGTGGTCTCTGCGCCGCAGTGTGGACGGGGCGAATGCCATTTTGGATGAGCTTCAGAAAGAGATGCCGGCTGATAAGAAATAAAAGAAAAAGACAGGCGTTCGCCTGTCTTTTTCTTATTTGATAAAGCCGGATAAGTGGCTGTTGATATTATAGTCTTTAATCCGCCATTTCTCTTCTGCGAATTCAATGTTGCTGAGGCAGGCATTGACGAGGCGCGTGCTTTGTAGCTCTGGGTCACCCCCGGAAATTTCCGTCAGCAGTGCGTGAATCGCTGCGCCGTGCGCGACGATCAGCACCTTTTTGTTTGGATACGCCTGATTCACTTTTACCAAACCGCCCATCAGCCTGTCAGTGAGTTCTTCCAGCGTTTCCATATTCGGATAGTTTTTATCCGGATAGCGCTTTGTCCGTTCTTCCAACAGCATGCCCTCCGCATCTCCGTAATCGCGTTCCTTAAAATCATCCATCTCGACAATCGGAAGATGCAGATATTCATTAATGATTTCCGCGGTTCTTTTCGCTCTTTTCAGCGGGCTCGTCACAATAATATCCCAAGAGAAATCCTTTACATATTCTCCGGTTTCTCTTGCTTGGCGTTCACCTGTCGCGTTCAGCGGGATATCGGTTTTGCCTTGGCATTTTTGCTGCAGGTTCCAATCGGTTTCTCCATGTCTTACTAAGCAAACGGCTGTCATAAAATCCCCTTCCTGACTTTGGTCATATCGCTATTATACTAAATCAAAAGCATGCATCCTATGAAAAAGCCTATGCAAGAACTTCAAATAATAAAGCCAGTCCGATTCCGCCGCCGCTTCCGATGGCCGCAACGGCATATTGACAGTCTGTCCGTCTTTGCGTTTCATAAAACAATCTGGTTACCAGAGCTGCACCCGATGCGCCGTACGGATGGCCGAGAGCTAATGCGCCGCCGCGCACATTGATTTTTGAAAAGGGGATGCCGAGTTCTTGCGAGCAGACACAAATTTTGACGGCAAAGGCTTCATTGATCTCATATAAATCGATATCATCAGGTGTTACATCGTGTGCAGTTAAAAGCTTCCGGATCGCATCAACCGGTGCCGCGGGTGGATAGTTCGGGTGAATCCCGCTGACAGCACTGCCGATAAACCGGAGCACTGGCTTAAGCCCTAGGGCTGTCGCTTTTTCTTCTTCTATTACAAGGAGAGCGGCCGCTCCGTCTGATATGCCGCTGCTGTTGGCTGCTGTAACCGTTCCGGAGCTGGTGTCGAAAACCGGTTTTGCACGGGAAATAATCGCTTCTATCGGCCGCTTTTTCAGAAATGCTTCATCCACCTCCAATTCTCCGAGAGGAACAATTTCTTCACGGTAAAATCCTCCATCATGCGCGTTTCTGCTGCGTTGATGGCTGAGAAGCGCGTATTCATCCTGCATGCTTCTGCTGATGGAATAGCGTGCTGCCGTATATTCGGCTGCGATGCCCATGTCGGGATCACCGATCGCATTTGGAGAAAAGCGGGCCCGTTCTGAAAAAGGTGATTGGCTGCTGCTTTCTGAGCCGCCCGCGATATACATCGTGCCGGCTCCGGCTTGAATGAGACTGCAGGCATAGCGCACAGCTTCAAGGCCGGAGCCGCACTGTCTGTCAATCGTCATTCCGGGAACCGATAAAGGCAGTCCGGCTTGCAGAGCTGACAGCCTAGCGAGGTTGCCGCCTCTGCCGGTCGCGTTTCCGAGAATCACTTCATCAATTTGATCCCCTAGCTTTCGGCTGAGACAGCTTATGATGGGAGCCGCCAAATCCTCCGGTAGAAAGGGCTTTAGCAGCCCATTTTGTTTTCCAAAGATCGTTCGTTTTGCATCAACAATAACCGCATTCAAGTTACACTGCACCTTCTTCTAGCCATTTCCTCACGCTGGAACGGGCAATTTTTCCGCTGCTCGTTTCTGGCAAGGAGTCAGTAAATACCCATTTTTTCGGGATTTTGTAGGCTGCCAGTTTCTGTTTGCACCAGGCTTTCAGCTTTCTGGCATCAGTGTTTCCGTGAACGACAGCTACAGCGATTTCTCCCCAATACTCCTCAGGGATTCCAACGACAGCCGCGTTTTCAACCTCTGCACAGGAGAGAAGCACACGTTCAACCTCTTCTGGGAAAATATTTAATCCTCCGTATACGATCATCCCGTTTTCTCTTCCTGATATGTATAGAAAGCCATCCTCATCGACACAGCCCATATCATCTACTGTCATCCACCCGGATTCATGTGGTGCGCTGCCGTTGACATAGCCCGAAAACCTCATTGGGCTTTTGACAAATATTTTTCCGATTTCCCCCGGCTGACAGCGTTCCCCGGCAGCATTGCGGATTTCAATCTGGACGTTGTGAAACGGGCGGCCGGCTGAATGTGGCTTCCGTTTGCTATCTTCCGGAGTGGAATATGTCACAAAGCTAAGCTCTGATGTGCCGTAAAAATCGTATAGCTTGAGATGAGGCCATGCAGCGGCGAGCTTCTTCTTAGATTCTTCCGGCCAGTCTGCACCCGATGAAATGATTTTGACGGGACTGTTGGGAAAGGCCTTAACACGGGTGAGGGCGTCTGTCATTGTCGGTACGGTATAGAGAACGCTGATGGATTCACGGCTCAGCCATTCCTTCGTTTGGACAGGCGAAAACTTTTTCAACAAACAAACGGTTCCTCCCAGAAACAAGGTGCTGACAGCCCCATATAGGAAGTGAGAGGACATTAACGTCCCAGGAATCAGAACCTTATCATCTGATGAAATCGAAAAATCTGTTTCCGTACAGGTAAAGCTCTCCATCCAAGAGCGGTGAGAACGCGTAAAGGCCTTCGGTTTTCCTGTCGAGCCTGACGTAAATCCCATATAAAAAGGGTGCTCGGGATTAATGGTAGGCAAGGGAGTAGCGGATGCTTCAGAAATATCTGCCATACAGTGATCCAGCAAAACAACAGGTGTCTTGCTATCTGTCAGTTTGTTTTTGAAAAAGGCTGAAGTAATCACAAGATCCGCATCGCTTATGGACAGACGCTCCTTGCATTCAGCCGCGCTCCAGCGTGTGTCGATGGGAACAGCCGTGCATCCTGCCGCTGCAGCTCCGGCAAACAGCTGTAAAAACGCCAGGCTGTTCGGGAGCAGGATCGCCACACGGTTTGGCATGCTCGGCTGCGACCGCGACCGCAGCCAATTTGCGGTTTGAGAGACGAGCTGAGCCCAATCCCGGTACGTGATTTGCTCCGATTCAGTTTGGATCGCCACACGGCCGGGCGATTTTTCCGCAATAGATGAATAGGTATGAGTTATTGTCATGAAATTAGCCTCCTTTCGTAAACTTCGTATCAGAAAGAGACAAGGCTTGGGTGATTTTTATCGCCAGAAACGCAGATACAGCCGCTTTTATCAAATCACCAGGCACATATGCAAGGCTCATGAAGGCGGCCTGTGACAAATCAATATCCATCATGACAGCTTGTACAGGTATACCGAGCAGGTAAATAAAGATGATGCCGAATACAATATGAGTGAAAAAGAGACGCAATGGAGTCACCTTTCGCAGTCTGCAAACAGCTAAACTGATCAGCCATGAGGCAAAGGGATAAGCGATCAAAAAGCCTGCGCTCGGTCCGAAAAAAACACCAAACCCACCTCGTCCGCCGGGCAAAAGCGGCGCTCCGAAGGCGACGAGCAGCAAAAAGACAAGCTGGCTTAAGAAAGCAGACTTAGGCTTGAGGATGCTGCCTGCCAGCATGACACCAAGCGTTTGTAATGTAATCGGAACGGGTGTAAAGGATAAGAAGAGAGGGGGCATAAAACCCAACACGGCCATCAACGCAGTGAAAATGGCAATATGCATCATATCTATTAATCTCAGCATGTGAAATCCTCCAAACAGTAATAAAATATGGTTATACAATAAATGCAGGCTATTATTATGTCAACTTATTTTTAATTTTAGTTAACATAATAGACGTGAAAAAACCGGCTGCTTGGCAGACCGGTTTTTGATATTTATTCTTCTGTCAGGATGACAAGCGAATCAACAGATGCGGCCACATGAGAAACAGCGCGGCTGACTTCCTGAAGCCCTCCAAGAAAGGCCTGCAAATCGACGTCGATTTTGCCTGATTGCTCTTTGCTGACTTTCATGCTGTGGACAATTTCATCGAATAAGCGGTTAATTTGCGTCATTTTTTCTTTGCTCTCGCTGACTAGCCCATTCACGTCTTTGATATGCTTTGATACGATGTTGATTTGTGTATTCGTATTGTTCACAAGCTCAGACACGGTAGAGACGGTTTTTTTCGTATCCTCAGAAAGCTTCCGCACTTCGTTTGCCACTACGGCGAAGCCTTTGCCGTGTTCGCCGGCCCTGGCTGATTCAATCGAAGCATTGAGCGAAAGAAGGTTTGTTTGTTCAGCAATGCCTGTGACGATGCCGAAGATTTTTTCAATTTGCTGTGCGATTTCATCCAGTTTGACCATTTCTTTTTCGATTTGGACAAGGCTTGTGTCAATTTTATTCATCTGTTTTTGCTGGATTTCAAGCTCTTTTTTCCCGCCGATCGATTTTTCTTCAACAGTGCTGGATGTCACTGTGCCGGCTTTGGATGCTTCGGAAATGCCTTCAGATTTGTCCACAAGCTCTTGAACAGATCTGCTCGTTTCTGAAAACAGATTTGCAATCGACCCAGAGGTTTCTTGAATTTTCTGATGAAGAAGGTTTTTCTTTTCCTCTTGTTCATCGCGGGTTTGGTTGTACTCGCTTTGAAACGCTTCAAGGACAAGCTGCTGTTCTAAGTTCAAAATTTTAGTTGTCGCTTTGATGGCTTTCAGCAGTTCTTGGTGATTTGTAATGGATGTTTCGTAAATGTTGATCATTGACAAAAGTAGTTCTTGAAACGCGCCCATGTACCATTTTGGCAGGAGGCCGATTCTTAAATGAATGGAGGCAATTCTGTTTCGCTTTTCAATGAATTCGTCATCGATAATACCTGCAAACATTTCCTGAATATGCCGTTTTAACGTTTGTTTTAAGCGATCAACTGAGCTGTGATCATTAATGATATCCATCAATGAACTTTCGTGGTCAAGGTTTTTATAAAACGCATCGACGATGTATACGATGTTTTCTTGAATTAACGGTTGAAGCTGCTCTAAAACGTAAAGCTCGGCATCTCCTAGTCTGACCATTTTGAGCTGTTTTTTGACATCTGCATGTTTGTTTGTGAGCTGAATGCGGTTTTTTTGTTGTCCGTTTGACTCAGAAAAATAAGCTGTTTCTTGTTTTCTATCTTTTTTAAATAACAATACCATGATCCCCCTTGGGAAAAATATAATTTTCACTTTTTGGCTTTTTAAGCCTTTTTCTTTTTTATCGGCCAAGAGAAACATGAATGAAGATGCAGATGAAAAATATTTAAAAAACCGTTCATTAAAATGAACGGTTTAATCGAGATCTATTTGTTTTAATGGTTTGATGGCCGGTCCCTCCACAACTTCACCGGTTGGCTTAAAGCGTGATCCGTGGCACGGACAATCCCACGTATGCTCGCCGTCGTTCCACTCGACCTCACAGCCTAAATGGGTGCACGTCGTATCGACGAGATGGAGGCAGCCTGTTTCATCTCTGAATGCTCCCGCACGTCTGCCGTTAATGGTGACGGCTTTTCCTTCACCCGGCGCAATCTCTTCAAATTGGACGTCGGGCTTTTCAAGCTTTCCTTTAATAAAATGTTTGGCGACATCGGCATTGTATGAGATCACTTTCTGCAGTCCGGGATTCAGATGGAAACGGGACGGCGTAAATATGCTTTCGTATGGGTTATCTTTTCTCTCTACAAGGTCTGACAATAGAGTGGCCGCAACCCCTGATGACGTCATGCCCCATTTTTTGAACCCGGTCGCTACTAGAATATTGTCCTCATTTTCCGACATCGGCCCGATAAATGGGATTTTGTCAATTGTCACGAGATCCTGAGTGGACCAGTAATATGGGATGCTTTCGATGCCGATGGTGCTTTCGGCCAGCTGTCTCAGTGTTTCATAATGTGTAGACATGTCTTTTCCCTGGCCTGTTTTATGGCTTACCCCGCTGAAGAGAATCAGCTTTTCACCGTTTACAACCGTATAGCGGAGCGCCACTGCCGGCTGATCGATACTTAAATACATGCCCTCGGGATATTCGATCTTCGGCTTGATGGCGAGGACATAAGATCTGTCAGAGTACATTCTCGTAGCATATAATCCGCCTCCGTCGTAAAAAGGGAAGTGGGAACAGCATATGATAAAGCGGCTCTTAATGGCGTGCCGGCTTTTTGTTACCACTTCTGGCCTTTCTCCTTTTTTGATATCAAGCGCAACGGTCTCTTCATAAATCCGTCCGCCTTTTTGAACAATCTGATCCAGAAGCGCCTTTAAGTATTGCAGCGGATGAAATTGGGCTTGATTTTTCATGACAAGCGCCAGCTTAGAACCTAAGGGAATCGGAAGATCCTTGATAAGGTCTCTTTCAATTCCGAGCTTTGTGTATGCCTCATGCTCAGTGCGGATTTTTTGTACAGCATTTTCTTTTGCTGTGTAAAGATAAGCGTCTTGTTCGATCCATTCGCAATCAATTTGATGTTCATCCACAATGCCTTTTATGTAATCAATTGCGTTTTGATTTGCTTCATAATAAAGCCTCGCGTGGTTCAATCCGAAATTGCGGATAAATTCATCGTATATCATGTCATGCTGGGCGGTTATTTTAGCGGTTGTATGGGCAGTGGTGCCGTTGAGAACCTGATTTGCTTCAATCAAGACGACACGGAAGCCTCTCTTCGTGAGTTCGTACGCCGTTGTGATTCCCGTAATCCCGCCTCCGATAATGGTGACGTCACATTCAGTATCCTCTTGAAGCGCCGGAAAAGAAGGCAGGTCAGTTGATGTTTTCCAGTATGTTTCAGGTGCTTCCTTTGCAAAATATGGATTAGCCAAGCCATGATACCTCCCATCAGATTTATTCTTAATTTTTCCATATTCTATCTTTTCATACATAGGAGGCAGGGATTGTTCATAACATAATAGGGTTGAAAAGGAGTGATTTCATTGGCGAATCAAAAAAAGAAAACATTGCCGCCTCAGCACCAGAACCAGCAGCCGGGTTTTGAATATCTCATGGATCCCCGTCCGGTTTTTGATAAGCCGAAGAAAGCGAAAAAATTAGAGGGCAAAACCGCTATCATTACTGGAGGAGACAGCGGGATCGGACGCGCTGTATCGGTGTTATTCGCAAAAGAAGGGGCTAATGTGGTCATTGTGTATTTGAATGAGCATCAGGACGCCGAGGAGACAAAGCAGTATGTAGAAAAGGAAGGGGTAAAATGCCTGCTGATTGCAGGAGATATCGGAGATGAAGCGTTTTGCAATGATGTGGTCATGCAGGCAAGCCAAGCGTTTCCGTCGATTGATATATTGGTCAACAATGCAGCTGAGCAGCATGTCCAGCCCAGTATTGAAAAAATCACAAGCCACCAGCTGGTCAGAACCTTCCAAACGAACATTTTCTCCATGTTTTACTTAACAAAGGCGGTGCTTCCTCATTTAAAAAAGGGAAGCTCTATCATTAATACTGCATCAATTACCGCCTATAAAGGCAATAAAACGCTGATCGATTATTCAGCGACAAAAGGTGCGATCGTTACGTTTACAAGGTCACTTTCCCAGTCGCTTGTTCAGCAGGGCATCCGGGTTAATGCAGTAGCGCCGGGCCCCATTTGGACACCGCTTATCCCGGCCAGCTTTGCGGCAAAGGATGTGGAAGTGTTTGGTTCAGACGTGCCGATGGAACGCCCGGGACAGCCGGTGGAAGTGGCGCCAAGCTATTTATACCTTGCCAGCGACGATTCCACCTATGTCACAGGACAGACGATTCACGTCAATGGCGGAACAATTGTGAATGGGTAATAAAAAGCCAATCCTTGAGGATTGGCTTATTCGCTCTGCTTGAGCGTTACATATTCTTTAGAGAGCGTAAGAAACGCATCTTTATCTTTTTCGTCCAAGGCTTTGTTGATTTGGTCCGTCAGCATGGCCAGCCGACGCTTATACAAGGATTCATCGAGCACCATTTGAATGTAGACATCCGTCATTGTGACATCAAATTCTTTTGTTTTTTGCGTGTTGCGGGACTTCATGAGCTCAGTGTACGATTTTTTCTCTTTCATAAAGAATCCCCCCAATGCCTTTTTTATAGTATATGGATAACGGTCGAAAAAATCAATTAATTTTTATAATTTTTAGACAACTAATACTTGGCAATCTATCGACATATCCTGCAAAATGCCGTAAACCGAAGATCTTACGAATGTAAAACCGGGTTATTACTAGTAATTTAGTACCAATAAATATCATTAAAAGATGATTTTAGCTCATTTGTTAAAAAAACCTGTCGTTTTATAAAAACAGATGATAGATTATTAGTATAAATTTTGCAGAAAAAGGATGGAGGCCATAATATGAGTCAGAAAACAGACGCACCTTTAGAATCGTATGAAGTGAACGGCGCAACAATTGCCGTGCTGCCAGAAGAAATCGACGGCAAAATTTGTTCCAAAATTATTGAAAAAGACTGCGTGTTTTACGTCAGCATGAAGCCGCTGCAAATTGTCGACAGAAGCTGCCGGTTTTTCGGATCAAGCTATGCGGGAAGAAAAGCAGGAACTTATGAAGTGACAAAAATTTCACACAAACCACCGATCATGGTGGACCCTTCGAATCAAATCTTTTTATTCCCTACACTTTCTTCGACAAGACCCCAATGCGGCTGGATTTCCCATGTGCATGTGAAAGAATTCAAACCGACTGAATTCGACGATACGGAAGTGACGTTTTCGAATGGGAAAACGATGGAGCTGCCGATCTCCTGCAATTCGTTCGAGAACCAGGTATACCGGACAGCATGGCTAAGAACCAAATTCCAAGACAGAATCGAACACCGCGTGCCAAAACGGCAGGAATTTATGCTGTATCCGAAGGAAGAGCGGACGAAGATGATTTATGATTTTATTTTGCGTGAGCTCGGGGAGCGGTATTAGAAAAAAAGAAAGGAGCTGACCAAACAGGGCAGCTCCTTCTCCTGCTTTAGGCTGTCGGAATTCCGCCGGTGATGCCATATACCTGAGATGTCACATAGCTTGAATTCTCTGAAGCTAAGAATACATAAACATCTGCCAATTCTACTGGCTGCCCAGCGCGGTTTAATGGAGCGGGCGGGGTACCTTGGCCGAATTTTGGGATATTTTCCGTCGGCTGTCCACCGGAAATCTGCAGCGGCGTCCAAATTGGCCCAGGTGCAACTGAATTCACTCTGATGCCTTTGGAGGCCAGCTGTTTTCCCAGTCCGACGGTAAAGCCGATAATGGCGTTTTTCGTTGCTGCGTAATCTAACAGCATCGGGCTTGGATTATAGCCTTCTACTGAGGTGGTGGTAATAATCGACGCGCCTTCCGGCAACAACGGAAGCGCTGCTTTTACAACCCAATAAAGGGAAAAGACGTTCACTTCAAATGTTTTATAGATTTGTTCAGTAGGCAGATCTTCAATGTTTTCGATTGCTTGCTGTTTGCCGGCAACCAGCGCCAACACATCCAGTCCGCCGAGTTCCTGATGCGCCTGTTTGACTAGGTCCTGGCAAAAGGATTCGTCGCTCAAGTCTCCGGGGATCAGCACTGCTTTTCGCCCTTCTGCTTCTATCAGTTCCTTCACTTCTTCAGCATCAGGCTGTTCCGCAGGCAAGTAGTTAATAGCTACATCGGCGCCTTCTCGGGCGTAAGCAATCGCGGCAGCGCGGCCGATGCCGGAATCGCCGCCGGTGACAAGCGCTTTTCGGCCGGTGAGTTTACCCGATCCTTTGTAGCTTTTTTCTCCGCAATCCGGCACCGGCTTCATGTTCTGCTGCAGGCCGGGCGGTTCTTGATATTGTTCAGGAAATTCATCATGAAAAAATGCTGTTAAAGGATTGCTAAGATTTGAATCAGACATCGTCAACGCTCCTTTTCTGTTTGGTGTACATTTGTATGTGTACCCCTGAGCATATGGAGAGAAACATGTTTTGGCAGATTGAACACTGAAAGACAAAGAAAACAAGAAAAAACAAACCCTTCTTCCATATTTATCTTGTCAAATAAGACTATATGAATTATGATAAATTCGGGCTATAAACCAACTAAATATTGGATATAAGGGGGAGTGTAACGTCATGAAAAAAGCGGCTGCGGTTTTGCTGTCACTCGGTCTCGTTTTCGGTTTTTCATATGGATCTGACCATGTGGCGGAAGCCAAAACAAAGGTGAAGGTCTATAAGAATTGCAAGGAGTTAAACAAAGTATACAAAGGCGGGGTGGCCCGCACGTCGAAGGTGAAAAACAAAGGCGGAAAAACAAAGTACAAGCCTTATGTCTCTAAGGCGCTTTATGATGCCAATAAAAAGAAAGACCGCGACAAAGATTATATCGCCTGCGAACGTTAAATAAGAAAAAGCAATCTGATGTCCAGATTGCTTTTTTATGATTTATGCCGCCTGATCAGCCGCAGCACTTTTCGTTTTTCTTGTCGCAAAGCTTACAGCTACCATGACGGTAATATTCAAAAGCAGGGCGACTATGCCGACATTTAAGTCTTTTGCTGCTTGAGGCAGCGCGGGAAATAAAGTGCTGATCGTCGTTTCCGTCAATGTAATATAAGAAACCGCTCCGACACCTGTAATGATGCCGGCAAAGGCTCCCTGCTTCGTCACCATATTATGCTTGAATAGGCTGAACAGCAGGGCCGGAAATAATTGTGTGACAAGGCTGTAGCCCATCAATAACAGCGTAACGATGGTATTCCCGCCCTTGAAGGTAAAGTACACCGAAATCAGCGCGATCACCGGCACTAAAAACTTAGCAAGCACCGATACTTGCTGTTCTGTCGTGCGGGGCGCGAACACTTTGTACACATTTTTAGCAAACAGCGTAGAGGCAGACATTAAGATCATAGACCCCGGCACAAGCGCTGTCAGCAGTCCGGCGGCACCGATAATCCCGACAAACCAAGGGTCAAATGTTTGCAGTGACAGTCTCAAAAGCGATAGATCCCCGTCTGCGCCTTTCAGACCAGGAACTTGCAGGATAGCCGCAAAGCCTACGAAAAGGACGAAGAGCAGGACCAGCTGGTATAAAGGCATGATGATGGCGTTTTTGCGAAAGACTTTTGGGTTTTCGGCTGAATACGAAGCGGAAAACGTATGAGGCCACATGTAAAACCCTAGTGCTGTCAAGAGCACGGTTGAACTGAACCAGGCCGCACTTTGCCCCGTTTCGGGAAGCGTAAGAAAGCCTGGCTTTGCCGTTTCAATCTGCTGAAACATGTCTTGAAATCCGCCGTAGTAATGAATTGGCAAATACACACCTAAAAACAGAACGACAACCAAAATCATGATGTCTTTCACAACCGATATCCAGGCAGACCCGTGAATGCCGGATACCATAACGTAAACCGTGATCGAAATGGCGCCGATCCAGATGGCGGCGGTCGGAGAGATTTTGCCGTACGATGTTTCCGATACAATCAGCCCGAGGCCTTTCAGCTGCAGCACAAGATACGGAATGAGCGCGGCGATGCCGACCAGTGAAACGAGCACGCCAAGCAGCGGACTGTTATATTTTTTGGTGAAAAAATCAGACTGTGACATCAGCTTATGCTGTTTCGCGTACGTCCAAACCGCCGGCAGAAGCCAATAAGAAAGGATGTAAGCCAGGCATCCGTAGGCGATGATGTAAAAGGCCGGTCCGCCTTTCCCGTAGGCCCAGCCGCTTCCGCCGAGAAACGTAAATGTGGTATAAATTTCGCCTGCCATCAATAAGAACACGAATACGGTTCCGAAGCCGCGGCCTCCGACCGTCCACTGCTCAAGGTTCATATCTTTTCCTTTTTGGGCGCGTATGCCGAGAAAAATACTCAAAAGCAGGACGCCGAAAATGATGATGAGAGCTGCGTTCATTCTGCTTCCTCCTTTTTATTTTCGTTATCGAGGACATACACAATCGCCATCAACGCAGAGGTCAAAAGAGCCCACATCACGATATAGGCAAGAATAAACGGCATGCCGAACACATAGGGAGTCACTTTATTTGCAAAAGGGATGCCGAGTAAGATTCCGATAAAGGGCAAAGCGGCGAGAACGTGAATCAGTTTCATAGAATCCTCCTTCTCTTTTAGGATTGGGGTGTGCAAGCCCAAGCGTACTGAAAATGATGTCGCAGATATGGCGGCACATGTCATTTTTTGGGGCGAAAGGCTGTGGTTCGAATTATAAATAAATTTATTTTGTTTGTATAGTGGGAATTGTCTGAAATTTATTGTTGGAATTGCCCGAAGAGGGAGCGGGCAATCTTGGGAGAGTACAGAATGATTCAAAAGACTCATGGCCTGTCCGGGGCAAATAAATAGAATGTTAATAATTCGCTGACCTGCTCCCGAATTCGCGGATTAAAATAGCGGTGCTTTTCTTCATAACCATCGATCACAAATACATAAAGCGTAAAGGCCTCATCGCGTTCCGCCTCGTGTATCGCAATTTTTCTTTTCCTCAGCTCTTTTCTGACCTCCATCAAATCCTTTTGTGCTATTTTTAATGATTCGCTGATAAGCTGTTTATAAGGATGCTTCAATTTTAATGTGCTTTGCTCAATTCCGGCGAGATCACGATTAAAAATCGTAATGGCCATGGGCAAAAAGAGAGCCCGTTCAATTAATTCGTATATTTCCTCCTGCAGATTCGGCATTGCTGACTCCTTCTTTCTAATGGGAACGTTTGTTCTATTTGTATTCTATATCGGCTGGTGAAATGTTTCAAGACAGAAAAAATCGCCAAAACTTTTTAGTTTTCTGCTGATAATGTGTAGAATAAGGATAGACAAACCCGGTAAGGAGTATAAATGTTGGAGCATTTTTTATCCTATTTCACACAAGAACATTTAACTGAATTATTTCAAAGCTATAGGGCTTTCGGTCCGCTTATTGCTGTGCTGCTGCCTTTAATTGAAGCATTTCTCCCGTTTTTGCCGCTGATCGTGTTTGTGGTGGCGAATACGAACTCGTTTGGCCTGTGGGAAGGATTCATCCTGTCATGGGCGGGATCAACTGCTGGATCTATTCTCGTATTTTTGATTGTCCGTCAATACGGACAGAGAAGATTGCTTGGATTTATCCGCAGTCATCCGTCGGTCAGAAAGCTGATGTTATGGGTGGAACGGCACGGCTTCGGCCCTGTGTTTCTTCTGCTTTGTTTTCCGTTTACACCGTCAGCCGCGGTGAATGTTGTTGCCGGTTTGTCAAGGATCGGAACGCGGCCGTTTATTTTGGCGGCTGCCTCGGGAAAGCTTGTCATGATTTTTATGATCAGCTTCATCGGATATGATCTGCACGCGCTGATCACACAGCCGATTCGAACGGTCATCGCCGTATTGGTGATCGCTGTCTTATGGTATGTCGGCAAAAAGGTGGAGCGGTACCTGCATGTGAGAGCTAGTCAGCGTGAGCATGATGGAGGGAGACAGTAACATGAAAAAACGGTTTTGGTTTCTTGCCAGTGTAGTGTCCGTTGTTCTCGCCATTCAGGTTAAAAATGCCGTCTTTATTGATTATAAAGTGGAAGGCGTCAGCATGAACCCGACCTTTCAGGAAGGGAACGAACTGTTGGTCAATAAATTTTCGCATCGATTTAAAACCATCCATCGTTTTGATATTGTCCTTTTTAAAGGCCCCGATCAAAAAGTGCTGATTAAGCGGGTAATCGGCTTGCCCGGTGAATCGATCAAATATAAAGATGATCAGCTGTATGTGAACGGAAAGCAGGTTGCTGAACCATTTTTGAAGCAATTGAAATCTGTTTCTGCCGGAAGCCATGTAACAGGTGATTTTACGTTGAAAGATGTGACAGGAACAAGCAAGGTGCCGAAGGGTCAATATTTTGTCGTTGGAGATAATCGCATATACAGCTTCGACAGCCGGCACTTTGGTCCAATTAGAGAAAAAAATATCGTCGGTGTGATTTCCGATGCTGAACAAAAAGACGCCAATTGAAGCGGCGTCTTTTTTTGTGCTGGTTTGGAAAAATGTGTTGAAGAAAAAATTGTAAGAGGATATAATTTAAATCGTTACGTGTGTAACAAAAAAATAAAACTGGTTTTAAGATTTGCGTTTATTTTAGTGGTTTTCGTTCGTTTTGTATGAAACAAAAGGAGTGATTAAGATGAATGTAGAAGCAGTGATTATAGGGGGAGGGCCGGTCGGATTTATGCTAGCTTCCGAGCTTGCGATGGCCGGGGTGAAAACATGTGTGATTGAGCGCCTTGAAAAGCCTGTTCCGCATTCCAAGGCGTTGACCCTCCATCCCCGGACGTTGGAGCTCCTTGAGATGAGAGGGCTGTTGGAACGTTTCGTATCCAAAGGAAGCAAGATACCTTCCGGGCATTTTTCAATGCTGGATACCCGTCTGGATTTTTCAGGCTTGGATACGAGCTGTCCTTACACGCTCTTGCTTCCGCAGGCCAAAACAGAGTAGCTGCTTGAGGAACATGCGCGAAGCCTGGGAACAGAGGTGTTTCGGGGTGCAGAGGCGCTGGCGATAACGCAAAACGGAGAAGCGGTCCAAACGATTTTTAAGGATCGGGACGGCAGTGTACGGACGATCACAAGCAAGTTTGCCGTTGGGGCAGATGGCGCCGGAAGTACCGTCCGGAAACAGGCAAAAATTGAGTTTCCGGGAACAGACAGCACTGTCACCGCTGCGCTTGGGGATGTGGCGCTCCTTTCTCCGCCGCCGTCAGGCGTGCTGTCCCTTTGCACAAAAGAGGGCGGTGTTATGATTGTTCCGTTATCTTCAGACCGATATCGTGTCGTTGTGATCAGCCCTTATCGCACGCAAACGCCGAAAGATGTGCCTGTGACTGAGGAAGAGCTGAAAGCTGACCTCCTGCGAATTTGCGGAACTGACTTTGGTTTAAGCGACCCTTCGTGGATGTCGCGGTTCGGGAACGCCGCGCGCCAAGCGAAACGGTATCGGGACGGCAGAATCTTTCTTGCGGGTGATGCCGCGCATATTCATTTTCCGGCGGGCGGGCAAGGGCTGAATGTTGGCCTACAGGATGCAATGAACCTTGGATGGAAGCTGGCGGCGGCCGTCAAGGGCGTTGCGCCTTCATGGCTTTTGGACAGCTATCATAAGGAACGGCACTCAGCTGCTGAAGGGCTCCTGAGGAACACAGAGGCACAAACAAAGCTGTTTGATTTCAATCAAGCTGGTCTCCATTTGCGAAGTATGATGTCGGAACTGCTCGCCTTCCCTGAAGTGAATCGATATGTAGCGGGACAAATTTCTGCGCTCGATGTCAGGTATGAAGCTGATCCTAACATGCCGCCGCATCGTTTGAACGGGTCAAGGCTTCCTGATATGGAGCTGATTCTTTCAGACGGCAGTTCGGAACGGCTGTACAGCTGTCTCCATAACGGGACATTTGTTTTGTTATCGCTGACACAGGAGGCTTGTGATCATAGTCGATTAAAAGGCTTACGTACGGTAAATGCCTCGCTTGCAGAACCTAATGAAAAGTTGCGGGACGTGCATACGATTTTGATTCGCCCTGATGGACATGTTGCCTGGGCAGTGGGCGCATCGGAGCCCGATTGTACCGAAGTGATTCAAGCAGGGATCAGCCGCTGGATTTCCGTTGCCAGCCGGGTGTAGCTCAATTCGATTGTTTCATCTGTAACAAAACGGTATGATAGAAGAAACAATCGAATGAAAAAGGATGGAAAACCCGATGAATACAGATCATACGAAACGCAATATTTTTGAATTATATGCGGAGCTCATTCATCAGCAGGAGAAGTGGGAGGGGCTCATTAAAGCCTTTTTGTCTGACGAATTGAAGAAGCTGGATGCCGAGCACGGGAGTAAATCTCAATTGTCGATGACAGAAATTCATGTTCTTTCTTGTGTTGGGGACAATGAACCAATCAATGTCACGTCTATTGCAGAAAAAATGAATACGACAAAAGCGACTGTATCGCGCATCAGCACAAAATTGCTCGGCGCAGGCTTCCTTCACAGAACACAGCTCAGCGATAACAAAAAGGAGGTCTACTTCCGATTGACGCCGGCCGGAAAAAAACTGCACAGTTTGCACAAATATTATCACCAGAAGGTCGAACAGCGTTTTCTGTCATTTTTTGACCGATATACAGAGGAAGAGATTCTTTTTGCGGAACGGCTGTTTCGGGATCTGGTGACAAAGTGGTATCCGTCATCAGAAGAAATGGAAGAGGGTCTTCACAACGTTTTTAAATAAAAAACACGCACTGAGGTGCGTGTTTTTCACGTTTCTTCTTTCTTTTTCAAGATTGTAACGTAAATCAGATTTCCTCCGGCTAAAATCATAAGCGGCAGTCCAGGGGAGCCGGATGTCACCAAATTATAAATCAGCCAGATTCCTAAACATATTCCATAATATAAGTGCATTGCCTTCTCGGGATTGTCGCGCAGCAAACTTCCTTTAATAATCTTTTTCATCATATCGCCCCTATTAATTTTAGGATTTCCCTTTAGTTTACATGCATCTTCGGTTCATCTCAAAATTTGCTCTTTGGCTTTTGATGCTCTCAAAATATTTCGAGGGAATTTTAGAATTGTTTTTTTTACAGATACGTTTTCAGATAACTCTGCCCACTTCTATCATCTACTATCTCCCTTGCTAAAACACTGTTTTCTCCATATAAACAAGGAAAGACCTTCTGTAGCAAGCCACCCGTTTAGTCCTTTTATTTCCTCTTGGGGAATGTCTTACTTTCTATTTCGGCTAATACTCCCATAGAATCAACAAATGTAATATATGTTTCATTTTCACGCGTAAGAATTTTCGTACCCTCACTTAATAGACCCTGTCATTTCTCAGCTAAGTCTGTTGTTAACTTGCCAATATCTTCTGCAGAGATGCCGTACCATCCAACAA
Organism: Bacillus sp. VA13; assembly: GCF_055710085.1. Taxonomy (NCBI): domain Bacteria; kingdom Bacillati; phylum Bacillota; class Bacilli; order Caryophanales; family Bacillaceae; genus Bacillus; species Bacillus sp. VA13. The sequence goes on along the minus strand of NZ_JBVQPP010000003.1, from coordinate 452,134 downwards.
TACGTTATGAATCAACCTATTCTGAAATTGGTCAGAGATCTCTAGAATACCCAAGTAACTTGTAATTTTACTTTCTCATAATCGGAACCACTGATCTTTTTCACTCAATGTATCTTCTATATATATAAATTTGTACATGTATTTACCTCAATTCATTCATTTGTTTTATTTTTATTTGAAAAGTAAAAAGAGGACATTAAGTCCTCTTCTTACTTACGATATGTCTATTAGTATCTTTCATTTACACGTGTTTTTGAAGCTTTGCTTTCAAGTGAAATGGGGTCTTCTGTTTTAGTTCTCCTAATCTTTACAGAAATACCTACTAGAATGACTGCCATAGTTGTAAATATTCCCATGGTTAATAAGATCGTATCATGATTTAAACTCCATCCAATTAAGAAAGAGATGATTGCTCCTCCGAAACTTGCCGAAGCTATAAATAAACTTGTAACTTCGTCAACGTACTTCTGAATAATGATAGATGCTAGTGTTAAAGCAATGGGAAATATGCCCGCTATACTTAGACCAATTAAAAATGTGCCACCCAATTGAAGTATTGGGTTACTTATATAAGAGAAGGCGATCAATAAAACAATTAAACAACTGCAACTAAATAGGAGGTACTTAGAAAAATCAAGCCTTCTGCTTACTAAACCAATCAGTATTCTTCCTATGATGATCCCTACCCAGAAAAAGGAGACACTGATAAGACTGATTTGTTCATTGTCTTGGTTTATCATAATTGAAGGTAAAAAGTTGGCGAAATTTGTTTCAATACCAGCATATAGGAAAGCGAAAAATACAAAAAAACCTAATTGCTTTGATTTTTTTCTATCTCCTATAAAGTATTGGAATGCTCCTACATTTGGCAAGGTCACTTGCTGGTTAGCCTTCTTAGCGTACTTTCGGTTCTTGGATAAGAAAATTAACCATCCTCCTAATAGGACAAACAAAAAGGTGAATATGCAGTAATACGGTAAAAACCAGTTATTGATATTGATGAAGGAATTAATTAATAATGGGAAAGTTAAAGCGCCTAATCCAAAGAGGACTTCCAACTTACTCATTTTTTCTGCATTACTTTCGAAATTAGCAATAACAAAGGAACCAACTGTCGTTTCTAATGTACCTGCTCCATATCCTAAGAGAAAAGCCATTACAACAATATAATACCAATCCTTAGTTAGAAAAAAGATACTTAACGCTACAAGCATTATTGTCAAAGCTAAAGTAAGTGTCCTAAAGTGACTGTATTTCTTAATCATTAACGGTGCGATTAATACTCCGCTCAGGAATCCGGTAAATTGAAAGAAAATGATGACCGAAATATCATCTGTTGTCTTGTTAAAAGACTCTAATAGAAATGGTGTCAAACTCCCTGTTGATATATGGATTATACCTACTGTAAAAAAGAAAGCATATCCAAATAAATATGTTCCTCTTAACATTCATTACACCCCTATATGAAAAAGCAGGAAAATAAATTCCTGCTTTTTCAGTAACTTATCTCTTCGAAATACTAGTTGACTGCTAAAACAGACATTGTTTGAGAGTTGCTATCTTTCTCAAAGAACATTTCTAATACTTCCTGAGATCTAAAACCATCGTTAAAAGAAGGGATCTCAACCCAATCTTTCTGAGTTGATGCAATCCAATTGATTAACTCGCTTCTAAAAGAATCAGCCCAACCATAAAATTCGTTTGGCGGATCGCTTAATAGGCTTTGCGGCACTGGGCAGTCTACCACGTTCAAGCCATCTATGAGCTTGTAAACGTGAGGATTGCCTGTGTGGTATTTAAACTCTTTTTTGTGTCCAACTACCTCAATGCTAAAACCACAGTCTTCAGGTACAGAACATTTTGATGTGATGATATTTACAAATACCTTGTTCTTCAGTTGGCCATAAATTTCAGCATAGTCATCTACAAGTACCTGTTTATCCTCTTTTGTTTTTACATTTGTGTTCATCTTTGCCCTTACTGATTCTGTGATGAAATCACACTCAAACAAATACCATACCATGTCGATGAGGTGAATACCCAGATCCCCCAATGACCCGCTAGTCTTCTTACTATTAGCGTATCTCTCCAAGTAAACTTCTTACGTCTAATTGCACTATTTTTCTTGAAGTGTGCTTTTATGGACAATATGTTACCTAGTTCATTATTGATAATTAAGCTTTTTAAGATATTTACGTAAGACAAATATCTATAATTAAATCCCATACTAGCTCTTACGCCTAACCTTTCAGCAGTATCTTTCATTATGCTTGCTTCCTCAAGAGAAATAGCCATAGGCTTTTCACACAATACATGCTTATGTTTTGCTAATGCTTGCAAAGCATGTTCTTTATGGCAAAAGTTTGGTGATGCTACAATTACACCTTCTGAGACATCAATTAGTTCATCTACATTTTCATATGTCTTCCCACCGAAAGTTTTCACAAAGCTTTCCGCATTTTGTTGATTGATGTCATGCACCCCAACTAACTCTGCATTTTTTATTGTAGATAAAGCAGTTGCATGCGCTCTTGCAATACCACCTGCACCTATGATACCAATCTTCTTCATATCTATTTCCTCCTGATTATCCAATTAATTTTTTTAAGGTATTGGTAATTCCTTTTGAGTACTCATTATCAGTTATCAGTGGGTGCAAGTTTTTGGCTTCTTGTGTTGCATTTTTTAGTAGATATCCATTCCCTACTGCCTGTAACATACGAACATCATTTCCGCTATCTCCAAATGCGATAGCTTTTTCGGTATTTAGGTTGTGTTTCTCTAACATAAACTTTACAATTTCATTCTTTCCTGTTCCCATAGGTATAAAATCTACATCATAGCTGTCTTCTGGATCACCTGCTAAGGGATTACAGCGATTTATATTAACTGAAACTCCGTATTCCTCGCAGATCTTTTCAATTGCTAATAGGTTTTTCTTGTCGTTTATTTCATCTTGTTCCTGATAATAAAAATTATGCTTATACCGTGACTTTCCTAATTGAGTTTGAGGATTCAAAAGAATGTTATGATGTTCATGTAACTGTTTCACAAGTATTTCAATCTTTTCTTTACTAAACTCTTCATTTATACGACTGTTCCACTCATTATCTTGCTGTCCGAAGTTATGCTCTGAAAAGTACGTAATTTCAGTTCCAAGATCACTAGCTATAAAATGCGGGAAATATCTAAATTTTCCTCGTTCCATTTTATCGAGAATAGATTCTATACTACTCCCAGTAACCCATCCGATGAGTAGTTCCCCAGCTTTACTTTTTTGTTCTAGATAGTCTTCGAGTTCATAAATGTCTTGTTGTTTTTGTTCGTCGATTGTATGCGGAAAATACGTTTCATCAAAATCACAAAAAACAATATACTTAGGATGTTCAACCTTGGATAACGCTTTATACTCCGACTTCTTGCTTAATAACATGAAACAGTCCCTCCATTACCCTGTCTTGTTCTTCTAAAGTAAATGACGGATATAAAGGCAAATGCAGTACCTGACTATGAGCCTTTTCCGTATGAACCAATTGGAGTTTTGTATACTTGTCCTGTACTAAAGGAGTTTTTTGCATATGAGACAGTATTGGATAATATACATCTGTTTGAACACCAAAATCTTCATTTAATTTAGTCATGATATCTGTCCTATCTTCTGTTCTTACCTTAATAGGAAACAGATGCCACACATGATCTTCACTTAATTCTGGTAATTCAATAAGGCCTTTATTCTGTAATTCTGCTAATTGAGTAATGTATCTATCCGCCAAGAATAGTCTTTTGAAGTTGTTTAATGAAAGATACTTCATTCTCTCTAAACCAATTGCTGCCTGTAAATTGTCCATTTTTGAATTAAATCCAAAATTGATGACTTTCTTATTTTTCACATTTACTTCAAAACCATGATAACTAAATTGTATGCATTTTTTAGCGAGTTCTTCATTATCAGTTGCTATTGCCCCAGCCTTACCACATACACCAAAATTCTTATATGGATTAAAACTTAATGTAGTTATGTCTGCATGCTTTCCTAAGTCTGTCAGTCCAATTCCTTGGCAAGCATCCTCAATTACTTTCAATTGATAACGATTTGCGATTTGACGGATATGCTTCATTTCTGAATGTTTTCCGTATAAATGCACAGGTAGAATAAACTTTGTATAAGGAGTTATTGCTTCCTCGATTTTGTCAGGATCGATGCAGAATGTTTGTGGGTTAATATCTACATAGATAGGAACGCCTCCCAAAGCTAACACAGCATTTTCAGTAGCTGAAAAGCTATTAGCTGGCATGATAACTTCATCCCCTCGGTTTAACCCTAAAGCCAATAATCCTATCATAATTGCATCCGTTCCACTGCTAGTTGCAATTACATACCTTTTATGTAAATATGTAGATAAAACTTTTTCGAATTGCTCTAAATAAGAACCACTAGTAAATTTTCCAGTTGGCAAAACTTTCGTTAATGTATTTAAGATATCATCCACTTCATCATTGGTTATTAATCTGTCTACAGGCATAAAAGGGACTTTACTGATTTCACGATTTTTTTGGTAGTTGAAAAGGTCGTTTTCAATATCTGTATTTTCTTTTAATACTTGTTTCCATCGCTCGTTTGCAATACTGTCTTCAATAACAAGTTCTTTTCCTTGCACGTCACCTTTTAAGTGTTTTAGGAGTAACGTGTTTTCTTTGCTTTTACCTGAAACTCTAACCTGTTTTTGCATGAACAGTACCTCCAATGATTTTATAATCTGGAAAATTTGATACAAATTTATCCTAATTTCTGAAACCGATAACATGTCAATAACTTTTTTGAGGAAGGGAAAATATGCCTACAATTGATGAAATAGCAAGATTATGCAACGTGTCTAAAACCACAGTATCAAGAGTATTGAATAATCATCCTTATGTGTCGAAAGAAAAAAGAGATATGATCTTAAAGGCTATTAACGAACTTGACTACACTCCCAATTATTTAGCTCGGAATTTTAGGAGAAATAAGACACAAACGATAGCTTTATCGGTTCCGAGTATCGACCATCCATTTTTTGCTCAATTAATAAAAGGGGTCTCTCATGAAGCACTGTCTAAGAATTACAAGGTAATTGTATTTCAAACCTTTTATGACAAACAGATAGAGATAGAATTACTAGAGTTATTGAAACACAAAGAAGTTGATGGTATTATTCTTGGAACTTTAGAAAATGAATGGGATAAGATATCCCCTTTTTTAAAGTATGGCCCTATCTTATTATGTAATGAATATCATCACTCAGCGGACATCACGATAATTGGGTATGATGAATTTGAAGCTACATACATGGGGGTAGTGCATTTAATTGAAAGAGGACATAAAAAAATTGGATTTTGTTTTGATACTCCATATAGCGAAGCTCAATGTCAGAGGAAAGAGGGTTACTTGAAAGCTTTACAAGATTACAATTTACATCATAGAAACGAATGGATATTCGGCGAAATGTTTAATATCGAGGATGGTTTTCGTGTTTTTCATAAGATAAAGGATCTAAAGGACAGACCCTCAGCAATATTTACAGGAAATGATCAAGTCGCCGCAGGGATTATTAAACAGGCGATAAAAAATGGCTTTCATGTTCCAGAAGACTTAGCTGTCATTGGTTTTGACAACCAACTGATTTGCCAAGTAGTGACTCCGACCATAACAACAATTGATATTCCCATAATAGAATTAGGTCAACAGGCTGTGTTGAAAATAATCGAGTATATTTCGGGTAACACTTCTTTAAACAGAAACATTATTAAACTGCCAACAAGTCTTATTATAAGAGAATCAACTTAACTATAGATTTTCACTTCCTTATCATTTTATATTTATTTATAGAAAAAGAGGTTATTCATATTTAACCTCTTTTTCAATCAGGAAGCCTGTTTTTTGAAACTCTCATAAATGCTCCTATACCAAAGTCGTCAATTATTTCTTCGCCTTTCATTTTCGCCCTCTGGTAGCATCACTTCAAATCTGATCCATTTTCTTATCAAACAAATTTTGTGCAGCAATGCGGATGAGCAGACATTACAATAAAAAAACCATCCTATGCTATTAAGCAAGAATGGTTTTTTTGGTTATATTGAGTTTGTACATAACCTTGAATCACTTCTAACAAAATGAGATTTAAATAAGTGTGAAATTGCTCTACCTTTGTAGATAGTTCTTTAACTATCCCTGCCAAATGATTCTTTTACAGCATCCGCAAACTCCTGTGGACTTAATTCTTGAACCCTTTTATTTCACTTACCTGCCCCATTTTGAAGCCTTCCATACTCTACAGATAGAGTAACCCCTATCCTTTACTGCCTAAGTCTACCATGTTGGGATTTTTTCCAACTAGGCATTACTGCCGCTTACCGAACGCTCTTTGACTTTTTTTTCACCATGAAGATGGTGAAGCAGACGATAAAACGGCGGCAAGAGGGCAATGACAAGGATGACGCGTATGACCTGAACCGCAACGACAAAGGTGGAATTGGCATGCAAGGTAACAGACGTCGTTGCCATTTCTGCAATGCCGCCGGGCGCAAATGCCAGAACAGAAGTGATGAGCGGGATTCCTGTCAGCTTGGATACGATCACGGCGCTTAAAAACATAGCTGCGATTAAACCGACGGACGAGACAAATCCGACGATGATAATGCGGCTGACGCCGGCAAACATGCTTTTGTACATCTTAGAGCCAATCGTTGCTCCGAGAAATACTTGCGACACATGGTTAGCTTGTGACGGCCACCAAGCTGTCATGTCGTGCCCTGTCACCGCAGCTCCGCCAACGTGTACAAGTGCTACACCGAGCATGCTACCGAGCAGCCAAGGAGCCGGAAACTTTAAAAATTTCGCAGCTTTGCAAGCTCCCCAAGCAGCGAGAATCAAAACGGCGGTCCACAAAACGGGAGCGAGCCTAAAATCTATCGTTGCTGAGGAAAGTGTTTCTGCTGCGGCACTTGCGGAACGATCTTGTTTTGTATAGATCAGAATGACTAAAAACGGAATGGAAAGCACCACGAGCAGCACCCGCATCATTTGAACAAGGCTGACAATGGCGGTATTGGCGCCGACCTCCTGCGCGATGCTCGGCATGGCGGACAGCCCGCCGGGAGCCGTGCCGACAAAGCTTGTCATCATATCTGTTTTGCTGAAACGCCAAAGCACATATCCTGACAGCATGGCCAGCAGTATAGACAATATCAGCATAACGCCGACTGAAAACCAATGGTCTTTGAGGACAGAAAGAACGGATAAGTTCAGCTTTTGGCCCAATTCGATGCCGAGGATCATCTGGCCGAGGGCGAGCCATCGGCGGTTAATTCCTTTTTGGTCTGGCGCCATCATCAGCCATGCTGGCCGTATCATAGCGAGACAGCAGGCGACAATCAGCGTTCCGATCATCCATCCAATCGATATTCCGGTCAATGAAAGAATAAACCCCCCGGCAGCACTGATTGCGATAAACCATAGATCTTTGAGGAGATTTTCGTCTTTCTTCAATGTAAAACCCTTCTTCCTTTTCACGTAACACGCCAATTGTTCACGTAGTGAATGTATTATTACTATAGTATATTATCGTTGATAAAGAAATTATGAATTATTTTCTATTAGCCATTCACTTTTCTTATGACCTTGTGTTCGAGCTTCTCGATTGTGTAAGTCAGGCATAAACCCGCTGCCAGCAAACACACGGCAAGGGCGTAAAAAATCATTTCTCCGCCAAACGATGTCAGGATCAGCCCGCCTGCCAGTGGTCCGATTGAGCGGGATATATCCCAATGCAGGCCGTATACCGCATAAAACCGGCCGAGCAGATGAGGCGGTGACAATTTTGAAATGAAGGTCTGGATGTGAGTTAGTCCGATACTTTCGCCAACTGTCATCACCGCTGCCGTCACTAATAGCATTGTCAGGGAGGTAGAGCAGGCAAAGCCGGCAGCCGCAAGAGAGTAGCAGATATAAGTAATGAGAAGGATCGTTTTCATTGAAAGTTTTTCTGTCCCTTTTACAAGAGGAACTTGGAGAACAAAGCTGAATAAAGCTTTTGCCGCCGAGTAGATGGTCAGCATGGATAGATAATCGGAAAACATGTTTTTGCTGAACAGCCTGTATGTTGTTTCTGTTTGCGCGTATAACATGCTGATGGGGAGAGAAAGCAGCAACAGAAGCAGTACAGGCCTGTATATCGTAAAGCTTTCGGACATTTCCGATGTTACAGCTGTCTTTAGCGGCTTTGTTTCTGGCAGTTTCAGTGCAGCGATCAGAAAGTAGATGAACAATGCCGCAGCATCTAATGCGAATATCCACACGGGGTTATGATTGTACAGCAACATCCCCACTAGCGGCCCAGCCGTCAGGCCCGCCGAATAGATCGCATTGATGACCGCAAACACTTCCGAACGTCTGCTTTCCGGCGTACTTTCGGCGATTTGGGCGCGGGAAGCAGGTATGTACAACGATCTCCCGATGCCATTCATGACGTAGAGGGTGGCAAAAAAATACGCATGATCGGCAAACGCAAATCCCGCCATGGCCGCTGATTGCAGCAGCAATGCGATCAGAATCGCTGTGCGCCGCCCAAGCTGGTCCGTTACCCGTCCTGCAACGAGTGTCAGGCAAATATCAGCAAATGGCTGAAGGCTGATGATCAGCATCGGGATCATGACACTGCCGTTTAATTGTTCATGCAGGTACAGCACCATAAAAGGACCCATCATTGCACCTGTCAGGCTTGTCAGCATTTCGCCGATAAAGCGGAGCCAAACTGGAGCGGTATATCTCGATTTTATAGCTTGAAAGCTGGTCAACATGTGATCGCCGCCTTTCGCTGTTTGATATAGTAGTAGTGTATAGAAGGGGCGGCGGCCCAAAAAGTGAAGAAAATAAGAGAAAAAGATTCCCCTTTTGTCGGGAGGTGTTGGGATTGAAGCTGATTGAGCACTACGTGGCACTTGTGAAAACAGGGCGCGCTGCGTATGGGCAAATGAACGAAATGACGCTCACTGAAGTTGCTGACTGTTTATTTTGTACAGAAAGAAATGCAAAGCTCATATTACATAAGCTGGAGAACAAGAATTGGATCATACGGGAAAGCGGGGCAGGGCGCGGCCGCAAATCCAAAATCGCGTTTCTTTGCCAGCCTGAAGAACTGCTTCTTCAAACTGCCAAGGAATATACAATGGCTGGAAAGCTTAAAAAGGCAAAGGAGCTGCTTCAGCAGTATCAGTCCGCGTTTCCAGGGCTTCAAAACGAATATGGCATGTGGTTTTCTGAGGTATTCGGTTTTGTGACAGAGACCGGCCGGGATGGAGAAAAGGATGTTCTCCGGCTGTTCATCACCCCTGAATCAGTCAGCAGTTTGGATCCGTGCCAAATATTTTTGCGGTCTGAGGGGCATTTCGTCAAGCAAATATTTGATACATTGCTCACGTTTGATTCGGCTGTGCAGAAGCCGAAGCCTCATTTGATACATGGATGGGAAGAGGAAGGGAAAAAACGATGGAGATTTTTTCTTCGAAAGGGTGTGTCTTTTCATAATGGACAGCCGCTGACAGCGCGGGATGTTGCGTTTACGTTTCAGCGCTTTTTGACACAGGCTGACAACCCGTATAAATGGCTGTTACACGGAGTGAAGCAAGTCTTAGAAAATGGCCCTTATTGTGTGGAGATCATACTCGATAAGCCGAATGAGCTATTGCTGTATGTTCTTTGTGATGAACGGCTGTCCGTTCTGCCGGCAGAACAGGGCGGCGGGATCAATGGAACAGGGCCTTTTCGGGTGAATCAGCATTGCGGGCAGATGCTTGTGCTTGAAGCCAATGAGCGCTACTTCAAGGGACGGCCCTTTTTGGATCGCGTTGAGTTTGTGTTTTCTGAACAAGCCGGAGAGATGAACGGTTTTACCATTCAAGAAAAACAAACATTTTCTGAGCAGCAAACCGTTTTTGATGAGCGGCATGTTCAGTATTTGTCACTCAATCTGAAAAAGACGGGGCCTCTTCAGCATCGAAGCTTTAGAAAAGCGCTCCGCCTGCTGATTTCCTCTGAACGGCTCGTTCGTGAAGCGGGAGGGCACCGCAGAACCCCGGTTACGGCTTTTTTGCATCCGAGTCCTTTTGATTGGGGAGGCGTTTCACCTTCTGAATTGCTGAAGCAGAGCGGATATGAGGGAGAAACGCTGGTGCTGTATACCTTTTCGGAAGCGGATCATCGTGAGGATGCCGAGTGGATTCAAAATGTTTGCGCCCAACATGGCATCAGGCTTACACTTCAATTCTGTGATTCTGCTGAGCTGCGCCGGCACGAAATCGTGCAGATGGCGGATATCATTCATGACAGTGCGACGTTTTATCAAGACAGTGAGTTTGGTTTTTTGCATTTGCTGCTGTCGGAGAACAGTTTTTTGTGTCAGCATCTATCTGAAAAGCTGGAACAGATATGCTCAGGAATGACAGAACGGATATTTTCAATGTCTGACCGCTGTTCGAGAATCCATATGCTGCAGGACATTGACTGTCAGCTTATACAGGAGTTCAATGCGATTCCGCTGTATCAAAATGTACTGCAGGTGACATCGAGTGAGAATGTGAAAGGTCTGATGCTTGATGAAGAGGGGTGGATTGATTTGTACTCCGTGTGGCTGTCCAAATAAAAAGGAGGGTTCTATTATTGAACCCTCTCCGTCTTTTAAGATGCTGCCATGCTGCGGCATTGTTCAGCGCAGGCAAAGCAGGACTTCGCACATGTTTGGCAATGATCGTGATCATGCTTTTCACATTCAGTGCCGCACGCTTCACAAATATCGGCGCAAAGTGCGCAAATTTCTTTCATGAACGGGCTGTCCGTTTGCATGGCTTTGACCGCCAGCGTGCAAATATCCGCGCATTCCCTGTCAAGCCGGATGCAGCCGCTGAGATCGTGATGCGCGCTCGCGCTTTCTTCCAGGCATTTTGTAAAACAATGATTGCAAGCCTCCATACAATCGATGCAAGCCTCAATACAAGCTTCTACATATTGCTCCATGGTTGATTCCCCCTGTATGGCAGTGTATGGTTTTATGTTTCCCGGCTGCATTTGAAAAAAACAGGTGAGTGTGTTTTTGGGGAATGGATATGTACATATACCCTGAACGGGTATATCTAACGTTCCATCAGATAGTATAGAAACCAGACAGCGTGATGTTGTTCATCCCGTGCGGCGCGCGTAAAAATGCCTTTCGCTTTTAAGTTTGAGGTTTCCTCGGCCGCACGCAAATAAAAGTCGACTGTTTCTTGTTCATCTTTAAAAGCGGCGTCCAGTCCTCTTGTAAAAGTGTCCGGGCATTCCTCCGTTTGTTTCGGCATGATGTGTTTGCCGGTAATGGCACCGTACAGTGTGGAAAATTCACGGAGGTGGCGCATTTCGTCACGCCTGATTTCTTCAATCTGTTTTCTGACTTCATCGCGGTGGGTAAGTTCGGCAAGCTTGCGGTAGCATTGAATCGCACTGAATTCTCCGTTAATGGCCTTTTCCAGATTCCGAATCAAAACAGGATCTTCCCGGTATGGCGCCGGATATGAATAGTAGCTGTAATGCAAAAGGGTTCAGCTCCATTCTTAGGAATTGGGCTTCTGTAAAAGTATATGTTGGGCAGGGAGAGATGTGCGGAGATCATCAGCTTTTTATATGTGAAAAGGCCGTTTTTACCAATAGATCAGATTGGTCATTTTCGTCAATATTCGATAAAATATATAGAGATAAAAAGAGAGGGGTCTTCTAATTTGGGAGCAGAGTTTTTAGTAGGCAGATCCGGGAGTGGAAAAACGAAGCTGATCATCGACAGCATTCAGGATGAACTGCGCCGGGCTCCATTCGGGAAACCGATCATTTTTCTAGTCCCGGATCAAATGACGTTTTTAATGGAATACGAGCTTGCTAAAACGCCTGATATGGGCGGAATGATACGTGCTCAAGTGTTCAGCTTTTCACGATTGGCCTGGCGTGTCCTTCAGCATACGGGAGGAATGAGCAGGCCGTTTCTTACGAGCACAGGCGTACAGATGCTCCTGCGGAAGCTCATTGAGGAGCATAAACAGGAGTTTAAAGTCTATCAAAAAGCAAGTGACAAAAGCGGATTTACCGCACAGGTTGAACGGATGCTGACAGAATTTAAGCGTTACTGCCTGGAACCGGAAGATATCCGCCGGATGGCGGAAAGCGGAACGGCTTCCGAGTATCGCGGGGAACGTGTTTTATCTGAAAAGCTTCATGATTTATCAATTCTGTATCAGCAGATGGAAAAAAGCCTTGCAGATCAATATCTTCACTCTGAGGATTATTTGACATTGCTGGCAGAGCATATTCCGTTTGCGGAAGATATAAAAGGCGCGCATATTTATGTGGACGGCTTTTATCAATTTACACCGCAGGAATTCAGGGTGTTGGAGCAGCTTATGGTTCATGCAGAGCACATCACGTTTTCGCTCACAGCGGACAAGCCGTCATATGAGCGGGAGCCGCATGAACTGGAATTGTTCAGAATGACGGGAAAAACGTATTATCGCCTGCATCAGAAGGCGAAGGAACTGAATCTGGACATTACCTATAAAGAGCTAAGCGGGACTGAGCGGCATACGCAGACGCCGGAACTGGCACATCTAGAGGCGCAGTATGAAGCGCGACCGGCCATCCCGTACGCAGAAAAACAAGAGGCTTTTACTGTGATGCAGGCCGCAAACAGACGAGCTGAACTGGAAGGCATTGCCCGGGAAATTCACGCTCTTGTCAGAGAGAAGGGCTATCGCTATAAGGATGTAGCGATTCTTGCGCGCCAGCCGGAAGACTACAAGGATATGGTGAAGGAAGTTTTCGCAGATTACGAGATTCCCTATTTCATTGACGGAAAAGCTTCTATGCTGAACCATCCGTTAATCGAATTTATCCGGTCGAGCATTGATGTTCTGAAAGGGAATTGGCGTTATGAAGCGGTGTTTCGCTGCGTGAAAACCGAACTGCTATTCTCGCTTAACGAGCCGAAAACTAAGGTGAGAGAACAGGTCGATCAGCTTGAAAATTACTGTATCGCCTACGGGATCAAAGGCGATCGCTGGACAAAGGGCGACCGTTTCCATTACAGACGTTTTGTGTCATTGGATGATGATTTTGCGCAAACCGATCAGGAAATCGAAATGGAAAACATGCTGAATGACACACGCGACTGGATTGTTCCGCCGCTTTTTCAGCTTCAAAAACGAATGAAAAAAGCAAAGACGGTTCAGGAGAAGGCGGAGGCGCTCTACCGCTATCTAGAAGAGACGGATGTGCCGCTGAAGCTGGATCAGGAAAGACAGCGTGCTGAGGAAGACGGTAGAATTATTGAAGCGCAGCAGCATCAGCAGGCGTGGGATGCAGTCATTCAGCTGCTTGAGGAGTTTGTTGAAATGATGGGAGATGAAGAGATTTCTCTTGATTTGTTTCAGCAAATGATGGAAGCCGGCGCGGAGTCGCTTACATTTTCTCTAATTCCGCCTGCGCTTGACCAGGTATTTGTCGGCAATATGGATTTATCCAGAATGTATGGCACCTCCTGCACCTTTGTGTTGGGGGCAAACGACGGCGTTCTGCCTGCACGCCCCGATGAAAATGGGGTGCTGTCGGACGATGACCGGGAATGGCTGAAAACGGTTGGGATTGAGCTTTCCTCAGGTGGGCGGGAGCGTCTGCTTGATGAGCATTTCCTCATCTATATGGCGTTTTCCAGTCCGTCTGACCGGCTTTACGTATCGTATCCGATTGCCGATGCGGAAGGAAAAACGCTTTTGCCATCGATTGTCATTAAACGGCTGGAAGAACTGTTTCCGCAGCATAAGGAGCGTCTGTTGACAAATGAACCTGAACAGGTCAGCGATGAGGAACAGCTTATGTATGTCGTCAATAAAAGCGTGGCACAGTCCTTTACCGCAAGCCAGCTCAGATTATGGACTCGGGAATACGACATCAGCGACGTCTGGTGGAGCACGTACAATGTGCTGATGAGTGAGCCGGACAGGCTGCAATCGAAAAAGCTGTTCTCAAGCCTGTTTTTCCGGAATGAAGTGAAGCAGCTTGAACGTAGCGTGTCGAGACAGCTCTATGGTGAACGCATTCAGGGCAGTGTATCGAGAATGGAAACCTTTAACGCGTGCCCGTTCTCCCATTTTGCATCACACGGGCTGCATCTAAAGGAACGGCAATTTTTCAAGCTCGAAGCACCGGATATCGGCCAGCTGTTTCATTCCAGCTTAAAGCTGATTTCAGACCGGCTGCGCGAGCAAAAAATGGATTGGCGCGATTTAACGAAAGAGCAGTGCGAGCTGTTTTCCTATGATGCGGTAGAGCGGCTGGCGCCGAAACTGCAAAAGGAAATTTTGCTCAGCTCAAACCGGCATTATTATGTAAAGGAAAAACTGCAAAAAATTGTGACACGCGTGTCCGGCATTTTAAGCGAGCATGCGAAAGCGAGCGGATTTGTGCCGATCGGGCTTGAACTGGGCTTTGGAGGAAAAGGGCCGCTTCCGCCGCTGACCTTTAAGCTGAAAAACGGCTGCACGATGGAACTCGTCGGGCGAATTGACCGCGTAGATAAAGCGGAAAGCTCAAAAGGCCTGCTCCTAAGGATTGTCGATTATAAATCAAGCGACAAAGGGCTTGACTTAGCGGAAGTATATTACGGACTGGCGCTGCAAATGCTGACGTATCTTGATTTATCAATTACTCATTCAGCTGACTGGCTCGGAATGAGGGCGACGCCTGCCGGAGTGCTATATTTCCATATTCATGACCCGATGATTCAATCTAATCTCCCGCTTGGGCTTGACGAGATTGAACAGGAGATCTTTAAGAAATTTAAAATGAAGGGCTTGCTCCTCGGCGATCAGGAAGCGGTTCGCCTCATGGATACGACCCTTCAAGAGGGGCGGTCGAATATCATCAACGCGGGCTTGAAGAAAGACGGCTCTCTCAGATCGGATTCAGCGGCAGTCGGCGAGAAGGAATTTGAGCTGTTGACGAAGCATGTGCGCCGCACCTTCCAAGAAGCAGGCGAACAAATCACTGACGGACGCGTATCGATTGAGCCGTATAAAATGAAGAACAAGACGCCGTGCACATACTGTGCGTTCAAATCAGTATGCCAATTTGATGAGTCATTAGAAGAAAACGAGTATCGCCCGTTAAAGGCTGAAAAGGATAAGACGATACTTGAGTGGATAAAAAAGGAGGCGGATGGCAATGAACATTCCTAAACCGGCAGACAGCACATGGACAGATGACCAATGGAATGCCATTGTCTCAACCGGCCAGGATATTCTCGTGGCAGCGGCGGCGGGCTCCGGTAAAACCGCTGTGCTCGTTGAACGAATGATCCGGAAAATCACCGCGGAAGAAAACCCGATTGATGTAGACCGGCTTCTCGTTGTGACATTTACAAACGCTTCAGCGGCAGAGATGAAACACCGGATCGCGGATGCCCTGGAAAAAGAGCTTGTAAAGCGCCCCGGCTCGCTGCATATCAGACGCCAGCTGTCTCTTTTAAACCGGGCCAGCATTTCAACACTTCATTCCTTTTGCCTGCAAGTGCTGAAAAAATATTACTATTTGATTGATCTTGATCCGGGCTTTCGGATTGCTGATCAGACAGAAGGCGAGCTGCTCGGGGATGAGGTGCTGGACGAGCTGTTTGAAGACGAATACGCAAAAGGCGAAAAGGCGTTTTTTGAACTTGTTGACCGCTACACGACAGACCGGCACGATCTGGATCTGCAATTTCTCGTCAAACAGGTGTACGAGTATTCACGTTCCCACCCAAACCCGGAGGCATGGCTGGAAAGCTTTGTTCATTTGTATGATGTATCGGAAAAGAGCGCCATCGAGGAGCTTCCGTTTTATCAATATGTCAAAGAGGATATTGCGATGGTGCTTAACGGAGCAAAGGAGAAGCTTCAGCGCGCGCTTGAGCTGACGAAAGCGCCGGGCGGCCCCGCGCCGCGCGCTGAAAATTTTCTTGATGATCTTGGGCAGCTTGATGAACTGATTCAGCATCAGGATGATTTCACTGAGCTTTATAAGCGGGTGCCAGCAGTCTCTTTTAAGCGCGCGAAAGCAGTAAAAGGGGACGAGTTTGATCCTGCACTCCTTGAAGAAGCGACAGATTTGAGAAACGGTGCAAAAAAACTGCTTGAAAAGCTTAAAACCGACTACTTCACAAGAAGTCCTGAACAGCATTTGAAAAGCTTGGCCGACATGAAGCCTGTTATTGAAACGCTCGTACAGCTTGTCATCAGCTATGGAAAACGGTTCGAAGCCGCGAAGCAGGAAAAATCAATCATTGATTTTTCTGATTTGGAGCATTACTGTTTATCCATTTTGACAGCTGAGGATGAAACAGGTGAGCGCCAGCCGAGCGAGGCGGCAAGATTTTATCAAGAGCAGTTTCATGAGGTGCTCGTTGACGAATATCAGGATACCAACCTAGTGCAGGAATCGATCCTGCAGCTCGTCACAAGCGGACCGGAGGAAACAGGCAACCTGTTTATGGTAGGTGATGTCAAACAGTCCATTTATCGATTCAGGCTTGCGGAGCCGCTTCTTTTCCTCTCCAAATACAAACGGTTTACAGAGAACGGAGAAGGCACAGGACGGAAAATTGACTTGAATAAAAATTTCCGAAGCCGGGCTGATATTTTAGATAGCACAAACTTTTTATTTAAACAGCTGATGGGCGGCAAAATCGGTGAGGTTGATTATGACGAGCAGGCTGAGCTGAAGCTTGGTGCGGCGTATCCGGACAATGATAAGACGGAAACGGAGCTGCTGCTGATCGACAACGCAGAAGAGACGGACGCAGGCGAAGAAGCAGAAGAGCTGGAAACGGTGCAGTTCGAGGCGAAAGCGATCGCTAAGGAAATTCGCAAGCTGATTTCATCGCCATTTAAGGTGTATGACGGAAAAACGAAAACACACCGCAATATTCAATACCGCGATATTGTGATTTTGCTCCGCTCCATGCCGTGGGCGCCGCAAATCATGGAGGAGCTGAGAGCTCAGGGCATACCGGTTTACGCCAATTTAACGTCAGGCTATTTTGAAGCGGTCGAAGTTGCCGTCGCGCTTTCTGTGCTGAAGGTAATCGATAACCCGTATCAGGATATACCGCTTGCCTCTGTTCTGCGCTCACCAATTGTCGGAGCGGATGAAAACGAGCTCTCTTTGATCCGGCTTGAAAATAAAAAAGCGCCGTACTATGAAGCGATGAAAGACTATTTGGCTGCTGGCGACCGGAACGACGAGCTTTATCAAAAGCTGGAAACGTTCTACGGACATCTTCAAAAATGGCGTGCGTTTTCGAAAAACCACTCAGTATCTGAGCTGATTTGGGAAGTGTACCGCGACACGAAATACATGGATTATGTCGGCGGGATGCCGGGCGGAAAACAGCGCCAGGCCAATTTGCGTGTTCTCTATGACCGTGCGCGCCAATATGAATCGACGGCATTTCGCGGCCTGTTCCGTTTCCTGCGGTTTATCGAACGCATGCAGGAGCGGGGCGATGATCTTGGAACGGCGCGAGCGCTCAGCGAGCAGGAGGATGTTGTCCGCTTAATGACGATCCACAGCAGCAAAGGTCTCGAGTTTCCCGTCGTGTTTGCAGCGGGTCTCGGCCGGAATTTCAACATGATGGACTTGAACAAATCGTACCTGCTGGACAAGGAGCTTGGGTTCGGCACGAAGTATATTCATCCCCAATTGCGCATCAGCTACCCGACGCTGCCGCTCATTGCGATGAAGAAAAAAATGCGCAGGGAGCTGCTGTCAGAGGAATTGCGTGTTCTCTATGTTGCATTAACGAGAGCGAAAGAAAAACTGTTTCTGATTGGCTCGTGCAAGGATCATCAGAAACAGCTCGCAAAATGGCAGGCATCCGCGTCTCAAACTGACTGGCTTCTTCCGGAATTTGACCGTTATCAGGCAAAAACGTATTTAGATTTCATCGGACCGGCTATTGCCAGACACAGAGATATGGAGGTTTTGGCTGAAAACGATGCGGCTATGCATGCTGATATATCAGGACACCCGGCTCGTTTTGCCGTTCGAATGATTCATTCCTATGATTTGCTGGATGATGATCTGGAAGAAAGAACGGAAGAAAAAAGCGAGCGCTTAGAAGCGATCCGCAAAGGTGAACCAGTTCCCGGCTCGTTTGCATTTGATGAAAAAGCCCGCGAGCAGCTGAGCTGGACATACCCGCATCATGAGGTCACGCAAATTCGTACAAAACAGTCGGTTTCTGAGATTAAGAGAAAAAGAGAGTACGAGGATGAATACAGCGGCCGGGCCCCCGTTAAACCTGCTGACGGAAGCATTCTGTACAGGCGTCCCGCTTTTATGATGAAAAAAGGCCTGACAGCGGCGGAGAAAGGGACGGCCATGCATACGGTTATGCAGCATATCCCGCTTACACATATCCCAACGATAGAAGAAGCGGAGCAGACGGTTCACAAGCTTTATGAAAAAGAACTGCTCACTGAAGAACAAAAAAACGCTATTGATATAGAAGATATCGTGCAATTTTTCCATACAGAAATCGGCGGACAGCTGATCGGTGCTAAATGGAAGGACCGGGAAGTGCCATTTAGTTTAGCGCTTCCGGCCAAGGAGATCTATCCTGATGCACAGGAGGCGGATGAACCGCTTTTAGTGCAGGGAATCATCGACTGTCTCTATGAAACTGAGGACGGCTTATATCTCTTGGACTATAAATCAGACCGGATTGAGGGCAAATTCCAGCACGGCTTTGAAGGAGCAGCCCCGATCTTGAAGAAACGATATGAAACGCAAATTCAGCTGTACACGAAGGCAGTTGAGCAAATTGCAAAAACAAATGTAAAGGGATGTGCGCTTTATTTCTTTGACGGAGGGCACATTCTGACATTATAGCGAGATCCGTAAGCTCCGGGAATTCAGAAGGAGCGGATCTCGTTTTCTATACAAAAGTGAGGTGAAAGCATTTGCGGATTTTACATACGGCTGACTGGCATCTTGGAAAAACGCTAGAAGGAAGAAGCAGGCTGAGTGAACAGGCAGATGTGCTTGATGAATTGAATACGATTGTAAAGGAAGAGCAGATCGATGCCATTGTAATGGCAGGGGACGCGTTTGACACCGTGAACCCGCCGGCTTTAGCCGAGCAGCTGTTTTATGAAAGCTTGTCTTCGCTTAGCGACAGAGGAAAGCGCCCGATTGTTGTCATTGCCGGAAACCATGATAATCCTGACCGTTTGTCCGCCGCTTCACCGCTGACACATGAAAACGGCATTTATTTAATTGGCTATCCGACGACAGAACCGCTGCATATTGAAGTGCCTTCAGCAGGGGAGCTTTTGGCTGTCGGAGCGCTGGCGTACCCATCTGAAGCGCGGTTAAATGAAGTGCTTTCCGATACATTTGATGAAAAGCTGCTCCGTGATCATTATGACGTGAAAATCAGGCAGGCGTTCGAGCATATGACAAGCCGGTTCCGCAAGGATGCAGTGAAGGTTGCCGCCAGCCATATTTATGTGGCAGGCGGCAACCAAACGGATTCAGAACGGCCGATTGAAGTCGGCGGCGCTTATACGGTGGCTGCTGAAAGCCTGCCGGCGGATGCCGCTTATGTTGCGCTCGGCCATTTGCATCGTCCGCAAACGATCAAGCGGGCGCGGACTCTTGCGCGTTATTCAGGCTCTCCGCTCGCTTACAGCTTTTCTGAAGCGGGCTATGCCAAATCAGTGACGATCGTGGACGCAAAACCGGGGGAAGAGGCCTCTTGGCGTGAGGTGTTATTATCAAGCGGCAAGCCACTTGTGAAGTGGAAAGCCGCAAATGGCTTAAGCGAGGTGTACAGCTGGCTGGATGAAGGCAGGGATCAGAATGCTTGGATTGACCTTGAAATCCGTGTCTCGGACCAGCTGTCACTTGAAGAAATTCACAGGCTGCGAAAGGCGCACCCGGGCTTTATCCATATCAGGCCGGTTTTCGAAGAACAGAACAAAGACCGGGAACGGATCGAGGTAAAGCATGTGTCGATCGAAGACCGCTTTAAGAAATTTTATGAAAAACAAACTGGCGGCGCGGTGCCGGATGAAGAAATGGTGAAGCTGTTTTTAGAGCTTGCATCAGGCGTTGAAGAGGAGGATGCGAAATGAAGCCGATCGCCTTAAGCATTAAGGGGCTCCACAGCTTTAGAGAGGAGCAGACGATAGATTTTGAAGGTCTTTCCGGTGCCGGTGTTTTCGGCATTTTCGGCCCGACAGGAAGCGGTAAATCCTCTATCCTCGACGCAATGACGCTTGCTTTATACGGAAAGGTGGAGCGGGCAGCGAATAATACGCACGGGATTTTAAACCATGCGGAAGATACGCTGTCTGTTTCCTTTACCTTTGCGCTTCAGACAAATCATCAAATCTCTTACAAAGTCGAGCGCGTTTTTAAGAGAACGGATGAAATGAAGGTGAAAACGGCACTTTGCCGCTTCATCGAAATCAGGGACGAGCATACGGTGCTGGCGGATAAAGCCAGCGAAGTCAATAAAAGAGTAGAGGAACTCTTGGGGCTGACAATCGACGACTTTACGAGAGCGGTGGTCCTGCCGCAAGGGAAATTTGCTGAATTTCTGTCTTTAAAAGGGGCGGAACGCAGGCATATGCTTCAGCGTTTATTTAATTTGGAGCAGTATGGAGACCGGCTTGTAAAAAAGCTGAGACGGCAGGCACAGGAAGCCAATGCGAGAAAAAATGAAATGCTTGCTGAACAGTCCGGTCTCGGTGAGGCGAGTTCAGAAGCGGTTGAGCAGGCGGAAAAGGCTCTCGAACAAGCAGAAGCACGGCTGGAAGCGATGAGAAAGAATCGTGATCAGGCAAAAGCGCGGTTTACGGAGTATCAGGAGATTTGGAATGTCCAAAAGGAAAAAGCCGCTTATGAGGAAGAGAAAAAACGTCTCGAAGAAGAACAGCCGCAAGTAGACAGCATGCAAAAGCGTCTGCTGGAAGCCGAAACAGCCGCCGCTCTGAAGCCCTATGCGGACCGGTACGCAGAGGCGATCCAGCATGAGGAAAAAGCTGAAAAGGAACAAACGCTTGCTCAAAAGGATTTAGCAGACCGGACCGCTTTCTTTCATCAAAAACATGAAGAGTATGAAGAGTGGCGCCAGCATAAAAGCGAGAAAGAGCCTGAACTTTTAACTGAGCAGGAACAGCTTTCCCGTTTGCAGGAGATCGAAATCAAACTGAGTGAGGCCAAGCAAGAGGAAGAGCGCAAAAAGGCTGAACTTCAGCAGAAAGAAGAGGCCCTTCAATCTGTCATGAATGAATTGGAGACTGTAACAGACCGTCTCACACGAGGGCAAAACAGACAGACGGAATTGAAGCAGCAGCTCAAATCTCTGCAGGTGACATCAGATGAGCGAAAAAGCTGCCAACAGGCCGCAGAAATGGCATTGCGCATCAGACAGACTGAAGAGCAAATCACGAAAGAGAAAAAACGAAGTGACGCATTGAACCTCGTGCTTCAAAAGATGAATGAGGAGAAGAGTACACTCGTTCAAAAGATGGAAGCCGAAAAAAGCAACATCATTCAGGCATATGAGGCTGTACAAACCGTGTACCATATGGTGTGTGTGACAGAACGTTCATTAACACGTATGACTGAGCAGGCTAAAAAGAGACAGCAAACGCTTCACTCGCAGCGTGAAAAAGCAAGAGTGGCCCTGCTCACAAAAGAGTTAGCGGAAAAGCTGACCGCCGGAAAGCCCTGTCCGGTCTGCGGTTCAATCCATCATGATCCGTCTGCCTCAGTACATGAAACATATGAGCTCGACAGCAATCTTGAAGAGAACATCAAACAAACGGATGTGTTATTGACGGAAGCGGCAGCTCTCAGCCAGGAGATTCTTTCAGCTAAAATCACGCTTGAAGAACAGTCCGCGCGCTTTATTGAACAGTGTCCGTTTTTGCAAACGATTCAAGTACCGAACCTTGAAGCGGCAGCTTCTTACGAGAATCAGCCGGTGCATGAGGCGTTCGATACTGCCACAATTGAATGGAAACGAGTCAAACAGGATATTCTTTCTGTTAAAACACGAATGGCACAAATGATCAGCGCCTATCAGGAGTCTTTGAAAAAGGCCGATCAGCTTAATGAAAAAATCGGTTTTGAAAAAAGAGAGGCTGACCGGATTGAAAGCATCATCGCCGAGCTTCAGTCCTCGATGGACAGCCGCCTGAACATGTTTAAAGAAGCGTTTCAGGATCAGTCTGTGAATGAAGCGGAAAAATGGCAGCGAGCCATTGAAGAAAAGGATCGGGCCGCAGAAGAATGCGAAAAACGGATTGAGAAGAGCATCGCGTTTCTTGCTGAGCATGAAGCACAAAAGGAAAAGCTGCGGGAATCGGGACACCAGCTTGAACGGGAAAAGCTTGAGCTTCATTATGCGGCTGAACGCATCAAGAGCTTGATAGCTGATTATGAGCACGAGCTAGGAGATTACGCTAGAGGAGATTCGATCCAAATCAAACTCCGCTCTGTCCAGCAGGATCTAAAGCTGTTAAAGGAAAAAGAGCAATCTCTGTATGAAGAACTGCAAAGCGCCCAAACGATGCTCAATCAGGCGAAAAGCCGCGCTTCAGCAAGCGAGCTCACTCTTAAAGAAGCGAAGGACAGATTTGAAAAAGCGGAAGCTGCTTGGCTTGAGCATGCGAAAAGCACCCGTTTTACCCGGACTGAAGAGGTGGAGCGAAGTCTCATCCCAGCCGATGAACTTGACAAGATGAAAGCGGACATAGATCAGTTTATGGATAAACTGAAGCAAAATGCTGCAAACTTAGAACGAGTTGCAGAGATACTTGCCGGCAGAGCCTTATCAGAGAGCGAATGGAGCGAAACCGTTACGGCATTACAAGAAGCTGAGGACGCATTTGGCGCTGCTATAGAGGAAAAAGGCGCAACAGCGAAAGCACTGGCCGTCATTCGCGACCATCATAAACGATTTAACGAAATTGAAGCTGAATTGAAGAAATGGCAGACGCATATCGACAGGCTGGACAAGCTGCAAGCTGTGTTTAAAGGCAATACCTTTGTTGAATTTTTAGCTGAGGAGCAGCTTGAAAGCGTTGCGCGGGACGCATCAACAAGACTCGGCATGCTGACGAGACAGCGCTATGCCATCGAAGTGGATTCAGAAGGCGGATTCGTGATGCGGGATGACGCGAATGGAGGCGTCAAACGCCCGGTATCTAGCTTATCTGGGGGAGAGACCTTCCTCACCTCGCTTTCTCTGGCTCTTGCGCTTTCTGCGCAGATCCAGCTTCGCGGAGAATACCCGCTCCAGTTCTTTTTCTTAGATGAAGGGTTCGGCACCTTGGATCAAGATCTGCTTGATACGGTTGTGACAGCCTTGGAAAAACTGCAGTCAGACAATCTGTCTGTCGGTGTCATCAGCCATGTGCAGGAACTGCGGGCACGGCTTCCGAAAAAGCTGATCGTCCATCCGGCTGAACCGAGCGGCCGCGGAACACGGGTATCACTTGAGTTGATGTAAGGGAGGAGCGGATATGGCAAAGCGGATTGCCGGAATATGTGAGCTGTGCGGCCGGAGCGATGTCCAGCTGACAGAGCACCATCTCACACCGAAAGAGGAAGGCGGAACGTTTCTGCCGACAGCGATGCTCTGTATTCCTTGCCATAAACAGATTCATGCCTTATATACCAATCAAGAGCTTGCCGTTCGCTTAAACGGAATAGATGAACTCCGAAGCGATCCGCAGCTTGCCCGGTTTGTCAAATGGATCAGAAAACAGCCGTCTGAGAAGCTGATCAAAACAAAGAAATCAAATGAACGAAAAAAGAAAAGATGACTAAAAAGCAGCCCTCTCTTTGCAGAGCGGCTGCTTTTATCCGTTTCCAACCATATCCTGATCGCTGACATCGGGGTCTATATAATTTGTCGCGTTGACTGCGTTGTTTAATAGAAGGAAATCTCCCGTGTTTCCTGCTCCCGAACCGAGCGCAGATTTTGAAGAGCTTTTCGGAGAAAGGTAAAAGGAATCACCAAAGTTTACGACTCCGCCCGATATGGAATTGATAGCTATAGGCCCGACAATTGCTGGCATAAACGACACCCTTTATCGAAGTCTCTGTTTATTATATGCTCTTGTCTGGCGATTGTGAGCGCGGAGACTGAATCTGCCTGATATGTTTGATTCTCGCATCGCCGCGAACAAGCGAGGCCGCCCCCACATGAAAAACAGAAGAGGAGGAGACCCCTTGAATTTTGATGCTGCGAACATGAATAACCGGCACCTCGTGGCAAAATGCGCTTTGTACACCTGTTTCGGGAATCGGCTTCACTGCCTGCTGCTGAAAGATCTGGTATTCCTTTCTGTTAAATGAGCCTTCATTATTGTAAAACGTGGACAGTGAGCGCTGAACAGCAAATACTTTTACACTCATATCGATTTCGTTTGTGTCGCCGACTTGAAACACACTTGCTATTCCAAGGGAGTTAATTTTAAGCAGTCTGATGCGGGATATACGCTTAAGCATTATTCTGACGGCAGCGGAGCAAACGGCCCGATAATAAGAGATTCTGGCGGTGTATCGAAAATAGAAGACAGATAGATGGATTCAGTGTCTCCGATGTGGAAAACAGAGGAGCTGGATACACCATTCATCCGGATATCCCCGACTTCCAGGTTGCGGTTGATGACTGTAAAGATCATGCTTGCTCATCTCCTTTCATTTCGGATGGAATATGTTCCAGGAAATGTTCTACAGCACGGATCACGTCACGCTTCACATGCTCAGCGATATGTTCCGCATATTGTTTAGGCGGTGTATGTTCTTCTTTTTTGATATGGGACATATAATAGTGAATCCGGCTGTCCATTTGTTTTCTGATGTCTTCAATGACATGATGCTTGTTTGTATCGTCAAGCCTGCTGTTATATTGGTTTTCAAGCTGCTCCAAAACATCTGGGATTTCCTCGGTTAAGTACATGTCGACATTCTGGCGGATCTGCTGCATGAGCTGGGCACTCTCTTCCTGCTGCATCATCCCAATTTCAGGTGCTGTTTGGCTGACTTCAAAATTTTGGACGCTGTTCGGGTCTGTCGGATTTAAGCCGATATTCAAAGTCCCGTCAAGCCTTTCGATTTTCAGCTGATCAAATTTATACTCCACCCGCTCAATGGTAGTGGCCGGCCGCTGTTTCATCGTATTCATTTCAGTTTGAATCTCTTTCAGCTGACGTTCGAGCTGCTGAATATGAAGCGTCTGCTGCTGAACGAAGGAATTCAAGTTTTGCAAGTAAGAGGAAACAGATTGATCATACATGTCTTTCACCTCTTTCATATGATTAACGGCCAGGAGGCTGGAGCGGAACCAATGAACCTGTATCGGGCTCCTGTAATTCGACTGGCTGCCCCTGAGCGGAAACCTCGGGAGCCGCTTCTACATAGCTGCCTGTATTGTACAGGTTAGAAAGCGATTTAATGGACCCGGCGCTTCCGATTTGCAGAATAGAGGAGTTGCTGATTGATTCCAGCCGGAGATAGTTAATTTGAATGGTTTGATTAATATAAAAGTTCATGAAGCACACTCCTTTATGCATTCCCTACGATCGGCTGATCAACTGCATCGTTGTCATACACATTCGTCGCGTTTTTGTAATTCATCACCTTGAGGCTGTCACCGGTATTAAAACTGCCCGCACCGGCAAACGTTCTGACCTCGGCCTGAGGAGAAATCGTAATACAGTCCCCGATGTGAATGACTCCGCTCGTACCAATCGCATTAATTTTAAACGCTCCGACAATGGCCGGCATACGAGCACATCCTTTGTTGAAAAATTGAAAAAAGGCAGGTAAAGTAAAAATAGAATTTGATTTTAATTGGGCTATTCACGATAGCTTATGACAAACGCACATATGTGTGAGAGAAATTTAAAATGGGGCATATCGGCTTTGAATGTAAGCGATCACATTTTTCGGCCGTTATGTTTAAACATTTCAAAAGCGGGTATTGTATCAATTGAGCGGAAATGCGGCGATGGGTGCCGCTATCCGCCTGCGTGATTTTTGTTTCAGTCTCTTTTGGTGTTTTTGCGTGAAGAAATGCTTTTTGGAGTATGTCGTGCTGCGGAATCCGTTTTTTGGGCGGGCATATTCTCGCCCCAAGGTATATCCCAGAAGTGCTGAGCAAAAAGCGGAGTTACATGTGGTGTATTCAAATTGTTATAGATAATGATTTACATACGGGAGTTTTCGGGATATCCCCTCTTCTTTAATTCGGGTGTTCAGCAGGCTATCCAGCTTTTGGCTGCATTGAATCGTTTCCTTGGAATTCATGCCGTATTTTTGCGCTGTTTCAATTAGTGTGACTCTCATTTCTTCAATTTTGCTGTTCATTACACTATCTCCAATTCTAGAATTTATTTTGATAAACACGGATATCGTTAGTATAACCCATTTTTACTGAAAAGGTTGCCTTTCGTCAATTTGACTAAAAAAGCGACAATTTTTGCTGCGGCCTTTTTAATGGAAGAAAGGACTATAGTCTTGCTAAGTGTACTTGCAAAAAGTCCTGCCGCTCCTCAATTTCTCTAAGTATGTTTGTCTGCTCATTTTCGAATTGCAAGGGGCTTTTTTTTATGAAAGGATCATCATAAGCTTTTTGACAAATGTCAAGATGCCATTCGCTGATGAAAGGAGACAATCGTTCAATGGTAAACGACCGGTTCAGCACGTTTTTCATTAACGTGTGATATTGAGACCGGAAGGCGGGAATGGCAAGAAGCCTTGACGAAAGCGTCCGACCTTTTGTCAGCAGAGGGTCTTCGTCAGATCTTCCGCGTGCGGCAAGCGGTCTGGTCTCTATCGGGGAAACGTGAAGCCGGCCGGATTCGTTTAAACAAAATGTGTAATAAAAGCCTTGATTGGTGCAGGCGCTGCCGATCAGCCACAAAAAAAACAGTTTGACATCCAGATACATTTTAATGCGTTCAGCCAATTCGTCATCTTCAGCTGTGCGGATCAGCGTCAGAAATTCGTGTAAGAACGGGGAAGATTCATGTTTAAAAACGGACAGCGGAGCCCTCGGATCGGCTGTCTTCATTCGGTAACTTGTTCTATCGGCTAGCTGATGGTTCTTGATGCTCAAATAAATCCCTTCTGGCTCGCCATTGATGGTCAGAAAGCTGTACGAGGCAGCGGGAGCAGGGACGCCGATCTGGTTAAAAAAACAATAAGCGAGCCTGCGACGCATCAGGGACGGATCATCCTGTTCCGCATTCAAAAAAAGTGTGCTTTCACCAAACAGAGACTTTTCCCAGCTGATTTCATAGGATACCTTTTCCGCCTTGTCACGCTGTGTGAGAAGAATGGGAGAAACTGATCGGTTAGTCACCAGAAGCCCTTTGGCAGTACCTTTACGATTCAGCTGCTGCCGATGAAAAAATAAATGTACGCTCTCCATATTCTTTCCTCCTCCTCAAAACGACATTTGTATGATATGTGCAGCAAGCCCGTCCTGAAACGAAATGAAAACGGATATGAGAAAAAGGGATTTCAGCATTCGACAGAGAATACAAGAAGGAGCATTCTGATTTAAAAGATGATGGAGGAATAACATGAAATTTGCGACAGGGGAACTTTACAACCGAATGTTTGTCGGCCTGATCATTGATGATGAGAAAATTATGGACTTGCAAAAGGCTGAAAAAAAACTGTTTGAACTTGAGACGATTCCGGGATCGCTGATTGAATGTATCGCAGAAGGGGATAAATTTGTTGCACATGCAAGGCAGCTGGCCGAGTGGGCAAAGAAACCGAATGATGAGCTGGGATCATTTATGTATTCATTATCTGAGGTGAAGCTTCATGCACCCATTCCTAAGCCGTCAAAAAATATCATCTGCATCGGCAAAAACTACAGGGACCACGCGATTGAAATGGGAAGCGAAGCTGACATTCCGGAGCATCCGATGGTATTTACAAAATCGCCGGTAACGGTTACAGGGCATGGTGATATCGTTAACAGCCATGAAGAGGTCACCTCTCAGCTTGATTATGAAGGAGAGCTTGCTGTCGTCATCGGAAAAAGCGGCACTCGCATTTCAAAAGAAGATGCCTATGACCATATTTTCGGATATACGATTGTGAATGATATCACGGCGCGTGATCTGCAAAAAAAGCATAAGCAGTTTTTTATCGGAAAAAGCCTGGATACGACATGTCCGATGGGACCCGTGCTTGTACATAAATCATCGATTCAGGAGCCTGAGCGCCTCAAGGTTGAAACAAGAGTCAACGGCGAGCTGCGCCAATCCGGTTCGACGAGCGATATGATCTTTTCCATTCCGGAATTAATTGAAACCCTCTCAAAGGGGATGACGCTTGAAGCGGGAGACATCATTGCCACCGGTACGCCGTCTGGAGTCGGAAAGGGATTTAAGCCGCCAAAATTCTTGCGGCCAGGTGACAAAATCGACATTACGATTGACCCGATCGGAACGCTGTCAAACCAAATCGGCTGAATCAAACAGGGGCGGACTCGAACCCGCCCGTTTTTTCTGAGACTCATCTTTGTGGCAGAGGACAAGTTCATGGTACTATAAGTGGGGTAATTTATCTGATAGGGGGAACCTGTATGACACACCTACATATTACGACATGGGTGGTAGCGCTGATTCTGCTTTTCGTCAGCTACTCGCTGTATTCGTCAAGAAGTGCGAAAGGCGCAAAAATCACTCATATGATTCTGCGGTTATTCTATATCCTTATTATTTTGACAGGAGCTGAGCTGTTTGTCCGTTTCGCCAACTGGAACGGAGAATACGCCGGCAAAATGATTCTTGGCATTATCACCATCGGCCTGATGGAAATGCTTCTCATCCGCAAGAAAAAAGAAAAGTCAACCGGAGGCCTATGGATCGGCTTCATCATTGTCCTCGTGCTGACAGTGCTGCTCGGTCTGCATTTGCCAATCGGTTTTCAATTGTTTTAATAGAAAGAGCATGAACCCGGCCCTAAGATGGAGTCGGGTTTTTAGGTACTTCCTCCCTTATATTCCAAATCATTTAAAATAACCTTAAAATTCCCTATAAGCGGTATCTCGTCCTATGAAATTATGATACCTTCAAGAAGATTCATTATTTTGCAGGAGGGATATCATGAAACGCAGAAAATTCAGCTCGTTTGTGGCGGCAGTGCTCATTTTTGCACTGATCTTCAGCCTTTTTTCTCCGGGAACCAAAGCGGCAGCGGCTGGTGCGATCGACCAGGCGGCGGCTCTGGAAAACGGCAAAGAACAGACAGGCACCATGAAGGAACCGGAACAGGTGAAATGGTACAAAGTGACTCCGGGAAAAGCGGATATTCAGAAAAACTCACATATGGCCTTGACCGTAAAGAGTGATTCAGTACTGAATGTATATGTATATCCAAGTATGGAAAAAGCGCTTAAAGTTGAAACGTTTGAGATGTACCGTTCTTATACGGCGGAGGATGGAAAAAGCGAAATCATTTTTCCATACGCGTGGAGCGGCCCTTACTATGTAAAAGTTGAATACCTCGGAGAAGAAGAACCAGAGGACGGCGGAACGGCCGAAGCAGCTGCGGAAGCCAAGTATTCGATTGGGTATAAAGGCACGAATAAGCAGCCGTCAGATTTAGAACAGGAAGAAGCTTGTCCGGTGGAAATGAGTGTCGATCAGAAAAAATCGGGAAAAAGCATCCTAGACAAGCTGAGAGCGATTCGTGATGAGCAGCTGAGCCAAACAGCAGAAGGCAAAGAGCTGACTAGCCTTTACTACAAAGCGGCACCGTTTATCGTGGCAAAGCTCGCACTCAATAAAACTGCGAGAAATGAAATCTATCAAGATCTTGTGACATTAAAGCCGTTGTTTGATGATGTGTCAGAAAACGGTGCGTCTTCTTCATATAAGATAACTGAAAAAGATCAAAAAGCAATCAACCGGCTGTATGATACAGCTTTACAATCAGTCCCGTCTTTCCTTAAAGAGGAGATAAAGAAACAGGCGGAACGATTCAATATCAAGCAGCTGCAAGGCAAAACAGCAGGAGCTATTTTAACAGAAAACAGTATTGCGGCAAAAAGTGAAGTTCAGACAACAAAGGTCATTTTCAAGGTGAAGAACAATAAAAGCCTCTCATCCGTACATAATGAAATGAAGGGCTTTTCTGCAAGTGCGCAATCGAAAAAAGACATTTCCAATGTGAAAAAGGCAAAGAAACTGTTTGACAATCTTTATTCATTTGAGCTTCCGAAAGACGAGAAACAGAACGGCACATATACGGCAAGCGCAAAACGGGTCAAAAGCGCTGCTGCGACATTATCCAAGATGTCTAACGTAGAGTTTGCGGAACCTGTGCAGGAATACAAAAGCCTTTCGAACGATATTCAATACCCTTACCAATGGCCGCTTAAAAACAACGGTGAAAATGGCGGTGTCAAAAATGCCGATGTGAAATACGAGCCTGCCAGCACATTGCTGTCTAAACGCAAGCTGAACGATACATTGATTGCAGTAGTAGACACAGGTGTGGACAGCACGCTTGCTGATTTAAAAGGAAAAGTAAGAACCGATCTCGGGCGTAATTTTGTGGGACGGAATAACAACGCAATGGATGATCAGGGGCATGGGACACACGTCGCAGGCATTATTGCAGCTCAAAGCGATAACGGTTATTCTATGACTGGATTGAATGCCAAAGCGAAAATTATCCCGGTAAAAGTGCTTGATTCCACAGGCTATGGAGATACTGAACAAATTGCCCTCGGCATCAAATATGCTGCTGACAAAGGAGCAAAGGTAATTAATTTAAGTTTGGGCGGAGGCTACAGCCGCGTACTTGAATTTGCTTTGAAATACGCAGCTGACAAAAATGTCTTGATTGCCGCAGCCAGCGGGAATGACGGAGCCAATTCTTTATCTTATCCTGCTTCTTCTAAATATGTGATGTCAGTCGGGGCAACGAACCGCATGGATATGACTGCTGATTTCTCTAACTATGGAAAAGGTCTGGATATCTCTGCTCCAGGGTCTGATATCCCGAGCTTAGTGCCGAACGGAAATGTCACGTACATGAGCGGAACATCTATGGCGACGCCATATGCTGCCGCTGCTGCAGGATTGCTGTTCGCTCAAAACCCTAAGCTGAAAAGAACAGAGGCAGAGGATATTTTGAAAAAGACGGCAGATGATATTTCCTTTGAAAGCGTGGATGGCGAGGAAGAAGAAATGTATGACGATAATGGCGATCCGATTGACATTCCAAAGACGCCTGGAGTAGACTGGCACTCTGGCTACGGACGGCTGAATGTCATGAAGGCTGTCAGCGCAGTTGATATACAGCTCAAAGTCAACAAGCTTGAAAGCACACAAACAGCCGTCAGAGGAAGCGCGAAGGAAGGCACGCTTATCGAGGTCATGAACGGCAAGAAAAAACTCGGCAGCGCCAAAGCCGGAAAAGACGGTGCGTTCAAGGTCAATATCCCGACTCAAAAACAAGATCAAGTACTGTATGTGAAAGCGACAAAAGGCGATGCAAAAACATCGTATAAAGTTGTCGTCGTCAAAGGGAAACCTTCCGGCACACCGAAAGTAAACGCAGTGAAAACGAGGGATACAGCAGTGAAAGGAAAGGCGAACAGCAAGGCAATGATCAGAGTGAAAAACAAATCAAAGAAAGTCATTGCTTCTGCCAAAGCTGACGCGAAAGGAACGTTCACGGTGAAAATCAAAAAACAAAAAGCCGGAACGGTACTGTACGTCACGGCTGCTGACACAGACAAAAAAGAAAGCAAGGATGTAAAAGTTGTTGTTGAAAAGTAATCTAAAAGCGGTGCTCACTGCACCGCTTTTTTTATTTGCGCCCCCGCTGGACTGCTGAATACATAATGGATCGCTTTCCATTTGAAGCCGTCCATTCGAACCGGTCTCCTGTCCCTTCGCTGCTGTAGTGATGCTGCATCGCGCATTGGGCGGTGTCGTTTGAAAAGTGATAGAAAGAAACACCCTGCTCCTCCGATGTATTCGAAAAGACTCCTTTATTATAAGAAAAGACGCAATCGAATACCGATAAGCCAAAGCTGTGCAAGTGCTGTAAAAATGCGAGAAAGGTTTCGTCATCTAGCGAATCCAAAAGCGCCATGAGCGGCCGCTTGACTGATTTTTCATAGCGGATGCGTTCTCCGCCTGAAAGGGAGATGTTTTCTTCACCGCATGCCAGAATCAATTTATCCTGGAAGCCGGCCTGCTCCCATTTTCCTTTATGAAGGATCCAAATTGGGCTGTGATGAAGACTGTCCGCCAGCAGTATATCGCCTTCCCCGTTTTCGATTAAACAGATGCCATCTTCGATAAGGATGGTGCCGTATTCCCATTTTCTTTCCTCTTTATATAATAATTGTTTCCGTTTCATGCATGCTGTCTCCTTTTTCTTCTTTCCTCTCCTTTCTTTCCAATTCAAGCCTGTCCCATACAACTCTTTTGTGGACAAATCAACTATCTGCCTATAGATGCATAAACTTACTAAGGTGCTGAAAGAAACGAAATTGTTACGAAAGAAACGGGATTGGAGCTGATATCACATGTGTGGAATTACGGGTTGGGTCGATTTTAAAAAGCAGCTCGTCCAGGAAAAACAAACGATCAACAGAATGACAGACACTCTTTCCAAACGGGGGCCTGATGATTCTAACGTTTGGGGAGAGCACCATGTTTTATTCGGACATAAAAGGCTTGCGGTTGTCGATATTGAAGGCGGACGCCAGCCGATGGCATGCACTTATAAAGGGGATACGTACACCATTATTTACAATGGTGAGCTGTATAACACGGAGGATCTGCGCAAAGAATTGCGGGCGCGGGGCCATCAGTTAGAGCGGACATCAGATACCGAGGTGCTGCTGCACAGCTACATTGAATGGCAGGAAGACTGTGTAGACCATCTCAATGGCATATTCGCTTTTGCTGTGTGGGATGAAAAGCGCGATCTGCTGTATGCCGCGAGAGACCGTCTCGGTGTGAAGCCGTTTTTTTACACAAAGCAAGGATCTTCTTTTCTCTTTGGGTCCGAAATAAAAGCGATCCTCGCACACCCTGATATAAAAGCGCAAGTGGACAGAACAGGACTTTCTGAAATTTTCGGGCTTGGACCGTCCAGAACTCCGGGAACTGGTGTATTTAAAGGCATAAAAGAAGTCCGGCCGGCTCACGCGCTGACGTTTTCTAAAGACGGGCTGAATATTTGGCGTTATTGGAATGTTGAAAGCGAAAAACATACGGACAGTTTTGATGACACGGTTGCCAATGTCAGATCGTTGTTTCAGGATGCGGTGACGCGACAGCTTGTGTCGGATGTGCCGGTTTGTACGTTCCTATCAGGCGGACTGGACTCAAGCGCCATTACAGCGATTGCAGCAGGCCATTTTGAAAAGGGAGGAAAAGCACCGCTTCATACTTATTCGATTGATTACGAAGAGAACGATAAATTTTTTCAAACGAGCGCTTTTCAGCCGAATGACGACGGGCCTTGGATTGAAAAAATGACAGAGGCCTTCGGTACAACACATCACAAATGCGTCATCAGCCAAAAGAATCTCGTCGATCATTTGGAGGAAGCCGTGCTGGTCAAAGACTTGCCGGGAATGGCTGATGTCGACTCGTCTCTGCTGTGGTTTTGCCGGGAAATCAAAAAGGACTTTGTCGTCAGCCTGTCGGGAGAGTGCGCGGATGAGATTTTCGGCGGGTACCCGTGGTTCCATATGGCAGACGTTGAGTCGGGCTTCCCATGGATGAGGTCGACAGAAGAGCGGATCAAACTGCTTTCTGATTCATGGCAGAAAAAATTGAATCTCAAAGAATACGTAAATGCCAAATACGAAGAAACCTTGGCGGAAACGCCATTATTAGACGGAGAAACGGGTGTGGACAAAGCAAGAAGACAGCTGTTCTATTTAAATATGCTTTGGTTTATGACGAACCTTTTGGATCGGAAGGATCGCATGAGCATGGGTGCGAGCCTTGAAGTGCGGGTGCCGTTCGCCGATCACCGGCTCGTGGAATATGTTTGGAATATCCCATGGGAAATGAAAATGCATGACAACCGGGAAAAAGGCATTTTGCGTAAAGCGCTCGAGGGCATTTTGCCTGATGACATTCTGTATCGCAAAAAAAGCCCGTATCCGAAAACACACCATCCGGAATATACAAAAGGCGTCAGCGAATGGCTGAAAACGATCAGAAGCCAAAAGGACTCGGTGCTTCATACTCTGCTGGACAGAAAACAATTGGATCAGCTTTTAGAGACAGAAGGCTCTTCCTTTCAGGTTCCGTGGTTCGGGCAGCTCATGAAGGGGCCTCAGCTGATCGCCCACCTTGCCCAAATTCATACATGGTTTGAAGCGTACCGCATTGATATTGATGAGGGTTAAAGAAAAAGCCGATTCTGTGTAGGGGAATCGGCTTTTTCTTCATATACAATTGGGAAAAAACATAATAGACTTGAAGAAGCAGTGATACATAGGAGTGAAAAGAAATGAAAGAGATAAAAGAAGCCTATCAGCAGTGCGGGCAGATCGTCAGCGCCCGTGAACCAGCCTGTTACAAAGCATTCTCGTTTCTTCCGCTGAAGCAAAGACAGGCTGCTTGGGCGGTCATGGCATTTTGCCATACGGCAGCCAATGCGGATGAGCACGCGTTATCTGCCATTGAAGCTGAGGCGGAACATGTTTTTTCCGGGACATATAACGGGAATCATTTTTTATGGAAGGCTTTCAGCCATGCGTATCAGACCTTTACATTGGACAGCGAGCCATTCCGTGAGTTCATTGCCGCACAGAAAGCGGAAGATACACCGTACGAAAGCCTTGATGAACTGCTTATGCACGCATACCAAACGGGAGGTGCGGCCGGATTGATGCTGCTCCCGGTCATAGCGCGCCGGCATCGAGAACAGCTTACTCATGCAGCCGGTTCTCTCGGTTTAGCGATTCAGCTGATTCGGCTTCTGAGAGATATCGGCACTGGCCAACAGCAAAAAAGCCGCATCCCCCGGCAGGTGATGCAGCAATTTGGATATACAGAGGACGACCTTCAGAAGGGTGTCGTGAATAAGGCATTCACAATGACGTGGGAGTATATCGCTTTTGAAGCGGAAGCCTACCTTGAGGAGAGTCAGGATGCCTTGCTGCTATTTCCGCAGTATTCTCAAAAAACGGTGAAAGCCGCTCTTCATTTGTACCGGGCTGTTTTAGAAAAAATCCGGGCGAAGCAGCACGATGTATTTCAACATCAATACGGTCTCACAGAGAACGAAGTGAAGCAGATTCTGTCTGACATCTAAAAAAAACACCCGGCCTTGTTTGTGCCAGGTGTTACGCCATACCTTTTTGAATCCAGATGCGTGAGCGCCATCTTCTATACATTAAGATTCCCCGGACCCATTCGTCTGCGATAAAGGAAATCCAAATGCCGGCAAGACCGAAACCGAGGTGGATGCCGAATAGATAAGCAAGCGGGAGACCGATGCCCCACATTGAAATCATTGCCATGTAAACCGGGAATTTCGCATCCCCCGCGGCACGCAGGGAGTTAATGATAATGACATTAAACGAGCGGCCCGGTTCAAGGATAATCGTCATGGCAATCAAAAGGCTCGCAGTCGCAATAATGTCAGGGCTTTGTGTAAAGATGCCGATCAGGTCTTTTGAAAAAATCGTCATCAAAACCGATGTAGCCGCAGCAATTCCGAGTGCCCAATATAGGCTCTTCATGCAGCGCTCATACGCAGCATCAAACTGTTTGCCGCCGATATAGCGGCCGATTAAAATTTGCGTGCCCTGGCTGATCGCAGTGCCGAACAGCAAAATAAACATCGTAATATTTTGCGTATACACTTTTGTTGTCAAAGCCTGCGCGCCCATGATGGCGATAAAATACGTGACAATCATTTGCGACAGGTTGTATGAAAGCTGTTCTCCCGCAGAAGGGATGCCGATTTTCAGCAGCTTGCGCAAATGCTCTTTATGCATATGAAAGACTTTTTTCAGCGACATTTTCAGCTGGATGCGTTTGTTGACAATGACAATCATCGCGATTAATCCGATGACGCGGGCGATAGATGTAGACATGGCCACACCGGCAACGCCGAGAACAGGAAAACCGAACAGACCGAAAATCACAACAAAGTTTCCGGCAATGTTTAATACGTTCATGCCGATTGTGACAAACATTGTATCCTTTGTGTAGCCGTAGCTTTTTAAGATCGCGCTGAATGTCATGATTAAAGCCTGAATAAAGGACAGACCTCCGACAACTTGTAAAAAGACTTTTGCATCAGGCATCAGGTCGCTTGTTAATCCCATCATATGAAGCAGAGGGGCAGCCGCGAAAAAGACGATGGCGCTGATGGCAAGGCTGATGAAGAAGTTGGCGCCGATTGACACATAAGCGACTTCCATGGCTTCTTTCTTTTGCCGTGACCCTAAAAATTGTGAAATGATAACGGTCGTTCCTGTGGCGATAAAGCTGAACATCACGATAATTAAATTCAAAATCTGGTTGCTGACGCCGACTGCTGCCACGCTGTTATCTGAGTATTGGCTGAGCATCAGTGTATCGGCATTACCCATAAACATATATAATGAGACCTCAATAAAGATCGGCCAAGTAAGCGAAAATAATGAGAACGTTTTGTCAGCAGCGGGTTTTTTCAAAGCAGTTGATTTGAAGACAGCTTGTTTCATCGTGTCTAACCCCTTTCGTAAATAAAATCAACGTTTTAAAGTGTACCTCCATTTCCTTATAATAAAAAGGGAGAGAAACGATACTTCTTGCAAAAATCCGACTTAAAAAGGAGGATGATTAAAATGCCCCGCATCCTGTTTACAGTACCGCCTTTTCCGGTATTTATCGCAGCTGGAGAAGGGGTTTTTAAAAGGGGAGAAACCCATGTGAAACGTGTATTCTCCGTGTTTGATCTGATATACGTCAAACAGGGAACGTTATATATAACGGAAAATGAAACATCATTCTCTGTTGAAGGCGGCGAGTACATCTTGCTTTCCCCCGGTCTTGAACATTACGGGACGAAGGGCAGTGATGAAGCAACCTCCTATTACTGGCTTCACTTCGATGAACATCAATATGAATTTACGGCAAAAGGAGGCAGCAATTGGTCTGAGCTTCAGCAGGAAAAAGGAAGTTTCGAGGAGCCGGCCCGCTACGGACTGGCTTTGCCGAGAAAAGGAAAGGTGCAGCGTCCGCAGTTTATGGCGCAGCAGTTTGAAAGGCTGATCGATTACTCCGCGGAAAACTCCGATTTGCCGCTTAGAAAGCAAATTTTATTTGAGGAGCTGATGTTGCATCTTCAAAAAGAGGCGTTTCAAATTCCGTCTGCCAAAGAGCGGGTTGCCTGGGAGGCGGCCCGGTACTTACAGGAACATTATAAGGAAAAGACGACAATCAAGGATCTCTCGCTCGCCCTTCACTATCATCAGGATTATGTGAGCCGCTGCATGCAGCAGGTGCTAGGCGTTACGCCGGCACAATACACGAACCGGGTGAGAATGACGGAAGCAAAGCGCCTTTTATCCTCTACAAATGATAAAATGGGCGTCATTGCGGAAACGGTCGGAATGGAAGACCCGACATACTTTTCAAAACTCTTTAAGCAGATAGAAGGCATTTCACCAATTGAATACCGGAAAATTGTCAGCCGGAAAGTTCAATAACCAGACGAGGGATGAACATGAAAACAACAATTTACGATGTGGCAAGGGCGGCGGGAGTATCGATCACAACTGTGTCGCGCGTGATTAACAAGACGGGCAGAATCAGCGAGAAAACGCGGCAGAAGGTGATGAATGTCATGAAGGAAATGGCGTACACGCCCAATGTCCACGCCGCGGCGTTAACAGGAAAACGAACGAATATGATTGCACTTGTGGCGCCTGATATTTCAAATCCGTTTTACGGCGAACTTGCCAAAAGCATTGAGGAAAGGGCGGATGAGCTTGGTTTTCAAATGATGATTTGCAGTACTGATTACAATCCGAAAAAAGAAACAAAATATTTTTCGGTGCTGAAGCAGAAAAAAGTGGACGGGATTATTTTTGCGACAGGGATTGAGAATCATGACAGCATGTCTGCTTTGGAGGAAATCGCCAGCGAACAAATTCCGCTCGCCATGATTTCTCAGGATAAGCCGCTGCTTCCGATGGATATTATCGTGGTGGATGACGTTCGTGGCGGGTACGAGGCTGCCAAGCATCTTCTGTCACTCGGCCATAGGAACATCGCTTGCATTGTGGGAGACGGGTCAACGACGGGTGAAAAAAACAGAATCAAAGGCTTCCGTCAGGCGATGGAGGAAGCGGGCGTGCCTGTCGATGAATCGCTTATCGTTCCGACGCGATTTTCTTTGGAAAGCGGTAAGGAAGAAGCGGGAAAATTGTTGGACAGGAACGCTCCAACGGCTATTTTTGCCTTCAACGACGTATTGGCCTGCGCCGCCATACAAGCTGCGAGAATGAGAGGCATAAAAGTGCCGGATGACCTTTCCATCATCGGTTTTGATAACACGATACTTGCAGAAATGGCTGCCCCGCCCCTGACCACCGTGGGCCAGCCGATTAAAGATATGGGGCGGAGTGTCATCGAACTGCTGGCAGAAGCAATCGAAGGAAAACGAAAGACGAAACAAAAAATCGTGCTGCCGCCTGAGCTCGTGGTCAGACATTCTACATCACCCCTCAAACCAAGAGCCCGCTAATAAGCGGGCTCTTTTCATTTTGACAGTTGAAGCTAAAAAACCTATTGCGTGTAAACAACAGGCAGTGTAAAATGAAACCATCTTTTGAGAAAGCGCTTGCGCAATATGTTAAAGCGGATTGAACCGCTGTTTTTTTAGCTGTTAGGAGAAAACGCTTTCTCGAGGCGATCCTAAAATGACATAAAGGAGAGGATGGGACGTGAAACATCAAGTAAGGTGCGCAGTATTAGGATTAGGAAGGCTCGGTTATTATCATGCGAAAAATCTCGTCTCCAATGTTCCGGGGGCAAAACTGGTCAGTGTCGGTGATCCGTTGAAAGGGAGAGCGGAGCAGGTTGCCAGAGAATTTGGTATCGAAAAATGGTCAGAGGACCCGTATGAGATGTTAGAAGATCCCGGCATTGACGCTGTCATTATCGTAACGCCGACAAGCACACATGGTGATATGATCATCAAAGCAGCGGAGAACGGCAAGCAGATCTTCGTTGAAAAACCGCTGACATTAAGCCTTGAGGAATCAAAGGCAGTTTCTGAAAAAGTGAAAGAGACGGGAGTCATTTGCCAAGTCGGCTTTATGAGACGATTCGATCCCGCATACGCAGATGCCAAACGGCGGATCGACGCTGGGGAAATCGGCAAACCCATCTACTATAAAGGCTTTACGCGCGACCAGGGAGCGCCTCCCGCAGAGTTTATCAAACACAGCGGAGGGATTTTTATTGACTGCTCTATCCATGACTATGATATGGCCCGTTATTTGCTAGGAGCGGAGATTACTTCTGTTTCGGGACACGGCAGGATCCTGAACAACCCGTTTATGGAGCAGTATGGCGATGTGGATCAGGCGCTGACGTATTTAGAATTTGACTCCGGTGCTGCGGGGGATGTCGAGGCAAGCAGAACCTCTCCATACGGACATGACATCCGGGCGGAAGTTATCGGGACTGAAGGCAGTATTTTCATAGGGACTTTGAGAAATCAACATGTGACCATCCTGACAGCGAAAGGGAGCAGCTATGATATTATCCCAGACTTTCAAACTCGTTTTCATGAAGCCTACTGCTTAGAGATGCAGCATTTTGTTGAGTGTGTCCGGAATGGAACAACACCGATCGTGACAGATATCGATGCGACGATCAATTTAGAAGTCGGCATCGTCGCGACCAATTCGTATCGAAGCGGCAGGTCCGTACAGCTGGATGTGAAGGGTGCGCACACTAGTTTGTAAACGTTATCATGATACGCCTGCGGCTTCCGCACTCCCGCAACTCGTTCCTATCAAAAAAGCAAGGACAGTTCAGCCCTTGCTTTCTCTCTTTTCATATAAATAGTACACATAATCAGTAGGTACACCTGTATGGCCAAGCTGCCTCAGCATTGCGGTCACGTTCCCTCTGTGATAAGTGCCGTGATTGACGACATGCAGGATGATGTCTGCATAAGTTGTTTCCAGTGTCCCGAGTTTCGGATGCTGCATTGATACGGTCTGTTCTAAGTCCGTCTGGCGGCTGAAGAATTCATGATACTGTGACTCCAACTCGGAAGAGTGCTGTTTTATCGCTTCCATATTACCATGCACGGACTCAAATTTGCCTGCGCCGACTATAATCTCTTGGTAGGCCACTCCCGAAAGAACGTTCAGCCAAATGTAGTCAGCCCTGCACATATGAAGCAGCACGTCGCTGATAGAAGGAAATACGCTCTTTACTTCTTGATAAGCAGTTTCCTCGGGCAGGTTTTCGATATGGTTACATATTCGCTTGTTCGCCCAGGAATGGTAGTCATAAAACTGTTTTGCATCAGTCATCAGCATTGCCTCCTTTTCTAAGACATTCGCTGTTTCAATCGTTATTCCTTCAATTGCTGAAAAGCGACACCCCGAAATACCCTGCTGCTGCCCACATCACAACTGCAGAGTATTTGTTTACGATCAGCATAAGCCTGCCGCTCGTATCTATCGTCTGAAACAGCCGGCCCGCTATCGCAAGACTGATAAACCAAATCCAAGAAACAGCGATGCAGGCAGCCATAAAGAGCCATTTCTCAAGCCCAGAATATTGGAGGGAGCTCGTGCCGATGACGCCGATCGTGTCGAGAATAGCGTGTGGGTTTAAAAGAGAAACGGCGGCCGCAAACGCAGCTTGCTTTTTAGCTGTGAACGTATTTTTCTCATTTTGATTTGCTTTCGGACGGCTGTTCCAAGTCACCCAGCCCATATAGAGGAGAAACAAAAATCCGCCGGCCATCATGACTGTCTCAAACACAGGCAGCTGCTGCACGATGACAGATACGCCTGCAACAGCTAAAACAATTAACAGAGTATCGCAGACAGAAGCGCTGATGATGGCTGGGAGTGCCCGCCAAATATGCCTTTGCCACGCTCCTTGCTGAAAAATAAACACATTCTGCGCTCCCAGCGGCAAAATTAAGCCAAAAGCAAGCACAACTCCGTGAATGATTGCATTCATGCTGAAAAAACTCCCTTCACATCTGTTTTTTTAATCATAAGAGAGATTTTCTATCATGTCTCCGGCCATTTGGTTGGGTTTAGAACCAGCCAAATGTATAATGTGAAAAAAGGGGGCACGACTATGTCGCAATGGCAGCCAAGCCGAGATTCGGATATTCCGCTGCATCGGCAGATTGAACAATACATGAAGGACAAAATTCTTCACGGGGAGTGGGCTGTGGGGACGAAAATCCCTTCACAGAGAACGCTGGCCGACATGTTTCAAGTCAACCGCAGCACCGTGACAACAGCCATTGATGAACTCACGTCTCAAGGCCTGTTAGAGGGGAGAAGAGGAGGTGGCACGAAGGTTGTAAACAGTACGTGGAGCGTGCTGGCGGCTGAGCCTCCGCTCGATTGGAGCGATTATGTCCGTTCAGGCATTCATCACCCTAATTCTTCTATCATTCAGGATATTAATCAAAACGAACCAAGAGCGGATATCATCAGATTAGGCACAGGAGAACTTTCACCGGATCTGCTCCCAGTTGACACAATGCGCCGGATGTTTCAGCAGATCAATCCGCACGCCCTGTCTTTAGGATACGAGCAGCCGAAAGGAAATCCTAAGCTGCGGGAGGCGGTGGCGGACCATTTAAAAGGCAAGCAGATCCATGTATCACCGTCATCGATTTTAATTGTGTCTGGCGCACTTCAGGCACTTCAGCTCATCTCGATCGGGCTTTTAAAACGAGGTTCTGTTATTTTGACGGAAAAGCCCTCCTACCTTCAATCTTTGCATGTGTTTCAATCAGCGGGGATGCGGCTTCGCGGCTTGCCGATGGATGAAGAAGGAATCAAGGCGGGGCTTGTTTCTTCTTATCGAAAACAATACGGAGGACAGCTGCTTTACACCATTCCGTCGTTTCATAATCCGACAGGCACTGTCATGTCAGAGCAGCGAAGGAAAGAGCTCACCGGCCTGTCAAAAAAAGAGCAGCTGCCAATCATTGAGGATGATGCGTACGGTGATTTATGGTTTGAAGAAAAACCGCCGCAGCCTTTAAAAGCAATGGACCATGAGGGCAATATTCTGTATCTGGGCACTTTTTCAAAAACGGTTAGCCCCGGTCTTCGAATCGGCTGGCTTGCCGGACCGGAGCCGGTCATTGAAAGGCTGGCGGACATTAAAATGCAGACAGACTACGGATCGAGCGGCCTGTCCCAGTGGGCGGCTGCCGAATGGCTGTCACAGGGGTATTATGAAGAGCATCTGACATGGATACGAAGGGCACTAAAACAAAGAAGAGACACGGCAGTTCATTTTCTCAAGCGGTATGCCGGAGACATCGCGACGTGGCAGATTCCTGCCGGCGGCTTTTATATTTGGGTGACATTTCACAAAGCCTTGCCTATCAGCCGTTTTTTTCATGAATTGCTGAAACAGCAGGTGCTGGTGAATCCCGGTTCCATTTATGACGGCGAAGACCGAAACAGCATCAGGCTGTCATATTCCTATGCATCTCTTGCGGATTTGGAAACAGGCATTAAAGCGGCAGCCGATACAGCCCGCCGCCTGATGTCCTAACGTTTGTTACACAATGACAGCTCCCAGCGCTCTGGCGAAAGCAATCGCATGCTCAGGCGCGATTTTGCAGCCTTTCAATTTGTCGAGGGAGACATGAAGCTGTTCAAAACGGCAGGTGCTGATGTCCATGTTTTGAAGGGACGTTCCGGTAAAGCTGGCGCCTTCCAGTTCGCACCCGTCAAAGTGTGTCTGCTGAAGCGCCATATTGCTGCACTCACTTTGCATAAGAGCACAGTGATCAAAACGAACTTGTTTCATATTTGAGTACGAAAATGAACTGAAATGTCCGTGGCACTCCTCGAATGAGACATTCCGCAGCGTTGATTCTGCCACATTCATTCCAACCATTTTTGATTGCTTAACGGAAGTTCTGTGAATGACAGCCCCGCTGAAATCGGCGTTTGACAAATCACATTTTTCAAAGATCACATCGGTTAGTTCAATATGCCGGAAAGACACATCGATAAACACGACATTTCTGAATATCGTGTTTTCCACACAAAGTCTTTCTATATCTTCGCCGCAGATTGTACAATCTGCAAACAAATGCATGCTGACCACATCATCCTGTGTCACGGTTTCATGAAAATCTGCGGTTTGCAGGTTTTCCGGTATGTGCGGTTTTTGAATCACTACTTTATTCATGAGATGACATCCTTTGCTGCCCGAAAAACCAGAGGCCTCCGGGATCAATTTAATAAATCGTTATGGAAGTTGATACATATAGTAAATCGTGAAGAGCCTTTTCTTGGTATAGCAGCCCGCTCGTTTTGTAAGCATAAATGGAAAGCTTCCTGTGCGTCAAGGCGTTTACAGGCCGGGAAAGAAAAGGGAACAGGAGGAATGCGGAATGGGGCATTACGTCAAAACCGAGGAGCATGTGACACTGTTTGTAGAGGATATCGGGCATGGTAGGCCGATCATCTTTTTGCACGGGTGGCCGTTGAATCATAAGATGTTTGAATATCAAATGAATGAGCTTCCGAAAAGAGGATTTCGTTTTATCGGCATT
Source organism: Bacillus sp. VA13 (assembly GCF_055710085.1). Lineage (NCBI taxonomy): Bacteria > Bacillati > Bacillota > Bacilli > Caryophanales > Bacillaceae > Bacillus > Bacillus sp. VA13. The sequence continues at coordinate 408,216 of NZ_JBVQPP010000003.1, read as the reverse complement.
GATTTACGGGGATATGGGCAATCTGATCGCCCGTGGGAAGGGTACGATTATGATACAATGGCCGATGATGTGAAGGCAGTCATTTATACGCTGCAGCTTGAGAACGCGGTTCTTGCCGGTTTTTCGATGGGCGGCGCAATTGCCATCCGTTATTTGGCAAGGCATGACGGAGCAGATATTGGTAAGCTGATTTTATTGTCTGCAGCGGCACCCGCATTCACAAAACGCCCGGGTTATCCGTACGGGATGAGGAAGCAGGATATTGACGATATGATTGAACAATTCGAAACGGATCGGCCAAAAACACTGGCTGATTTAGGAAAACAGTTTTTTGAGAAAAAAGTGTCTCCAGAGTTCAGGCAGTGGTTTCTCAATCTGATGCTGGAGGCTTCCTCCTACGGGACGATCCACTCAGGCTTTGCATTAAGAGACGAGGATCTCAGAAAGGATCTTGCCTTAATCAAGGTTCCTGCGCTGATCCTGCACGGGAGAAAGGATAAAATTGCGCCGTTTGATTTTGCGAAAGAATTGAAGCGCGGCATCAAACAGTCGGAATTGGTTCCGTTTGTAAATAGCGGGCACGGAGCCTTTTATGAAGAAAAAGAGAAGATCAACAGTTTGATTGCGCAGTTTGCCAAATTATAAAAAAAACCCGATATTGATCGGGTTTTTTATATGATTCCTTTGCTTTGCAGTTTTGTAATGATCAAATCAGCCCCGTCGGAAATAGATATCCGGTCTGATTCAATGATGAAATCAGGTGAAAGCGGCGCTTCATACGGAGAATCGATCCCGGTGAAATGTTTGATTTCCCCGTTTCGCGCTTTTTTATAAAGTCCTTTCGGATCGCGCTGTTCACAGACATGCAGCGGACACTTCACATAAATTTCGAAGAATTCCTCTTCAGGAAAGAGCGCTCTGACCATATCCCGGTCCTCTCTGAATGGAGAAATAAAAGCCGTTAAAATCATTTGCCCGCTGTCGACAAACAGCTTCGCCACTTCTCCGATTCGGCGGATGTTTTCAATCCTGTCTTCAGTCTGAAAACCAAGATCTTTGTTTAAGCCGTGACGGATATTATCGCCGTCGAGCACATAACTCTGAATCCCCATGCGGTAAAGCTTTTCGTCAACGGCATTGGCCAGCACCGATTTTCCTGAGCCGGACAGCCCGGTAAACCAGAGGGCGCAGCTTTTGTGTCCGTTTAACGACTGTCTGTCAGACTTTGTGATTGCAGTGGGGTGCCAAATGATGTTTGGGTTGTGTGTCATCCCAATCCCCCGCTGTTATGCTGGATGGCAACAGGCTGTTGCTGAAGACCCTTGATCAGAACGTTTGCGACCTCAGGCCGGCTGAATTCTTTAGGCGGTTTTTTGCCTTGGCGGAGAAGCTCTCTCACCTTTGTGCCGGATAAGTGGATGTGGTCTCTTTGGCTGTGCGGACATGTTTTCGAGGTGCCCATGTTTCCGCATTTCCGGCAGTAAAAGCTGTGCTCGAAAAACAGCGGTTTGATGCCCAGTTCCTCCTCTGTGAATGATTGAAAAATATTTTGCGCGTCGTACGTTCCGTAATAGCTGCCGACACCCGCGTGATCACGGCCTACAATGAAATGGGTGCAGCCGTAATTTTTGCGGACGAGCGCATGGAAAATCGCTTCCCGCGGACCTGCATACCGCATGGCAGCAGGGAAGACCGACAACATGACACGATCCTTTGGATAATAGTGTTCAAGCAAAACCTGGTAGCTCTCCATTCTGATATCACTCGGGATATCGTCGGACTTCGTTTCTCCGACAAGCGGGTGAAGCAGCAGACCGTCGACCGTTTCTAACGCTGTTTTTTGAATATATTCATGTGCTCTGTGAACAGGATTCCTGGTTTGAAAACCGACAATCGTTTTCCAGCCGAGCTTTTTAAAGGCTGCTCTTGTTTCTGCGGGCGCTGCGTAAAACTGTTCGAAGGATTTGTCGGGAAGGCGGCTGACCGTGATAGGCCCTCCGATATAGTAATCCGGACGCGCCAGCATTTTTTTCACGCCTGGGTGGGCAGGGTCGTTTGTTTTAAAAACAGACAGTGCTTCTTGTGTTTTATCAGGCTGGTATATATCAGTAACTGTGATCATGCCGTAGGTGATGCCGTCTTTCACAAGCTTGACGCGATCTCCGGCAGACAGTTTGTTTGCTGTTTCTTCTCCGACAGGCAGCGTGATCGGCAGGCTCCAAGGCAAGCCGTTTGCCAGCCTCATTTCTTTCACAACAGTATGATAATCTTTTTCTCCCAAAAAACCAGTTAACGGGCTGTAGCCGCCGATCGCGATAAGCTCCAGGTCGCTCAGTGCAAGCTGATCCAGCTCCGCTTCGCACGTGCACCCTTCAAAATGGCATGCGGGATCGCAGCGGTTGATTAACACCCCTCCATGGGGCTCGCTTCCATTCAACGTGTTCAACCTCCATTTTTACGTTTCCTTTGTTTTTCTTTTCTGCGCTGGTTGAAAACTTCAAAGCAGCGCCTCAACATCATTTCATGCGCATAGCATGAGCATGCCGGACATTATTCTTGATGCAGACCGCATTCTGTTTTCTCCCGTCCGGCCCATCTTCCAGCCCTCTCATCGTTCGGGTCCGAGGAAGGCAATGTACACATTTCACAGCCTATGCTCGGGTAATGTTGATCGTGCAGTTTGTTATAAGGCAAATTGTGTAGGCGGATGTACGTCCAAACGTCATCCCATGTCCAGTGGATGAGCGGGCAAATTTTAATGAGCTTAAACTTCTGATCCAGATTCACGTATTGAATATGCTTTCTCGTAGGCGATTGCTCCCGGCGCAGTCCCGAAATCCAAGCTGTCATGCCGGACAGGTGTTTTTTAAGCGGCTCGATTTTCCGCAATTGGCAGCATAGATTCGGGTTATGCTTCCACAGCTCTCCGCCGTATTGCGTCTCCTGTTCTTTTAAGCTCAGCTCGGGTTCGAGCAGCTGGATTGTCAATCCCGGATATCGCTCTTTGACGGTCTCGATCAGCTCATATGTTTCCTGAAAATGCAGCCCTGTATCCAAAAAGATGATGTGCGCGTTGTTGTTGATTTTTGATATGAGGTCAAGAAGCACCATCCCTTCTGCGCCAAAGCTGCACGCGTACACAATCTTTTCCCCGTATATTCGGTAAGCCCATTTCAACACATCGAGCTCATCGATCAATTGATCCGTTATCTGTTTGGACAGCGTGTCGTTCCATGTGTCATATGTGATGATTTGTTTGTTCAACGTTTTCCCCCCGTTGCATCTGTCTGTTTCTTATCTATTGATCGAGTTATAGGCAGACTATTCATTTTTTGCATAAAGGTTCAGGGTTTTTAGGTGGGGCACCGCCTAAAATGGGGAACGGAACCATTAAGAGGCCGGCTGAATATGCTTTTAAGCAAAATGGTTTTATGCCCAAGGAGAGGTATTATGCCGATTACCATTTATCAGGGGCATCATCATTCGCTTGCCCCGGCGGATATTAACATCGTCATTGATGTCATCAGAGCCTTTACGGTCGCCCATTATGCGTTTATCGGCGGAGCGAAAGAGATTTTATTGGTCGGAACAGCTGAGGAAGCCTTTGCGCTGAAAGACACTTATCCGGATTACGTATTGACGGGAGAGGAAAAGGGGGTCGGTATCAGCGGATTTGATTTAGATAATTCTCCAAAACGCATGGCGATGCAGGATATGGCGGATAAGCGCTTGATCCAGAAAACAACAAACGGCGTCACAGCGGCGTTAGGGGCGCTGAACGCTAAGCACCTGTTCGTAACTGGATTTTCCAACGCCAAAACAACGGCAGAGCATGTGAAAACACTCGCCGTAAAGGATTGTGTCATGAACATTGTGGCTTCCCACCCGTCAGGTGATGACGACATGGCGTGTGCGGAGTATATCAAAGGCATCATTGCAGGGACAAATGCGGTTACGGCTGCGGAGGTAATTGAAAGAATAAAACGCTCTTCTGTTGCAGAGAAATTTTTTGACCGCAGCCAGCCATTGTTTGATCCGGAAGACATATCATACTGTACAAAAGAACTGACAGGCGATTTCGTGATGAAAGTGAAACAAGAAAGAGAAGTTCCAACGATAGAGAGGGTCATAATATGAATGATTTTTCACTAGAATTGCCAGTGAGAACAAGCAAGCCGAGAGAAACCGGGCAGACCATTTTAATTGATAACGGCTACCCCTTGCAATTTTTCAAAGATGTAATAGCCGGGGCGTCCGACTATATTGATTTTGTGAAATTCGGCTGGGGCACATCATTACTTACAAAAGATCTTGAGGGAAAAATCAGCTCGCTGAAAGAGCATGACATTAAATTCTTCTTTGGCGGCACATTGTTTGAGAAATATGTAAGCCAGAAAAAAGTGAATGAATTTCATCGGTACTGCACCTACTTCGGCTGTGAATATATTGAGATTTCAAACGGTACGCTCCCGATGACGAATAAAGAGAAAGCGGCTTACATTGCCGATTTTTCTGATGAATTTCTTGTGCTCAGCGAGGTGGGCAGCAAGGATGCGGAATTATCAAGCCGGCAAAGCTCTGAGGAATGGCTTGAGTATATCGTTGAGGATATGGAAGCGGGCGCGGAAAAAGTGATTACGGAGGCCAGGGAAAGCGGGACAGGAGGGATCTGTTCCAGCAGCGGCGATGTCCGGTTTCAAATTGTTGATGACATCATTTCCTCAAATATTGATATCACCAGGCTGATTTTTGAAGCGCCGAACAAAACGCTCCAGCAAGGGTTTATTCAAAAGATTGGGCCGAATGTGAATCTGGCCAATATCCCCTTTCATGATGCCATCGCATTAGAGACACTGCGCTTAGGGCTAAGATCCGATACCTTTTATTTGTAAAACAGCGGCTGCGGGGCTCTCGCTATGAAGAGAGCCTCTGCCTATTATTTTTTATGGCGGTACATAGGCGTGAGATAGGGAAGTGAAGTCAGACGGATGTTATAGATGAAGTCGATGACTCTTGTCGATATGACTTGGCATATCAGGGCTTGAATGACGATGCCCCAGGCAATAATAGACGCAGTAACCATAAAAATGATGCAATTCATGATGAGCAGGATCGTTCCAGGATTCCCGCCGCGGTAGATGGAAATCATCAGAGCAAGAGCCCCGAATCCTCCGTTCGAAATTTTGTATTTGTATAAAAGTCCGATGCCGAGTCCCAATAAAACAGCGCCGCTTGCCAAATCAAGCCACAGGTTTGATGTGATATCCGGAAAAACGACATCAAATATTAATACCGAGACAGAGGTGACGGTGATCGAAGCAAGGGTGCCGGTGAATGTTCTCATCTCCAGCCATTTTAAAGCAGTAAAAAGCATCGAAACATTCACTGCCCACACTGAAAAGCCATGTGGAATTTGAAACAGATAATGCAGCAGCACCGCAATACCTGCTGCCCCGCCTGTCGGAATATCATGTGGAAATAAAAACAAGGACATGCCGAGTCCCTGTAATACGCCGCCTACGACAATCATAAAAGTGAGTTTTGCTTTCATCAGCAGTTCAGCCATTAAGTCATTTGCTCCTTTATGAAAAGACTTGTCCGCTGTTTCCATTTTATGAGGCTGTCCATCATTTATGTCTGCAAATAAAGAAATGGCTCAGCTTAATATGCTGAACCATCCCACTTGTAGCGATGAATGATCTCCATATTGATCTCTGTTCCAATGCCTTTTCCTTTCGGGATGTGGACCATTCCTTTTGAAGGCTGAAGGCTGACGAGATCTGTAAAAGGATTCTTCATGACGTCCCACTCAATCGGTTCAATTTGATCTTTCTCCATTTTAGACCATGGAGGCAGACAGGCTTGCGAAAATAAAGCATAGAGACGTGAAAGCGATCCGTCATATGCATGGGCGGACGCTCGGACGCCGAAATAACGCGCGAGTTGGAGGCAGTCCCGAAACTCATCGATCCCGTTGACATGCATAACATCGGGCTGAATGATATCCAAGCAGCGCTGTGAAAGGAGGGAGGCAAATTTCGCCGCGCTTTTCATATTTTCTCCACCGGCAACAGGAACAGATAAACGGCTGCGCAGCAAAGCGTAATCCTGCGGCTGATCAAAGGGCAAAGGCTCCTCGAACCAGCCGATATTCGTCCATGTTGAGAAATAGCGTTCCCATTTCATAGCTGTTGCTGCATCGTAGCTTTGGTTTGCGTCCAGAATCAACGCAATGGAGCTGCCGGCCGTATGCTGCAGCGCACTGATGTGCCGGACATCTTCCTCGAATGAAGTCCCGCCGATTTTGACTTTGATTTGCTTAAAGCCCTTTTTTAACTTGTCTTCAACGTTGGAAACCGAACGGCTGATCCATTGCGGCAGGTCTGAATACGATTGGAATGAGGCATATACAGGGATCTCTTCTCTGTACCGCCCGCCCCATAGTTCGCAAACCGAACAATCAAAAGCTTTGGCCGCAATTTCTGTCAGCGCCATGCTCACGGCGGAGGCCGCCCGCTGATGCCATTTTTGAATCGTGCGCACTAATGGCAGGCGGCTGCTGGCCTGTTTTCCTAAAAGATAGGGAATGATCCGTTTGGTAAAACCGATATGCAAAGCCGGGAGCCAATCAACGCATTCTCCCCAGCCGTCAATCCCGCTTTCTGTGACAATTCTGATGAGATAGCAAGTTCGATATTGTTTAAACCCGTTTGCGTCGCCGTACGGCTCTTCTAATCGATGCAAAAGCGGAAAAGTCTCAACCCGTTCGATTTTCAAATTGGATGCTACCTTTCCTCAGCTGGCTGAAGCCGATTGCCTGCCATTTTAGGATCTTCTTTTTCTTTTGTTTCTTCTTTGTTTTGATTCACATGGATCAGCAAAATCACGAGAATGCCGACAACAAGCGTCAATCCCGCAATGCTCAAAAACATGCCGGGTCTGGACCATTCCATCAGGCGGCCGAAAATCGGAGGCCCGATGGCAACCCCTAAGAAACGAACCGATCCGTAGAGCGAAGTCACAAATCCACGTCTTTCTTTCCCGACAGCTCCGGTTATAAAGCTGTTCACACAAGGAAGAACAAGGCCTGAACCGATACTGCTCAGCACGAGAACACTGATAAAAAGGACAAGGTTCTCAATGAATGACAGTGCCGCGTAAGACACGGTCATGAACGCCAATCCGAGTACGATCAGCTTTTTCATTAACGATTGCTTTTGGCCAATTTTGCTCCCGGTTGTATAAGACGTCACACACATGACCAAAAGCGGGATCGCCAAAATCAAGCCTTTTTTGACGCCGTCGGTATCGTATGTTTTTTCCAAGACATCTGATAGATAAAACAGGATGCCGAATAAAGTAAACAGGCAGGTCGCCCCGGCTAAATAAGCGGTAAACAGCCATCTGCCTTCATGTTTAAAAACACTTAACAGCCCTTTCGCATATTTTCCGATCGGGGGCGGTTCTTTTTCCTTTTTCTTTTCTTTAATAAAAATCCAAGTCAGCACGATCGAAATGATACAAAATACCGGGAAGGCAAAAAACGCGCCATACCAGACAAGCAGGGCGATAAGCGAGCCGATGATCGGCGAAAGCACTTTCCCCATGCCGTTTGAAGCTTCAACGAGGCCGAGCACCTTGCTTTCCTGGGCGCCTTTAAACAGATCTCCCGTCAGCGCCATGGCAATCGGGCCGGTCCCGGCTGCCCCGATTCCCTGAAGCGCCCGTCCTGCCATGACCCAAGGGTATGCATTGTCAAAAAAACCTGCCGCAAACCCGGCTAATAAGCCGCCGGCACCATACAAGAATAAGCAAGGGATAATGATGATTTTCCTTGAGAATCTGTCAGCGAGATAACCGACAATCGGAATGGCAAACGCCGCAATCAAGGAAAATACTGTGATCACGAGACTGACTTGAAATTGTGATAAATGAAGTTCAGATTTCATTTTTGGCAAAATCGGGATAAGCATCGAGTTTCCAAGTGTTAATATTAAAGGGATTGAACCGATTGCAACAATCGTCATTCCGTTATTTTGTTTTGATGATTCCATCTCAGAGCACACTCCTTTTCTTCTGCTTAGAATGTCCCTGCTGGCTTCGTTTATTCAACGTTCAGACAGCAAAAAACCGAACAGAAAATACCTGTTCGGGAAAAAGGAGGGTTAACCGAGCGCCTGTGAAATCAACGCATATAAGTGTCCATTTTGGTCAGGAAGCATCTTTATCTGGTAAAGCATAAGCGGTGGCTCTTCGTCCGCTTGAAACCCCATTTCTATCAGCCTGTCATGTAAAGATGTGTGTTCACCCGGTATATCGATGCGCATCGGACCTTGTTTGCCGGCGGCCAGCCTGTTGATGAGTTGTGCAGCCACGTCTGATGATGGGGCAATGATGGGGCCGAATTTCAAATTGGCAGGTGTCTGTACAGATAGGCCGTAGCCAATCAGCTGTCCCTCATTGTTTCTGGCGATGACGCATTCCTCTGAGGTGGAAATAAGCTGCTGCAGAAGATTTGATCGATCTCCGCCAAAGGCTGCCAGATCGGCCGTGGCAAATTCTTGAAAGTCTTGTTTTCTAAAGGCTGTCAGTTTAGCATCAAGATGATCTTGCTTTTCAATCGGTTGAAAACTGTGGCAGCTGTACTTTCGGACTGAACCCGCTGTTTGAAAACCCGCTTTCTCATATAGCGGCAAACCTTCTTTTGTGGCGCAAAGCCTGATGGCGGTGCTTTCATCCGTTTTACTGATACACGCGTTTACCATCCGCCGCCCGAGACCGAGCCGTTTGTATTCCTTGTCTACGATGACGAGTCCGATAGAGGCAAGACGGCCAAACAAAAACAAGCCGATGCAGGAAATAATGTCTCCCCGGACATTTTGATAACCGAAAAAACGCCCCTGTTGGACAAGCAGTGCCAGCTCTTGTTCGCCATAATCCGGCCACCCGGCTTGCCTGCAAAGCCGCAATAGTCCGGAGGTATGTTCTTCATGAAGCTCAATCAGCTCATCCATTACCTTCATACGGGTCACCTGCTTGTTCCGAATGTTTTGTACATGACAATATGAGTGCCAATGCCGGGAATCTCAAACGGTTCGCCAAGTTCCTCCCAGCCAAGCTTTGCGTAGTAGCCTTTGACATGTTGTCTTGCATTGCACCAGACCGCCTGTACGCCTCTGTCTGCCAGTTTTTGTTCCGCATATTTGATCAGCGTGCTTCCGGCTTTTTGATCACGATATCCTTCAAGCGTCGCCATGCCTCTCAGCCGATATGCAGGGGATTCCGTTAATAATGGCTGATTTTGAGGGGAAAAAGAAGCGATGCTGATCAGGGTTCCTTCATAAAACACACCGAGATGAAAGGCGCCTTCCGCATGATCCTGTTCATATTTGCATTGTTCGATGGATTGATGGGGACGCAGGATGCGGTGCCTGATGTCGTATGTATCTTCCGCAGAAATGGTTTTAACTTCGAGCATGATGTTCCTCCTCATAAACTGATTTTCTTTATCGTAACATGAATAACGTTGAAAAAGACCGCCCGATTGGCTCAGACAGTCTTCTAGGTATTAATGCAAATAGATATTTTGACGCTGCTCATCTTTTTGCTGAATGTACGAAGTGAGCTCGGCGGTTAAGTCAGATCTGAGAAAAGGCGTAATCAAGTAGATGCCGTTAAACAGCTCGCATGCCGTATCCAACAGGGAGCGTGCAATCGCAAGGCCTTCCGCTTTTTGTTTCTCTTTATCCTCGCCGGCGAGGGCCATTTTTTCGCGAATAGAGTCAGATAGCTTAATGCCCGGAATTTCATTGTGGATGAATTCAGCATTTCGGCTGCTTGTGAGTGGCATAATGCCGATATAGATCGGTGTCTTCAGATGCTTTGTTTCGTTATGGATATCGACAAGCTGCTGCTCGGAATAGACAGGCTGTGAAACGAAATAATCGGCGCCGCAATCTATTTTTTTCTCCAGCCGTTTTACCGCTTTATCCAGATGGCGGACATTAGGATTAAATGCGGCGGCGACTGAGAAATTCGTTTTCTTGCCAAGCGGTTTTCCAGACAGGGACAGTCCTTCGTTGAATTGTTTGATCAGCCTGATTAAATCAAAGGATGTTAAATCATACACAGACGTCGCACCCGGAAAATCCCCGATTTTAGAAGGATCGCCCGTAATGGCCAGCACGTCATTCAGCCCTAACGTATCCAGACCCATTAAATGTGACTGCAAGCCGATAATATTTCGGTCACGGCATGTAATATGGACAAGAGAGCGCATATCGAGCTGTTGCTTCACAAGGGCGCCGCAGGCAACATTGCTGATCCGCGGAGTAGCCAGGGAATTGTCAGCGAGGGTCAGGGCGTCGATTCCCGCTTCTTTTAATTCAGCAGCAGCAGACAGAAATTTGTCGAAACTCAATTTTTTCGGCGGGTCCAGCTCTACGATAATGGAGCGTTTTTCCGCTGCGATCTCATTCAGGCCGGGCTCTGTCCGCTCATGCTGAACAGAAATGAATTCCTTCGCCCGGGTTTTGACTTCTTTTTCTGTAATCGGAGCAAGCCCGCCAACCGCTTCTGCCATCGCCTGGATGTGATTCGGCGTGGTGCCGCAGCAGCCGCCGATAATCCGCGCGCCTTGCTTGCGGAATTCTGACGCGCTGTTTTGAAAATACGTGTCGTCTGTTTCATAGACGAGCCGGCCTTCTTCAAGCGAGGGAAGACTGCTGTTCGGATAAACTGATAAGAACACGTCATCAAAAATCGGCACTTCGCTAAGCGCTTCAATCATGTGATAAGGGCCGAGCCGGCAGTTAATGCCGACGATATCAGCTCCGAGATCCGCGATCGATCGCAATGCTTCAGAAAGCAGTGTTCCGTCCTGCAGTACGCCTTGCTCATGCATGGAGACATTCAGCATAATCGGAAGGCCAGTCTCTTTGCGCGCGATTTTTAGCACTTCACGGGCTTCTTCCAAATCATAATACGTTTCTAACAGCAAGCCATCTGGCTCTTCATGCAGCAGCAGGTACAGCTGCTCGCGAAAGCTGCGTTTGATTTCGTCAAGGCTGTACGCGTTTTTATTAAAGGTACGGATGCCGCCCATCGTCCCCAGCACGTACGCATCGCCTGCTGAAGCCCGCGCGATTTTTACCGCCTCCTGATTCATTTTTTTGATGTCATCCTCAAGCCCGTGTCTGGATAATTTAATATAATTGGCCCCGTACGTATTTGTTTGAATGATGTTGGCTCCAGCCTCAACGTACGCTTTATGTATGCGCTGAATTTCCTCCGGCTTTGAAATGTTGAGCTCCTCAAAGCACCTGTCAATGCCATAGGAGTAGAGGAGCGTCCCCATGGCGCCGTCGCCAATTAACACCTGTTTTTGCAAATCTTCTAAAAGTCCCATTGTTTGCCTCCTTTATTCACATTCAGCAAGGAAAAAAGAGAAATAAAAAAAGTCCTCTTAAGAAGAAGACTTTGTCAGTGATTTTGTCTCTTCTTATCTTCCAAGCTGTTCGAGCTTGCTGGATTTAGCACCTTGGTCATGGCTGATCGCCATTACACCGGTTGCTGAAGCTTCGTCGGGCCAGTCCCTCTGCTTCTCTTGATAAGAACGGATATAAAATTTTCGTGTTCAGGAAGTGCCCTAAAGATGCCTGGCATTTTCCCTTTCTCCAAATTTACCGAAAATAAAGACAATAATCAATAGGATTCAGAAAATTTATCTGAAATTTATAAATTGAACGTCAATTGGCAGATCCGCGCCCCGCACTGCTGTGATAATCTGCTGCAGGTCATCCTTGTTTTTTCCGGTGACGCGCACTTGATCATCCTGCACTTGAGACTTTATTTTCAGTCCGGAGTTTTTGATGATGGTATTGATTTTTTTGGCGTTGTCCTTGTCAATGCCTTGAACAAGTTTTGCACGCTGGCGCACCGTTCCGCCTGACGCGCTTTCAACCTTGCCGTAATCAATGTTTTTTGTCGGCACGTTTCGTTTAATTAATTTACTGACCAGTACATCTTTCAGCTGGCTTAATTTAAATTCGTCATCAGAAACGAGGACAAGCTCCTCTTTATCTAAAGAAATGTCGCTTTTGCTTCCTTTAAAGTCATAGCGTGTGCTGATTTCTTTCAGTGCGATTTGAATCGCATTTTGCACTTCGGGCAATTCCACCTTTGATACAATATCAAATGAACTTTCTTTTGCCATATGAAAACCTCCATAACATTTAACTTATGTGTTGATTATAGTAGAATAAAGAGAAACTTCCAACAGAACAAAGAATCAATTTGTGATGATTGGAAAAAATGTTAACAGAATCCGCAGAAAAATAAGCGGAACAGGAAGGACGATAGCATGAGACCAGGGCAGCAATTAACCTTGAGTATAGATCACCAAACTGACTTCGGTTACTTTTTAACCGACGGAGAAGATACGATTCTCTTACATAACAGTGAAATAACTGAGGATATCGAAGACAGAGATGAGGTAGAGGTCTTTATATACGTGGACCAGCAGGAAAGACTTGCGGCCACGATGAAAATTCCGGTCATCAGCGCTGATGAGTACGGCTGGGTCGAAGTGGTGGATAAAGTGGAAGATATGGGCGTTTTCGTTGATGTCGGCTTATCTAAGGATGCGCTTGTTGCAACTGAGCATTTGCCGCCATACGAGGATGTCTGGCCGCAAAAAGGGGATAAGCTCTACTGTATGCTGAAAGTGACGAACCGGGGGCGCATGTTTGCGAAACCAGCGCCTGAAGATATCATCAGCGAACTGTTTACCGACGCTTCAGAAGATCTGATGAATAAAGAGCTGACAGGTACGGTGTACAGATTAATCGCAACGGGTTCATTCATCATCACAGACGACGGTATCCGCGGTTTTATCCATCCGTCAGAAAGAAAAGAGGAGCCAAGACTCGGCTCAAGAATCACGGGACGGGTGATTCAAGTAAAAGAAGACGGTTCAGTCAACATGTCGCTGCTTCCGAGAAAACAGGATGCATTGTCTGTAGATGCCGAGTACATTCTGACGTATATGAGAACAAGAAACGGCGCTATGCCGTATGGCGACAAAAGCCAGCCTGACGATATCAGAGAACGTTTTAATATGAGCAAAGCCGCCTTTAAACGTGCGCTCGGCCATTTGATGAAAAACGGAAAAGTGTATCAGGAAGACGGATGGACATACGAGAAAAAATAGAAGGCCGCACAGGCCTTCTATTTTTTATATAAGAACTTCACAAATAAAATTTTGTTACGTATCATTAGGGGAGACAGAGTGTTTTGTCAGTTAAAAGACAGGGGGAGAGTTCGTGGAAATTCGCATCGATTTTTTATTGATCTTGATTGCGATGCTTTTCTTTTGGATTGCTTATATGGCAGGAATAAAAAAGCAAACATGGATATTGTCCGGTTTCCGTGAGTCTCGGATACGTGACAAAGACCGCCTGGCTAGTATTGCGGGATACTTTTTTCTGAATTCAGGGATATTTATTCTTTTAAACGGTTTTATTTCATTTCAGGGACAAGATCAGTTGATTCCGCCAATGATTTTGGCATATGGAGCTGGAGTCATCATTTATGTAAATAAAAAATTAATATAAAACCTCCAGCATATATCAAATATCTGGAGGTTTTTGTTTGCTCACTTTTTCAAAAAGAAAATCGCCAATGTGCCGGGACCGGCGTGTGAGCCGATTGTAGAACCGATTGAATGCATGATGATCTCTTTCGGCTTGAACGTATCTTCAATCAAATTTTTCATGTCAATGGCTTTTTCTTCGTTCGCAGCGTAGCTGATCCCCACGGTTTGATTGCCCCAATCACCACCGCGTTCTTTCATCAGTTCGATGATCCGTTTGAAAAGTTTTTTCTGTCCGCGAATTTTTTCCAGAGGCACAAGCTTGCCGTCCTCCATCTGAAGCAGCGGCTTAATATTCAGCAGGCCGCCGACAAAAGCGGATGTTTTGGAGATGCGGCCGCCTCTTGCAAGATATGTGAGGTCATCAACGGTAAAAATGTGCTCAAGCTGTTCGCAAAAGTTCTTTACAGACGTTTCAATTTCTTGTATTGTATTCCCGTTGATACAGAGATCGACAGCATGCCGGACAGCCAGGCCGTATCCTAATGAAGCACATTTGGAATCAATGACCCGTAAATCGAAATCGGGGAATTCCTCCTTCACTTCATTGGCCATCATCACAGCTGTCTGATACGTGCCGGAGAGGCCTGAGGAAAAGGCAATGTAAAGAGCGGGATCACCTGTTTCGGCATATTGCAAAAACACATTTTTAATCGTTTGCGGTGAGGCTTGGGACGTCTTAGGCGTTTCTCCATTTTGCATCGCTTCAAATATTTGATCCGCATCAATCGTGACTGCATCTTCGAATTCTTTATCGCTGAGAGAGACTCTGAGCGGAATAAAGCCAATGCCGTTTTCTTCAAAATAAGAACGAGGCAAATCAGCGGCGCTGTCAGCGATGAGATGAACTGTCATATTGCTTCCCTTCTTTCCGTTATCGCTCGTTATCATAAGAGTTAAGCCAACTATATCATATTAATTTGCCAAAATCGTGTTCAAATATTTGTTTTAAGGGAAAACATAATAAGAAGAAAGAGCGGAGGAACATGCCATGGTACTAGATCAAACAAAAAAATTACTCATCGTCATCATCGGCGCTTTACTCAATGCGGCCGGGCTGAACTTATTTTTGATACCGGCAGATGTATATGCCAGCGGATTTACGGGTGTCGCCCAGCTTTTATCAAGCGTCATTGTTCAATATGCCCCCTTTTACATATCGACGGGAACGCTCTTGTTCCTCTTAAACATTCCGGTCGGTATTTTAGGGTGGCTGAAGGTCGGCAAATCGTTTACGGTGTACAGCATTTTAAGTGTCGCACTCACTACTCTGTTTATGGGGATCCTGCCGGAAACAAGCCTGTCACATGACATTTTGCTGAACGCAGTGTTCGGCGGCGTCATTTCCGCAGTCGGTATCGGTTTAACATTAAAATACGGCGCTTCAACAGGCGGTCTCGATATCGTCGCCATGGTGCTTGCAAAGTGGAAGGATAAACCCGTCGGCACGTATTTCTTCATTCTGAACGGGATTATCATTTTGACGGCAGGATTATTGCAAGGTTGGGAGAAAGCATTATATACCCTCGTTACACTGTATGTGACAACGAGGGTGATCGACGCCATTCACACCCGCCATATGAAGCTCACGGCAATGATCGTGACGAAAAAAGCGGACGAAATCAAAGAAGCCATTTACGGGAAAATGGTGCGCGGCATCACAACTGTTCCGGCCAAAGGAGCCTTTACGAACGAACAGAAAGAAATGATGATTATCGTCATCACAAGGTACGAATTGTACGATTTAGAGAAGATCGTCAAAGAAGTTGATCCGAAAGCATTTACGAACATTGTTCAAACGACCGGGATTTTTGGTTTCTTTAGAAAAGACTGACGAAAGCAGGTGGAAGTCGTGAAACGGCTGCTTGTGATGCTCCTTCCCGTGCTGCTTTTGATAGGCTGCGGGAAAGATGAGCAGACAGAACCCGATAAGGAGGTATCAGGCGGAATGGAGAATCAAGAGGTTGTTTTATCTGTTGACGCAATTCAGGAGCCTGAACAAATCAAGTTTAACATGTCGCTGAAGAACCAAAGCGAACGTGCTGTCGAGTTTCAATTCAGCACAGGACAAAAATTTGAACTTGTCGTGTATGATTCTGACAACAAAGAAAGATACCGTTATTCGAAAGACAAAATGTTTACGCAGGCTTTTCAAAACCTGACATTGGAACCTGGAGAAACATATGATTTCTCTGATGTGTGGAAGGAAGTCCCTGAGCCGGGAACTTACGAGGTAAAGGTAACATTTAAGGGCAGAGCGGAAAATCTCAAGCAGATTCAGGCTGTTCAGCAATTTGAAGTCAAATAAGAGGCTATGGCGAATCGCCATAGCCTTTTTTTATTGCAGTTTGTCCAGCTGATCCTGAAATTGATGGAGCTGGCGACGTTCCGCATCTGTCGAGTTGGCATACGCAGAAGATACGGCATTTTTGGCTCTCAGAATCGCTTGCTCCTGATCGCCTTCCTCAAAGCCGTTTGTCACCATAACAGCCTGTTGAACAAATGATTTTGCCTGCTGAAACAGTTCGTTTCTCATTTAATATTCAACCTGTCTTTCGGCCGAGTCTCGTGCCGCGGCATGCTGGTGAGCTTCTTCTAATGTAGACCGATATGGAAATCTTGCGGCGTGTAGCCCGATGGAGTCTTTACCCTGCTGAATAAACCTTCTGGATTTGCTTCGTTTACCCATTTTGAGACTGCCCCCTTCCATACTTTGACGAGATGAGTCGTCTTCAATAGTATGGTGGGGCGAAGTAACGTTTATGAGTGGGAAAAATTAATACGGGTGGTCTTTAAAGTGAGAAATATTCTTTTAAAAATCTTGCCACGCCGTCCTCTTCATTTGTAGCCGTTGTCTGGTTGGCAATCTGCTTGACCTCGTCGATTCCATTTCCCATCGCAACGCCGCAGCCTGCGAATTCAAGCATTTCCAAATCGTTATCCTCATCTCCGAAAGCAATGATCCGCTCCCTCGGCACACCGTAATAATCGCTGATTTTCTGCAGGCCGACCGCTTTATTCATGCCGCTTTTAATAATTTCAATGACATGCCACGGCGCGGCCCATCTTCTATGATCGATCACCTCGGCATGCACATCCGATAAATAGGAGCGTATGGCCGGTACATCTTCTTCTTTTGCGTGAATGAGCACGGATGTAACATCCTCATCGAGAGTTTCCCGCAAGTCTCCGACCGTCACATTCGTTGTGTTCATGTTAAAGGCATCAATCAGGTGCTCATCATGGTAATGAAAGTACACGTCGTCAATGACTTCAGCAAGCACATTATGTACGTTATAACTCTCGCTGATCTCCACTAGCTGTTTGACAACATCAAGCGGCAGCGAGGTGTGATACCGTCCCCAGCTGTCGTCCTGCGGATGATGGACAAACGCTCCGTTAAAATTGACAATCGGCGTTGTCAGTTTCATCTGCTGGTAATACATAGAACTCGAGCGGTACGGCCGGCCCGTTGAGATGCAGACATAATGCCCGTCATCTTTTAGGCGCTGTATCGTCCGAAGAGTGTTTTCTGATATGGTTTTGTCATCCTTTAATAAGGTTCCATCTAAATCTAAAGCGATTAAATAGGGTTTTGTCTCCATGAAAAGCTCCTTTAACCTTAGAATTTGCTTGTTTTGCCTTACTTACAGTGTAGCTTTTTACCATCTTTATTGTCTACATGTTACACTTATGATTATGGTTATCCTAAGGAGGGGCACATTGTGATTCAAATTGAAAATCAAACCGTTTCCGGTATTCCGTTTTTACATATTGTAAAGGAAGAGAACAGGCACCGCGCTGTTCCTCTCGTCATCTTTATACATGGTTTTACAAGCGCGAAGGAACATAACCTTCATATTGCTTATCTGCTTGCGGAGAAGGGCTTTAGAGCCGTTCTGCCGGAGGCTCTGCACCATGGTGAACGGGGAGAAGAAATGGCTGTTGAAGAGCTGGCCGGCCATTTTTGGGACATCGTCCTCAACGAGATTGAAGAGATCGGCGTACTCAAAACCCATTTTGAAAAAGAGGGCCTGATAGACAGCGGCCGCATCGGCCTCGCAGGCACATCAATGGGCGGCATCACAACACTTGGCGCGTTGACTGCTTATGATTGGATAAAAGTCGGCGTCAGCCTGATGGGAAGTCCGAATTACGTTGAACTGTTTCAGCAGCAGATTGACCATATTCAATCTCAGGGCATTGATATTGACGTGCCGGAAGAAAAGGTAGAGGAGTTGATGAAGCGTCTCGAATTGCGGGATCTCAGCCTTCAGCCGGAAAAACTGCGCCAGCGCCCGCTATTATTTTGGCACGGCGCAAAAGATAAAGTCGTGCCTTACGCGCCGACCCGGAAATTTTATGACACGATCAAATCCTATTACAGCGAACAGCCGGAACGCCTCCAATTTATCGGAGATGAACACGCTGACCATAAAGTCCCGCGGACAGCTGTGTTAAAAACGATTGAATGGTTTGATACGCACTTATAAAGCACAATGGTGTGAAGAAAGGCTGGATTTGCGTTATACTGTAGAAAAAAGGAGTGAGGGAACGTGGAAGAAGCATTAAAAGAAAACATCATGGGCGCTCTGGAACAGGTTGTTGATCCTGAGCTTGGCGTTGATATCGTGAATCTTGGTTTGGTATATGATGTTGATATGGATGAAGACGGCTTAACGCACGTTACGATGACACTGACATCAATGGGCTGCCCGTTAGCGCCGATTATCGTTGATGAAGTGAAAAAAGCATTAGCGGACATTCCGGAAGTGAAAGAGACGGAGGTTCACATTGTGTGGAATCCGCCTTGGACAAGAGACAAAATGTCCAGATACGCGAAAATCGCGCTTGGCATTCAATAAAACAAAACAAAAGAGGACAGCCTTACTGTGAGGCTGTCCTTTTTTACAACTGAAAGGAGTGAGGTAAAATGATGTACCTGCTTGCTGTCCTATGCCCGCCTCTTGCTGTTTTGTTTTCGGGAAAACCGTTTCAGGCATTGCTGAATCTCATATTGACCTGCATCTTTTGGCTGCCGGGCGCGATTCACGCCTGCTTTATCGTCGCTGACCGCCGTGCCGAAAAACGGGCAAGAAGATAATCTGGAAAAATGAGGGCGCAGACATGGTATAATGGTCATAAAAACAGCAGGGAGAGCGCCATGAAAAAGAAATTGCTTGCATTCGCGCTTTGTATTGGCGCGTATGCGGCCCTGTTTGCGTACTCTGTGCACTCAGATCAAAAAACAGACACAAGCGAGATGGCGGATGTGAGCCGCCTGATGCCTGTGAAAATTAAGCAGACAGTGAAAGGGCAAGAAGAGGAAACGCTCATTGACACGGTCAAAGAGGCAAATCGAAAAAACATAAAGATCTCAATCGCCGGGGCCCAGCACTCCATGGGCGGCCATACATATTATGAGGACGGCATCGTTCTCGACATGACAGGCTACAACAAAATCCTGTCGTTCGATCAAGAGAAGAAAACCATCAGAGTGCAAAGCGGCGCGACATGGAATGACATCCAGAAATACGTGAATCCATACGGACTCGCGGTAAAAGTCATGCAGTCACAAAACATTTTTACAATTGGAGGATCTCTCAGCGCCAATGCCCACGGACGTGATATCCGCTACGGCTCGCTGATTGATACAGTCAAATCATTTCGGCTTTTAAAAGCTGACGGATCAATCGTCACCGTCACTCCAAAAGATGATTTGTTCAGGGCAGTCATCGGAGGGTACGGTCTTTTTGGCGTGATTCTTGATGTAATGCTTGAGCTGACGGATGATGAGCTGTATGTCATGCAGACTGAAACAATGAATTACAGTGCATACGCGGACTATTTTACAAAGCACGTAAAAGGAAATCCGGATGTCCGAATGCATCTGGCGCGAATTTCAACAGCGAAAAAAGGATTTCTGGAAGACATGTATGTTACGAATTATGAATTGGCTGATCATCAGGATCAGCTGTCATCATACAGCGATCTCAAAGAAGACGAGTATACGGGGCTCACAAAGTTTGCACTCGGCTTGTCCAGGCGATATGAATGGGGAAGACATTGGCTGTGGAACACACAGCAATCCTATTTTCTGAGCCAAAACGGCACAAAGATCTCACGCAATAACGTCATGCGGTCTGAATCAACATTTCTCGAATATGAAAACAATGACAACACAGATGTTCTGCAAGAATACTTTGTGCCGGTGAAGGAGTATGCGTCCTATATTGACGACCTGAGACAAACACTGACGGACGAGGATTTGAATCTGCTGAACATTACGATCCGCTACGTGCAAAAAAATGAAAAAGCCGATCTTTCCTATGCGAAGGATGATATGTTTTCGCTCGTGCTTTTAATAAACGAGGGCTTTTCAAAAGAAGACCAGGCAGATACTGCCCGGATCATCAGGCGCATGACAGACGCTGCCATCAAGCACGGCGGCAGCTATTATTTGCCGTATATGACGTACCAGACAAAAGCGCAAATGAGACAGGCATACCCGAAAAGCGAAGCGTTTTTTCAGAAAAAACGAACGTATGACCCGGATGAGCGCTTTATGAATTACTTTTATCAGAGGTATAAATAATGGGGAAAAACAAATTAAAATGGCTGACATTATCACAAAGCAGCGTATTTTTTGCAAGCAGCTTAATCTTTCCGTTTTATATTCTGTTTGTGAAAAATATCGGCTCAAGCTACACGCAGTTCGGCTTTTCCTACGGATTGTTCGGGCTGAGCGGAGCGCTCATTTATCCGCTGCTCGGACGGCTGTCTGAAAGGTTTGACAGCCGTTATTTTCTGCTTGCAAACTCTTGGGGAATGGCCGTGCTGCTTTTATATGTCCCGCATATTGGAAGCGTCGTTCAAGTGTACATCGTCCAAGTGCTGTTAGGGCTCTTTGGTGCGATGCAAAAGCACGGAGAAAAAGTGCTGATCGCCAATTTTACAGACAGCGGAGAGCGCGGAAAGAAGATTGGGAATTACCATTTTTGGACAGCTGTTTTTTCAGCAGCAGCCATTATGCTCGGCGGCTTTCTCGCTGACTTTTTTACAGTACAAATGATTTTTTATGCAAGCTCTATTCTATATTTTTTGAGCGGATTGATGATGATGAAAACAGGCTGATGCGGTCAGCTTGTTTTTTTATGTGGCTGAAAAAAGCGTCATATCAACGTTTTCTGATGAATCAGTGCAGTTTTTTTTGAGCGGATTTTTTATTGAACAGAAAATTTATAAATGAATAAAAATATTAAATATACGATTGAATTAATTTTTATTCATGTTATAATGTTAAATAATTTCACAAAGACCAAGAAGGTGAACTTGTTTTGAAAATAGGAATTGTAGGCGCTACAGGATATGGAGGCACCGAACTTGTCAGGATTCTCTCACATCACCCTCATGCAGAGGAATGTATACTTTATTCATCCAGCGGAGAAGGGAATGTCTATAGCGAGGTTTATCCTCATCTTGCCAGCTTAGCGGATCAAAAGCTGAAGCCGATTGATATGAATACGATCAAACACGAAATAGATATCATGTTTCTTGCTGCGCCGCCCGGGGTATCAAGTGAATTGACTCCGCAGCTGGCAGATGCAGGGATTCCGGTTATTGATCTGTCAGGTGATCTGAGGATACAAGAGCCGGCTGAATATGAAAAGTGGTATAAACGGACAGCGGCACCGAAGGAAGTGATTCATGAGGCGGTATACGGTCTCGCAGAATTGAATCAAAAACAAATTCAACAGGCGAAACTCATTGCCAATCCGGGTTGTTTTCCAACGGCTGTTTTACTTGGCCTCGCCCCATTGGCTCAAAAGAAACTGCTCAATGAATCTTTCGTTATCGTTGACGCGAAGACCGGTGTTTCCGGAGCGGGAAGAAAAGCATCCATGGGAACTCATTTTTCTGAGCTGAACGACAATTTTAAAATTTATAAAGTCAATGAACATCAGCATACGCCGGAAATTGAACAGGCGCTGCAAGAATGGCAGCCGGGGCTCGGGCCTATTACATTTTCGGCTCACTTGGTTCCGATGACAAGAGGCATCATGGCGACGATGTATACACAATTAACCTCTGATCTATCGGCAGATGACCTGCATGATTTATATTCGGAATTTTACCAAGATTCATATTTTGTGAGAGTAAGGCCAAAAGGGCAGTATCCGCAAACGAAGGAAGTGTGCGGCAGCAATTTCTGTGATATCGCCGTTACCCTCGACGAGAGAACGAACAGAGTCACAATCGTTTCGGTAATCGATAATTTAATGAAGGGTGCCGCCGGTCAGGCTGTGCAAAACTTTAATTTGATGAATGGCTGGAATGAAGAGACTGGACTCACCATGACGCCAATATATCCATAGAACGGGAGAGAATCGAACCATGATTCAGTTAAGTGAAGATCAAATTGTAAAAGTAACAGGTGATGTATCCTCGCCAAAAGGGTTTCAGGCAAAGGGCGTGCATTGCGGGCTGCGCTACTCGAAAAAAGATCTCGGCGTCATTATCAGCGAGACACCGGCCGTAAGTGCAGCGGTTTATACCCAAAGCCACTTTCAAGCCGCTCCAATCAAAGTTACACAAGACAGCTTAAAACATGGGGCAGCATTGAAAGCCGTCATCGTCAACAGCGCGATTGCCAATGCCTGCACGGGAGAACAGGGCATAAAGGACGCATACACAATGCGTGAGAGCCTTGCTTCGCAGCTTGGCATTGAGCCGGAGCTTGTCGCCGTTTCATCAACAGGCGTCATCGGCGAACATTTAGACATGGAAAAAATTCAGGCAGGCATCAAGCTGCTGACACAAACACCTGCGGGATCAGGAGATTTTGAAGAAGCGATATTAACAACCGATACAGTGATCAAGCAGACGTGCTATGAGCTGACAATCGGCGGCAAAACAGTCACGATCGGCGGAGCGGCCAAAGGCTCGGGCATGATTCACCCGAACATGGCCACGATGCTGGGTTTTGTCACAACAGATGCAGCAATCGAAGAAAAAGCACTGCAAAAGGCGCTGCGTGAAATCACCGACATTTCATTTAACCAAATCACAGTTGACGGTGAAACATCCACGAACGATATGGTCTTGGTCATGGCAAACGGCTGCGCGAAAAACGAGTGCCTGACGGAAGATCATCCAGAATGGCCGATCTTTAAAAAAGCGCTCTTGCTTACTTGCGAGGATTTGGCTAAAGAGATTGCCAGAGACGGAGAAGGCGCGACGAAACTAATCGAAGCGCAAGTGCACGGGGCGAAAAACAATCTTGATGCAAACGTGATTGCCAAAAAGATTGTCGGCTCAAGTCTCGTGAAAACGGCGGTCTACGGAACAGATGCCAACTGGGGGCGCATCATCGGAGCCATTGGGCACAGCGCAGCTCAAGTGACGGCAGAAGAAGTAGAGGTTTATCTCGGGGGCCAATGCCTGTTTAAGCATAACGAACCTCGGCCATTCTCTGAATCTCTCGCCAAGGAATACCTTGAAGGAGATGAAATCACCATTGTCATCAAGATGGATGAAGGGGACGGGAACGGAAGAGCGTGGGGCTGTGACCTGACCTATGACTATATCAAAATTAACGCGAGCTATCGCACGTAATAAAGGGGAGCATTATGAAGAAAACAATCGTTTTTAAATGCGGGGGAAGTGTCATCCGTGAGCTATCTGAGGAATTTTTTCATAATCTGAAAGAATTGATGGCGTCAGGATGGAAACTGGCGATCGTTCACGGCGGCGGCCCGGAAATCACAAATATGCTGAAACGGTTAAATATCAAAACAGAATTTTCAGGAGGACAGCGGAAAACAACGATGCCAGTGTTAGAAGTGGCGGAGATGGTTTTATCGGGCTCTGTGAATAAGTTTTTCGTTGCTGAGCTTGCCAAACACGGACTGCGTGCTGCAGGCATCTCTGGTAAGGACGGCGGTCTTTTGGAGGCGGATTATCTCGATCCGGAAACATACGGGGAAGTCGGAGAAATCAAAAAGGTTGATGCATCCATGGTAACCGCGCTGATGGAAAAGGGCATCATTCCTGTTATTGCGCCGCTGTCTATGACGAGAGACTGCAAGACGCTGAATGTGAATGCCGATCTGGCCGCTTCAGCTGTCGCCGGAGCGCTTGAAGCTGATAAGCTGATGTTTGTCACTGATGTCGATGGGATCATGAAGGAAAAGCAGCGTCTTGACGTCCTGACCCCTGAGGAGGTTCAAATGCTGATCAAGCAGGAAGTGATCACAGGGGGGATGATTCCGAAGGTCAATTCAGCCTTGTCAGCTTTATCGGATCAGGTGTCTGAAGTCATGATCGTAAACGGTAAAGGATCATTCTTCACAGAACAAACCTTTCAAGGTACAAAAATTGTTAAAGCAAAGGAGGCTGTTTCATGAGCAGCTTGTTTCAAACCTACGGACGCTGGGATATTGACATCAAAAAAGCAAAGGGAACGTACGTTGAGGATCAAAACGGCAAAACCTACCTCGATTTCATTCAGGGAATTGCGGTATCTAACCTAGGCCACTGCCATGAAACGGTTACAGAAGCAGTCAAAAAACAGCTCGACAGCGTATGGCACGTATCCAACTTGTTTCAAAACAGTCTCCAGGAGCAAGCGGCACAAAAGCTGGCGGCACACAGTGCGGGGGATCTCGTCTTTTTCTGCAACAGCGGCGCGGAAGCGAATGAAGGCGCGATAAAGCTCGCCCGAAAAGCAACCGGGAAAACGAAAATCATCACTTTCCTACAGTCGTTCCATGGCCGCACGTATGCAGGGATGGCTGCGACCGGACAGGAAAAAATCAAAACAGGCTTCGGCCCGATGCTGGAAGGCTTTCACTACCTGCCATACAACGATCCTTCCGCTTTTGAGGCTCTTGGAGAGGAAGACGGCATTGCCGCGGTGATGCTTGAGACAGTGCAGGGAGAAGGCGGAGTCAATCCGGCAAGCGCTGAATTTTTAACAGCCGTACAGTCGTTTTGCAAGGAAAAGCAAGCTCTTCTGATCGTTGATGAAATCCAGACCGGCATCGGACGGACGGGAAAGGGCTTCGCATACGAGCACTTCGGACTTTCACCGGATATCATCACAGTCGCAAAAGGATTGGGAAACGGATTTCCAGTTGGCGCTGTCATCGGAAAGAAACAGCTTGGAGAAGCGTTTACCCCTGGTTCTCACGGAACGACTTTCGGAGGAAATATGCTGGCGATGGCTGCTGTAAATGCCACATTGCAAATTGTATTCCAGCCTGACTTTCTGCAAGAGGCTGCTGACAAAGGGGCGTTTTTAAAAGAACAGCTCAAGGCTGAGCTAAAGAGCCCGTTTGTAAAACAAATCCGCGGTCAAGGATTAATGCTTGGAATTGAGTGTGATGGCTCTGTTGCTGACATCATTACTGAATTGCAGACATTAGGCTTGCTTGTATTGCCGGCCGGCCCGAACGTCATTCGGCTGCTGCCGCCGCTCACCGTGACAAAGGATGAAATAGCAGAAGCTGTCAGCAAGCTGAAACAGGCAATCGCTCATCATTCCGCTGTAAGCCAGTAGTTTTTTTTGACATGAAGGTATAAAAATTCATTTTTATAATTAATTATTCATCAAGAGGTGGGCTGTTAGATGGAAGGTTATTTAGTGTTAGAAGATGGAACAGCGTTCAGCGGCGAGCTGGACGGTCATGAAAACTGCACGGGAGAAGCTGTTTTTTTTACAGGAATGACAGGTTACCAGGAAGTGCTGACAGATCCATCATATAAAGGGCAGATTATCGTATTTACCTATCCGTTGATTGGCAACTACGGCATTAATGAAAAGGATTTTGAAAGCAAGAAACCTCAAGTGAAAGCCGCGGTTGTCTACGAGGCGTGTGATCATTTTTCTCATCATGAAGCGGTATACAGTCTCAAGGAGTATTTACAGAAATGGAACATTCCGCTGTTGACCCATGTTGATACGAGGGCTGTCGTGAAAAAAATCCGTGCAAACGGAACGATGGGTGCGACTGTCACAGCCTCTAAAGAAGCAGCTGAGATTGCCCTTCAGCCAGAGAACGTGGCAGAACAGGTTTCCGCACAGGAAGTTAGCACATTCGGCGACGGAAATAAACATATCGCCCTCATCGATTTCGGCTATAAAAAGTCCATCGCGTCATCACTTGTCAAACGAGGCTGCAAGGTCACCGTGGTGCCGTATCAGCAAATGGAAGCTGTCTACGATATAAAGCCGGACGGCATTGTGTTATCGAACGGACCTGGAGACCCAAAAGCGATTCAGCCGTATTTAGGAAAGATCAAAAGCATCGTCAGCCGTTATCCGACTCTCGGCATCTGTCTCGGCCATCAGCTGATCGCGCTCGCGTTCGGAGGGAATACATTCAAGCTGCCATTCGGACACAGGGGCGCAAATCATCCGGTCATCGACAGTGAAACGAAACGCGTTTTCATGACAAGCCAAAATCACAGCTATGTGGTTGATGAACAGTCCATAAATGAAGAAGAGCTCACGATCAGGTTTCATCATGTCAATGATACGTCAGTTGAAGGGCTTTCCCATAAAAAACTGCCTGTCATGAGTGTTCAATTTCACCCGGAAGCCCATCCCGGGCCGGCGGAAAGCGAATGGATTTTTGATGATTATTTAAAGAATGTGATACCAGCAAGGAGAGAAATCGCGCATGCCTAAAGACACCAGTATTTCAAGCATATTAGTAATCGGCTCAGGCCCGATCATCATCGGGCAGGCGGCAGAATTTGATTATTCGGGCACTCAAGGGTGCATCGCGCTGAAGGAGGAGGGCTATCGGGTGATCCTCGTCAACAACAATCCGGCGACAATTATGACCGATGAAGCCTTCGCAGATGAAATTTATTTTGAGCCGCTGACAGCAGAAAGCCTGACAGCCATCATTAAGAAAGAACAGCCTGATGGGCTTCTTGCCAATTTAGGCGGGCAGACCGGGTTGAATTTAGCGGTGGAGCTTGAAGAAACGGGTGTTTTAAAAGAGCACGGCGTCAAACTGCTCGGCACATCCGTTGAAACGATACAAAAAGGTGAAGACCGGGAAAAATTCCGTTCGTTAATGAACGAATTGAATCAGCCCGTGCCAGAGAGTGAAATTGTTGATAACGAGACCGACGCCCTCCGCTTTGCGGAATCCATCGGTTTTCCTGTCATTATCAGACCTGCTTACACTTTAGGCGGAAAGGGCGGAGGAATTGCTCCTGATAAAGAAGCCTTTACCGCTATGATCAAGCAGGCGCTATTAGCAAGCCCGATCAATCAATGCCTTGTGGAAAAAAGCATTGCCGGCTTTAAAGAAATCGAATACGAAGTCATGCGTGATAGCAATAACACATGCATCACCGTATGCAACATGGAAAACATCGATCCGGTCGGGGTGCATACAGGTGACTCCATCGTTGTGGCGCCGTCACAAACATTGACGGATGAAGACTATCAGATGCTGCGGACAGCTAGTCTGACAATCATCTCAGCACTTGATGTTGTAGGCGGCTGCAACATTCAATTCGCGCTTGATCCATTCAGCAAGCAATATTATGTCATTGAAGTCAATCCGCGTGTAAGCCGGTCATCGGCTCTCGCGTCTAAAGCCACCGGTTATCCGATTGCGAAGATGGCTGCAAAACTGGCCGTAGGATATACTCTTGACGAGCTGAAAAATCCGCTCACAGGCTCGACTTACGCAAGCTTTGAACCGGCGCTGGACTATGTCATTGTCAAATTTCCGCGCTGGCCGTTTGATAAATTCAAAAAAGCAGACCGCAAGCTTGGCACAAAAATGAAAGCCACTGGTGAAGTGATGGCGATTGAACGGAATTTAGAAGCGGCAATACAAAAGGCAGCCGCGTCCCTTGAATTGAAAAATATCGGCACACACCTTCCAGAGCTCAGCGGCTTGTCAATTGAAGCGCTGTGGGATTTGGCAGTTACTCCGGATGACCGCAGATTTTTCGTTGTCATGGAGCTATTGAGCCGCAGCGTGTCGATTGATGACATTCATGAGAAAACAAAAATTGATCCGTTTTTCCTGCATACCTTTGACAACATCATCAAACTGGAAAACCGCATGATGGAAGCAGGCAGCGATCTCTCTTCTGAATTATTGAAAAAAGCAAAGGAAAAGGGATTTTCAGACGCAACGATTGCCTCACTGATCGGCAAAACAGAAGAAGAGGTGCGCGCGATTCGCAAGGAGATGGGCATTACGCCTTCCTTTAAAATTGTAGATACGTGCGCGGCTGAGTTTGATGCGAAAACAAATTACTTTTACTCCACATATTTCGGAGAGACCGATGGGGACATCAGCTGCAAAGAGAAAAAACGCGCGCTGATTATCGGATCTGGCCCGATTCGGATCGGCCAAGGTGTTGAATTTGATTACAGTGCTGTTCACGGCGTGCTGACACTGCAAGAGCTTGGGTTCGAAACCATCATGATCAACAATAACCCGGAAACGGTCAGCACCGATTATGAAATTGCGGACCGCCTGTATTTTGAACCGATGACAACGGAGCACATTTTAAACGTAGCGGAGCAGGAAAACATTGATTTTGCAATCGTGCAATTCGGCGGCCAAACCGCGATCAATGCTGCTGAAGCGCTTGAAAAAGCCGGCATTACCCTTCTCGGCACCTCGTTTGAAACGCTCGATGTGTTAGAGGATCGGGATCAATTCTATCAGCTTCTTGATGAGCTTGGATTGAACCACGCAAAAGGAGAAATCGCATATACAAAAGAAGAGGCCGCTGAAAAAGCTGATGAGATCGGCTATCCGGTGTTAATCCGCCCATCTTACGTCATCGGCGGAATGGGCATGATCATTGTTGGCTCGCAAGCCCAGCTTTCTCAGTTGTTGAACGGTGAGGACAGCATGCCGTATCCGATTTTAATTGATCAGTATGTGTCAGGAAAGGAAGTCGAAATTGATTTGATTTCCGACGGTGAGGATGTCTTTATTCCAACATATACCGAGCATATTGAACGGGCAGGTGTCCATTCGGGAGACAGCTTTGCCATCCTTCCCGGACCGTCCATCACAAGCGGGCTAAAGCAGGGCATAAAAGATGCCGCGCAAAAAATTGCCCGAAAGCTTTCATTTAAAGGTGTCATGAACATCCAATTTGTGATCGACAATGGAAACATTCTCGTTCTTGAAGTGAACCCGAGAGCGAGTCGCACGGTTCCCGTTGTCAGCAAAGTAATGGGCGTTCCGATGATCCCGCTCGCCACACGCCTGCTGGCGGGGGCATCTTTAAAAGATATAAACCCGGCAGTTCAGAATCATCATGGGGTTGCCGTGAAGTTCCCTGTTTTTTCTTCTCATGCGATTCAGGATGTGGATGTCAAGCTAGGGCCGGAAATGAAATCAACGGGAGAAGGCATGTGTGTAGCATACGATGCCGACAGCGCCTTGAAAAAAATCTATACACGTGCCTGGAATCAAAAAGGAAGCATTTACTTGCAAAACGGGCCGGACGATGTGAAGGAGTTAGCGGAAAACGCCGGTTTTACGGTTCATGAAGGGACATTTTCCTCATGGATGGAACAGGAAGGGAAAACGCTCCACATCAATCTGTGCGGCTCTGAAGAAGCGCGCAAAGAACGTTTGGAAGCCATGACGCACGGCATCACCGTCTTTACAGAAGAAGAAACCGTGCGGGCGTTTTTACAAAGCGGTTCAGGCCATCCGCAGCCTGTTTCTCTCAAAGATCTCTATAAAAAGGAAGTGGCATCATGCACACAGTGACGCAAACCAGTTTATACGGAAAAGATTTATTAACGTTAAAGGATCTTAGTGAACAGGATATAAACGCCTTGCTCGCAGAGGCCGGTGAGCTGAAACAAAACAAAATCCAGCCTATTTTTCAAGGCAAAACCTTGGCGATGATTTTTGAAAAGTCATCAACGCGGACCCGTGTTTCATTTGAAGCCGGCATGGCGCAGCTGGGCGGGAGCGCCCTCTTCTTAAGCCAAAAAGATCTGCAGCTGGGACGCGGTGAGACTGTTGCTGATACGGCTAGAGTGCTGTCAGGCTATGTGGATGCCATCATGATTCGGACCTTTGAGCATGAAAAGGTAGAGGAGCTTGCCAAAGAAGCTGACATTCCGGTCATCAACGGACTTACGGATAAATACCATCCATGCCAGGCGCTGGCGGATCTTTTGACGATTAAGGAAATGAAAGGGAAGTTTAAAGGCGTGAAAGTCGCGTACATCGGTGACGGAAATAACGTGGCGCACTCATTAATGATCGGCTGCGCGAAAATGGGCTGTGATATCTCGATCGCTTCGCCAAAGGGGTACGAAGTGTTAGATGAAGCAGTTGAAGCGGCAAAATCAGCTGCACTTCAATCAGGCGCTTCTATCACGCTTACAGCTGACCCGGTTGAAGCTGTAAAAGAGGCGGACGTGATTTATTCTGATGTGTTTACCAGCATGGGACAGGAAGCGGAAGAGCAAGAGCGTCTCGCTGTCTTTGCACCTTATCAGGTGAATGCGGCGCTTGTCAGCCATGCCAAGCCTGACTATACATTTTTACATTGCCTCCCTGCGCACCGTGAGGAAGAAGTGACTGCGGAGATTATTGACGGACCGAATTCTGCAGTATTCCAGCAGGCGGAAAACCGTCTCCATGTGCAAAAAGCATTGCTGAAGGCCATTTTATACAAAGGGGAATCATCAAAAAACTGCTGAGCCAGACTCAGCAGTTTTTTTGATGGCAACATATTCACAGCCGCTTAGGCGCATACTACAGCAAAAAGGAAAAGGAGGAAAAACAGTGGGACAGCAGCATCAATTCCGGCCCGGGCAGAAAGCGCCTAATAACGGTGTCTACGTAGAAATCGGCGAGACGGGGAGCATGGTTAAAAACCCTCAAAAGATCCATCTGTCAGCAGGAGAAATGTTCCCTGAAACATCAAATCACAATCGGCTGTGGACATATAAAAGAAAGCCGTGATCAAGAAAAAACCCAAAACAATAAATGTTTTGGGTTTTTGGCTTTTTAATGCTGGCTTGCATTTTTGTTCATAGGCATGATTTCCGCTAAAACCATGATTAAGACATACAGTACAACAGCAATGACAGATGATGTTTTGAAATTATACGCAGCGCTGTTCATGCTGGCAATCAAGTAGCATGCCATATGTGATAAAAGGAACGTCCAAATAAAGGCAATAATATATCGCACGTTTCCACCTCGTCCTTCTCATTCTATTCTAAAAGTTATCATACCATACAAAAAGCGAAGGGGGAATCCAATTTTAGCAGAAAGTGAGGTGATAAAAGAGTCTAATTCGTCACACTTTAATGGTAAAATATAAAAACATCAATCAGTATATTAGCCAAAACTGTAAAAGGCTAGGACTTTACCTTATTCGTTTCTTTTCTTTTTACATAAGATAGCGTGAGATGAAGTGTGAAAGGAGGCGGGCAAGCGATGGGAATAACGGAAAGGTACTTTCAATTGGGAACGGAGCATAATGTCATTCATCTGCCCTATCGCCCGAACGGCTTCGGCATCTTTATCTTGGGGGACAGAACCCACTTTGTCGGGAATAATTCAAGCTTTTGGCTTCAGCATTACGGAAGAAATCAGCTTCTGAACATGCTGAGGAATGAAGGATATACTCTTTTTAACAGCAATCTGTTCGGAAGGCATTGGGGTGCAGAAAAAGCGGTCACCTATGCCAAACAGCTGATACATTCCGTGCTAAAGCAGGAAATCCTCAATCCGAAGATTCATATTTTAGCAGAAGGCATGGGTGCTCTCGTGGCCGATGAACTGCTTCGTTTTTCCCCGGATCATATCCGCTCAGCCGCAATGTTGAATCCTTGTCTCGATCTTCAGGCACATTATGAATCAGAGAAAGAAAATAAATTTTTCTATAAGCAATTTTTAAAAGAAGTATCGGAAAGCTACGGAATTTCTGAAAAAGAAGCGGAAGTGCTTCGTTACAAAACCATTGAAAGCTATCCGAGCGGCGTGCCGGTTCATATATGGCAGCGTATGACCGGAGCTCCCTATCCGTACAGCGTACATGCTGAAGTATTCAAGGGAAAACAGCAAAAGCAAGGTTCACCGGTCGATATGACATTTCACTTATTTGAGCATCCAAGCAGAATTTATGCTTCAATCTGCAAATTCTTTCACAGTCATGAAAAAGCGTTATAAAGAATACAATAACAACAGCCTTCTCTTTTGCGGAGGCTGTTTTTTGCTTTGGGAATAGAAAAACCGGAAGGGCGGCAGATGCAATGGAATCAACGCTGATTGTAGGTGCGGACGAATTTTTCGGCCTTTCATTATGCGAGCGAATGATGAATGAAGGCATACATGTTGACGTCATTCTGGCGGAAACAGAAGATGAAATGAGACAAATGTACTTAGAAGAAAGACTCATGTGGCTTGGGAGAAATGGACTCTTTCGCCAGCTTGAACACATTGGAGATCAAAAATATGATACAATTTGTATCCAGTTCGGCGGCTTTTTGCCTTTAGACCAATTTAATTCTCCCTATATATTAATATATGAACAAGACCGAAAAGAATGGGAAAAGCGTGAAAAAAAGGGATCAGAAAAAACGGTGATCCTGCCGAAAATGTATGGGCCGTGGAAAGAAGAAATCGAGGTAGACGGCTATTACACAGACGATGTGGCTGACGAGCTGCTGAGATTCCTGCTTGAATCAAGCCGCGATAGCAAAGATCAGTTTTTTGATTTGCAAGTCACAGAAAAAACCTCAAAAGAAGAAGCAAAAGCAAAAATTTCCGAGTGGAAAAGACAATTTTCATCAATTTTCGACAAATATTAAGAAATACCTTCCATGTTTCGAGTTTTCTAGATACAATAAACGTATAAAAATGATACATGTTATAGCTTGTCAAAAGGAGTTGAACATGACTTGATCACAAGGCTTGTCATGATCTTTTCTGTCCTCCTTTTATTAAGCGGTTGTGGACAAACTCCGTTTAAAGGAAAAATTGAGAAGGTCGGCATGCTCTTTCCTGATACGATTAATGACCTCGTATGGGGCACAAAAGGGTATAAAGGATTACTGAATATACAATCAAAATATAATGTGGATGTCTACTATAAAGAAGGCGTTAAAACAGATGAAGATATTATAAATGCGATTGAGGATTTTCATAAGCGGGGCGTTAATCTCCTCTATGGCCATGGGAGTGAATATGCAGAGGTGTTTAACTTGGTCAGTGAAGATTATCCAGATATGGAATTCGTCATTTCTAATGCTAAAGCAAAAGCTGATAATGTGACGAGTGTCCATTTCAGCGGCGAAGCAATGGGTTTCTTTGGAGGAATGACAGCTGCCCGTATGTCGAAAACGAATCAGGTCGGCGTGATTGCTTCCTTTACGTGGCAGCCGGAGGTTGACGGTTTTATCAAAGGGGCCAAATATGAAAATCCGAATATAGAAGTAAACACAAAATATACGGATCATTGGGATGATGATACGACAGCAGTAAAGCTTTATCAGAAAATGAAGAACGAAGGCGCGGATGTTGTGTATCCCGCCGGAGATGGGTATAATGTTCCTGTCATTCAGCAAATCAAAAAAGACGGCCTTTATGCCATCGGATACGTCACAGATCAATCGGATCTGGGCGAGAATACCGTATTAACCAGCACGGTGCAAAATGTGGACAAGGCTTATGAAATCATCGCTGAGCAATTCAACAAAGGCACCCTTGAAGGCGGCGATCATTACTACGACCTGAAAACGGGAGTTGTTGAAATGGGAACATTCAGCCCGCTTGTCGATAAAGACTTTCAGCAAAGAATCGCCAAGCTGATCAAAACGTACAACAAAACAGGCGAACTGCCAAAAAACGAGTAATGGAGTGACGTCACATGCAGCACGAAAAATCACTTGAGTTCTTGCAAATTGCCATGAAATATCTGCCTGAAGCGAAAGAACAGCTTGAAAAATCAGGCATTGAGCTGTCGATGGAGGCCATACAGCCGTTTATGAATCTATTTACAACGGTAATGGCGGAAGCTTATGAGCTTGGCAAGTCTGACGCGAAATCTGAAACCGAATAAAAAGAAGCCACTTTTTCGAAAGTGGCTTTTCACTTGATTTTCTTTTTAATAGCGGAAACCATAGGTGCGAGCTCCTTGAGAGCGGGCTTGATTTGATCGAGAGAGTTCATAATCGAACCGATTTGGTTCATAATATACATGTAATCAATCGTCTCTTCTTCGTTTGTCCGGGAAACCTCCTCCTCCACTTCTTCCTTCTCTGGGTTTTGTTTTGCGTTATCGCCGAACATCATCTTTGAAAATATATCCACCTGTATACGCCTCCTTTTCCATATACCATACTGTATGAGTAAGATGAACTGATAGTTTAGACGAATATATTGCCATGTGAAAAAAAATAGGATAGAATTAGTACCTGATACTAATAATTGATCACAACCTGATTGATCTTCTAAATTTACTATATAAAGGAGTCTTCCCTTATGAAAGCTGGAATACTTGGAGTGGGACGTTATATCCCTGAGAAGGTTTTAACAAATCATGATCTTGAAAAAATGGTTGAAACTTCTGACGAGTGGATTCGTACAAGAACAGGAATAGAAGAAAGAAGAATCGCCGCAGACGACGTCTTTTCATCACATATGGCTGTTGCAGCTGCAAAACAAGCGCTTGAACAAGCTGAAGTGGCTGCTGAGGACCTGGATATGATCCTGGTTGCAACTGTTACACCTGATCAGTCATTTCCTACGGTCTCTTGTATGATTCAAGAACAGCTCGGCGCGAAGAAAGCGTGTGCTATGGATATCAGCGCGGCTTGTGCTGGCTTTATGTACGG
Source organism: Bacillus sp. VA13 (assembly GCF_055710085.1). Lineage (NCBI taxonomy): Bacteria > Bacillati > Bacillota > Bacilli > Caryophanales > Bacillaceae > Bacillus > Bacillus sp. VA13. Next base: position 373,696 of record NZ_JBVQPP010000003.1, on the reverse strand, counting down.
GGTGGTCACCGGTAAACAATTTATTGAATCCGGAACGTACAAACATGTCCTTGTTGTCGGTGTAGAAAAGCTCTCAAGCATTACAGACTGGGAAGACCGCAACACAGCCGTTCTGTTTGGTGACGGAGCTGGCGCTGCGGTAGTCGGACCAGTCAGTGATGACAGAGGGATCCTTTCATTTGAACTTGGAGCAGACGGCACAGGCGGTCAGCACTTGTATCTCAATGAAAAACGACATACAATCATGAATGGACGAGAAGTTTTTAAATTTGCAGTCCGCCAAATGGGAGAATCATGTGTTAATGTCATCGAAAAAGCCGGACTTTCAAAAGAAGACGTCGACTTTTTGATTCCGCATCAGGCGAACATCCGCATCATGGAAGCTGCACGTGAGCGTTTGGAGCTTCCTGCCGAAAAGATGTCTAAAACCGTTCATAAATATGGAAATACTTCTGCCGCATCCATTCCGATTTCTCTCGTAGAAGAATTGGAAGCCGGTAAAATCAAAGATGGCGATGTGGTCGTCATGGTAGGATTCGGCGGAGGATTAACTTGGGGCGCCATTGCAATACGCTGGGGCCGATAAAAAAAGGTGAGAGGTGCACACAAGATGAGTAAAAAAAGAGTAGTTGTTACAGGGCTCGGAGCATTGTCTCCGCTTGGCAACGATGTCGATACAAGTTGGAATAACGCAATCAACGGTGTGTCCGGAATCGGTCCGATCACTCGTGTTGATGCTGAAGAATATCCGGCAAAAGTAGCCGCTGAATTGAAAGACTTCAATGTTGAAGATTATATGGATAAAAAAGAAGCTAGAAAAATGGACCGTTTTACACAATATGCGGTTGTGGCTGCAAAAATGGCGGTTGAAGACGCAGATCTTAAGATTACGGATGAGATCGCGCCAAGAGTCGGTGTTTGGGTAGGTTCCGGCATTGGGGGACTTGAAACACTAGAGTCTCAATTTGAAATCTTCTTAACAAAAGGACCGAGACGGGTTAGCCCGTTTTTCGTGCCAATGATGATTCCCGATATGGCGACAGGCCAGATTTCTATTGCATTAGGAGCAAAAGGGGTTAACTCTTGTACGGTTACAGCATGTGCTACAGGAACGAACTCTATCGGTGACGCGTTTAAAGTCATTCAGCGCGGCGATGCAGACGTTATGGTCACAGGCGGAACTGAAGCGCCGCTGACAAGAATGTCATTCGCGGGCTTCAGTGCCAACAAAGCGCTGTCTACTAATCCAGATCCGAAAACAGCGAGCCGCCCGTTCGATAAAAACCGTGATGGCTTTGTCATGGGTGAAGGTGCAGGGATTATCGTTCTTGAAGAGCTTGAACATGCTCTGGCCCGCGGCGCAAAGATTTACGGAGAAATTGTCGGCTATGGCTCAACAGGAGACGCTTATCATATCACAGCGCCGGCACAAGACGGTGAAGGCGGAGCGAGAGCGATGCAAGAAGCCATTAAAGATGCGGGCATCGCGCCTGAAGAAATTGATTATATCAATGCTCACGGGACAAGCACGTACTACAACGACAAATACGAAACAATGGCGATTAAAACCGTATTCGGCGAGCATGCGCATAAACTTGCGGTAAGCTCTACAAAATCGATGACAGGCCACCTCTTAGGAGCAGCTGGCGGTATTGAAGCGATTTTCTCTGTGCTTGCCATTAAAGAAGGTATGATCCCGCCGACAATCAATATTCAAACACCTGATGAAGAATGCGATTTAGATTATGTGCCAGATGAAGCCCGCAGACAGGATCTCAATTATGTTCTCAGCAACTCATTGGGATTCGGCGGACACAATGCAACATTAATCTTTAAGAAATATCAATCATAATCAAGCCAAACCGGCTGCCCTTAAAGGGTAGCCGGTTTTTTTTGTGCGCATAGAATAAAAAGGGGAGGCGATCACATGAGTGTGGAACAAACACATAGCTGGCTCGGGAAGGCTGCTTCAATAGATGATTTGGCCCATTACATTGTCCCGCTTTTTTCAGGTGTGGAGAAAAAGAACTGGAAAGGCATTCTGGGACACCTTCAGCATCATGGGATGTTTAAAAACATAAAAGAGGGCATTCAGACTGCTTCTAAGCTGAAAGAAAAAGGTTTTTACGAGCATATTCAAAAGGAAGAACAGTACCTCAAAAACAAATGGCAAGGGCCTGATGTACCAATTGTCACGCTGCCGGTTGATGAACGAAACAAGAGAATTCGTTTAGAATTCGGATCAAAATCAGGACTCGCCTTTCAAGACAAAATGTTCCTCTTTCTCTCGTCAAATTTAGATTTTGCATCGGTATCTGCTCTGATCACACATGAATATCACCACGTTTGCCGGTTAGATCATCTGACGAAAGAGGAAAAGGATGTCACATTACTTGATACAATCATCATGGAAGGGCTGGCAGAATATGCTGTTTATGAGAGGTTCGGCCGAAGTCAAACGGCTGAATGGACGTCTTGGTATACGCCGGAGCAGCTGCAAGCTTTATATGACAAAAAGATTGCGCCCCACCAGGATATCAAACGGGACAATCGATTATTCTCACAGCTGTTATTCGGCAAAGGATATCAGCCCAAAATGCTTGGATACGCAGTCGGATTCAATATTGTAAAAAAGTATTTAACGGCCAACAAAGCAAACACGACAGACGGGCTGTCCATCCCTGCCGAAACCTTTTTGAATGCAACGCTTTAAAAGAATAAAATAATGGGATTTCGTTAATAATATTACATTTATCCTAAAAAATTCTTGATTTTGCAAAATGATTGTAATAATATACAACTATAAAATTTTTCGATAATTCAATATTATTTATTATTTCTGAATAAAGGGATTGCTTTCTCTTGAAAACGTTTGACAAGAGGGGGAAAGGGGAGCTAGCATGAGCACACTTTTAGAAGTGAATAATTTAAAGACTTATTTTTTCAGGAAAAAGGAGCCGATCCCTGCGGTTGACGGAGTCGATTTTCACATCAGCAAAGGCGAAACCGTCGCGCTTGTAGGTGAATCGGGCTCGGGAAAAAGCATTACTTCTTTATCAATTATGGGCCTTGTCCAAAGCTCAGGCGGAAAAATCATGGACGGCTCTATTAAACTCGAAGACAAAGACCTCACCTCGTTCACTGAAAACGACTATTGCAAAATCCGCGGAAACGAAGTATCCATGATTTTTCAGGAACCAATGACCTCCCTGAATCCGGTGTTAACAATCGGAGAACAAATTACCGAAGTGCTGATTTACCATAAAAACATGAAGAAAAAAGAAGCTCGCCAAAAAGCTGTTGAACTCTTGCAGATGGTCGGTTTCTCCCGGGCCGAGCAAATGATGAAGGAGTACCCGCACCGGCTGTCCGGCGGAATGAGACAGAGGGTGATGATTGCCATCGCACTCAGCTGTAATCCTAAACTGCTCATTGCCGATGAACCGACGACAGCACTGGATGTGACAATACAAGCCCAAGTTTTGGAGCTCATGAAAGATCTCTGCCAGAAGTTCAACACGTCGATACTTCTCATCACACACGACTTAGGTGTCGTATCGGAAGCAGCCGACAGAGTGATTGTCATGTACTGCGGACAAGTCGTGGAAAACGCCACCGTTGACGACTTATTTTTAGAGCCGCTTCATCCTTATACAGAAGGCCTGCTTACGTCGATTCCCGTCATAGATGGAGAGATTGATAAATTAAATGCGATTAAAGGAAGCGTGCCGACACCAGATAATCTGCCGCCGGGGTGCCGATTTGCCCCAAGGTGCCCGAAAGCCATGGATAAATGCTGGACAAATCAGCCTTCGCTTTTGACGCACAAAAGCGGAAGAACGGTGAGATGCTTTTTATATGAGGAAGAGGGTGCCGAACAATCATGACAGCAGCTAATCAAGAAACAATCTTAGAGCTTCGTGACGTAAAAAAATACTTCCCGATCCGCTCAGGCCTTTTTCAAAGAAAAGTAGGCGATGTTAAAGCGGTGGACGGTGTTTCATTTTCGTTAAAAAAAGGAGAAACACTCGGAATCGTTGGAGAGTCCGGCTGCGGGAAATCGACTGCCGGCAGGACGATGATCAGGCTGTACAAACCGACAGAAGGCCAAATCCTTTTTAAAGGACAGGATATTTCCAACCTGTCAGAGGAGAAGCTGCGGAAAAGTGTCCGCAAAAATATTCAAATGGTGTTCCAAGATCCATTTGCCTCGTTGAATCCAAGAAAGACGCTGCGTTCCATCATAAAGGAGCCGTTTAATACGCACCACATGTATACGATGCATGAACGAAACGAGAAAGTCGAAGAACTGCTTGCGAGAGTAGGCCTTCACCCGTCGTTTGCCAGCCGTTATCCCCATGAATTTTCCGGCGGACAGCGTCAGCGGATCGGCATCGCCAGAGCGCTCACTTTGAATCCAGAACTGATCATCGCAGATGAACCAGTTTCCGCACTTGATGTATCAATTCAGGCCCAAGTTATTAACTTAATGGAAGAATTGCAGGAAGAATTTAATCTGACGTATCTATTTATCTCTCATGATCTTAGTGTCGTCCGCCATATCAGCGACAGAGTCGGAGTGATGTATCTTGGAAAAATGATGGAACTGACCGGCAAGCATGAGCTTTACGACAATCCGCTCCATCCGTATACCCAAGCTCTTTTATCGTCCGTTCCGGTTACAAGAAGAAAAGGATCTGTCAAACGTGAACGCATCGTCCTGAAGGGAGAACTGCCGAGTCCGGCCAATCCGCCAAAAGGCTGCGTTTTCCACACGAGATGTCCTGTTGCAAAGCCAATATGCAAGGAACAAATACCAGAATTCAAAGAAGCTGCTCCCAGCCATTTTGTGGCTTGTCACCTTTATGGCTAATTGTTGCCCGCACAGCTTTGAGAGGGGGTATGCACACTACATAAACAACAGCTGAGAGGAACGAACATTTCAAAAGGGGGAATATCTAATGAAAAGACGGAAAACCGCACTGATGATGCTAAGTGTATTGATGGTTCTGGCCATCTTTTTATCGGCCTGCTCGGGATCAAAATCGAGCAGCAGCAGCGAGAAAAAATCAAACGGAAAACCTCAGCAAGGCGGGGATTTGGTTGTTGGCTCAATCGGAGCGCCAACACTTTTCAACTCATTATATTCAACTGATGAATCGAGTACAGATATTGAACAAATGATTTACAGTTTTTTAACGAAAACAGATGAAAATTTAAATGTCAAAATGTCACTGGCGGAAAGTGTGAAAGAGCTGGATGGCGGACTGAAATATGACGTGAAAATCAAAAAAGGCGTTAAGTTCCATGACGGAGAAGAGCTGACTGCCGATGATGTTGTCTTTACGTACAGCATTCCATTGAATAAGGATTACAAAGGAGAGCGCGGCTCTAACTTTGAAATGCTGAAATCGGTAGAGAAAAAGGGAGATTACGAGGTTTTATTTACCCTGAAATACAAAGATCCTAACTTCTATAATAATACGTTAGACAGCTATGGGATTCTGCCGAAGCACATTTTAAAAGATGTACCGGTTGCAGAGCTTGAGGATAATGACTTTAATAGAAAAAATCCAATCGGCTCAGGGCCTTTCAAATTTAAAGAATGGAAAGACGGCCAATACGTCAAGCTCGTTGCCAATGATGACTACTATGACGGACGCCCGTATTTAGACAGTGTCACGTATAAAATCATTCCGGACGCCAATGCAGCGGTTGCCCAGCTTCAAGCCGGCGACATCGATTTCTTTAACGTGCCGTCAACTGACTATAAGACAGCTGAATCGTTTAATAATGTCAAAGTTGTAACAGACTTGGCGCTGAGCTACTCATATATCGGCTGGAATGAGAAAAACGAGCTCTTTAAAGATAAAAAAGTACGCCAGGCACTCACCACCGCGTTAGACCGTGAAACTATGGTGCAAACTGTATTGGATGGAGACGGGGAAGTCGCTTATATTCCGGAAAGCCCGGCTTCTTGGAACTATCCGAAAAACGTAGAAGTGCCTAAATTTAAATACAACGTGAAAAAAGCAAAGAAGATGCTGAAAGAAGCCGGCTGGGAAGATACTGACGGTGACGGCATCTTAGATAAAGACGGTAAAAAGTTTGAGTTTACTCTGAAAACGAACCAAGGAAATAAAGTGCGTGAGGATATTGCTGTTGTTGTTCAAGAGCAGCTCAAAAAAGTCGGTATTAAAGTAACGCCGCAAATAGTTGAATGGAGTGCGTTAGTAGAACAGACAAGTGCCCCTAATTGGGACTATGACGCAATGGTGTTAGGCTGGAGCCTGTCCACGTTCCCGGATCACTATGATATCTTCCATTCTAGCCAGTCTGAAAAAGGCTTAAATAACATGTGGTACAAAAACCCTGAAGTTGATAAGCTTCTCAAAGATGCAAAATCAATCAGCGACCGTGATGAATACTCAAAAGCCTACGAAAAGATTTACCAAAAACTTGCTGAAGATCAGCCATATACCTTCCTTTATTATCCGAACAACCATATGGCGATGCCAGCTAACTTAGAGGGTTATGTGTATCATCCGAAACGTACACTATATCAGATTGAAAAATGGTGGCTTGCCCAATAATTTTCCCTTGCAGGGGAGGGAGTGCGTTTCCTTCCCCTTCTATATTGATAAAGAACCACAAAGGGGACAAGAATATGGTTACATATATCATTCGAAGAACTTTAGCTTCAATTCCTATCTTATTAGGAATTACAATTTTGTCTTTTGTCATTATGAAAGCGGCTCCCGGAGATCCGATGACGCTTATGATGGACCCTACCATCAGCCAGGCAGACAGAGCGCAGTTTATTGAAAAATACGGCCTGAATGACCCGGAATACGTTCAATATTTAAAATGGCTAGGCAATATGGTTCAAGGGGATTTCGGAACGTCCATTATCAGAAAAGGAACGCCTGTTTCAGAGCTGATTATAGCAAGGCTGCCTAATACACTCCTCCTAATGCTGGTGTCGACGATATTGGCGCTGATCATTTCAATCCCATTTGGTGTGATTTCTGCTAAAAAACCTTATTCAAAACTGGATTATGGCATTACATTTACTTCATTTATCGGTTTAGCCATTCCGAACTTTTGGTTCGGTCTGATTTTAATTATGGTGTTTGCTGTGAACCTCGGCTGGTTCCCGACAGGGGGAGTCGCTACTCTTAACACGGATTTTAGCTTATTAGACCGGATTCATCATTTGTTATTACCCGCATTTGTGTTAGCTACGGCAGATATGGCTGGCTTAACGAGATACACAAGGTCAAATATGCTTGATGTGTTAAATCAAGACTATATCCGAACAGCCAGATCAAAAGGCTTTAAAGAAAATCGCGTGCTATTTAAGCATGGCTTGCGAAATGCGCTATTGCCTGTTATTACGATCTTCGGTTTAATGATTCCCTCCTTTATCGGCGGAGCGGTTGTCGTAGAGCAGATTTTCACATGGCCGGGGTTAGGAAAGCTGTTTGTCGATTCGGCATTCCAGCGTGATTATCCGGTTATTATGGCAATGACCGTGATTTCGGCAGTGCTTGTCGTGGTCGGAAACCTCATTGCGGACATCCTTTACGCGATTGTTGATCCGCGGATCGAATATTAAGAGGAGGGAAACAGAGATGTCAGAGTTGCAAACAACTCCCTCGCCGGAGATCAGACTGAAAGAAAACATTTCGAAAAAACCAGATACGATGACCAAGATCTTCTGGGAAAAATTCTCGAAAAACAAGCTGGCCATTCTAGGTGCCGTCATTCTGTTTATCATTATTATGTCGGCTGTTTTCGCTCCCTTGATTGCACCTTACCCCCAGGAGCAACAAAGCTTGCTTGATAAGTATAAAGCACCGGGCCTTGAACATCTGATGGGAACCGATAAATTCGGCCGTGATATTTTCAGCCGGATCTTGTATGGGGCGCGTGTCTCTTTATTGGTTGGTTTTGCGTCTGTAGTCGGTTCGATTTTGATCGGAACAGTTTTAGGGGCGTTAGCTGGGTATTTCAGAGGAATAGCCGATGCTGTCATTATGCGTCTGGTCGACATTGTATTATCCATTCCTGATATCTTCTTACTGATCACGCTGGTCACCGTCTTCAAGCCAGGTGTGGACAAACTAATTTTAATTTTCTGTCTTACAGGCTGGACCACGACAGCGCGGTTAGTAAGGGGAGAATTCTTGTCGCTTCGTTCAAGAGAATATGTTCTCGCCGCTAAAACAATTGGGACAAAGACGCACAAAATTATTTTTTCGCATATCCTGCCAAATGCGTTAGGGCCGATTATCGTCTCGGCGACGCTGAAAGTAGGATCTGTCATTCTGGCTGAATCAGCGTTAAGCTACTTGGGGTTCGGAATTCAGCCGCCAATCGCAAGCTGGGGAAACATGCTTCAAGACGCACAAAATTTCACAGTAATGATTCAAGCATGGTGGTACCCGTTATTTCCCGGGCTATTCATTTTAATTACCGTTTTATGCTTCAACTTTGTCGGTGATGGTCTGCGGGATGCATTGGATCCAAAAAATATTAAATGAAAATGAAAATAATATCTGGTATAAAATATAACAAAATCATAAGAAAAGCAGATCTCTTTTTGTCAGAAAATATACAAAGAGATCTGCTTTTTGTGATTTTTACATAAACCCAGCGATTCCAGATTTCCTCAATCTCTTTGGAATAATTTCTCTGTCCCTTGCCTATACTGTGGACAACAGTTTTTATAAAAGTGAGGGGTTAGAGATGTTATTTCTTCATGATGTGTGGGTCAATTGGTTTGAAGGGGAAGAAAATGGCTACAATGTATGCCACTTTCACGAATGGCGCAAGGAAGATACGGTTGAGCTTTTGGATCAGGTGCCGCTGTTAAGGGTGCCGTCGGTACTGTTTCATTACATAGAAAACGATTTGTCTGAGCTTCCGAAAGGTTTGCTTGACGACGTACATCAGAAATCGTACATTCGGAAAAATCATGAGCGGACAAAGCTTGAGTATTGTTTTGTTGTAACAGACGGAATCGGCATTTTGGCTGTCGACACGATCGGCTACACGATCCCTGTCAGAAAAAGCCGTTTGATCCCAAGGCAGGAGCAGCTCGTTTATGAAATGGTAAAAGATGTAGAGCCTGAAACATATGAATTTGAGCCAAAGAAGCTGGAATCCTCTAAAGAATATCACATTTTATCATTAGCACCAGAGCACGTCAGAGGGCTGACAAGAAAAGAACGGCAAATCAAGCAGCTGATGTTTATGGCGCTGGACCAATTAAAAGGGCTGAAAAACCGCGCTGAAATCGGCTACTGGTACACAGAGTGGAACCCGCATATGTACGAACAAATCAAACGGATGAGCTTTGAAGAGATTTGGGACATGCTGTATAACGAAACAATTGAAGGCTGGTCGGACAAGCATCTGGCATTTTGCGAAAACCTGATAAAAGGACAGCCTTTTTTCGAAAAGCTATGGGAAATGGAAAATGAATCAAAGGTAAACTAAAAAAACCGCTCTTTGCAAAGAGCGGTTTTTTGATTAGCGTCTTTTTCGGCCAAGGCCCATGGCGTTCTCCATTTTTTTCAGCATTTTGTTCGCTGTCCGGTTTGCCCGTTCCGCGCCTTCATCGAGAATCCGGTCTAATTCATCAGATTCAATTAGTTCATGATAGCGGTCCTGGATCGGTTTTAGTGCGTTAACCACGACTTCTGCCAAATCACCTTTAAACTCGCCGTAGCCTTTCCCTTCGTACTTTGCTTCAAGCTCTTCAATTGTCGTATTGCCGAGGATTGAATAAATCGTAAGAAGGTTGGAAACGCCTGGTTTGTTTTCCTTATCAAATTTTACAATGCCTTCAGAATCTGTCACAGCGCTTTTGATTTTCTTTTCAAGAAGCTTCGGTTCATCCAGTAATGTAATATAAGCTTTCTGGTTCGGATCGGATTTGCTCATTTTCTTCAGCGGATCATTCAGAGACATGATGCGTGCGCCGACTTTTGGAATTTTCACTTCCGGAACCGTAAAGATGTCGTTATATTTTTTGTTGAAGCGTTCTGCGAGATTTCGCGTCAGCTCAAGGTGCTGCTTTTGATCCTCGCCGACAGGCACAAGATCTGTTCCATACAGCAGAATATCAGCGGCCATCAGCGGCGGGTATGTTAACAGGCCGGAGACAACAGCTTCATTGCCTTTGGATTTGTCTTTAAATTGGGTCATCCGTTCAAGCTCGCCGATATACGCGACACACTGCATCATCCATCCGGCCTGTGCATGCGCGGGAACCTCTGACTGAATAAACAATGTTGCTTTTTCTGGATCAAGTCCGACAGCTAAGTAAAGCGCCGCCAGACTGCGGATATTCTTTCTTAGCTGAAGCCGGTCTTGAGGCACGGTTATTGCATGCTGATCCACGATGCAAAAATAGCTGTTATAATCATGCTGCAGTTCGACAAACTGCTTCATTGCACCGATATAGTTGCCGAGCGTAACGGAGCCGCTTGGCTGAATGCCTGAAAAAATCGTTTGTTTCATGAAAACATCAACCTCATTTCTTAAAACATAATAAAAAAGGCCCATTCTTCCCCTATAAAAAAGGGACGAATGAACCGTGGTACCACCCTGATTATTCCATTAAAATGGAATCACTCTGACGTTTGTAACGGAGACTGCTCCGGCTGAGCCTACTTTTTCGGTTTCGGTCAGCTGCTCCAAAGTCCATTCCACATTGCCCGTTATCTGCTCCCAGCACCGCAGACTCTCTTCAAACGGGTGAAATGTGTACTACTCTTTTTCATAGCACGCTTTTCTTTTGATTGCTTCATTATAAATCAATTATAACCAATTGTCATCATGAAAAAACATTCTTTTTTCCAGTAACATTGTAAAGATATAAATACCACTGGTGCTGTAAAACCCCTAAATGATAACTGCTATCAGCGTGAAAACAGCTAGATATTATATGTAAAAAGCAATATGGATAGAAAACTTATCAAATAGTTTTTAATCAATTTATGCTTTAAATGGTAGAAGGATATTATGTTCGTGGAAGAAAAACTAACGAAGTTCAAATATTTTAAATTGATAAAATAATATTGCAATAAATTATTTGTTTCATTATAATGAACTTGTTCACTCTATTGTTACAGCTTTTTTACAAAAATAATCAGAAAAGACGGAACAGAATAAAAGTTATGGAAACTCAGGTTCATTTGTCTGATATTTCTGAGGATTTAGCCGTAAGGAGCTGAAAAATTATTATTAGGGGGTTTGCGATAATGAAAAAGCGTTGGTCGATTGTCACGTTGATGCTCATTTTCACTCTCGTGCTGAGCGCATGCGGCTTTGGCGGCAGCGGATCAAACGGTGAAGGGAAAAAGGACAGTAAAGGAAAGACGACACTTAACATTAATATTAAAACTGAGCCGTTCTCCTTACATCCGGGATTGGCAAATGATTCAGTATCAGGCGGTGTCATCCGTCAGACTTTTGAAGGATTGACACGTATCAATGCAGATGGTGAGCCTGAAGAAGGCATGGCTTCTAAAATTGAAACGAGCAAAGATGGAAAGACATATACATTTACAATTCGTGATGGTGTGAAATGGTCTAATGGTGACCCTGTAACAGCACAAGATTTTGAATATGCTTGGAAATGGGCACTAGATCCTAATAACGAATCACAATACGCTTACCAGCTTTACTACATAAAAGGGGCTGAAGCGGCGAATACCGGCAAAGGCAGCCTTGATGATGTGGCAGTAAAAGCTGTAAATGACAAAACGCTAAAGGTTGAATTAAATAACCCGACTCCATATTTCACTGAATTAACAGCGTTCTATACGTATATGCCGATCAACAAGAAAATTGCAGAGAAAAATAAAAAATGGAACACAAATGCCGGAGATGATTATGTATCAAACGGACCGTTCAAAATGACGGCATGGAAACACAGCGGTTCTATCACTCTTGAAAAAAATGATCAGTATTGGGATAAAGACAAAGTCAAACTGAAGAAAATCAGTATGGTTATGATCAACAATAACAATACTGAACTGAAAAAATTCCAAGCTGGCGAACTTGATTGGGCCGGTTTGCCGCTCGGACAGCTTCCGACAGAATCTCTTCCTACCCTGAAAAAAGACGGTTCTTTACATGTTGAGCCGATGGCAGGTGTCTATTGGTACAAATTCAACACTGAAGCTAAGCCATTAGACAATGTAAATATCCGTAAAGCATTATCTTATGCGATTGATCGTCAATCGATTGTTAAAAACATTACGCAAGGTGAACAAATCCCGGCAATGGCTGCGGTGCCACCGACAATGAAGGGATTTGAGGATAACAAAGAAGGCTACTTCAAAGACAACGATGTCAAAACGGCAAAAGAATATCTTGAAAAAGGCCTGAAAGAAATGGGCTTAAGCAAGGCATCTGACCTTCCGAAAATCAAATTGTCTTATAACACTGATGATGCACATGCGAAAATCGCTCAAGCCGTGCAAGAAATGTGGAAGAAAAATTTAGGCGTGAATGTTGAGCTTGATAACTCAGAATGGAATGTATATATTGATAAGCTTCACAGCCAAGATTATCAAATCGGCCGTATGGGTTGGCTTGGCGACTTTAACGATCCTATTAACTTCCTCGAGTTGTTCCGTGACAAAAACGGAGGTAATAACGATACTGGCTGGGAAAATCCAGAATTCAAAAAGCTTCTGAATCAGTCACAAACTGAAACTGATCCAACAAAACGTGCAGAGCTGCTGAAAAAAGCAGAAGGTATTTTCATTGATGAAATGCCTGTAGCGCCAGTTTATTTTTATACGATTCCTTGGGTGCAAGACGAAAATCTGAAAGGAACCATCATTACTGGAACCGGAGAAATTTATTTCAGAAACTCGTACTTTCAATAAGTCTTATTTGTGAAAACAAAAACCTCAAGGTATATGGGGACCTATTTCCCATATACCTTTCTTACTGAAAGAGTATAAAAATGTAAAAATCATGGAGGTGTTCCCCCTTGCTAAAATATATCGGAAGACGCTTAGTCTATATGATTATCACATTATTTGTGATTGTAACTGTGACATTCTTCTTAATGCAGGCAGCACCGGGTGGGCCATTTTCAGGTGAGAAAAAGCTTCCGCCTGAAATCGAAGCAAACTTAAATGCGCATTACGGCTTGGACAAGCCGCTGTTTGTACAATACGTCAGTTATTTGAAATCAGTTGCAATGTGGGATTTCGGACCGTCATTTAAATATAAAGGTCAGAGTGTTAACGACCTAATCAGTTCAGGTTTCCCCGTTTCATTCACTCTTGGAGCAGAAGCTATTCTCCTCGCTTTAGCGTTAGGTGTATTGTTTGGGGTCATAGCAGCCCTTTACCATAATAAGTGGCAGGATTATACCGTGGCGATTTTAACGATATTTGGCATTTCAGTTCCGAGCTTTATCATGGCGGCTGTTCTGCAATATGTGTTCTCCATGAAGCTTGATCTGTTTCCTGTCGCGGGTTGGGAGTCCTGGGCATACACCTTTTTGCCTTCAATCGCACTTGCTTCCATGCCGATGGCGTTTATTGCCAGACTTTCTCGTTCAAGCATGATCGAAGTGTTAAACAGTGATTATATTCGCACAGCGAAAGCAAAAGGGCTGTCCCGTCCAGCAGTTACAGTGCGGCACGCCATTCGAAACGCGCTTTTGCCAGTCGTTACATACATGGGCCCGATGGCAGCGCAGGTCTTAACGGGAAGCTTTATTATTGAGTCCATCTTTGGTATCCCGGGGCTTGGTGCACACTTTGTAAACAGTATTACAAACCGTGATTATACAGTCATTATGGGTGTAACGGTGTTCTTCAGTGTCATCTTGCTATTGTGTGTATTAATCGTAGACGTGTTATATGGCATTATTGATCCAAGAATCAAGCTTTCAAAAGCAAAGAAAGGAGCCTAGGCCATGCAAAACATTCCAAAAAACCTGTTTGAACCAGCCGCAGCGAATGCCGGCGATGCAGAAAAAATAAGTAAAAAGAGCCTTTCCCTCTGGAAAGATGCGATGCTTCGCTTCCGCAGCAATAAGCTTGCAATGGTCGGGCTTATCATTATTGTACTCATTATCCTTATGGCAATTTTTGCGCCAATGTTCTCAAGATACGATTATTCAACTACTAATCTCTTAAATGCGGATAAGCCGCCTTCAAAAGATCACTGGTTCGGAACAGATGATCTTGGACGGGATATTTTCGTCCGTACTTGGGTAGGTGCGCGAATCTCAATCTTTATCGGTGTTGCAGCCGCTGTTCTTGATTTGCTGATCGGTGTGATTTGGGGAAGCATTTCAGGCTTCCGCGGAGGCAGAACGGATGAAATTATGATGCGTATCGCCGATATCCTTTGGGCAGTTCCTTCATTATTAATGGTCATCTTACTGATGGTTGTTCTTCCGAAAGGGCTATTTACGATTATTATTGCCATGACGATTACGGGCTGGATTAATATGGCCAGAATCGTGCGTGGACAAGTGCTGCAGCTGAAGAATCAGGAGTATGTGCTTGCTTCACAGACACTTGGTGCAAAAACATCCCGTCTGCTGTTTAAACATATCGTGCCAAACGCAATGGGTTCCATTTTGGTCACGATGACATTGACAGTTCCGACTGCGATTTTCACAGAAGCCTTTTTAAGCTATTTGGGACTTGGTGTTCCGGCTCCGCTGGCAAGCTGGGGAACGATGGCTTCTGACGGATTGCCTGCATTGACCTATTATCCGTGGCGTCTATTCTTCCCTGCCGGTTTCATCTGCATTACGATGTTTGGCTTTAACGTTGTCGGCGACGGATTAAGAGACGCATTGGATCCTAAGTTACGTAAATAAGGGAGTGATACGGGTGACACGCCTATTAGAAGTAAAAGATTTAGCGATTTCATTTAAAACATATGGCGGAGAGGTTCAGGCGATCCGCGGAGTGAATTTCCATCTGGATAAAGGAGAAACGCTGGCCATTGTCGGAGAATCAGGTTCCGGAAAAAGTGTGACCTCTCAAGCGATCATGAAGCTGATTCCAATGCCTCCGGGTTATTTCAAACGAGGTGAGATCTTGTTTGAAGGAAAGGATCTGGTGCCGCTGTCCGAAAAAGAGATGCAAAATGTCCGGGGAAAAGAGATCGGGATGATATTCCAGGACCCGATGACCTCTTTAAATCCGACGATGAAGGTCGGCAAACAAATTACGGAAGTGCTTTTTAAACACGAGAAAATTTCAAAGGAAGCGGCTAAAAAACGCGCGGTTGAACTGTTGGAATTAGTCGGTATCCCGATGCCGGAAAAGCGGGTTAACCAATTTCCGCACGAGTTTTCAGGCGGGATGAGGCAGCGGGTTGTCATCGCCATGGCGCTTGCGGCGAATCCGAAGCTTCTGATCGCCGATGAGCCGACCACTGCTCTTGATGTAACGATTCAAGCGCAAATTCTGGAATTGATGAAGGATTTGCAAAAGAAAATTGACACGTCCATCATCTTTATCACACACGATCTTGGTGTTGTGGCTAACGTTGCTGATCGGGTCGCTGTCATGTACGCGGGACAGATTGTAGAAACCGGTACGGTAGACGAGATTTTCTACGATCCGAGACATCCGTATACGTGGGGGCTTCTTGCATCCATGCCGACACTGGAAAGTTCAGGAGAAGAACAGCTGACTGCAATTCCGGGCACGCCGCCTGATTTGACAAACCCGCCAAAAGGAGATGCTTTTGCGCTGCGGAGCTCTTACGCGATGAAAATCGATTTTGAACAGGAGCCGCCAATGTTTAAGGTGTCCGATACTCATTATGTAAAATCGTGGCTGCTTCATCCGGACGCGCCAAAGGTAGAGCCGCCTGAAGCGGTAAAAGCGAAAATGCGTAAACTGGCAAATACCTATGAAAAACCTGTCTTAGTGAGAGAAGGTGAATGAATTGAGTGAGAAACTATTAGAAATCAAACATTTAAAACAGCACTTTGTCACGCCAAAAGGAACGGTTAAGGCTGTAGACGATTTATCATTTGATATCTATAAAGGTGAAACATTAGGGCTGGTTGGTGAATCTGGCTGCGGTAAATCGACAACAGGCCGAAGCATTATTCGGCTATACGAAGCGACCGATGGTGAGGTGCTGTTCAACGGCGAAAATGTGCACGGGAAAAAATCGCGGAAAAAGCTGCTGGAATTCAACCGCAAAATGCAGATGATTTTCCAAGATCCATATGCATCCCTGAATCCGAGAATGACAGTTGCTGATATTATTGCTGAAGGCCTCGATATTCATAAGCTGGCGAATACGAAAAAAGAGCGGATGCAGCGGGTCCACGAACTCTTGGAAACAGTCGGTTTAAACAAGGAACACGCGAACCGCTATCCGCATGAATTTTCCGGCGGCCAGCGCCAAAGAATCGGGATTGCCAGAGCTCTCGCTGTAGATCCGGAATTCATTATCGCAGATGAGCCAATTTCCGCTTTGGATGTATCCATTCAAGCACAGGTCGTGAATTTAATGAAAGAACTGCAAAAAGAAAAAGGGCTCACATACCTGTTTATTGCCCACGATTTATCGATGGTCAAATACATCAGCGACCGCATTGGAGTCATGTATTTCGGGAAGTTGGTTGAGCTTGCGCCGGCAGATGAGCTTTATGAAAATCCGCTTCACCCGTATACAAAATCATTGCTTTCTGCGATTCCGCTTCCTGATCCGGACTATGAGAGAAATCGCGTCCGCCAGAAATACGATCCGTCCGTCCATCAATTAAAAGATGGGGAAACGATGGAATTCCGTGAAGTCAAACCGGGACATTTTGTGATGTGCACGGAGGCAGAATTTAAAGCTTATTCATGAATCATAAATCCTTCAAGAGATTTCTCTTGAAGGATTTTTTTTAATCATAGAAAGTGAGAGTGATAACATTTACAATTAGAGGAAAAAGCGGAGGCGAAATACGATTCAATTTCTGCATAACAAAAATGTTTTTGCGCTATTACTGTCTCAATCTCTTCAATCTTTAGCAGGAGTCCTTGTCACAATCGTATTAATGGTCAGGGTCTATCAAATGACCGACTCCGTCTTTTTGGCGGGTCTTGTTTTATCGTTCATGTCGTTTGCGAGTATAGCGGCAAGCTTTTGCATCTCCCCAGTGCTTCGCAATCTCGGTTTTAAAAAGGTGCTTGCGGGTGCAAATCTGCTGAGAGCGGTCTTTACAATACTGATGGCTTTTAGCGTCAGTCATCACGAACAGGTTTTCTTTTGGATAACGCTGCTGTTTGTCTTCTGTTTTTCCTTCGCGGGCGCCTTTTTTCAGCCGGCAAGATTCGCGCTGCTGCCGATTATTGTTCCAAAAGAGCAATATGTGAAAGCGAACGGTGTGATCTCCCTCTCGAATCAATTGTTTTTAACAGCAGGCTGGGGCCTTGGCGGCCTTCTGACGTATGCCGTACCTTTTGAACTCGTTGTCGGTGCAGCCATTTGCTTGTTTGTTCTTTCGGGAGCTTCCCTCATTGTGCTTCATATAAATGAAAAAACGACTGATGGAACAGCTGAAAAAGCATCTGCCAAAAGTATATGGAAGGATTTAATGATGATCCCTATTGTAAGAGACATTACTCTAATGGACATGTTAGAAGCTTTGGCGGGTTCTGTTTGGTCGTCTGCTATTCTTCTCGCATTTACTGCGGCTGTTTTGCATGAAACAGAGGTGTGGTGGGGGATGTTTAACGCTTCTTATTTTATAGGTGCGATTGTCGGCAGTGTGATTGCCATTCGTTTTTCTGCTTTTTTTGAGCGGAACATGGGCTACGCTATTATTTTCTGCTCGCTTGTGATGGCGGTGCTGACCCTTCTGTTCTCATTTTCTCCAATCCCGTTTTTATGCGCTCTGGCTTGTGCTGCAATGGGGCCTTTTTATCAGGTGCGTGATATTTGCCAGGAAACCATGCTGCAAGAGGTCATTCCCAAGCAGAAGCGTATCGGGATCATGGCTGCCAAAAATGCGATTTTGACTCCTTGGTCAGGCGTCACCTACTCCATTATGGGGCTCGTGGCTGATGCTGCGGGTGCGAAAACAGCTTTTATCGCGGCAGCTGCATTATATATCATGACGTTTCTTATTGCACTGGTGCAGCCCCGCCTGCTTCAGTACAAGCAGGAAAGCCAAGCTTAATGATAGCTTTTTACATACACTTCAAAATGAACGGAGCATCTGACTCCGTTTTTTGCTGAAAAAAAATGAAACCATGGCGGAAGTTTGTACGTCTTTATAGATGTAAAGCTGTTTAAACAATATGAAATGGGGTATATCTAAAAGTATGAAGACAATGAACTCATAAGGAGCAAATCAATGAACTGGTATGAAAAGCTTAGCGAGTACTTTCCAATTGAAGAAATGAAATCAAAAGCGCATATGGAAGCTCTTCTGAAAGAGCGGAGCGATATTTATCATAAAGATGAAGGCAAACATCATATCTTAATGTTTGCGGAATTCGATTCTTTTATCTTCGTTGATTATCTGTATGTGTCTAAGGATGCAAGAGGGCAGGGGCTTGGCGGCAAATTGATCGCGAAGCTGAAAAAGAAAAATAAGCCGATATTGCTCGAGGTGGAGCCTGTGGATGAAGATGATACTGATACAGAAAAACGCCTGAGGTTTTATCAAAGAGAGCATTTCAAACATGCTCAGTCAATTGGGTACCGGCGCCGGTCATTGGCTACGAATGAAGTAAATAAGATGGAGATTCTGTACTGGTCACCGAAAACAGAATCAGAAGAAGAAATTCTTGAAGCCATGAAACAGACATATGAAAACATTCATACTTATAAAGATGAGAAATGGTACGGGGAATCGTACGAAAAAACAGATGAGGTCCTAAAACTCATTGATGAAGAAAAACAAAAAAATATTTTCGATCAGTTAAGCTAATTGAGAATTAGAACATATCATTAAAATTAAAAATTTGCCGGATTGACACATTTTTTTCTTAGGATACTGTTCACACTTACTTTTTTATAGTATAATACCTATAAAGATTCCTTTTTTAGAGTAATTTCAATTTAAGAATAAAATAGATGTTCATCCTACTAATTAGAGGAGTGAAGATGAATGGTTACACTATACACATCACCAAGCTGTACTTCATGCAGAAAGGCGAGAGCGTGGCTTGAGGAGCACGATATTCCATTTGAAGAAAGAAACATTTTCTCTGAGCCTTTATCAATTGATGAAATAAAACAAATTCTTCGAATGACTGAGGACGGAACAGATGAAATCATCTCAACCCGTTCAAAAGTATTCCAAAAACTGAATGTGAACGTTGAATCTATGCCGCTGCAAGATTTGTACCGCTTGATCAACGAGCACCCAGGTTTGCTTCGCCGTCCGATCATCATCGACGAAAAACGTTTGCAGGTCGGATACAACGAAGACGAAATCAGACGTTTCCTGCCAAGAAAAGTCCGCTCTTTCCAATTAAGAGAAGCACAGCGTTTGGCAAACTAATAGATCGTATCATCAAAAGAAGGCTGAGTGATCAGCCTTCTTTTTTAGATAGTTGACAAAATCCTAAAACGGTTTTTTGTTTTAGGATTTTGTTACCTTTTCAGTTCAGCGTGATTGAAAACCTTTGAAGTCTAGGAAGGCCGAGCATTGGAGCACAACGAATATGTTTATTCGTGAGCACCGACGCGCAGGTCTGACAACGAATGCGAAGGTTTGTCGACACGCTGAAAGAAGGCTGAGTGATCAGCCTTCTTTTATTTTTCCACCTGCTGATAATAAATACTCGCCAGGATGACAAACGCGACCGTTAAAATGGGGAGGAGCGTTTCGACTGTGCCGTGCTGCGCCATAAAAAAAGATAGCTTTTTGTCCCTGACAATCATTTCTCCTCCTGTATAAGCAAGCAGACCGCTTCCCGCGTAAATCAGAACCGGTATTTTCTCAAGTGCGATGTGGATGAGTTTGCTGCCCCAAATTATAACCGGCACCGATACACACAAACCTATGACCACGAGAGAAAACTCACCGTGTGACGCTCCCGCAACTGCTATGACGTTATCCAGCGACATAAAGAGATCTGCAAGCACAATCGTTCGTATCGCTCTCCACAGCGAGGTGCTGCTTTTGATGTGCTGCGTGTCTTTTTTTTCAATCAGCAGCTGATATCCTAAATACAGCAGGAAAATTCCGCCGGCGCACTGCAAGAACGGAATGTTCAAAAGGTATACCGCTGCGCTTGTTAATCCGATTCTCATGGCAACGGCGATAAATGTTCCGAGAATAATGGCTTGCTGTCTTTGCTTGTCCGGCAAATTTCTGCTGGCCATGGCAATGACGACCGCATTATCTCCGCCGAGGATCAGGTCGATCCCAACAATAACAAGCAGAGAAATCAGATAGTCATGCTCCATGATCGGCACCTCGCTTTCGTTCCATCGCTTGTACTACTACTATATGAGACAGGTCATATTTTATGATATGAGCCGCAGATCTGCCGTTTTTTAGGTGAAGGTGCATTTTTATTTCTTTTGTGACTGTTTTATCATAAAATAGAAATACAAAGGAATTCACACTGGCCTTGCATCAAGGTTAAGATGTGGACGGAATGGGTAAAGTGTAGTAAAGTACTATTAATCGGGAGCTTAGATGTCCCTTCAACATCTTATATAGAAGGGAAGGTTGGCAAATGGAAATTGAAAGAATTAACGAGCATACAGTAAAATTTTATATGTCTTACGGAGATATTGAAGATCGCGGTTTTGACAGAGAAGAAATTTGGTATAACCGTGAACGCAGTGAAGAACTTTTCTGGGAAGTCATGGATGAAGTTCATGAGGAAGAGGAATTTGCTGTGGAAGGCCCTCTTTGGATTCAAGTTCAGGCACTGGACAAAGGATTAGAAATCATCGTCACAAAAGCCCAGCTTTCCAAAGACGGACAAAAGCTCGAACTGCCGATTCCTGAGGATAAAAAGCAAGAACCAGCATCTGAGGATCTTGACGCCTTGCTGGATGATTTCCAGAAAGAAGAGCAAGCCGTCAATCAGGAAGAGAAGGAGCAAAAGCTTCAATTTGTCTTGCGGTTTGGCGATTTTGAGGATGTTATTTCTCTATCTAAATTGAACGTTAACGGAAGCAAAACGACTTTATATTCGTTTGAGAACCGATATTATTTATATGTAGATTTTGGCAATATGACTGACGAAGAGGTTGAAAATCAGCTAAGCATCCTGTTGGAGTACGCAAATGAATCCTCAATCAGCATACACCGTCTTGAAGAGTACGGCAAGCTGATTATTTCAGAGCATGCTCTGGAAACGATAAAAAAACACTTTGCATCATAGCAAACCGATTTCTTTCCGGAAATCGGTTTTTTTTATGCAATGAAATGCTATGTTTGAGACGTGAAAAATCAAAAACATACATACAAGAGAAAATACGGCGAACAGGAGTTGATCATCTTTTCCAGAAAGTATACCTCATCTGGAAAGGAGAGATGACAATTGTTTAGTGCTGTGACTGAAGACGGCGAAATGTTTCACCTTCTAGGCGCTCGGCAAAGCCAGAAATTAAAGCGGAGACGATTCTTCTGCCCGGTGTGCGGGGGTGAGCTTGCTGTGAAGCTCGGACTCCAAAAAGCACCGCATTTCGCCCATAAACAGAACAAATCCTGTTCGATAGACATAGAACCGGAAAGCGCCTACCACTTAGAAGGAAAAAGGCAGCTGTATATATGGCTGAAAACGCAACAGGCTTCCCCGATATTAGAACCGTATATCAAGAACATCAATCAAAGACCGGACATCATGACAAAGATCAAGGGACGCATGCTTGCTGTTGAGTATCAATGTGCCACTCTTGCGCCAGATGTCTTTCAAAAGCGAACAGAGGGCTTCAAACAAGCAGGAATCATCCCGCAGTGGATTGTGGGACACAGCCGCTT
Source organism: Bacillus sp. VA13 (assembly GCF_055710085.1). Lineage (NCBI taxonomy): Bacteria > Bacillati > Bacillota > Bacilli > Caryophanales > Bacillaceae > Bacillus > Bacillus sp. VA13. The sequence continues at coordinate 351,729 of NZ_JBVQPP010000003.1, read as the reverse complement.
AAAATGCTCTGCTCCATCCTTTTATCAGCTTTCTGCTTTCCATTGGCAGTTTATCAATGCAAGTCCATACAGGGAACTGATATGTTATTGCCCGGAAACACGTTCTTTCCGCCGGCTCAGCCACATCATTCCGTTTTACACAAACCATTCTTATTCCTCCGTTCAAACGATCCCTATCCATCGGGCTGCTGCAAACGATCTTTTTTTTACTGAACCGACGCCCGCATTTCAATATTCCGGCTGGACGAAAGCGATTCACCGTTTTCGCCATAAACCCCATCGGTTTATCTCCAAGGAAACAAATCGCCTCAGGCTGCTGTTTTATGAAAAGCGGCAGACACCCCTTTCTTTTCTTCCGACGGAAGTGTTTGTCCCTGTTATAAAAGGGGCTGTTTTTCATAGTCCGGTTTTTGTGTGGCAGGGGTTTTTATATCTGTTTATTACGGATCTGGGATATAAACGCGCGCCAATTCGCTTTTCAGCCGTTTTACAGCAGTGCAAACTGCACATTCATAAAAAGAACATTTCGCTCAGATACAAATGCAGCGAAGATTGTCTTTCTGAAGCGGTGAAACAGTACATTGATTTTTTGTGCAAGAAGGGATTTTTAAGGGAGACTCAGAAAGAAGTATATGTGCTGAATCAGCCTGCAGAGGGCGTACGCTCATTACAGGATCTCATAGAAAGTGACCGCAGCTGTTTTATAGAATGAGTTTGTCTCATTTGGCTCACCCTAAGACAAAGGTGGTGGGCTGGCTGTGAAAGGCACAAAAGAAAAGGTTTTTCGTGTTTTTACTGCTTTTTTGGCATTCGTTCTCTTCATTACTGCATATGATTTGACAAAAGGCAGTGAAAAACCGGAAGATATTCACAACACAAGTTTTTTGAGAAACAGCGGTTTTTTCAATTGGCTTGAATCAAAGAAAACGAGGGGGATCACCATGGCTGAGGAAAAAAAAGCAAACCAACTGCCTGACAGAAGTGAGGTAAAGGCAGAAGACACATGGAGACTTGAGGATATTTTTCCTACTGATGAGGCCTGGAATAAAGAATTTCAAGCTGTAAAAGAATTAATTCCGAATTTATCTAAGTATAAAGGAAAGCTGGAAGATTCAGCCGATCATTTATACGAAGCTCTTACGTTCCAAGATAAAGTGATGGAGCGGCTGGGCAGGCTGTACACATATGCGCATATGCGCTCTGACCAAGATACCGGGAACTCTTTTTATCAGGGGCTGAATGATAAGGCGGGAAACCTATATACACAGGCCGCAAGCGCGACAGCTTATTTGGTTCCGGAAATTTTATCCATAGAAGAAGACAAACTGCAGCAGTTTATTCTTGAAAAAGAAGAACTGAAACTGTACTCTCATGCGATTGAGGAGATTACAAAGGAACGCCCGCACGTGCTGAGCGAGAAGGAAGAGGCGCTGCTTGCTGAAGCTTCTGATGTGCTGGGTTCATCTTCCAATACATTCAGCGTATTAAATAACGCCGAGATAACATTCCCGTCCATTAAAGATGAAGAGGGGAATGAAAAACAGATCACTCACGGGAATTTTATTAATTTCTTAGAAAGTGAAAACCGTGAAGTCCGCAAAAATGCCTTTGACGCAGTATATAAAACATACGGTCAATATAAAAACACAATGGCCACGACGCTAAGCGGCACTGTGAAAAAGGACAACTTCTACGCGAGAGTGAAAAAATACAAATCAGCGCGTGAAGCGGCGCTTTCTAACAACAGTATTCCTGAGGAGGTATACGACAACCTCGTCAAAACGATTAATAAGCATTTGCCGCTCCTGCATCGCTATATCGCGCTGAGAAAGAAAGTGCTTGAGCTTGATGAAGTGCATATCTATGATCTGTATACACCGCTTGTGAAGGATGCGGGGATGAAGGTCACGTACGAGGAAGCCAAAGATTACATGCTGAAAGGTCTGGCACCTTTAGGGGAAGAATACGCCTCCATCTTAAAAGAAGGGCTGGAAAACCGCTGGGTCGACGTTTATGAAAATAAAGGCAAACGAAATGGCGCTTATTCATCAGGAGCTTACGGCACGAATCCGTATATCTTGATGAACTGGCATGATAACGTCAATAATCTCTTTACGCTCGTGCACGAGTTTGGACATTCCGTACACAGCTACTATACGAGAAAGCACCAGCCATATCCATACGGCAATTACAGTATCTTTGTCGCGGAAGTTGCGTCTACGACAAACGAAGCGCTTCTTGGCGAATACCTGCTGAACAACTTAGATGATGAAAAACAGCGCTTATATATTCTCAACCATATGCTTGAGGGCTTCAGAGGAACGGTCTTTAGACAAACGATGTTTGCTGAATTTGAACATCTGATCCATACAAAGGCGCAAGAAGGGGAGCCGCTTACACCTGAGCTTCTGACAAATGTCTATTACGATCTGAATAAAAAGTATTTCGGAGACGGCATGGTGATTGATAAGGAAATCGGCCTTGAATGGTCACGGATTCCGCATTTCTATTACAATTACTATGTGTATCAGTATGCGACAGGGTACAGTGCTGCCCAAGCGTTAAGCAGCCAGATTTTAAAAGAAGGAAAGCCGGCGGTTGACCGTTATATTGACTTCCTGAAAGCGGGAAGCTCACAATACCCGATTGATGTCCTGAAAAAAGCGGGCGTTGATATGACGTCTCCAGAGCCGATCGAAGCTGCGTGCAAAATGTTTGAAGAAAAACTTGATGAAATGGAAGAGCTGCTGATGAAAGTCAAGCAGTCTTAAAAAAGAAAGCCTGTGCAAAAATGACGCACAGGCTTTTTTAAAACCCTTTAAAGGTTTTCCGATGGTTCAGGCGATAGAGGGTAAACAAAATAGACAGAAACAGCAGAGGAGAGGTAATATAAAGCGGCAGCATATGCATCATGCCTAATATATTCAAACAGAAAAAAACGGCAATGCACACAATTAAGATCACAGTATACATCATGGCGGTCCCCCTCGTCCTTTTTCCTTATTAGGATATGAGTGAATGTACTTCGTTATGTTTTGTGACAAAAATATGAACATTAAGCATAGAGGTTGTCAACAGTCGACATCTTTTGTTATCATAAGGATGTGAAATTGATCACAAACAAACATTACCCCTTTGTTTGACCGTGAAAAATTTCTCCCATCCCCTTTGTTGTCGTTAAGACATATGAAACCGCGCTTATCCCGGCGCGGTTTCTTTAGTGCTATGAACAGAACGTATGTTTGGTGTCGGTGCAAAAAAACAGCCTCAAGCATATACACGCCTGCGGCTATTTTTCACATGATTGATATTCATCAGAATAAGTGCTGAGAGACTTCCAAAACATTCCGTGTTTGGCTTCCACTTTGGCAACCTTTTTAGCAAATGCCAATTTTTTCATTTCTTTTTCTACCTCTTCAAGGCTCAGGTCATAAACTAGAGCAATTTCCTTGGAGGCAACGAAGCGGAAATATTCAATAAAACATTCCAGAGGCGGTGTTTCCGACGGCTTCGGCTCGTCGCCAAGCATCTCAAATAAGATTTCTTCATATACATCATATGAATAGCTGCCGGGTACTTTAAGTCCTTCGTCCTCATGCTGTGTATTGAAAAACGTCAGCGTCGGATTGACGGAAACATCCATCTCAGCGGCAATTCTCATATCACATTGAAGCGCCTTGACCGCGCTTTGAGAATGCAGGTCATTTTTGAACTCTTCAAGATCGAGACTCGTTTTTTCTGCGATTTCCAAAAGCACGTTTTCATCCGTAATATTTTTCTTTGAAACAAACAGACTCTCCTGCATATTTCTGAGAAATTGCATGCCGACTTTTCTTCCTTGCAGTTCGGCTGCTTTAAAAGCGAGAGCAGCCATATAAGGCGATGAAAGCGGCTGATCCTGCTCGAACCAGACATTGCCGTCACACGACATGCCGGAGCGGCTCGCGATCTTTTCCCATGCTTCTGCGAGAAGATGCTTTTTCCGTTTCTTATTTAACGCGGTAAGGCTTGCGGAAGCTATAATGCGTAATGTGAAAAAGCGTCCGTATCTAATTTTCAGCTTTTTAATGACGGGCTCTAAGGACCAGCATTCAGGACATAAAGGGTCTACAAACATGTAAATTTCAAGCGGTTTTTTTGGATGGCCGTGGCAATGGGCGAAGTATTGCTCATGCTGATAGTTTGTCAAGATGATCGATCCTCCGCTTCCGTTTGATTCACCATATGCCTTGCTGTCAATTCCAGCCGGCCAAACAAAAACTCACGAATATCGCCCTCCAGCCCTACATGGTCCATTGCGTCCTTCATACAGCTGAGCCACGCATCAGCTCTCTCGTTTGTAATTGGAAAGGGAAGATGCCTTGCTCTGAGCATGGGGTGGCCGTGTTCCTCAGTATAAAGCGGAGGCCCGCCTAAATACTGAGTCAAAAATTGCTTCTGTTTCCTGGCGGTTTCTGTTAAATCGCTCGGAAAAATTGGCTTCAGCAAAGGATGAGACGCGACACGCTCATAAAAAGTATCAACAAGTTGCGATAGAAGTTCCTCTCCAATCGCTTCATAAGGTGCGTTAAACGATTGTCCCATGTTGACTACTCCTTTAAATATGGCTAATAGGAATCATAAATCCTATTGCAAAAAGTAATTTTCTGTATTTCAACATTTCATCTAAATTTATTTTAGCAACAAGGCATCATTTCTACAAACAAACTGCCTTTTATGCGTTTGATGACTAGTTTCGGCTGTAAGCCAGGGTTTGTATTTCATATCATATCACATAAAAATCAGGAATGCGTAAGATTTCACTTCGCAAAAAAACCAGAGGGCAGAAGCCGCTCTGGTTACGCGTAATAAGCTGAAGTTATTTTTTTTACATAGTTTTGCGTTTCTTGAAAAGGAGGAATACCTCCGTATCGGTCAACATTTCCCGGTCCGGCGTTGTAGGCTGCTAATGCCATAGACACATTGCCGTCGTATTTATTCAGCATTTGTTTTAAATATTTCGTTCCGCCCTCCACATTTTGCTGCGGATCCAGCGGATTAGAAACGCCAAGTGAGCTTGCTGTTGCCGGCATGAGCTGCATTAGGCCCATCGCACCTGCTCCGCTGACCGCTTTTGCATTAAAGCCTGATTCCTGCTTGATGACGGCACGGATTAGTTTTTCATCGACGCCATATTTATCAGCTGCTTTTTTTATAGCGCTGTCAATGGAGAAGTCTCCCGAACTGATCTGTTTTGCTTCATGTTTGTTTAAAGGTGAATCTGCAGCAGCTGTTTCGGTGCTTTCTGCCGCTTTTGTGATATAACCTGAATTGCTATTTGTATATGAATTAAGCCCATAAGCTGAAAGCAGTGACGGCGCTGTTGAAGAAGCGCTGTTCAGCAGACTGAGCGGGCTTGACGTTGCAGAAGATGCTGTTGGTTGCGGAGTCGCCAGACCGTTTGTATATTGGCTAAGCAAAGAGCTGAAGCTTGAGAGCGGGCTTTCCGCATCATTTTGAGTGCCTGTGCTGCGTGCATTAGATATGGACTGTAATGCTTGAAGCTGAAGTAAAGCTGCCCAATTCGTTACATTCACGATGTCATTCCACCTTATATAGACTTTCGTTTTTCTTCATAAAAACGCAGAATTTTATTTTTGGTTTCGCGCTGAGGAATGCTGAATTGCTGAAGCAGCTTCTCAAAGGCTTGTTTGCCCTCATGCCAGTCTGCCGCCTCAAATTCGATTTCATAGTCCTCTTTATTTAAATATCGGCTATGGTCTAAAACTATTAAGCCTTTTTCTGTTTCTTTTTCCGCGCGGTTTGTTGCTAAAGATCCAAAGTACTGAATGGCATCTGTATCGATCTGAAGCTTGTGCAGCTGGTCCTTCACAGGGCCTTCGGGAACTGAAAAGCCAGTAAGGTCTGATACCTCTGAAAGCCGCTGGTGCGTTTCCAGAAGCCCTACATCTGCCGGTTCTTTTAACGTCAGGACATACTCTCCGTTTTTTCTGCGGATTCGCAGCGCAGCGTGTTTTTGTTTCAGCGCAAAGCTGCCTGTGTCAAAATAATGATTCTTTTGATCTGTAAAATCTTTTTCTGTCAGCTTGAGTGCGGCTGTTATGGTTTCAAATTCTTGTTTGGTCAGCATGTTTTTAAATTCTATTTCAATTTCTTGGCTCATGATGCTCTTCCTTTCCGCCCTGTAAATCTTATTTTTACTATTATCTCTTTAGATGTTAGGTTTATCAATATCCAGCTTGATATGATAAAATGAATCTGTACTTTGTTTAAAAAGGAGAGCATTATGCAAAACAGAATCGAAATCTTGAACGCAACATTATCGGATGATCAGCTTCGCCTTGCCTGTGAGACGGAAGGAAACGAAGCAGAACGCAAGCCGTCAGGTCAAATGCTTGTTGATTCTGACCACTTTGCTTTTGTATACATACTTGAATTAGCTGATTCTTTTGAATATGTCATTATAAAGGAACATGTATGGCCGGAACTGAAGCAGGCCCATGTACAAAGAATCCCGATTGTTTTAGAGGCCGGAGGCAAAACCATTGAACTGGCAGGCCTGCATGAGGAACTGGAGTATCTTTTAGAAAATATTAAAGATAATGCAAACTACGGAGAAATGGAAGAAAAAGTGAAACGCGTGTTTTTATAGAAACTGGTTCGGAATTGGGGGATGTATGATGGATGACAAACAATGGGAGCGTTTTTTAGTGCCTTACCGCCAGGCTGTCGAAGAGTTGAAAGTGAAACTCAAGGGGATCCGCACATTATATGAATACGAGGATGACCATTCTCCGATCGAATTTGTGACCGGGCGCGTCAAACCTGTGGCGAGCATACTTGAAAAAGCGAGACGGAAAAGCATACCGTTACATGAAATTGAAACCATTCAGGATATCGCAGGCCTTAGAATCATGTGCCAATTTGTCGATGACATCCAAATCGTAAAAGACATGCTGTTTGCCAGAAAAGATTTCACCGTTGTGGATCAGAGGGATTATATTGCGGAACATAAAGAGAGCGGGTACCGGTCATATCATCTTGTTGTGCTATATCCTTTACAGACGGTGTCCGGAGAAAAGCATGTTCTTGTGGAAATACAGATCCGTACGCTGGCGATGAATTTTTGGGCGACCATTGAGCATTCATTGAATTATAAATACAGCGGAAACATTCCTGAAAAAGTAAAATTAAGGCTTCAGCGTGCTTCTGAAGCGGCTTCCCGGCTTGATGAAGAGATGTCGGAGATCAGGGGTGAAGTACAGGAAGCTCAAGCTGCCTTTTCAAGAAAGAAAAAAGGAAGCGAGCAACAATAGGTAAAGGGGAAGAAAAGCATGAAATTTGCCGTATCATCAAAAGGTGATCAAGTTTCTGATACGCTGAAAAGCAAAATACAGGCGTATTTGTTGGATTTTGATATGGAACTGGATGAAAATGAACCGGAAATCGTCATTTCAGTTGGGGGCGATGGAACGCTTTTGTACGCTTTTCACAGATACAGCGACCGCTTGGACAAAACAGCATTTGTCGGCGTTCACACGGGTCATCTGGGGTTTTATGCCGACTGGGTTCCTCATGAAATTGAAAAACTTGTTCTCGCGATTGCGAAAACGCCGTATCATACCGTCGAATATCCGCTTCTCGAAGTGATTGTGACCTATCACGAAAACGAGCGGGAAGAAAGATATTTAGCATTGAATGAATGCACGATTAAAAGCATAGAAGGAAGCCTTGTGGCTGATGTGGAAATCAAGGGACAGCTCTTTGAAACCTTCCGGGGCGACGGCCTCTGCCTATCAACGCCATCCGGCAGCACCGCCTACAATAAGGCGCTGGGCGGAGCGATTATCCATCCGTCTATTAGAGCGATCCAGCTTGCGGAAATGGCTTCTATTAATAACCGCGTATTCCGGACGGTCGGATCGCCGCTGCTTCTCCCTTCCCATCATGATTGCATGATTAAGCCGAGAAACGAAGTTGACTTTCAAGTGACGATTGACCATTTAACCCTTCTTCATAAGGATGTAAAGTCGATCCGCTGCCAGGTTGCATCCGAAAATGTGAGGTTTGCGAGATTCCGTCCGTTTCCATTTTGGAAAAGAGTCCAGGATTCGTTTATCGGAAAAGGTGAATAGAAAGAGGACGTATCGTGGATCATTTTTTTATCAGAAAGAACATTACTTCCGCTGAAAACGGGGTAACTCTAAAAGATTATGCCGCTGAACTGGGAATTTCGAAACGTCTGCTGACCGATATCAAGTTTGGCGGTGGAGACCTGCTTATCAACGGTGACCATGTGACGGTCAAATACGTTTTGAGAGAGGGAGATCTTCTTGTCGTCAAGTTTCCTAAGGAACAGGTAAGCGAGACGCTATTGGCAGAGCCTGTTCCGCTCGATATCCTGTATGAGGATGAACATGTACTTGTGATAAACAAGCAGCCGTATGTGTCATCTATCCCTTCAAGAGAGCACCCATCCGGCAGCATTGCCAATGGAATTATCCATCATTATCAAAAAAACGGAGTGAGGTCGACGGTTCATCTTGTCACCCGGCTTGACCGGGATACATCTGGTGTCATGCTTGTTGCCAAGCATCGCTTTGCCCACTCCATTTTATCGTCAGCGCAAAAAAACGGGCTTGTGAAACGCCGGTATGCGGCAGTGGTCCACGGGCGGTTGACACGGGCGGAGGGAACAGTCGATGCTCCGATTGGCAGACATCCTGACAGTATTATTGAACGGACGGTGAGACCGGACGGCCAGAAGGCTGTTACTCATTTTTATGTCACATGCGCAAATGACGACATGACCTCGGTGACATTGCAGCTTGAGACTGGACGTACCCACCAAATTCGTGTTCATATGAGCTATCTCGGGCACCCGCTGTGCGGCGATACACTGTACGGCGGAACGAGGCGGGAAATTGGCCGCCAGGCCCTGCACAGCGAGCAGCTTTCATTTATCCATCCGCTGACACAGGAGAACATGACGTTTCATGCTTCACTGCCTCAAGATATGAAAGAACTGATAAAAGGAGAGAATCAATGATTCTCTCCTTTTTTATATGGGGCGAAATCTTGATTCGTCATAAGGCAGGGAACTTGGAACAGAGACGGTTTCTATTTCTGGAAAGCGAAAGCCTGTCAGTTTATTTCCGAACACGCAGCCTGTATCAATGTTGATGGTGCGATTGACCTTCCGAGGCTCTTTCACAGGTGTATGGCCGTATACGACCCAAGCCTTGCCGTTATAGGCTGCCGCCCAATCACGTCTGACGGGCCTGCCGTCCGGATACGTTTCACCCGTCACATCACCGTAAAGCACAAAGTCTTTCACTCTGCGGGTATATTTGCCGATATCGTCAGCCTTTATGCCAGCATGGGCGACAACTAATTCTCCGTTATGTAAGATGTCGTAAAGCGGCGCTGTTTCGTACAGCTTCATAAACTGTTCGCTTACTGCTGTTCTTTCTTCTTTAGAAAGTTCTTCAAGCTCTGCCGCTGTTGTTTCGAGACCATGCATCACTTTCACCGGATTTCCTTTTAAGTAGCGGAACAGCTTATTGCAATGATTTCCCGGGACATAACGTACAGCGCCTTTTTCGTAAGCGCCCGCTACAAAGCGGATGACCTCTATCGATTTGGGTCCTCTGTCGGTTAAATCTCCGGCAAAAACAAGCATCCTGCCTTCCTCGTGGACAGGTACTCCATTTTTGATCGTATAGCCAAGCTTTTGGATTAATGCAGTCATTTCGTCATAGCAGCCATGAATATCGCTGATTATGTCGTAAGCCATTCGGCATCCTCCTTACCAATGATTTTATTTATTATGATGCAAAGTGTTGTGAGTCATCACAAGCTTTTATGTGCAAATTATAGAAGAATCATTTTCTAAACAGGATTTAGACCATATTACTTTATTTTTTATCATCACCCTTGTTAAAATCGCGTTATGTTTTTTTAAAAATTGAGGTTTTGTTCTTTGATTAAGAACTGGCATAACCCTGATCTAAAAAGGAGGTTCTGATTATGGCGCATACATCTGTCGCATCTTTAGTTGTTGTACTTATCGTTGCATTTTTGACACCCATCCTTTTGCATCGGTTTAAACTCAGCATCCCGGTTGTTGTTGCTGAAATCATTATGGGATTGATCATAGGAAAAAGCGGCCTTAATTTAGTTGTGGAGGGTGACACATGGCTCCAGACGCTTTCTATGCTCGGATTTATCTTTTTAATGTTTTTAAGCGGGCTTGAAATTGATTTTTCATCGTTTGAGAAAGGAAAGAAAAAGCAGCTTATGCCGAACGGCAAAGAAGCGCCTAATACGTTTGCTGCGGCATCTATTATCTTTGGCGGTATTTTTATTTTATCATTGCTGCTGTCTTATGGGTTCGTCTTGGCAGGATTTATCGAAAATGCATTCTTAATGACGCTTATTATTTCAACGATTTCATTAGGCGTTGTCGTTCCAACGTTAAAAGAAGAACGAATCATGAATTCAAATATCGGGCAGATTATTTTGCTCGTTGCTGTTATTGCTGATTTGGCTACGATGATTCTTCTTGCTGTTTTTTCCTCTTTATACGGAGAGGACAGCGGAAACATGTGGCTTCTGATGATCCTGTTTGCAGCCGGAGTGGTGCTTTACTTTTTCGGCCGGGTCTTCAAACATCGCTCTTTTGTTCAATCCATGTCAAAAGGGACGATCCAGATCGGAACGCGCGCGATTTTTACGTTAATTATCGTACTCGTTGCCCTGTCTGAATCACTTGGGGCAGAAAATATTCTCGGCGCTTTCTTAGCAGGGGTTCTCGTTTCCCTTCTTTCACCAAACAAAGAACTTGTTCAGCAGCTGGATTCATTCGGCTACGGGTTCTTAATTCCGATTTTCTTTGTGATGGTCGGTGTGAAGCTGGATATATGGACCCTTTTCCAAGATCCGAAAATATTAATCATGATTCCACTTCTGCTTTTGGCGCTGTTAGTCAGCAAAATCATTCCTGTCCTGTACTTGAAGAAGTGGTATGATAACCGAACCGTTTTGGCATCTGGTTTCCTGCTGACATCAACGCTTTCGCTCGTGATTGCCGCTGCGACAATCGGCCAGCAGCTTCACGTGATCAGCGCAAATATGTCAGGAGCGCTGACGTTAGTAGCCGTCATTGCCAGTATTTTTTCGCCGGTCTTCTTTAAAAAATTGTACAAACGGGAGGAGCAGCCGGAGGAGAAAAAGACGATTACGTTTATCGGTGCAAACCAAATGACATTGCCTGTTACTCTTGAACTGCCGGAGGAAGAGTATGATGTGCGTGTTGTACACGTATACCAAGAGAATGCGGAGGAAAAGCTGTCAGAATCAGTATTTACTGTCGAAACGATTTCTGACTATGAACACGAGACGCTTGAATCACTCGGCATTTTTGATACGGATATCCTCGTTGTTGCGACAGGGAATGAAGACATGAATGCGGACATTGCATTACTTGCAAAAGAAAAAGGCACAGAAAGAATCATTGCCAGCGTAGGATCACCGGAGAATGAAGCAGCTCTGAAGGAGCAGGGAATCAGCATCTTTTCTATTCTGTTGTCAACAAAAACACTGCTTCGCGCTCTGATAGAAGCGCCTGGAGTCATGAGGCTTCTCACGAACCAGGAGTCTTCGCTGTATCAAATTAATATGGAAAACAGCACTTACGACGGTGTGATTTTGCGGGAATTCCCTTTAACAGGCGACGTCATCTTTGTCAGGATTTTCAGAGGTGTGGATAGCATCGTTCCACATGGGGACACAAGGCTGAAACTGGGAGACCGCTTAATTGTTACCGGATCTCGCGGGTACGTAACGGAGCTTAAGAAAACATTAGAAGGATAAACCTTGACCAAATAGGGATTCGTGTTAATATAGAGGTGCAGAACAATTCAATATGTATTCGTATAACCACTAGGGGTGTCCTTCATAAGGGCTGAGATAAAAGTGTGACTTTTAGACCCTCATAACTTGAACAGGTTCAGACCTGCGTAGGGAAGTGGAGCGGTATTTGTGTTATTTTACTATGCCAATTCCAAACCACTTTTCCTTGCGGGAAAGTGGTTTTTTTATTTATCAGACAGGGGGAATGACGTGTGAAGTTTTCAGAAGAATGCCGCAGTGCAGCCGCAGAATGGTGGGAGGGGAGTTTTGTCCATCCGTTCGTTCAGGGAATCGGTAATGGAACGCTTCCGATTGACCGTTTTAAATACTACGTGCTTCAGGATTCTTATTATTTAACGCATTTTGCGAAGGTGCAATCGTTTGGCGCCGCTTATGCGAAGGACCTTTATACAACGGGACGGATGGCAAGCCACGCCCAAGGTACATATGAGGCGGAAATGGCGCTTCATCGCGAGTTTGCGGAGCTGTTGGAAATCAGTGAGGAAGAGCGTAAGGCGTTTAAGCCGTCTCCTACGGCATACTCTTATACATCCCATATGTACCGTTCGGTTTTGAGCGGGAATTTTGCTGAGATCTTAGCTGCCCTGCTGCCATGCTACTGGCTTTATTACGAGGTAGGTGAGAAATTGCTGCATTGTGATCCGGGGCATCCGATTTATCAGAAGTGGATCGGCACATACGGCGGTGACTGGTTCAGACAGCAGGTCGAAGAGCAAATCAATCGGTTTGATGAGCTGGCGGAAAACAGCACGGATGAAGTGCGCGCCAAGATGAAAGAGAATTTTGTTATTTCCAGCTTCTATGAATATCAATTTTGGGGAATGGCCTATCGAAAAGAAGGCTGGTCCGACCGCGGCATAAAAGAGGTGGAGGAATTTGGAGCTTCACGCCATAACTGATGACTGCAAGCCGGTTGAAGAGTTAGCGAGAGCCATCATAGCTATTCGGAATGAAGTTGATTTTATACACATTCGGGAACGGTCAAAATCGGCGGCCGACATTTTGAAACTGCTCGGGCTTATTTCCGAAGGCGGTGTTGATAAGCGAAAACTGGTCATGAATGGGCGGGTGGATATTGCGCTTTTTTCTACGATTCATCGCGTGCAGCTGCCGAGCAGCAGCTTTTCGCCGAAGCAGGTCAGAGCCAGATTTCCTCACCTTCATATCGGTCGGTCGGTGCATTCGCTTGAGGAAGCGGTTCAAGCAGAAAAGGAAGACGCTGACTACGTGTTGTTCGGCCATGTGTTTGAAACGGATTGTAAAAAGGGTCTTGAAGGCAGAGGTGTGTCATTGCTGTCAGATATCAAACAGCGGATTTCCGTCCCGGTTATTGCGATCGGCGGAATGACGCCGGACAGATTAAGAGACGTAAAACGAGCAGGAGCAGACGGTATTGCAGTCATGTCGGGAATTTTTTCTTCCGCTGACCCTTTGGAAGCTGCCAGACGATATTCCCGCAAGCTAAAGGAGATGCGCTATGAAAAGGCATTATGATGCAGTTGTCATTGGAGGCGGAATTATCGGTTCCGCGATTGCTTATCATTTAGCAAAGGAAAACAAAAACATCGCATTGTTTGAAAGTGGAACAATGGGCGGCAGAACAACAAGTGCTGCTGCCGGAATGCTGGGCGCCCATGCCGAGTGCGAGGAACGTGACGCGTTTTTTGACTTTGCCATGCACAGCCAGCGTCTGTACAAAGGTCTTGGAGAAGAGCTTTACACATTATCCGGTATTGATATCAGACAGCATAACGGCGGTATGTTTAAGCTTGCGTTTTCTGAAGAAGACGTGCAGCGGCTGAGGAAGATGGATGACTTGGATTCTGTCAGCTGGCATACAAAAGAAGAAGTTTTAGAAAAAGAGCCGTATACGTCTGGTGACATTTTCGGGGCAGCCTTTATTCAAGATGATGTGCATGTTGAGCCTTATTTTGTTTGTAAGGCATATGCGAAAGCAGCGAAAGCGCTTGGGGCGGAGATTTTTGAGCATACTCCTGTCCTGCATGTCGACCATGACGGTGAAGCGCTGTCCATCGAGACGCCGAATGGTAACGTATGGGCGGATCATGTCGTGGTTGCCAGCGGGGTGTGGAGCGGAATGTTTTTTAAACAGCTTGGGCTGAACAATTCATTTTTCCCTGTAAAAGGGGAGTGCCTGTCTGTTTGGAATGATGATATACCGCTGATAAAAACACTTTACCATGACCATTGCTATATCGTACCGAGAAAAAGCGGCAGACTGGTTGTCGGCGCGACAATGAAGCCAGGTGACTGGAGTGAAACACCGGATCTTGGCGGATTGGAATTGATAATGAAAAAAGCAAAAACGATGCTGCCGGCCATTCAGAATATGAAGGTGGATCGTTTTTGGGCAGGACTGCGGCCGGGAACAAAGGATGGGAAACCGTACATCGGCAGACACCCTGAGGACAGCCGTATTTTATTTGCGGCGGGCCATTTCAGAAATGGGATTCTGCTCGCTCCGGCAACGGGCGCTTTGATCAGTGATCTCATGATGAATAAAGAGGTCAATCAAGACTGGCTGCACGCATTCCGAATTGATCGCAAGGAGGCGGTTCAGATATGATGCTACAGCTGAACGGTAAAGACGTGAAGTGGGAAAAAGACACAGGTACAATTCAAGACCTGCTGGCGTCTTATCAGCTTGAAAATAAAATTGTTATCGTTGAAAGAAATAAAGAAATTATCGGCAAAGAACATTATCACGAGGTTGAACTTTGTGATCGCGATGTTATTGAAATTGTCCATTTTGTAGGAGGCGGATGAGCATGTTAACAATTGGCGGGAAATCATTTCAATCAAGATTGTTGCTGGGCACGGGGAAATACCCATCGTTTGAAATTCAAAAGGAAGCGGTGGCCGTTTCCGAGTCTGATATTTTAACATTTGCTGTGCGGAGAATGAACATCTTTGAAGCGTCTCAGCCTAATTTTCTGGAACAGCTTGATTTATCCAAATATACGCTTCTGCCGAATACAGCGGGCGCCAGCACCGCTGAAGAAGCGGTCCGGATTGCAAGATTGGCAAAAGCGTCAGGGCTTTGTGACATGATTAAAGTCGAAGTCATCGGATGCAGCCGTTCTTTGCTGCCTGATCCTGTTGAGACATTAAAAGCGTCCGAACAGCTTCTTGAAGAAGGCTTTATTGTGCTCCCGTACACGTCGGATGACGTTGTACTGGCAAGAAAACTGGAAGAGCTTGGCGTGCATGCCATCATGCCGGGGGCATCTCCGATCGGATCGGGGCAAGGAATCTTAAATCCTTTGAATCTGTCATTTATTATTGAACAGACAAAAGTGCCGGTCATCGTGGACGCCGGCATTGGATCGCCTAAAGACGCGGCATACGCAATGGAGCTTGGAGCGGACGGCGTACTTCTCAATACGGCTGTATCAGGCGCGAATGATCCTGTGAAAATGGCGCGTGCCATGAAGCTCGCAGTGGAAGCAGGGCGCCTTTCTTATGAGGCGGGGCGCATTCCGCTTAAGCAATACGGAACGGCAAGCAGTCCGGGAGAAGGTCTTCCTGTATGACGGACAGGTACTCCAGACAGGAGCTGTTTGCTCCGATCGGCCCAGCCGGCCAGAAGAAATTGAAAGAAGCGCGCGCCGTGATCATCGGCGCCGGCGCGCTTGGAACAGCGAGTGCTGAAATGCTGGTCAGAGCAGGAGTCGGCTCTGTGAAAATTGCCGACAGAGATTACGTTGAATGGAGCAACCTCCAGCGCCAGCAGCTGTATACAGAAGATGATGTCAAAAAAGAAATGCCGAAAGCGGCCGCTGCTGAGCATCGTCTCCGTTCGATTAACAGCGATGTCGATGTGACTGGCCTTGTCATGGATGTGACAGCGGAAAATATCTTCGAGCTGATTAAGGGCGCTTCGATCATTGTGGATGCGGCTGATAATTTTGAAACCCGCCTGATCGTAAATGATGCTGCGGTCAAAGAAGGGATTCCTTTTCTCTACGGCGCCTGTGTAGGGAGCTACGGCCTCACCTTTACCGTAGTGCCGGGATCAACCCCCTGCCTGCATTGCTTGCTCGATACACTTCCGATTGGCGGAGCGACATGTGACACAGCCGGCATCATCAGTCCGGCTGTTTTGCAGGTAGCGATCTTTCAGGTGACAGACGCGCTGAAGCTGCTGACGGGAGAGGAGTGCGAGCCAGTGCTGCGCTCTTTTGACTTGTGGAAAAACGAACGGTCAGAGGTGAGAGCGGCGGGTCTCAAACATGACGCATGCCCAAGCTGCGGCACAAAGGATTTTCCGTTTTTGTCATATGAGAACCAAACAAAAGCGGCTGTATTGTGCGGCAGGAACACGGTGCAAATCAGATCATCCTTTACAAAAGAAGCGGATCTTGAAGGGCTTGCCGGTCAGCTGAAGCAAGCAGGGCTTGAAGTAGCCGCGAACCCGTATTTAATTTCCTGCCGCTCGGATGATATGAAAATGGTGCTGTTCCGGGACGGCAGAGCATTGATCCATGGAACAAATGATATTGCCCGGGCAAAATCTATTTATCATAAATGGATTGGGTAATAAAAGGAGTGTAATGTATGAGTATATATAAAGCATTGACAATCGCCGGCTCTGATTCAGGCGGCGGCGCAGGGATACAGGCCGATATTAAAACCTTTCAGGAGCTTGATGTTTTCGGAATGTCTGCGATTACGGCGGTAACCGCCCAAAATACGCTTGGCGTCCATGGGGTGTATCCGCTGACTGTAGAGGCACTGAGACAGCAAATTGACGCTGTTGCCGAGGATTTGAAACCGGACGCCGTAAAAACGGGAATGCTCTGGAATGCCGAAATGATTGAAGAAGTGGCGAGAAAAATTGACGAGTACGGGTTTAACCGTGTGATTGTTGATCCGGTTATGATCGCAAAGGGCGGTGCATCCTTGCTGCACGATGAATCAGTTGCTACCTTAAAAGAGCTGCTCATACCGAGGAGCTACGCGATTACGCCGAATGTTCCGGAAGCAGAAACGCTGACAGGAATGACAATCCGCTCGCTGGATGACCGAAAAAAAGCAGCGGAGCAGCTCGTAAAGATGGGAGCTCAGCATGTGATTATCAAAGGCGGGCACCAGCCTGAGGACAATCACATTACTGACCTTCTTTTTGATGGAAACATGTTTATGCAAATCAGCCATCCTTATATCGATACGGAGCATACGCATGGCACGGGCTGTACCTTTGCTGCGGCTTTAACGGCTCAAACAGCTAAAGGAGACAGCATCCATCAGGCATTCGAGGTTGCGGCCAACTTTGTCCGCGAAGCGGTGGAAAATACGCTCGGCATCGGATCGGGACACGGGCCGACAAACCATTTCGCCTTTAAACGAAACAGCTTAAAAACAAGCCAATGAGATCACCAGCGGATGGTGGTCTCTTTCACGTTTGTCCATCGTATGCGCTTTTCATCTGGACAAGGTTATGATATGATAGGAATTAAGATCAGGTACTAATACTATGTCTTTATAAAATATAGGAGGCTTTATACATATGAATTTTTCACTTGAAGGCCGCAACATTGTTGTGATGGGGGTAGCCAACAAACGCAGTATCGCGTGGGGAATTGCGCGCTCTTTACACGAAGCGGGTGCACGTTTGATTTTCACATACGCAGGAGAACGCCTTGAGAAATCTGTTCACGAGCTTGCCGGAACGCTAGAACGCAATGATTCCATTATCCTTCCTTGCGACGTAACAAACGACGCGGAAATCGAAACTTGCTTCGCAAGCATTAAAGAGCAGGTCGGTGTGATCCACGGTATCGCGCACTGTATCGCATTTGCCAACAAAGAAGAGCTCGTCGGCGAATACTTAAACACAAATCGTGACGGTTTCCTTTTGGCTCATAACATCAGCTCATACTCTCTGACAGCAGTTGTGAAAGCGGCACGTCCAATGATGACTGAAGGCGGAAGCATTGTCACTTTGACTTACCTTGGCGGAGAGCTTGTGATGCCGAACTACAACGTCATGGGTGTAGCGAAAGCTTCTCTTGATGCAAGTGTGAAATACTTAGCTGCTGACTTAGGAAAAGAAAATATCCGCGTTAACAGCATTTCTGCCGGCCCGATCAGAACATTATCTGCTAAAGGCATCAGCGATTTCAACTCCATCTTAAGAGACATTGAAGAGCGTGCGCCGCTTCGCCGCACGACAACACCTGAAGAAGTGGGCGATACAGCTGCGTTCTTATTCAGCGATATGTCCCGAGGCATTACAGGTGAAAATCTTCACGTTGATTCAGGTTTCCATATCACTGCCCGCTAAGCAGGATCTATGTCAAGCAATCCCGAACAGGGATTGCTTTTTTATTTCTTCTGATTTTCAGCTTTCTGTCATATAGATAGAATATGACACAATCGGAGGGATGAAGATGTCTAATAAGAAAAGAAACGCGGATAAAAAACCGCTCATGTATATTGTTCAGCCGGATTATGCAGAAACAGCAAGGTCATCCATGCAGGAGATTGTCATCAAAAAAAAGGCCAATAAACCCGCTCCGCCAAAAGCAGAGGAAAAGCCGGCCTACCATGAGAAACAGCAGGAGGAAGCCGTGGCAAAGGAGGTCCAGCAAGCAGACCAAAAGCCTGCAGCTGAGCCAGTGAGTCAGCAAACACAAGAGGTGAGAGAGCCAGAGAACACAAAGAACCAGCAGGAGCAGGAAGCAGAGCCGCAGGCCATTGAAGAAACCGTCGAACACGAGCCTCCGAAAGCAGAAAAAAAGGAAGAGCCTGCGCTTGAGGCCCGGAAGCCTGAAAAAGAACCGGAAGCTGTCCACAGTGCTGATAAAGCGGAGGAAAAAGCACCGCCGGCACGAAAAGTGAAAAAGCCGATGAGCAAGATGACGATTCATGAAAAAATTGATTTTTTAACAAAGCTGCCTCATAACATGCCGAGAGCGCTTTGTTTGATTGAAGCCAATGGAAGAACGTACAGGGGCGTGATTGTCGGAAGAAGAAATGATTCCGTCCTGCTCCGGACGACTGGAAACGGTGCGCCGACTGAACTGTCGATTGATGAAATCACCTCTTTGCATCCGCTCGGTTTTTAATGAAATGAAAAAAGCTGCCCGGCAGATCTTCCCGGACAGCTTTTTTACATAGAGAAAAGCCTGCAGGCCTGCAAGCTTTTCCAGCTTATGATTAATGGTGATGATGCGTGCGATTGATTAATCGTGGATTTAAGCAGTTGATTGCGCAAAAGCAGTCTAAGTCCACTTCAATGCAGTAGTTCGTTTTTTCAAGTCGGAACACTTCACAAACCGTATCTGTATCGGTGAAGTCCAAAATGTGTTTGTGTTCGTCAAATGCGATTAATAATGACAGTGTTGCGCAGCTGTCATGAACTTTTTCTACTCTGAAAAATACTGTATTAAAGCAAGGGCCGTTATCGAGTTCGCCGACATTTCCGAAGGCCACTAAGGGCTTTGATTTTGATGTAAATATTGCAAAAGGCACTGTATCGCCTAGCGAATGGGTTGGTGACAAGAGCTTTGAATGGCAGCTTGTCGGGCAATCCTCTTCAACAGCGTGTTGCAGTTCTTCAATATTTTCTACAGCTTCACGCACGCAGCATGATGTTTTCTGGCTCATATTATCCCTCCTGCCTTATAAATTTGAGACTGGCGAAATGATGGAGAGTCAGCTGCCTCACGCTGGAAGCAGCTGAATAATTTGCACCTGTAATAGAGTTTGGAAGGGGATTCCTCTTTACAAGTGTTTATCCATTGTGATGATGCTTTTTATCTCTGTTAGGGGATGTTCTGTCAACTAACTCTGGCGACAGGCACTGAATGGCACAGAAGCATCCAAGATCCACTTCAATGCAGAAATCTGTTTTTTCAAGCCCGAAGAAATCCGGGTCGCAAGGGTGGCAAACACTTAAGGTATCGCCTTTGACATCGACCGGGCGTAAAATAGACAGTGTTGCACAGCAATCGCATAATTTTTCGACGCGGAAGAAAATGGATTCAAAGCATTGCATATCATCCACAAATCCCCCCACGTTTCCGAATGTGGAGAACAATCCGCCTTTTTTATCAAAAACGAGAAACGGAATTGTGTCTTTTCCAGCAATCGTAGGGTTTAAAAGGTTGGTATAGCAGCCAGTCGGACACTGTTCTTCAACTGCCTCCTGCTCTGCTAAAATCTTTTCCACTGCATCGCATACACAGTTCTCATGCCGGCCATGGGTTTTTCCGCAGCTCATTGATTTCAGCTCCTTCTTTATAGGGTATTTGACTTTAGTCCTTAACAACATATGTACCCGTGCCCCACTTGGTGTGGGTGAACGTCTATATATTCATCATATGCTTGGAAAATAAGAAAAAGCAGAGCGTTTTAGCTCTGCTTTTAGGTCCTAGAGGATAAGCGTAATAGCCAGGACAGCGATAAGAACGTTTGTTGCTGTAGAGATCAGTACTGCGATATCGGCATCTACTGTTGTAACGTTTACGCCGCGGGAGCATTCGATAAGAAGTTTTTGGCGGTTTACTTGCTTGTTGGCTGTCAGCTGCAATAAATCTTGTGCAACTAGTTCGGCAATAACACCGTCTGCAATTGAGGTAAGAGCTACTGTTAGGACAGCTGCATTAAGTGCTGTTACAACTGATGCTACGGCTTGAACGTCTGTAGATGAAACGTTGATGTCACAAGAGTCTCTGATAATAATTGTCTCATCGGAGACTTGTTTGTTGAGATTCGCCTGTGCAAGATCTTGATTGATAAAAGCATTGTCGTTGCCGAATCCATTGCCATTGCAGCAAATATCGCAATTGCATTTTCTGTCTTCTTTTTCTTTCTCTTTGTGATCTAACGGATGGTCACAGTCAGGATCAAGTGCAACCCAAGAATACGGTCTGCTTTCCATATCTATTCCTCCTTTTCTTTTACTGTTATTAAATGAGCGAGCCTCTTACTTTGACTGAGGCATATATCCTGATGAAGAACCCTATTTTTTATGATTAGTTTGAATTGTTATTGTTTTGGCGTCTTTGTCTGAGCTGTTCAAGAAGCTGCTCTCTGCGGCTAAGCGGTTTATCGCTCTTTTGCTCTTGCACAGCTGCTTCTTCTTTTTTCTTCTTTTGTTTTTCAGCTAGCTCCGCTGATTTCGCTTGCAAGTCTTTTACCATATTCAAAAGCATTTCCTTTTCTTCATCTGATACTTTTTTCATTTTGTCTTTCGTGATGCCGTGTTTAACAAATATATTTTGAACCAGCATTTTCATCATCGGATCAACTTCCGGAAGCTTTTCAAGTTCTTCTTTGATTTTATCGTTATCTGACATTTGTTTTCACCTCGACTTTTAAGTTTGTGAAAAGAAAGGATTAAAGGACGTCAAGTTCAAGGAGAATGCTGTTTAGCACCTGAAGCAAAAGTTGTACAAAGATTATTATTTCATCGGCAGACAAAGTAATCTTGATATTTCGGCTGTTGATAATTTTAATGATGGTTCTTTTTTTGATTTGGGAGTTATCGAGAATGAGTATTTCGCTTGCCACTGTGTCAGCCAAATCCTCGTCGGCGATGACGAGCTGTGTCACCAGGATAATCAATGTTGTAGCCAAGGCTTGTATAGAAAGGGCAGCTGTTATATGTGACGTATCTATTGTGATATTTTCGCAATCAATGACTTCGATCTGCTGTTCGAATTCGCTTGATAATTGCTCAAATATTTCAGGATGCAGAGATTCAACTTCTTCTTCAAATGACATAACCTTCACTCCTTTCTTATCCATACTGTATATAATGCAGAAGAGGTGCAGAGCGGAATAAGAAAAATAACCAATTTTCAACAGGACAAGATACAAATTCATGAAAGCTAGGGTTTCTGCATATATGTGAAGGGGATGACGAAAGGAGTGAACAAGTGGTTATCAATTGGCTGTCTCTTTTCCTTCTTTCGCTTGCGGTCTTTCGGCTCGCTCGGCTGCTGGTGTTTGACACGATTATGGCGCCGCTTCGCAGCCTGTTTCATGAAGAGAAGGAGGAAAAGGATGCAGACGGGAACATTGAAACGTATATCGTCATTAAGGGAACAGGTGTAAGGGCGTTTATTGGTGAATTACTGAGCTGCTATTGGTGCACAGGCGTGTGGTGCGCCGGCTTTTTGATTTTATGCCAGGCATTAATCCCGCAAATTGCCCAGTGGCTGATTTTGCTTCTGGCGATCGCCGGTCTTGCCGGTATTATTGAAACACTTGTATCAAAATGGCTGCAGGAATGAGGCGTTCCCACCAGCAACTTTTCACTAGCATCCGCATAAAGTAGCATATATGACATAAGGAAAGGAAGGGACCATAATGAATCAAATCAATAAACCTTCCCAAAAAACTCCATATACGGATTCATCGTCTCAATCAAAAAAGATCAAAAAGAAAGGCTGCGGGTGCGGAAAGAAAAAGAAAAAACCTCAATAACCTGGCAAAGAAACCGGAGATTTCCGGTTTTTTGTTTTTTTAACGGAGTGGTCTCACTCAGCATATATCATGAGTGGGGGGATGCCAGTGAATGAGTTTGAAAAATGGATAGACGGGAGATATGAAGCTCACGAACAAAAGCAAAAAGAGCATGAAGACACTATGAGCAGTATCAGAAAAGACTTGGATGCATTTGATGAAGCCGGTTTGGCGTTTGAAGAGGAGATTGAAGAACTGGCTGAAAAAACTGAAGCCTTGCTCAAAAAACACAAGGCTCAGTACGAACAATCATAAATCCGCAAACGCCCTATGCGAATATCCAAGCCGATTAAGGCTGCACACATAGTGTATAGAGAGTAAAGGAGGTGCTTATCTATGGGCTTTGGATACGGATTCGGAGGAGGCTACGGCGGCTGCGGCTATGGCGGCGGTTATGCTGGCGGTTACGGCGGCGGCTATGGTTCAACATTTGTTCTTTTAGTCGTATTGTTCATTCTCCTTATCATCGTGGGTGCATCTTTTTATAACTTCTAAGGTTTATTGAGGGAAGTACGGGTGATGTCCCGTACTTCCTTGCCTTGTGTTCATTTTTTATTTTTGGAAAAAGCACATTGAACAATGGGTATTCATACAATACTGTATCACTCCGCCAAAAGGAGGCGTATTATGGATAATCAATTTTTTAAGAACATCGAAAAGAAAACAGGTGTCAATATGCAGGATGTCATGAATCTTGCCGGCTCCCTTCAAAACGCCAATTTTAAAGACGAAAACACAGTCCGCAGTGTCATTAAGCGCGTAGCGCAGCTGGCAAACAGACGCGTGCCGAAAGAATTAGAAGATAAGATTGTTCAGTCCATTACAAGCGGAAAAGAAAAGCTTGATTTTAGTACGATTTCTAAAATGTTGGATAATAAATAAGCAGAGGGCCTGGCTGACTCATTTCAGCGGGCCTTTTTTATAGAAAAAACCCGGCAGATCACTGCCGGACTGTTAGTTATGCAAGGGATGTCTTGCTTGCTGTAAAAGAGGATATAAAAATCTTGAACGGTGGGCCGTTTTGCCGCGCCTGTTTGCGGGACAAGACAAATATAAATGCTGTTTGGCCCGGGTCATGGCGACATATAAAAGGCGTCTTTCTTCCTCAAGAGGAGCTTCATCTCCTTTTCTCGCTGTTTCTAATGAGAAATCGTGCGGAATCGAGCCATCTACCGTGCCTAACACGTAGACGGTTTTGAATTCAAGCCCTTTTGACCGGTGAATGGTCATCAGCTGAACGCCATTTTCATCCGTTCTGTTTTTCTCAGCGGCTCTCATATGGTCTACGTGGGCGAGAAAATCAGGAATCGTTTTGAACTTCTTGGCGACGACCTTGATGTCACGCAGGTCATCGGATCCTTTTTCCAGCTTGTTGCTCTCATTGCCCCGTTTTTTTAAATACTCGGAGAAGCCCATTTTTCCTTCTGCAAAGGTGATCGCTTCCACCGGCTTCATTGTGCGGAGGCTTGCGAAAAACGGTACGATCTTCTTGATTTTGTCCAGCTGGAATGGCTTTAGATCAGGCAGTTTGGCCAGCGCTTTAATCATGGAGCAGTCCTCGGTAATCGAGAGCGCCTTCAGCGTGTTCAAAGCGGACTGTTTTAAGAACAAGGCTGGCAGCAAGTGCTTAATCGCCTCAGTGTCATCCTCATTTTGGCTGGCGTACAAGTATGCGAGAATCTGGCGGACGATCCGTCTGCTGTAAAACGATTGGACGCCGCGGTCTGCTGTATACGGAATTGACGATTGATGAAGCCTCTCATATATAGCACGGCCTCCGCTGTTTGTGCGGTAGAGAACTGCAAAGTCTTCAGGGCTTGCCCCGTTTTGAATTTTTTCTTTGATATCGGAAACGACCATTGTTGCTTCTTCCTCTTCGTCATAAGGATAAAACAGCACAGGGACCTGGACGTCATCACGCGCCGCTTCAAGCATTTTGGCATACCTGTTTTTGTTCTTTTTCACGACGATATCAGCACTGGAGACGATCGGGTGCGTAGACCTGTAGTTCGCGGTTAAATAGATCGTCTTCGCTCCAGGGTAATCCTTTTGAAAATCAAGAATAAAAGACGGATTGCTTCCGCGGAATGCGTAGATAGACTGGTCATCGTCACCGACGCAGCACAGGTTTTGCTCCGGGCTTGCCAGCATTTGCATGATTTTATATTGAACCGGGTTAATGTCCTGAAACTCATCAATTAAGATATAAGTAAACCGAGATTGATATTGTTCCAGAAGATCCGGCCGATCGATAAACAATTCATAGCAGGCTGAAGCCATGTCATCAAAATCAAATTGGTTGTGCTCTTTTTTCTGGCGTTCATAATGTTCATATAATCGATAGACTTGTTTTTCCCACTCATCTTGTAAAGGGATGCGTTCATTCGGCACATAAGTGTTTTTCCAGAAACCAATCTGCTGCAGGGCCTGATCAACAGGGAACTCCTTCTCATCTATACCTTCTTCATAGAGTGCTTTTTTGATATATTGTTCCCGCTGCCACTCCATTTTCAGCAGATGCTCGCCGTTCCATTTAGCAGAATCATAGTGATACAAAATCTTATAAAACAAGCTGTGGAATGTTCCGGTGACAAGTCTTCTCACTTTTGCAGGCTGTAATCCGTACTGCTTCGCCATACGCTCTTTCATTTCGGCGACGGCTTTTGTCGTAAAGGTGACAAGCAGCATGTTTTCCGGCGGTATGCCTAAGTGTTCAATCATGTGGGCGGCGCGAGCCGTTAGCACCCGTGTTTTCCCGCTTCCCGCACCTGCAAGCACTAGCAGCGGGCCTTCCGTTTCCGTGACAGCTTTCAGCTGATCCGTGTTCAAGCCGACAGACGGAAATAGATTCGTATCAGGTTCTATTGTTTTTTGAACAAATGGTGTTCCGGGTTTAATGCTTCTCGGCCGCTTCCATTCAGTGACAGCTGGAGACGATTCAGCAGCGATCGCTTTTCCCTTGGGCAAACGAAAGACACCGGATTCCTGATCGTCTTCTTTTTTCTCCTCTTTAGCGGGTTTCGTTTCGCAGGCTTCCTCACATGCCGGAAAATGGCCTGGCTGGCGGTGGATAAACTCCGGCGGATCGGCGATATTGAGCCTTAACAAAACGGGTTTTCCGCAATGAGAACAAAATAAATGTCCTTTTATTCCTTCTTCAAAGAGGAATTGGTAATGTTCTCTCGAATATGTATGTAAATGTATAGTTCGATCATTCAGTCGGGCGCATTTCAAACAGGGATCCTCCCAATCAAAAAAAGGTGTTCATTACAGACAAAGACTATCATATCAAAAGAAACGTGTTTCAAAAAGTAAGTTTAAGGGAAAAGAGACAGCAGAAGGGTGGGTATCGTATGATATATGCAGGTCAAATTCAGAACCAGCAATACGCTCAATATGCAAATAGAACGATTGGACATAAGCAGGATTACGCCGGAACCGAAAAAATCAACTATGTCTCGTTTCAGCGGGTATACAAGGAACTTGAAAAGCAGCAGGAGAATCAAACGGCCGCTGAAAGAAAAGTAAACGAGACAAAACGTAAGCGCTCTCTTTATAAGAGATTGCGAGAAAAAGGAATGGGCACTTATATTAATCGATATGTATAAAAAACCGTTCACATCAAGAGAACGGTTTTTTATGTGCGGAAAAAATCCGGATCTCAATAGACCCGGATACTGTTTAGTCGTTAATCATTTGTAAGTGGGGAATGCCGGCATCGAGAAATTCTTTTTCAGAAAGCACGCGATACCCGTGTTTCTTGTAAAACGGCACAGCCTGCGTTTGCGCGTTTAAAATGAAACCGGAAGCGCCGCCGTCTGCCGCCGCTTTTTCGAGTGCCTTCATAATGATGCCGCCGACACCGGAGGAGCGGTGGCTTTTCAATACGCAAATCCGCTCTAACTTGCCGTAGCCGTCCTTCATACGCCATCTTCCGGCGCCGACAGGCTTTCCGCCGTCATACACGACGATATGCTCCGACTCATTTTCAAGTTCGTCAATTTCTTCTTCAGCAGGTACGTTTTGTTCTTTGACAAAGACTTCTTTTCTTACATAAAATGCATCTTTCATTTGTTTTTCATTTTTTGCGATAACTGCTTCCAAACGATTATTCTCCTCCGCCTAGCAAGAAGGTTTCATATACTGTCCACGATCCGTTTTCTAGCTGGTAAAGCAAGTGGAAACGATCAACGATTTCTTCATGCGACACTTCCTGCATTTTTAATTGTCCCAGCACATCTGAATGCTCATCGTCGGAAAGATTTTGGCCGACCGTCACATGCGGAACGAAATTATATTCCTGTTCACCAGCCAACACACCGGTGTATAACTTTTCATTGAGTGTTTTTAATTCTTCCGTCGGCTCTGCTTTGATGTAAATGACATTATTGACAGGCGCAAATGAGCTGTATTTTGTCATTTTGAGAACGATCGGATGGGACTCCTTTGCGATGTTTCTCAGATGTGATACAAGCTGATCCGCTTTCTCCTCTTTACATTCAAACGATGCTCTTAGCGTCAAATGGGGCGGGATCAGGGAATAGCTCGGATCATAGCGCTTTCTGTAAGAGTTCGCAAGGTCTTGGAGTTTTTTTGATGGAAATAAAACGATTCCGTATTTCATATTATGTCCCTCCTGGAAATAAAGTATGATAGAATATCAAAGCATTTTTTTCAGCGCCGGCGTGATGAGCGGCTGCCAGTATGTCCATTTGTGATCTCCGTCAAATGATTCAAAATAATAATCGGAAAGCTTCTCCTCCAGCAGCTGTTTCAGCTCCTGATTCGGTTCTGTAAAGTCCAGAATGTTTCCGTCTGTCGTGTGGACGTCAGTTTCTTTTGTTCCGATTTGGTGATAAATAGAGAGGTGTTTGATATCGTCTGACTGTTTCACAGCTCCCAATACATGTTTGTCAACATAGGGAGACTGCATGATGATGTTTCCGAACATATTCGGATAATCAAGCGCTGTCATAAGAGAAACAGTCGCTCCGAGAGAATCACCGATCAGCGTCCGACCGTAGCCGACTTGATAGGTTGGATACTCGTCATCCGCAAACGGAACGAGCTCATGGGCGATGAACCGTTTATACGCCGAAAATTTTGAGCCTTCCGGATGATAGGTTTTTCTGCGCTCTTTTACATCCTTATAAGGAACACCGATAATAATGCTCCGGTCTATTTCTCGCTTGGACAGCAATTCTTCGACCTGTCTGCCGATTCTCCCCAGCCTGAAATAATCGTGGCCGTCCTGCGCGATAATGACATGGTATTTATAAAGCGGGGAGTAGTTGGACGGCAGATAAACGAGCAATGTCATTTCCTCGTTAAGCTCTTTTGAAAAGAATTTCTTTTCTTGCACTGTGCCGTTTTTCGGTGCCATAATACATTCCTCCAGGACATCGCTAGACTTTCTTGCTGTTTTCCATTATTGTACCATGAATTATTAGAAATTTCTCTCTTTAAACTGTTCGGAACTCGAAGAAAAAAGTGTTGAAATAAACTGCAAATTGCGCTAATATAAAACTATCAGAAAATTGAAATCGATATTTCTTATCGTGAGAGGTGGAGGGACTGGCCCTTAGAAACCTCAGCAACCGGCTTGTTTTGCATTATGTGCAAAACGCCAAGGTGCTAAATCCAGCAAGCGTTTTTTATGCTTGGAAGATAAGAAGAAGCGTTAAACCCCTTCTTCTTATGAGGAAGGGGTTTTTTATTTTGAAAAGGGAAGGTGTCAGCTATATGTCACAGCACGTTGAAACGAAATTAGCCCAAATTGGAAACCGAAGCGACGAAGTAACGGGAACAGTGAGTCCTCCTATTTATTTATCAACAGCATACCGCCACAGAGGAATCGGAGAATCTACCGGATTTGATTATGTTCGCACAAAAAATCCGACACGCCAGCTTGTTGAGGACGCGATCGCCAGCTTAGAAAACGGAGCGAGAGGGCTTGCCTTCAGTTCGGGAATGGCTGCCATCCAAACGATTATGGCGCTGTTTAAAAGCGGAGATGAACTGATCGTTTCATCGGACCTATATGGCGGCACGTATCGTCTGTTTGAAAACGAATGGAAAAAATATGGATTGACCTTTCATTATGATGATTTCAGTGATGAGGACTGTTTACGCTCTAAGATTACGCCGAATACAAAAGCGGTGTTTGTGGAAACACCGACAAATCCGCTCATGCAGGAGGCGGACATTGAAAAGGTCGCCCGGATCACAAAAGAGTACGGTCTTCTGCTGATCGTTGATAATACATTTTATACACCGGTCTTGCAAAGGCCGCTTGAGCTGGGAGCCGACATTGTGATTCACAGTGCAACCAAGTATTTAGGCGGGCATAACGACCTGCTTGCGGGACTTGTCGTTGTAAAGGATGAGCAGCTTGGTGAGGAAATGTTTCAACACCAAAATGCGATCGGCGCCGTCCTGCCTCCGTTTGATTCGTGGCTTCTGATGAGAGGAATGAAGACGCTGAGCCTCAGAATGCGCCAGCATCAGGCAAACGCGCAGGAGCTTGCGGCGTTTTTAGAAGAGCAGGAAGAAATTTCTGATGTACTATATCCCGGAAAAGGCGGCATGCTGTCCTTCCGTCTGCAGAAAGAAGAGTGGGTCAATCCATTTTTAAAAGCGCTGAAAACCATTTGTTTTGCAGAAAGCCTCGGCGGGGTGGAGAGCTTTATTACATACCCTGCCACACAGACGCACATGGATATTCCTGAAGAAATCCGCATCGCAAACGGAGTCTGCAATCGCTTGCTGCGTTTTTCAGTCGGAATTGAACATGCGGAAGATTTAAAAGAAGACTTAAAACAGGCGTTATGTCAGGTCAAAGAGGGAGCTGTTTCATTTGAGTAATCACAATTGGACGCTGGAAACCCAGCTCGTGCACAATCCATTTAAAACAGACGGCACAACAGGAGCGGTCAGTGTACCGATCCAGCACGCATCAACTTTTCACCAATCTTCATTTGAAGAGTTTGGCGCATATGATTACAGCCGCTCAGGAACGCCGACAAGAACAGCACTCGAAGAAACAATTGCCGCACTGGAAGGCGGAACGAGAGGATTTGCTTTCAGTTCAGGCATGGCTGCGATCTCAACAGCATTTTTATTGCTGTCACAGGGTGACCACGTTCTTGTGACAGAAGATGTATATGGCGGAACCTTCCGCATGGTAACAGAGGTGCTGACCCGGTTTGGCATTGAGCACACGTTTGTTGATATGACGGATAGTAACGAAGTGGCGCGGAATATCAAGCCGAATACAAAGGTCATTTATATGGAGACACCGTCAAATCCGACACTTGGGATTACTGATATTAAAGCGGTTGTTCAGCTTGCAAAAGAAAACGGCTGTTTGACCTTTCTGGACAATACATTCATGACACCTGCACTGCAGCGTCCGCTTGATCTCGGTGTGGATATTGTGCTTCACAGTGCAACAAAGTTCTTGAGCGGACACAGTGATGTGCTCTCAGGCCTGGCTGCTGTAAAGGATGAAGAGCTTGGGAAGCAGCTGTATAAGCTGCAAAACTCGTTCGGCGCCGTCCTTGGCGTGCAAGATTGCTGGCTTGTGCTGCGCGGATTAAAAACATTGCAGGTCCGTTTAGAAAAAGCAAGTCAAACAGCTGAGCGGCTTGCGGAATTTTTCCAGAAGCATCCGGCGGTGAAACGCGTGTATTATCCGGGGCTGTCTGATCATCCGGGCGCTGAAATCCATAAAAGCCAGTCAACGGGAGCGGGCGCCGTGCTATCTTTTGAGCTTGAAAGCAAAGAGGCCGTTAAGAAATTAGTAGAGAATGTATCACTTCCGGTCTTTGCTGTAAGCCTCGGCGCCGTGGAATCGATTTTGTCTTATCCGGCAACGATGTCTCACGCGGCAATGCCTAAGGAAGAGCGTGAAAAACGCGGCATCACAGACGGCCTGCTCCGTCTTAGCGTGGGAGTCGAACATGCAGACGATTTAGAACGTGATTTCGCACAAGCGCTGAAAGAAATTGCGCCAGTGGCGGTTCGATAAAAAGAAGCCGGGGATGGCCCCGGCTTCTTTTGTTATTCATCATCAGGATTCAGAATCGCGAGGACTTGATGATCCTCCCAAACGCCGTTGATTTTCACATTTTTTCGGGCGATGCCCTCTTTATGAAATCCCGCTTTTTCCAATACACGCATGGACCCGAGATTGCGGGGCATCACACCGGCTTCAATACGGTGCAGTTTCAATTCGTGAAACGCAAAATCAACAATCAATTTGACGGTCTCTGTCATAAGGCCCTTTCCATTATGGGCTTTGTCTAAAAAATACCCGATGAACGCAGTTTGCAGCGCCCCGCGGATGATTTGAAAGAGCGAAACCGTACCGATTAATGTATTGTCTGACGCAGCGAAAATGCCGAAATGATACTCTTCATCTTCCTCCAGTCTTTGCTGATACTCTGCTATTCTTTTTCTTTGCCCCTCAACCGTATAGTAATCGTCTGCGCGTATCATGGAGAACTGTTCAAAGAAATCCTGATTTTCGCTTTGCAGCCGCAGATTTTCTTCCGCATCCTTTACTTCTAAAGGTCTTACATAGATGTTTTTTCCTTTTAACATATCAGTGATCTCTCCGTTCTCATGTCAGCATTCCTCTTACATTATTCTGAGGAAAGTGTAAAAATCCTTTTTATAAGAAAGAAGAAAACCAGTTTCCCATAAAGGTGCCGACATAGTTCCCAATTAAGTAGCCGAGCGTACCAACAAGCATGATCGGGGCGACAAGTTCCCGCCATCCCTTGGCAATTGCCATCGCAGCCGCTGTCGTAGGCCCCCCGACAGCAGCGTTGACAGCGAGCAGAATTTCTTCAAGCCGCACGCGGAACAATTTTCCGACGGCTAAGGAAACAGTTAAATTGCTAATCGCAATGATAAACACAAATAATAGAATAAAAGGCGCATTGGTAACGATTAAGCGCAGATCTGCAGGAATGCCGATCACCACAAAAAACAAATATATCAAAAAGGTTCCAAGCTCTTGAGATCCATTAAGCCTTTCAAAAAAACGCGGGAATAGAAAAATGATAAGAACAGTTAAAGACGTGAGCATCAGATACTGATCGCCAAGCGTTCCGGTCAAAAGGGGATGAGAAAAAAGGCTTTTAAAAAAGCCGGAAATCTTCACACTAACTGCAACAAGCGCAAAAGCAGCACCAGCATTAAAAGCGATATCCTTTAAGGAAATGTCCTTCCGTTTCCAATAGCTTTCTGCACTGTTTCCGCTCTTTCCATCGGCTTTTACTTTTTCTTCAAACGGCATAGCATAATGCCGCTGAAACCATTTAACTGCAGGAATGCTGATTAATATAAAAAACAAAAGCGCCATCATAACATTATCAGCCACAACGGTAGCTGACACATATTCCCCCGGTGTCTCAAATTTTGCCGCCATCGCCGCAAAGTTGATCCCGCCGCCGATATATGAGGCGCTGATCATCCCGCCGATTTTATCGAGATAAGGAATATGCTGTTTGAAAAGAAAAAAAGAGAGAACGCTCCCAAGCACAGTGCCAGCAGAGCTAATCAGAAAAATAAACAGCAAACGCCTGCTTTCCTTAAAAATCTGCCGCACATTGATCTGAAACAGCAAAAGGGGAATCGCCAGGGGCACCACATAAGCCCACACAGTATCATACACAGGCGACTCAACAGGAAGCACTCCTATATTTGTAAACACCATAGCACCTAAAAGCGCAATGATAGCACCCGACACAGCGGACGCCCACTTAAAGCGCTGCTCCAGCCCGATGCTCACTGCCGCCCACACCGCAATAAACCCCCACAATACCCAAACATCATCAGAAGAAATCAAAGAATGCAAAACCCCATCACTCCTATTGTTAGAAAATTAAGACATATTATAATAGCCGGGGAACGGAACAGCAAGTCCGAAAAAAAGTTTTTCTGAAAAAGCAGTTGACGAATAGAAGGGAAGGTTATATAATAGAACTTGTCAGAAAGACAACAACATACCCAGCAACACATACATATCATGATTCCGTAGCTCAGCTGGGAGAGCGCTACCTTGACAGGGTAGAGGTCGCTGGTTCGAGCCCAGTCGGAATCATAGCTTAAACCCTTGCACAGCAAGGGTTTTTTACTTTTTATAGGGGCTGTCGGTTTTATTAATGCAGTATATGATTTAAATGAAAACCTAGGAATAATATTGAGTTGAGAAGATAAAATAAAAACCCCATTTCTAAAGTCCAAAATGGGGTTATTTCAATATCATATTAAGTTGCTGCTCTATCTGCGACCTTATAAGTGGACTGCTCAGAAAGAGCGTATGAAGCGCTGGATACTCCAACAATGCCAAGCAAGAGCGCTAAACAAATTGCAATTTTACATTTTTTCATTTAAATGTTTCCCCCTTTGAATTTGTTTACGTGCTTCAATTGCCATTTGATAAAAATCGACCGCATCATGTCTGTCTTCTTTGTTGGTCAAAAAATCAGCAACAGCAACAGCGTATTCTTCCATATCACCATAAAGGTTTTTCTCTTTGAAGAACTTGAACACTTCTCTAAGTGTTTGTAAGTCAAATGATAAATAAAGACCTTTAACCAGTTTTAATTTCTCGGTTACTTCCTGGTTGTTGTGTCGGGCAGCAACCTTCTGACCTTCCTGGTATAATTCTAATGCAGCCTTTACATCATTCTTCTTTGCTTTGACATATGCAAGATTAAAAATCGCTTTGGACTCATAAATGTGCTTTCGATCCTTATGAATTTCATAGGCAATTTGAAAATGTTTCTCAGCATTGTCAAGTTCTTCAAGGTTATTATAACATAACCCCACATTAAAATGAGCTGAACCAATTAAATGTTGCTCCCCTATTTCTAAGGCATCTTTTAAAGCTTTTTCAGCTGTTTCTAAAGCATCCTCATAACACATTTTGTCTAGCCAATTCCCAAATATAACAAATTGACATTGGACCATTTCTTTGCCATATGTAAGGTTACCCTGAGCATCTTTTTGCTCCTTAAATATAGAGTATGCTCGCTGAGCATAATTCATTGAAAAATGAGTCTCTTTCATATAGTAATAGACTTCAGACACTTTGAAATAGAACTCTGCCTTATCTGTATTTGCGTTTTCATCTAATAAATCAAGATATTTTTCAGCTTCGCGATAATAAGTTAAAGCAATAACTAAATCTCTTGTTCTAAAATGATACATGCCGGTAAAAAAATTATAATAGAACTCTATTGTATTCGTGAGGGATTCAGGGGCCATATTTTCCCTTGTCTTTTTGAGATCAGAATAAACACCATCTATATTTTTAACAGAGTCAGGTTCGAGATACGACAGCATTATTTCGTGCCGTAGCTTTAATAGCTGGAGATAGACTGCTACTTTTTCATTTTTCTCCATCATATCGAATTCTTTTTCAACTTTTTGTTTCATTTCTTTTGCTTTCTCAACTCGACCCTGCTTTATGACAACATACCAATGATTAATGTCTGTAGTTACATAATGATATGGGATTAAATCCGAAACAGACAATCAAATACCTCCTTTTATTTACATATATTTAATATTATACCACCAAGGGCACACTCTAATAGAACCATTTTTCGAAAAAACTTTCTATTCAGACTGAAATAAAGGTCAGAATAAGCATAAATAAGGACATCTGATACGGACCCTTTAGCTTGCTTTAGAATTATAGAAAGTTGGTCTAAAAGGCTCCCAATGTCGTTTAATGATTTATAAATGATATCTACATTTTTCAAGAAAATGTTATAATGAAAAGCCATAAAGTGATATGAAGAGGGGCAATTTCGATGCATTACATAACGGCATGCTTAAAAATCATCAGTGATAAAGACCTTAATGAAATAATGAAGGAATTCAAAAAACTTGAGGAAGAAACGAACAAAGAAGAAGGGTGTATCAAATTCCATGCTTATCCGCTTGATCCATCAGAACGTAAAATAATGCTTTGGGAGATTTGGGAAAACGAAGAAGCTGTGAAAACCCATTTCACGAAAAAACACACAAAAGACGTTCAACAACAAGAATTAACGGAAGTAGAATGGTTAATGAAAAGCAATGTGAATGATTAAAAGGCTTTTTAAAAAGAGAATAAAGCTGGCAGTTTGTTGTCCAACTCTATCAACAATCATCCTTTTCATTCAGAAGTCATCAGATGTACAATTCAATAGCCTTGAAGTTATAGGGCTGGTCAGAATCGAATATACTTGTTCAAAAGGCATCAACTACCTTGACAGGGGAGAGGTCGCTAGTTCGAGCCCAGTCGGAATCATACACGGCGGTTAGAGGCGTTATCACGTTTCTAGCCGTTTTTTTGCGTTGACTTAGTCGTATTAAGGCGGAGAATAGCGGTGGACCATTACGTGTCTGAGCGTTTCTTATTCTATTAAATGGGAATAGGAAGCGGGTAACGTACTTGATCATAGAACACTCTCATAACATAAAAAAACCTTTTTTCCGGAACCTTCGGTAAAAAACGAAACTTTTGAATCTATGATTTTACGTTATAATGTAAACGGTTACATTTATAGTATACTTATACTATTTATTTGTTCAAGTGGATATTGACAGGAAGGATAGAAAAACAGATGAAATACATGAATACAAGGCAAAAAGAGATTTTGTATCTGTTGTTATCTGAACCTGATGACTATTTAGTTGTGCAAGATTTCGCAGACAGGGTACAGTGTTCTGAAAAAACGATCAGGAATGATTTGAAAGCGATCGAGGATTACCTCAATGAACATTCTCATGCTCAGCTCATTCGGAAACCAGGGTTGGGCGTCTTTTTACATATAGATGAACAGGAAAGGACCTGGTTAAGCCAACAATTACATACAGAACATTTTTATTCTAGGCAGCGAACCGATGAGGAAAGAATGTTGCAAATTGCTTATGACTTATTAATGAATCTAAAGCCTGTTTCTGCAAAAGAAATTGCCGCTCAGCATTTTGTCAATCGATCTTCCATTAAAAAGGATTTATGTGCGGTAGAGGAGTGGCTGAAGCGATTTGACCTCACGCTGGTTTCGAAGCAGCGGCTTGGTTTGAAGGTTGATGGGAACGAAAAAAATAAAAGAAAAGCATTGGCAAGAATATCTGATTTGATTGATAACACGGAGTTTACTAGCCAATTTATTAAAAGTAAGTTCTTAAGTCACGAAGTAGATTTTGTAGCGAAAGAAATCAAATCATTACAAAAAGAGCATTCGCTTTATTTCACAGATGAGACGTTTGAGAGTTTGCTGTTGCATACATTGTTCATGATCCGCCGAATCAAAATGAAGCAGCCGATCTCGATATCTCCAAGAGAACTGGCAGCAGTAAAAAAGAAGAAAGAATATCAATGGACATTTGCTTGTTTACAACGGCTTGAACCGGTTTTTGCAATCCGCTTTCCTGAAGAAGAGGCCGTGTATTTGACATTACATATATTGGGCGGGAAAGTTCGATATCCATTACAGAAAGAAGAAAACCTTGAAAATGCAGTGCTTCCAAAGGTTGTAAGGCATTTA
Source organism: Bacillus sp. VA13 (assembly GCF_055710085.1). NCBI lineage: Bacteria > Bacillati > Bacillota > Bacilli > Caryophanales > Bacillaceae > Bacillus > Bacillus sp. VA13. The sequence continues at coordinate 315,742 of NZ_JBVQPP010000003.1, read as the reverse complement.
ATCAACCGTGTTTCAGAGCTGAAAATGCTGGATTTTCATAAAGATCAGGATTTGATCAACGGATTGAATATTCATCTCAATACAGTGTTACAGCGGCTGAGCTACGATCTTTCTGTATCAAATCCTATGCTTAATGACATCAAAAAGATGTACCCTTATTTGTTTCATCTGATCATTGACGTTCTGGAAGACATCAATCAAACGTTTGATCTTCATATCCCTGAGGAAGAGGCAGCATATTTAACGCTGCATTTTCAGGCAGCAATCGAACGGCTGCATCACAGCAGTGATACACATAAAAAGGCGATCATCGTTTGTCACATGGGTATTGGGATGTCACAATTGCTGCGGACAAAAATTGAACGGAAATGTCATCAAATCGCTGTAATGGCCTGTATCGCAAAAGCCGATTTAAAGGACTTCATAAAACAGCATGAGGATATCGATCTTGTCATTTCAACCATAGCTCTGGAAAATATAACGATCCCATATATTGTTGTATCTCCGCTTTTGGAGCCTTCAGATGAGAAGGAATTACTTGCATTTGTGCATCAGCTTGATAAACCACAGCGCCAAAAACAAAAAACCTTTCAGATGCTGAACAATACGACTCCTTTTTTGGTTTTTTTACAGCAAGAGGCAGAGCACCGCTATAAGGTAATTGAACAGCTGGCGACAGCTTTGTTTGAGAAAGGCTATGTTGAAAAGGAATACGCGGTTCATGCGGTGATGAGGGAAAAAATGGCGGCGACAAACATTGGGGCAGGCATAGCCATTCCTCATGCGAACGCTAAATATATCAAACAATCAGCAATCGCAATTGCCACATTAAAAGAGCCGCTTGATTGGGGAAATGAGAAAGTATCGCTTGTTTTTATGCTGGCTGTCAAACATGAGGATCAAAATATGACAAAGCAGCTGTTTCGTGAGCTTTCATACCTGAGTGAGCAGCCGGCCTTCGTGCAGAAGCTGACGAAAGAAACAAACGTCATGACATTTTTATCTTATTTGGATTATTAAAAGCAGGGAGGCATTCCTTGCTTTTTTTGTTTATAAGGAAAAATGCCGTTATTTCCGGAACTTATGGTAAAAAAAAGCGATTTTAACGGCATGATTTCGGTATACAGTTGAGACAAGATCTTGTTATTCACACTTTAAAGGAGGTTTCGTATGAAACTGTTAGCGATTACATCTTGTCCGAACGGAATTGCCCATACGTATATGGCAGCGGAAAATCTGCAAAAAGCAGCTGACAGATTAGGCGTTAGCATCAAGGTTGAGACCCAGGGCGGAGTCGGGGTAGAAAATGAGCTAACCGCAGAGGAAATTCGGGAAGCGGACGCGATCATTATTGCGGCAGACCGCTCGGTAAACAAAGATCGATTTATAGGCAAAAAACTGCTGTCTGTCGGGGTTCAGGACGGCATCCGCAAACCGGAAGAATTGATTCAAAAAGCACTTAGCGGGGATATACCGGTCTATCGTTCCGCTTCAAAATCGGAATCCGGTAATCATCAGGAGAAGAAACAAAATCCGATTTACCGTCATTTAATGAACGGCGTTTCATTTATGGTTCCTTTTATTGTTGTCGGCGGATTATTGATAGCGGTTGCATTAACGCTTGGGGGTGAGAAAACACCTAAAGGCTTAGTTATTCCGGATGATTCCTTCTGGAAAACGATTGAACAGATCGGCAGTGCTTCATTTTCATTTATGATTCCGATTTTAGCCGGCTATATCGCCTATAGCATCGCTGATAAGCCGGGGCTTGTGCCGGGGATGATCGGCGGATATATTGCAGCGACTGGAAGTTTTTATGACAGCGCAAGCGGCGCCGGTTTCCTCGGTGGAATCATTGCCGGATTTTTGGCTGGCTATGCTGCACTTGGGATAAAAAAATTAAAAGTGCCAAAAGCAATCCAACCGATCATGCCAATTATTATCATTCCGGTGTTTGCATCACTGATTGTAGGTTTAGCGTTTGTGTTTTTGATCGGCGCACCTGTAGCTCAAATTTTCACATCTTTAACGGTTTGGCTGGCGGGGATGAAAGGATCGAGCTCGATCCTTCTGGCACTGATTTTAGGCGCGATGATCTCATTTGATATGGGCGGTCCCGTAAACAAGGTGGCATTTCTGTTTGGCTCGGCCATGATTGGAGAAGGAAATTATGAAATTATGGGGCCAATTGCCGTCTCCATTTGTATTCCGCCGATTGGCCTTGGAATTGCAGCGTTTTTTGGAAAAAGAAAATTTGAGGCGTCGCAAAGAGAAATGGGGAAAGCGGCATTTACGATGGGGCTCTTTGGCATCACTGAAGGAGCCATTCCATTTGCGGCACAGGATCCTCTTCGAGTCATTCCCAGTATTATGGCAGGTTCTATGACGGGTTCTGTGATAGCGATGATTGGCAATGTGGGAGACAGAGTAGCGCACGGCGGGCCTATCGTTGCAGTGCTTGGTGCAGTTGATCATGTCTTGATGTTTTTTATTGCTGTATTGGCGGGATCTCTTGTCACTGCTCTGTTCGTCAACGTACTAAAAAAGGATATTACGGCGGCGTCCCCTGTGCTCAGCGAAGCGGCACCCCCAAGTGAAGCTGCTGCAGCAAAAGAAATACCGCAGCCGATTCAAGCCGAAAGCCAAAAAGCTGAGATGACGGAAATCAAAAAACTGACAGACATCATCATGCCCGAGCTGATTGAACCACATTTATCAGGGGAAACCAGGGATGACATTATTGATGAAATGATTCAAACATTGTCCCGCAATGGTATGCTGCTGTCCGAGAGCGGGTTTAAACAAGCCATTTTGAATCGTGAACAACAGGGAACAACGGCGATTGGCATGAATATCGCAATTCCGCACGGGAAATCTGAGGCGGTCAGGAAGCCGAGTGTTGCCTTTGGAATCAAACGATCAGGTGTTGACTGGAACAGCCTAGATGGATCAGATGCAAAATTAATATTTATGATTGCTGTACCGAAAGAGAGCGGAGGGAACCAGCATTTGAAAATATTGCAGATGTTATCCCGAAAACTAATGGATGATAGCTATAGGAAGCAGCTGCTCTCCGTGCAAACAAAAGAAGAAGTATACAAGCTACTGGATGAAATCGTGTAATGCGGGGGGATTTTCATGACGGCTGAACCGTTATTTTTCAAGCCTGTTTTCAAAGAGAGGATTTGGGGCGGCACCGCTTTATCTGCTTTCGGCTATAACATTCCGTCAGAACGAACAGGGGAGTGCTGGGCTTTTGCTGCTCATCAAAATGGACAAAGCGTTGTTCAAAACGGAATGTATAAAGGGTTTACGCTCTGCGAATTATGGGAGCAACACAGATATTTATTCGGACATCTTGAAGGGGACCGTTTCCCTCTTCTTACAAAAATGTTAGATGCAGACCAAGATTTATCCGTTCAGGTGCATCCGAATGATGAGTTCGCCAAAATACATGAAAACGGGGAACTCGGAAAAACCGAATGCTGGTACATCATTGATTGCGAAAAAGATGCTGAGATCATTTACGGACACAACGCAAAAACAAAGGAAGAACTGATCTCGATGATTGAACTTGGAGAATGGGACGAACTTTTGCGCCGGGTAAAGGTAAAGCCGGGGGATTTCTTCTATGTGCCAAGCGGTACCGTTCATGCGATTGGAAAAGGCATTCTCGTTTTAGAGACGCAGCAGAATTCAGATACAACCTACAGATTATATGATTATGAACGAAAAGATGCAGAAGGTAAGCTGCGCGAGCTTCATCTGGAGAAGAGCATAGAAGTGATAGAGGTTCCATCTATCCTAGATCGGCAAACAGTTCATCATGAACAAATAGAGGAGTTATTTACAACAACATTGATTGAATGCGCTTACTTTTCGGTAAAAAAGTGGAATTTGTCAGGATCAGCAAGCCTACAACAACAAAAACCATTCCTTCTTATCAGTGTTATTGAAGGGGAAGGCCGAATGATATCCAGTGGGTATGTCAATACCTTCAAAAAAGGAGATCATATGTTGCTGCCCTACGGTTTTGGAGAATTTAAACTGGAGGGACAGGCAGAGTGCATTGTCTCTCATCTATAATTGTTTAATGTAGCAGACTAAAGTGTTGCTGAATGTGGAAAAACCCTTCTTAAATTGGAGGGTTTTTATGTCCTTTATTTTAGTCCCACCCGCATTCACGATTTAAAGCCTGACGTTCTTTAAGTTCGTGGTTTTACATTATTTTGTTTAACGTTGTTAATTAAACCTTGAATCGGCTGTAACACATTTTTTCTGCTGTTATTTTTTCTTAAAACAATTGCAGCTATACTAGCTCCTCAACCTAAAAGAGACACCCACATCATCCCTCTGTTTCGGCGGTTATTCACCGGAAATGATTCATTTTAGAGCAAGTTTCTATCATAATTTTTGTTTCGATACTTAGTTTTCGAGGAATTGATATGCTGGAATGATAAAGATGGAATTCAAGAAAGAATATATAAGAATGCAACGAATTAAAGTAAACATGCTGGACAAACTTATAGGGATTAAAAAGAAGAAAGGAGGATGGAAATGAAAAAATGGCTGCAAATCGTTAGTGTGTTGTTTCTATCGAGTTTTGTATTAATGGGCTGTAATAATGGTCAAGATAATAATGATAATAATAACAATGCTCCGGATGTTGAGGAGAACGATCAAGATAATAACGGCAACAACCAAGATACTGACAATAACAACGCTCCAGGTGTCGATGAGGATGATACCATCAATAAAGATGATGAAAAAGATAATGATCCTGATCCTGAAGATCCAGTTGAGGATCCTGAAGATACCGATAAAGATAGAAAAGACGAGTAAGGAAACTGTACAAATATTGTTTAAAGAAAAACCCGCTCTCAGTTTAGAGGGAGGGTTTTATCTCTTTGCATGGGCTTTTTTATTGTTTTACATGGTAACGTATCTCCAATGCATAAAATCTTCTGACTTATGCTCCAATTCAAACCCTAAGGTCTCTAAAATATGTTGTGAACCAAAATTGTTATGTTCACATCTAGCTGTGATATGGTTCACCGTATCTTGGCTTAAGGCCCAGTTTATTATTTTTTGGGCAGCCTCAACACAATACCCTTTGCGGCGATGGCTTTTATTTGTTGCAAAGCCGATTTCAATCATGCCATTCGTATCCGGGTCACCTAAAAATCCGGTTCCTCCTACAATTTCATGATTGTCCTTCTTTACAATAATCCATGAATCAAATCCTTTTGTTCCATTGTTTTCAACTAATTTCTCGCGGAAATAAGGGATGGCTTCAAAAAAACAGGATTTGGCCATTCACCATTTGTTTCATAACCTAGGTCTTTAATGGCCTGATGATCTCGTTTAGATGCAGCGTTAAGAAGGGGAATATCAATCGTTTTTAAAAGCAGCCGATTTGTTTCAAGAAGAACCATATATCTAATCCTCTTTTCTTTTAACTGGTAATCATGATAACATATTGAAATATTTATCGGTGCAAAAATTCTTGGACAACATGAAGAACATGAGCTGAATTTGAAATGAATTGTTTTATTGAAACCAAATTTCTACGGGCACCAACTTCCTTTCGTCACTGTCTTGACGGGGAAAGATCGAAAGTGTCATAAATCCAAAACGGGTAGGAAAGCGCTGATATCAAAGCGTTCCTACCCGTTTTCTGTTTCTGCTGAAAACATTTTGTACTACCTTTTCGCAATCAAGTAAAGCGATATCGCTCTTTGGGTTTGAACAGGGTTATGAATGATTATGACCCATTGGTTTCTTCTCCTTGGAAAGCTTGCGATTGCATACAATGGAGCAGTATCGCGTGGGGTAAACCCGCCATTAATCACTTGTATATCTCTTCCTTCAAGATGACAAACAAGATATTCACCAGGATCTATTACCTGTTGGCCAGTCCATGCGAAGGAATAAAAGCCGTCTCCGAGATCCTCAGAGGAAGATGGCGGTATAATGCCATCTACATTCAGTGTGATTTCTCTTCTTCGCTGTCTTTCTGAAAAGTCTGGATTTCTTTGAGTGTTATGAGTATGTGTAAAGTAAGGAATTAACGCGGGACCATAATAGTAATGATACAAAGCAACCACTCCTTAATTTTACATTCATACAAATTGTATGTTATTACATGTCGTTCATTCCTTTTTGTTTCGTATTTCGGCTTTCTAGAGGTTTTTCTCTCTTTTGAACATGCAGGTTAATAGCATATGTCTGTTCTCGATGATAGTATTTATATATTAATTACAGTATTTTTTTAGGTTTTTTTCGATAGTGGGGGAAAAGTATGGCGAAAAAAATGGCAAAAACAAATGCGGTTCGTTTGATAGAACAGCAGAACATCTCCTATGAGTTATTAGGGTATAAAACAGAAGGCGGCCAACCGGTAGATGGCATCTCTGTTTCGGAAAAAATCGGTTATCCTTCAGAATATGTATATAAAACATTGGTGGCAACAGCAGGAGCAAAAGATTATTACGTCTTTGTTGTACCCGTTGCAGAAGAATTAGATGTAAAAAAGGCAGCAAAAGTAATAGAAGAAAAGAAAATAGAAATGATTGCGATGAAGGAATTATTAGGGGTAACTGGCTATGTTCGCGGCGGCTGTTCACCAATTGGCATGAAAAAATCGTTCCCGACCTATATTGATGCAGCCGCTGAAACACTTGATTTTATCATTGTCAGTGCAGGGAAAATCGGTATGCAGCTAAAGGTGGCGCCTCAAGATTTAGCGAAAGCATGCGATGCCGCATTTGCAGAAATTGTATAGATGGCACGCAATGAAGATAAACCGAAAAAGCTTAGTCATATGGACTAAGCTTTTTCCACATCTCTTTCAAATATGATCTCAAAATAAGCAGCTGCTCCATACCCATCTATACTGGGAGCGAAAATCTGAATGAATGTCCAGCCTCTTTTCGCATAGTCATGGATGATTTGCTGGTAGTCTTCTTTAGGCCTTCTTCTCATTGTACTCAGTTCAACTCTTACGAATTCATACTCTTTCATCGTTTGATCCCTCCTATTAAGGTATACGTAAGAGTGAGAGGGATGTTCCGAAAACATGGGTGTAGGGCAAAAGTAAAATTTGTAATAGAAATAAGGCCTTACAAGTGTCCACTTTCTCAATGTCTTCTTTATAAATGGCAACACATGAAATTCTTCTCCGCATCTGCAATGACCCCAACAATAACGAGCGTAAGTTTTCAATGAAATAGGTCTGCAACAGCTCGCTTCCACCAACCTTGACAGCGGGTTCCGTTTCAATTTTCTAGACTTCCAAATCTATGAACATAGGCAAACTATCATATAGATAATCGGTACAATTTCTCTTACTGTCCTTGTATGGCAGATAAAGACAAAGTCTATTTTTTTGTTTGTTTTTGGCTTATAATACCTGATGATGGAAAAAGAGTTCGAGTTTATAGAGCGAACACCCGATAGTAAGCTGGGGGACGTGCTGTCTTTTCGTTTATGGGTTTATTTTTTCTTGTATCGGCTTTAAGAAAAAAGTGCATTTCCCGATTGACTTATTCTAATGTTCTTATTTTCATTAGGCGAGAGTACAGCAGCAGACGGTTCGAGCTTTCCGCTGCTTAGTTTATCGCAAAAGATCTGCTTTTTCTCTGAAGCAGTTTTCATCTGTTTGCCTGAACTTTGCAAAATGGCTGGCTGAAAAAACAAGGATATCATTCAATTAAAACATGCAACGATGCAGACATGTTTTGTATCCGACTGGACTTTACCTCATCATTTATTTTGCATTTCAGTAATATTTTAAGAAGGCGATGGTATTTCATGAACAAAGAAACTTTAAAAAACATACTCATGATTTTTTCAATATGCGCAACCCTCCGAGAAACCGATGGTATGCGTATTGCCCATAGCTGGATTTTGAGTGAAATCGTACGATTTTTGATTTGCATGGCTGTGTTTTTGATCGTGACATTTCTATTAGATGCTTTTTTTCAAAATAAAAAAGAGTCACATTAATGTGTGGCTCTTTTTGCATAACATCATCTGATCAAAAACATCACAAATGAATCAACCATCATGATCAAAAACAGCAAGCAAAAATAAATGAGCGAGTAGACAAACATATCCTTTGCCCACTTGACGTCATCGTCCGTTTTGAATCCCTGAATGCTTTTTTTGATCCATATGCCTCCGAGAACAAGGGAAGCTAAGAAATAAAATGGGCTGATATGGCCGGTGCCGAGAGAAAAAGGAAATAATAGCGTGACCGGTACCAGAACTGCAATATATTGAATCATTTTTATTTTTGTTACATGATTTCCTTTTACAACCGGCAAGAGCGGAACGCCTGCTGCCCGATATTCCTCTTTGCGTCTGATCCCAATCGCCCAAAAATGCGGGGGCTGCCACAGAAACATAATCGCGTACAACAGCACTGCAGTCATACTGATGTCTCCGGTTACCGCACAATACCCCATCAACGGCGGCGCAGCTCCTGGGAAGCTCCCGACAAATGTGCTCCACACAGAGGTTCGTTTCACCCATACTGTATAGATTATTGCATAAAAAATAAAGGCAGCCAGTCCGAGAAGGGCAGTTAATGGATTGAGGGAATACAGCATTGCAAGGCCTGCGATTCCTAAGACGGAGCCATACGTTAAGATCATGGCAGGCGGCATTTTCCCTGTGACGGAGGCCCTGCTGCGGGTGCGTGCCATTTTTGCGTCCATATGCCGATCAAAAAAGTTGTTATAAACAGTGCCGGAAGCCATTACAAACGCAGTTCCAAGCATTGCTGTCACCATTGTCATCAAAAAAGCCATTCCGGTTAATGGTTTTTCTGCGCTTGCAAACGCGATCCAAAATCCGCCGAAGGCTGCTATCGAGTTTGATATGATAATGCCGGGTTTTGCAAGTTTGATAAAATCGTAAACTGTTACCCGGTTCGAAGCTTTTATGTATTTCGTTTCAGATAGAGCTGCAGAATCTCTTGTATTCTCCAAAAACAGACGCCTCCCCCAAAACTGCATGCTTTTGTTATCGTAACAAGAGGGCTATGGAATCACAATTATTTCCTATATTTGTCATGATATTGTCATTTTTTAAAACAAAAAAATGGGGAGCTGGACTGCCCCCATTTTGGTAAACGGCGTTTAGTATCCGTATCCTCCGCCGTATCCTCCGCCGTAACCGTACCAAGGGTAGTAAGGCGGGCGTGGGCGCGGGTAATAGTAAGGCGGACGCGGATAAAACGGATAGAACGGTCTTGGGTAATAATAAGGCGGATAAAATGGCGGTCTCGGGCGCTGATAATAATAAGGCTGTCTTTCATCATAAGGTGTAATTTGTTCAAATGTCTGTTCATTCAAAGGATAATCCAAGAGGAAAACCTCCCTAGTTTTTTTATTCCTTTTACCATATTCTTGATGTTTAGGTTGGGTGTATGTACATTCGAGAAATCGGATTTTTTTATGATGAAATCCCTGAAAAAGGATTGACAAGAACTTCTAAATCTCATAGTATTACAAATGTGAAATAAATATTACTCTAATGTTACAAAAGTATTTCTAAATAGATACAGTTCTAACTGATGAAAAATAAATCGAAACGGTTATGAAAGAAGGAATTTGGGTTGTTGGCAAAAAGAATCAAATGGTTTCATGTATTAATAGCAGTCGTATGTGTGGCGGGCCTTATCGGCTTTTTTCATAATTCATTAAAAAAAGAAACGGTTATGAATAAAGTAAAAACTGATTCTCAGTATGGGAATGTGGAGATCGCAACGCTTGTGAATGACGGGAAAACCTTCAATTACGCGGTCAACTATCCCGTTTTCAAAAATAAAAAAATGGATTCGGTATTAAAGAGTTTCGCAGAGAAAGAGGTTCGCCAATTTCAGAAGGAAACAAAAGACGTTGACCAGGAACATACGACAAAGCGCAACGAATTAAATGTTGATTATAAAATTGTCCATTATGCCAAGCAGACTGTAGCGATTGTATTTAATGAATATAAATATATCGGCGGTGCACACGGGCAAACTGTGAAAAAAACGTTCAACTATGATTTTAGTAAACAAGCTTTTCTTTCAATTGATGATATTTTCAAAGAGGACGCTGACTATTTACATAAGCTCTCGTTAATCGCTTATCATGAGCTGAAAAAGGATAAGGACATTGCTGCAGACGATGCGTTATTAAAGGAAGGAACGGCACCGAAAACAGATAATTTCAGCCGCTTTGCCATCAAGGAAGATTATATCGAATTTTATTTTGATACATATCAGGTCGCAGCAGGTTATCTTGGAGAGCAATCGATTGCCATTAAGAAAAGCCTTTTGAAAGACATCGTGAAAGAACAATATATTGATAAAGCAAAAAACAAAAATAATATCAAAGAGAAAAAGCCGAAGCATGAAGTGATTTCTTTGCCCAAAGAAGAAGCGGTTGATCCAAATCAAAAAGTCATTGCGCTTACTTTCGACGACGGCCCGAATCCTGCGACAACAAATCAGATTCTGGTCTCCTTGAAGAAATATAAGGGACATGCCACGTTTTTTGTTCTCGGGAGCAGGGTGCAATATTATCCGGAAACGCTAAAAAGAATGCTGAAGGAAGGAAATGAGGTGGGGAACCATTCGTGGAGCCATCCGCTTCTCACAAGGCTTTCAGTGAAAGAGGCGTTAAAGCAAATCAATGACACGCAAGATATCATTGAAAAAATAAGCGGATACCGCCCGACGCTTGTAAGACCTCCATACGGCGGGATTAATGATGAGCTGCGCAGTCAATTGAAAATGGATGTCGCGTTATGGGATGTTGATCCGGAAGATTGGAAAGACCGAAACAAAAAAACAATCGTTGACCGTGTCATGAGTCAGGCGGGAGATGGAAGAACCATCTTGATTCACGACATTTACCGCACCTCTGCTGATGCTGCCGATGAAATTATCAAAAAGCTCACTGATCAAGGCTATCAATTGGTGACGGTCTCTCAGCTTGAAGAGGTTAAAAAACAAAGAGAAGCAAATTAATACATAAAGGCTGCCGCGGATATTGCCCGGACAGCCTTTTTTCTTTTTAATAAGAGCCTGTGGTGGCCCAAACATTCAGGTTGGGTCCTGAATACTTGCCGAAAGCGTAAGAAGTTCTTGGATCTAAATCATATACCATCGGTGTATAACAAGATTTTTGCCCGACCACCGCTTTTCCATTGCCGCCTGCAGAATCACAATTATATCTCTTTCCGTCCGTGTTCCGGGTAATCTCCGCATTTGCTTCAAAGCCTGACGTCAATGTATGATTCATCGTGATTTTTGCCCAAGCCGTTTTACATGTACTGCTGAATTTAAGCTCGACTACTCCGATGACTTGATTGTTGGCATTCACTAAGTTTGAGGATTTTTTTGTAGAGCCGCTGGACGCACAATCATTGTAATAAGGGCTTTTTCCATCATAGGCATGGGTTTCCGCATTGGCGGGCGCTCCTTTGACGGCAAAAACAAATACAACTGCGAATAACACCAATGAAGCCTTCGTAAACAGTTTTTTCATGTCCTTTATGACCTCCTTAATATGGCAAACAATAAATCATACGGAGGAACAATCAAAACATGCATGCTTTTTTGTGAACAATAAAGGCGGCCGGGAGGATGGAGTTCTTGGCCGCCTTTGGTGTGTGGGTTAACCTTTTATATCAATGGTTTGTCCGAGCGTCGGATGCTGAATCATCTTTAAGGTTTGATCGGCATTTTGCTGGGCGGTGTCCAGCATTTTTTTCGTTAAGGCGATATCAACATTTTGGGCAAGGGATGCTTGGTGCATCGCAACTGATAAAGCAGGAATATCCATCGTTCCACCTCCTATGCCTTACCTATCGGCGGCTTTGGATGATTTTACAGTGAAAAATGGCTTAATTTTCCCTGTTGACCCTTACGCTGCGGCATACCGTATGTTTTTGACAAGGGGGGAATCAGGATGAATCTTGCAATGGAAAAGACCTTTGAGCAATATGAAAAGCTGTTTTCAATGGTAGAAGAGAAAAGAGAGGATGAATTTCGGTATATGATGATGAGGCCGTTTGAAAAGATGTGGAGCGCCATCCAAGTTCCCCTGAGAGCAAAGGAGCCGAACGGCTATGATGTAATCATGGCTGTGAAAATGCTTGGTTATTTGGATGTCCGTGATGCTGAAGCCGGGCAGCAAGCATTAAGGATACTGAAAGAATCACATGCTGCAGAGACAGCTGAATCTGCGCTCCGGCAATGTATCTATTTTGCAGAGCGCGAACAGCTGCGGGTGAATGCAGACGAGATCAAATTCGGCCTTTACATCGCTGATCCAAATAAGCTTCAGCTGCAAAAAGGCTACTGCGGATTTGGCGGGATACCGGGCTTTATACATGTATGGATGAATCCGGACAGCTATAACCTGCCAAGGATACCTTCAATTATTGCTCATGAGTTTCATCATAATTTGCGGTTTTCGTATGTTGATTTTCATCATGGCTCTGTGAGTGTCGGAGATTATCTTGTAATTGAAGGGTTGGCTGAATCATTTGCCAGAGAGCTGTTTGGCGTGGCGCAATTGGGTCCTTGGGTAACACGCTTTGATCAAGAAGAATTGCAGTATTCCATTAAAGTCATCAATGAGGTGCTGGATGTGAAAGGCTTTTCGGAAGTAAGCCGTTATATGTTTGGTGATCCAATTGCGAAAGTCCAAGGCTTTGAGCCTGCCGGATTATCGGCTTTTGCGGGTTATGCCGTTGGATATCACGCCGTTCAGTCATTTATGGATAAGCATCAAGTCACGATAAGCGAGGCCACGCTCTTGGATGCGGAGACCATTCTGTCTCAGTGCGGGCTGTTTTCCAAATGAAAAAAGCGTCACATATAGCGGCGCTTTTTGATCCCCAGAGCCAGCAGTTCTATGGCGGCACAAAAGGCAATTCCAATCGTATACGCTTCGATATCGCTCCATAAAAATCCGTACCCCAGTACAAGCCCGCCAAGAGAATTGTCTCTGATCCGGTCGATCCACTCGGCGTGATACAACTGGCTGATTTCAATGATAAAACAGAAAGAAAGACTGATAATGCCCGACAACATTGTCTTCATTTTCTGAAATAGAAACCCGCATCCCGTAAAGATCATGGCAGACCAAAGCGAGTCTCCCAGATAAGTATTGATGGTATTGGGCAGAACATTGGAGAACGCTCTTGATCCCAGCCCCAGCACCATGATCAGAATGGTGACAGCTGCATATATCCATCGATTTCGCTTCATTGAGAATTGATACCCCGTCTCTGCTTCATCTCCCATGTATTGTAAGGAATATATCTTCTATTTGTCCAATAAAAAAGCGGCTGAACAGCCGCATGATGGGTTTATTTTGCTTTAAGGTTTACATGGTCAGCGGTCTGGTCCTTGCCAATTACAAAATGAAGTTCATATCGGCCTGTGTCATATACATAGTCGATTTCATCGGTAAACGGGACGGTTAACACTCGATTCGCGGAGCCTATTTCATTCCGCAGCATTTCCGGGGTAACTCCGCCTAAATTCAGCTGCCGTTCGACACCGGTTCCAAAGTAGCGGATTTCTGAAATTGTCATGTCTTTATGATAGGAAAATCCGTAGCCCGGGTTCCCCATATTCCAGTGATATAAATCAAACCGATTGTCTCCTCCGGACGGTCGTTCGGGTTCCCCTAATGTAGCATGGACATCGCCTTTCGTGCTTTTGTTAACTGTAAGGCCTTGCACCTGCTGAGGCATTTCCCCTGTGTAGGCGGAGTTGTAAAGATTTTTGACAAGCTCGGCGGCTGATTGGTTTGTGTTTTCAGAGAGCGAGGTTGTTTGAGTTACGGCGTTTGCCGGTGTTGAAAAGGACGCTGCCCCAAAGCCGGAAAGAGAGCCTGTCAGTGCTGCTGCCGCGCTTAGAACAGACATTGTTTTTTTCATGCTGATCCCTCCTTTTTCATTCTACCCTCTCGTTTCCCGGTGATGATGCACTAAAACATGTGAGTGCGCTTTGTATGTTTTATTGATCCCTTGCAAGGGAAGAGAACTGGGTAATTCGGTATATACACAAGCAAGAAAGGGGAATGGAGATGGCTGAACAGAAAAAAATCACAATAAACGGCGTTGAAATGGAAGCATCCGAAGAACAGACGGTGCTTCAGCTTTTGAATAACAGTTCGATTGAAGTGCCGCAAGTTTGCTATCATCCAAGCTTAGGGCCGATTGAAACATGCGATACGTGCATCGTCAGCATCAATGGCGAGCTGAAGAGGTCGTGCTCCGCTGAATTAAAGGATGGCGATGTCATTGATACGCTTTCGCCTGATGTGAAAAAAGCGCAGGTCATCGGGATGGACAAGATTTTATATAATCATGAGCTTTATTGTACAGTTTGCGATTACAACAACGGGGGATGCGAAATACATAATACGGTGAAGGAAATGAAAATCAATCACCAAAGCATCCCGTTTGACCAGAAGCCTTACCATAAGGATGAATCTCATCCGTTTTACCGGTATGATCCAGATCAATGTATTTTGTGCGGACGCTGTGTCGAAGCGTGCCAGGACGTTCAGGTAACTGAAACACTGACCATTGACTGGGAGCGGAAACGCCCCCGCGTTATTTGGGATAATGATGTGCCGATCAATGAGTCATCTTGTGTATCATGCGGCCACTGTTCTACCGTCTGTCCGTGTAACGCGATGATGGAAAAAGGAATGGAAGGGGAAGCCGGGTATTTAACAGGCATCAATGACAAAACACTGCGTCCGATGATTGAGATCACGAAAGGCGTAGAGACAGGTTACGGCTCGATTCTCGCCATTTCTGATATGGAATCCGCCATGCGTGATGAGCGAATCAAAAAAACGAAAACCGTCTGCACCTATTGCGGTGTCGGCTGCAGCTTTGATGTCTGGACAAAGGGAAGAGACATTCTGAAAGTTGAGCCGCAGGAGGAAGCGCCGGCCAACGGCATTTCTACTTGTGTGAAAGGAAAGTTCGGCTGGGATTTCGTGAATAGTGAGGAACGCCTGACAAAGCCGCTGATCCGCGAAGGCGACCATTTCCGTGAAGCGGAGTGGGAGGAGGCGTTATCACTGATCGCCAGCAAGTTCACGGATTTAAAAGAAGAGTTTGGCCCGGATTCACTTGCCTTTATTACATCATCTAAATGTACAAACGAAGAATCCTACCTCATGCAAAAGCTGGCGAGAGGGATCATTGGCACAAATAATGTGGACAACTGCTCGCGCTATTGCCAATCTCCTGCGACTGCCGGCCTGTTCCGGACAGTCGGCTATGGCGGTGACTCAGGGTCGATTACAGATATCGCGCAAGCGGACCTTGTGTTGATTATCGGTTCGAACACGTCTGAGTCGCATCCGGTCTTGTCCACTCGCATTAAACGGGCACATAAGCTGAGAGGGCAGAAAGTGATCGTAGCGGATATCAGAAAACACGAAATGGCAGAGCGTTCAGATTTATTTGTCCAGCCGCGTGCCGGATCAGATATCGTCTGGCTGAATGCCATCGCCAAATTTTTGATTGAAAACGGCAAGGCCGATGAACGCTTTTTACAGGAAAGAGTGAACGGACGGGATGAATATGTGAAAAGCCTGGCACCGTATACCCTTGAATATGCCGAGGAGAAAACCGGAATTGATCAAGAAACCCTCATCCAAATGGCAGAGATGATTGGTCAGGCTGACAGTGTGTGCGCATTGTGGGCAATGGGCGTGACACAGCATATTGGCGGAAGTGACACAAGCACGGCAATCTCAAATCTGCTGCTTGTGACAGGAAACTACGGAAAACCGGGAGCAGGCTCTTACCCACTGCGCGGCCATAACAACGTGCAGGGAGCAAGTGACTTCGGAAGCATGCCTGACAGAATGCCGGGGTATGAAAAAGTGACGGACGAACAAGTCCGCCAAAAATACGAGCGGGCGTGGGGTGTACCGCTGCCGAAGGAGCCGGGCATGACCAACCACGAGATGATCGAAAAAATCCATTCCGGCCAGCTGAAAGCGATGTATGTAAAAGGTGAAGAAATGGGTCTGGTCGATTCCAATATCAATCATGTACACGCCGCATATGAAAAGCTTGATTTCTTTGTGGTGCAGGATATTTTCCTTTCACGTACAGCCGAGTTTGCTGATGTTGTTCTTCCTGCGAGCCCAAGCCTTGAAAAAGAGGGAACCTTTACAAACACTGAACGCCGTATTCAGCGGCTGTATCAGGTGTTTGAACCGCTGGGCGAATCAAAGCCTGACTGGCAGATTATTATGGAGGTTGCCAATAAGCTCGGTGCTGACTGGCACTATGAGCACCCTGGAGACATTATGGAGGAAGCAGCCATGCTGTCGCCGATTTATGCCGGCGTCACCTATGAGCGCCTTGAAGGGTACAACTCCCTGCAATGGCCTGTAAGCGCTGATGGAAAGGATTCGCCTTTACTTTTTACTGAGCGCTTCCCTTTCCCAGACGGCAAAGCCATTCTCTATCCTGTTCAGTGGACAGAACCTGAAGAGTTCGGTGAGGAATATGATATCCACGTCAACAATGGGCGGCTCTTGGAGCATTTCCACGAAGGGAACCTGACCTACAAATCAAAAGGCATTTCGAAGAAAACACCGGAAGTGTTCTTAGAAATTTCTCCTGAACTCGCGGCAGAACGGGGGATTCAGGACGGAACCCTTGTCAGACTCACATCGCCTTTCGGAAATGTCAAAGTGAAGTGCGTGATCACTGATCGTGTCAAAGGGAAGGAAGTATACCTGCCAATGAACGATTCAGGGGAAGCAGCGATCAACCTGTTAACAGGCAGCCATGCCGATAAGGATACCGATACGCCTGCTTATAAAGAAACATCAGCCAAGATGGAAATTTTGAAGTACGACGGAAGCAATCCGCTGCCTAAGATCAATCACCGCAACGGGAATCCGCAGCCGCAAATCGGTGTGCAGGTACAAAAGAAATGGGCGCGGAAGGATTATATTTTCCCTGGCGACGCTGTGAAAAGGGGGATTGGGCATAATGGCTAAAGCAATTAAACGAATTCAGAAAATCGAGATAACCGAAGAGGATCAGAGAAAGCGTGATATGAAAGAAATTGAAGATGCATTAGTCGAGAATAAGGAAGCCATTCTTGAAACGCTGCATATGATTGGCCACATGAACGAGCGTGGTGTTTTGCCATTGCTCCGCGGCCTTTTTGGACAAGGAGATAAAGTCCTTGACATCTTAGTGAAAAAGGCAGATACAGAGGAAACAGCCAATACGTTGAAAAATTTGCTTCTTCTGTTTGGAACGCTAGGCATGCTGGATGTGAAACAGCTGGAGCCCCTCATTTTGAAAGTGAATGCGGGTGTGGCAAACGCGGTGGAACAGAAGGACAGCGAAGAGAAAACAGGTTATTTTGATATCATCCGCTCGCTCAAAGACCCGGAAATCAACAAAGCAGTTACACTGCTTTTCTCCTTTTTAAAAGGAATGGGACAAGATACAAAGGAGCTGGAACGCACGACTCAGCCTCCCGAGCACCAAAAACATCATCAGGAACCCCGAGAGAAAAAGGAAATGAATAAGCGAGATTGATCACCTGCCCGAGATGGCTGCTGCCAGCTCGGGTTTTTTGTGAGATGAGCCTCGTGAACCAGGTATAAATACCCAAATTAGAAACTAGACAAAGAAGCTTTTGTTTTGGAAAATGATATGCCATCACCGGCCTGTCCAGTATTTTTTCCAGTAAAGGATAAATATCTATGTCATTGGCTGACCTATACTATGAATGGATATGATAGAGTAATTTGTTACTTTGTTCCCTGTTAAGAAAAGGAAAAGCGTGATTATAATAGAAAACGATTACTTTAGATGGAGGAACAGCAATGAAAAAAGCATTATTCATTTTGTTTGTGCTAACGATTGGATTTGCGCTTTCTGCGTGCAGCCAGTCCAGTGATGCGTCAGCTGAGCAAAAGACAGAAAAGAAAGAAGCAACAGCAACGGAAAAGAAAACAGAGGAAAAAGAAATCAAAACGGATGAAAAAGTGCATAAAGTAGGCGAAACTTTTAAAGCTTCCAGCACAAATTTCTCGGTCAATAAAGTATATACGACGGCAGAACAAGGCGAGTATAAGACAAAAATTGGCGACAAAGAAAAAACAATAAATAATAATGAAGAATTTTTAATAGCTGAGGTAACGATCGAAAATACAAGCGACAAGTCTTTCAATTATACGAGTGGCGGTTTTGAATTGAAAGACAGCAAAGATCAATCGATCAGAGCCAACATAGTATCTACTGCTGACCTGAAAACAAGCCTTAAATCAGGAAAGTTAGCCTCGGGTAAAAAGGTAACAGGCACAGTCAGTTTCGTGATTCCAAAAGGAGAAAAAAACCTTAATCTGTCATATAATCCATCATTTTTAAATTTTGAAACAGAGGATATTACATATTTCGTAAAACTGAATTAAGGTATCTTTTGAGCATGTCACCGGAAAATCGGAGCATGCTTTTTTTATTTTAAAAGAGATTGATAGTATAAAATGGTAGTGAGGTGATCAATTATGCAAACCAAATGGCTAGAACGTGCACAGCGGATTCGGGCAATCGCACAAGCGGGGCTGGCTTTTTCCAAGGATGTGTATGACAGGGAAAGGTACGAAGAGCTGATGAAGCTCAGCGTAGAGATGATGGCGGATTACTCTCAGACGGAAATTGAAGTTATCACTGATTTATGGAAGGGCGAGATAGGCTATCCGACACCGAAAGCGGATGTTCGCGGAGCAGTATTTCGAGAGAATCAGATTTTGCTTGTTCGGGAGAAGCATGATGAGCTGTGGTCACTGCCGGGCGGGTTTTGCGAGATTGGTTTATCACCGGCTGAAAACGTGATCAAAGAAATCAAAGAAGAGTCGGGTTACGATACTGAACCGTCCCGATTGCTGGCCGTGCTAGACAGCCATAAACACCCTCATCCGCCTCAGCCATATCATTACTATAAGATATTCATTGAATGCAGCATAACAGGCGGGCAGGGGGAAACAGGAATTGAGACGAACCATACCGCTTTTTTTCCGGAAGACAGGCTCCCGCCGCTTTCTCCAAAACGAAACACACCTTCACAGCTCAGCATGCTGTTTGACTTTTTGCGCCATCCAGAAAAGAATACGATATGTGACTAAACAAAGAAAGAGCCCGGAAGGCTCTTTCTTTTTTATAGCGCAATATGTTTTTCATTGGCGAGTTTCAGAAGGGTCAAAATAGAATCGGCTTGTTTATGGCCGAGTTTTTGCTTTAATTTGTTTTCTTCAACTAATCGGCTGCCGTAAATCTCGACAGAGGCTTTGTCAACGACAGTATGCCAGTTTTCCTGCTTTTTTCCCTCAACAAGCGGTTTTTCATGTCTCTCAGAAAAAGAGAACACAAACAATACAAATGCAAGTGAAAGTAGGATGCCGACAACTTGTTTTTTGAAATCAGTCTGTGCTGCCATGTTGTTCTCTCCTTCACCTTTTACCTTTTATTTAATCATAGAATCAGCTTGCTTTATATAATGGAAAAGTCATTTTTTTAGGTTAGTGCTATTGGTTGGAAATAGGGGTATTTTCTGATTGGAGCGGTGCAATTGAATGCATATTGGATTTGCGTGCTTATGCCTAAGGTCACGTTGTGAGCCAAAACAGCAGTGCAGAATAGAAAAAAATTGAAAGATTATGGTAAGATGAACGAAATTCGAGGGGGAATATATGATGCCTGCATCGAACATCGTGATCGCCTGCCTGCTGTTATCAATTTGATTATATTTGGTAGTCCCTCTCTTTTTCGAAAGCGAGAGGTGAAATGGAACGTCAATTGCTGAATTCTTTCAAGGGGAGTGACAATGCATGAATGTGTTAAACCGCCGGCAAGCCTTGCAGCGAGCGCTGCTCAATGGAAAAAACAAACAGGATGCTTATC
Source organism: Bacillus sp. VA13 (assembly GCF_055710085.1). Lineage (NCBI taxonomy): Bacteria > Bacillati > Bacillota > Bacilli > Caryophanales > Bacillaceae > Bacillus > Bacillus sp. VA13. The sequence continues at coordinate 295,768 of NZ_JBVQPP010000003.1, read as the reverse complement.
ATCCGTTTCCATGGTACGAATCGATGAGAAAGGATGCGCCTGTTTCCTTTGATGAAGAAAACCAAGTGTGGAGCGTTTTTCTTTATGATGATGTCAAAAAAGTCATTGGGGATAAAGAGCTGTTTTCCAGTTATATGCCGCAGCAGTCGAGCTCTATTGGAAATTCCATCATTAACATGGACCCACCGAGGCATACGCAAATCCGTTCTGTAGTGAATAAAGCCTTCACGCCGCGTGTGATGAAACGAAGTTTGACAGGGCACACCTGTTTGATATTCACCGCCATCCTAATCCGCATATCGCGTTTGGACACGGCATCCATTTTTGTCTTGGGGCACCGCTTGCCCGTCTTGAAGCAAAGATCGCGTTAACGTCTTTGATTTCTGCTTTTCCTCATATGGAAAGCGTCAGTATCACTCCGATTGAAAACAGCGTGATATACGGATTAAAGAGCTTCCGTGTGAAAATTTAATAGATAAGGAGACTGGAGATTCATGAAAAAGCACCATATTTCGATGATCAATATCCCGGCGTACGGGCATGTCAATCCTACGCTTGCATTAGTGGAAAAGCTTTGTGAGAAAGGGCATCGTGTCACGTATGCGACGACTGAGGAGTTTGCGCCCGCTGTTCAGCAAGCCGGTGGAGAAGCATTGATCTATCATACATCCTTGAATATTGATCCTAAGCAAATCAGGGAGATGATGGAAAAGAATGACGCGACGCTCAGTCTTTTGAAAGAATCACTCAGCATTCTGCCGCAGCTTGAGGATTTATATAAGGATGATCAGCCTGATCTGATCATTTATGATTTTGTCGCGCTGGCTGGAAAATTGTTTGCTGACAAGCTTAATGTGCCGATCATTAAGCTCTGTTCGTCATATGCCCAAAATGAATCCTTTCAGCTCGGAAATGAAGACATGCTGAAAAAAATAAGAGAAGCAGAGGCTGAATTTAAAGCCTACTTGGAGCAAGAGCAATTGCCGGCTGTTTCATTTGAACAATTAGCTGTGCCGGAAGCTTTAAATATTGTCTTTATGCCGAAATCCTTTCAGATTCAGCATGAGACGTTCGATGACCGTTTCTGTTTTGTCGGCCCATCCCTTGGAAAACGGACGGAACAAGATAGTTTGAAAATTGAAAAGGGTGATCACCCGCTTATGCTGATTTCATTGGGAACGGCGTTTAACGCCTGGCCGGAATTTTACAAGATGTGCATCGAGGCATTTCGAGGTTCTTCATGGCAAGTGATCATGTCCGTCGGGAAAACGATTGATCCTGAAGGCTTGGATGATATCCCTGCTAACTTTACCATTCGCCAAAGCGTGCCCCAGCTTGAGGTTTTGGCGAAAGCCGATTTGTTTATTTCTCATGGCGGAATGAACAGTACGATGGAAGCGATGAATGCCGGTGTGCCGCTTGTCGTCATTCCGCAAATGTATGAACAGGAGCTCACTGCTAAGCGTGTCGATGAATTAGGCCTTGGTGTTTATTTGCCGAAAGAGGACGTTAGTGTTTCCAAGCTACAGGAAGCAGTGCAGGCCGTATCCAATGATCAAGAGGTGCTCAGCCGCGTCAAGAATATGCAGAAGGATGTAAAAGAAGCAGGCGGAGCGGAGCGTGCGGCAGCTGAGATTGAAGCGTTTATGAAAAAATCCGCTGTACCGCAGTAAATCACAAAGACCGAAATCAAAAATTAGATTTCGGTTTTTTGTTAAATATTTTTTTTCATCCCGCATCTCCGGCATTCTCTAAGAAATTTTCCGCCTTTTACAGAGCTTTTGAACAGTGTGTAATCACAGTTATCGCAGCGCCCGCTGCGGACGTCCGGATATTCATTGAATTCGTAAACGATCGATGTATCGTAGCCTTTTGTTTCATATTCTTCTTTTTTTGTTTCCATGGCGATCCCCCGTTAGCAAACGTATCTGCTGTCTATATTACAGCAAGCTTCAGGTGTATTCAAATGGATTTTAGAGGCTTGGGTTTATCTTGATTTCTCCCTTGGTTTGCGCCACAATAGCTTTATTAAACTTGTATACATAAAAAGCCTATGCAAAGAGGAGAGAAACGGGTATGGGAAAAGGGTTACATGGAAAGCGCGTGGCAATCGGGGGCTCCCGAAAAACGGAAGAAATCAGCACGATCATTGAAAAACAGGGCGGAACTCCTGTCATCCGGCCTCTCCAAGGCACGGTTTACTTAGCAGAGAAGCAGGTGGAGCCGGATTTGCGGACGTTTGTGGAGGAAAAAGCTGACTGGGTTATTTTCACGACAGGCATCGGCACGGAGACTCTTGTCGATATGGCAGAGAAAATCGGTCTGAAAGATGAGTTTCTGCAGGCCATTCGCCAAGCGAAAGCGGCATGCCGAGGATACAAAACGCTGGCTGCGCTGAAAAAGCTTGGGATCACCCCGGAAGCTTCAGATGAAGACGGGACAACAAGAGGTTTAATCCGTTCCTTGGAACCTCACGACTTTTCAGGAAAAACAGTCATGGTGCAGCTTCATGGAGAAAAAGCACCGGTCCTCATGGCATTTCTTGAAGAAAAGGGCGCGTCTGTCCTGCCGATTCTGCCTTATCAGCACATCCCGCCAGAGGAGGAAACGGTGGAGCGGTTATGCCGGGAGCTGATGAACGGTGAGATCGACGCCGTTTGTTTTACAACGGCAATTCAGGTTCGTTCCCTGTTTGATTTTGCCAAGGGGCACGGCTATATTAATGAAGTGAAGGCTGTATTCGAAGAGCGCGCCATCGCTGCGGCTGTCGGAAAAGTGACTGCTGAAGCACTGCGGGAAGAAGGCATCACGAGACTGCTTGCGCCGGAGATTGAGCGGATGGGCGCGATGATTGTTGAGCTGTCCAAGTATTATGAAGAAAAGGAATAACCAGTACAAAAAGCCGCTTTCCAAGGGAAAAGCGGCTTTTGTCTGTCATCCATTCAGCTTCAGCTGCTGATGCGCGGTGAATAATGTCGGGTATGTCAGCACGCTTAAAATCACACATGTCAGCGCCGCTGACGCCATCGTTGTAAACACGATTAAGAGCTGAAAGCGAACCGCCTGAATCGGGTCCGCGCCTGCTAAAATCTGGCCTGTCATCATGCCTGGAAGCTGAACAAGCCCCAGTGTTTTCTGGCTTTCCAGCGTCGGGATCATACTCATTTTCATCGCAGAAGTAAGAATACGCTGTATAGATTGCTTCGGTGTGCCTCCAAGAGACAATATTAATTGAATTTCTTCTTTGCGAACTTCGACTTCTGAGCTGAGCCGGTTTAAAAACAGACTCGAGAGCACCATTGAATTTCCGATGACCATTCCGCTGATCGGAATGACATATCGGGCCGTAAGCGGGATGATATGAAGAGACAGCAGAATTCCCTGCGTTACAATTTCTACAATCGCTAACGCGGCGAACACTCTCCAAAACGAGCCGATTGTATTTTTCTTTCGTTTGATGACATTTTGCGCCGCCACCGCCAGCATTAACAGCACCATCAGCAGGATAAAAACGGGATGGTCTCCGCGGAAAATCAGCGACAGTACATAACCAATGATAAGCAGCTGTACCGCGGCCCGGATGGTGGCGATGATCATGTCTTTTTCTACGCCTGCTTTAAAGGATTTTGATAAAAACAAGGCGATCAAAACAAAGATCATCGTTAAAGAGAGGGAAAGGTAATCCATTACCGAGTGCCTCCCTTCAAAAAGTCTCTCGCTGCTTCATGTTGCGGATTGGAGAAAAATGTTTCGGTTGCTGCAGTTTCCAGAAGCCGTCCATCCGCCATAAACCAAATGGTATCGGCAACTCGTTTTGCCTGCTCCATATTATGAGTCACCCACATGACCGTCCATTTTTTCTCTTGATGCTGACGTTTGATCAGCTTTTCAATTTCAAGAGCAGAAACCGGGTCCAAGGCCGACGTGATTTCGTCTAATAATAGAATAGAGGAAGGATTTGCGAGCGTTCTGGCTAGTGACAGCCTTTGCCGCTGTCCGCCCGATAAGTCCTTGGCGCTTCTGTCTAACAGCTCTTGCGGGAGCCCTGTAAGAGAAGCGAGCTCTTCAGGGGAGTACAGCTGTGATTGGTGAAGCCTTTGGACCAGACTTAGATTATCACGCACTGTCCCGTCGAGGACGGGCGCCGATTGAAATGCGAGGGCTGCCGTTCGCCTCAGCTCATTGACATTCCATTCTCGGACTTCCTTTCCGTATATATTTACTTCGCCGCTGTCAGGCGTTCTCATTAAATTGCACATGGACAGGAGGGTGCTTTTGCCTGAACCGGAAGGACCTAAAACGGCCACGATTGTGCCCTGTTGAATGTCTCCGGTGACATCCTGCAATACATCATAGGTTTGTCCGTCTTGTTCATAGCTTTTTTTGACTGATCTGAAGGAGATGGCTGGTTTGTATTGTGTTTGATTGTTTGCTTCCATTACAATAATCACCTTTCAGTAAAGTAGGCTTATACTATATTTAACTATAACGTGAAACAGATGCCTTTTGGTAGCAAAAATAAAGGAGAACAGGCTTTCACCCGTTCTCCGGCAGATGCTACGCGGTCAGATTTGACTGTGTTTTCTTTTTCGGTTTTCCCGGCTGTGAAGCGAAGGTATGTAACACCATCCCCGCTATAATAATGAATAAACCGGCAAATGATAAAAGAGATGGGAAAACGCCTGACAGCAGAACAATTTCACCAAGCAGCGCGAAAATCACTTCACCGGATTGAGTTGCTTCAACGGCTGCGAGTTTTTGCGGATTGTCTCTTACCATATCAGTGGCCCAGAAAAATAAAACGGTCGCAATGATGCCTGAGCTGACGGCCACGATAAAGGATTGAACGGTTTGCCCTGCTGTCGGAAGGCCGTCTGACCACCAGCCGTAAGCTGCTACTATAAGCCAGAATGGAAGGCTTGCCAAGGTCATCCCCAGCACACGCTGAAATGTATCAAGCCGGCCCCCGTATTCTTCGAGCATTCTCCGGTTTCCTAGCGGATAAGCAAAAGCCGCAATGACAACCGGCAGCACACTGAAAAGCAGCATCTTCCCAGAAAGCGATTCTGCATGCTGAAGCTGTATCAGTGCCGCTCCGATCAGGATGATCACGGAAGTGCCAAGTGAAACAAGGGGAATCTTTTGCCGAACGAGCTGCGGCCCGTCCGGCATGTCTTTTTTGACATAGAAAAATGGAGATAACAGAACACCGGCTACAATTGTGATTTGCCAGGTCCCGGCTACGAGCCAACCTGGACCGTATGCAGCTGCAAATGTGATCGGCGCGTAAAAAAGCACGAAGCCGACAAAGCTCCATTTAATCCAAAAGAACGGCTTTTTCCGCATCTCTTGTAAGAGAGGGGCGAATGTCCCTCTCATGATGACTATCAAACATAAAAACGGAACCATAAAAATAAAGCGCAGCGAAGAGCTCCAAAGCCAGCTGCCTCCGGATAACTCCATCGCTCTGTTTAAAATAAAGGTAACGGCGAAAAAGAGTGAAGCCAATATTCCGATAACGATTGCTTTCATGATATCCCTCATTCTGGCATTATTTTTTTATACTATACTATTCGATATCGCACAGATCAATGGAGTCGTGAGAAAATAAGCATGTTTTGCGAACCGCTAAGTGTGGAAGACAAAAAATGGAGGTGAGATTGTTGGAAGCAAGGACACAGACGTACTTCTTTCAGGATGACGGCAGGATTCCGAATCACCCTGATTTTCCGCTTGTTGTGTATCAAAACGCACTCAAGGACACCGGTCAGGCAGAGCGGATCGTCAACCGGCATGGCTGGTCTAACAGCTGGTCAGGGAGTGTTTTTCCATACCATCATTATCACAGCAATACGCATGAAGTCCTGATTGCAGTTAGGGGAGAGGCTGTGATTCAATTTGGGGGAGAAAAAGGGGCCGCCATTCCTTTCAAATCCGGCGACGCAGTCGTGATTCCAGCTGGAGTCGGCCATAAAAAGCTAAGCTCAAGCGCCGATTTTACCGTCGTTGGCGCCTATCCGGGAGGCGTTCATTATGATATGAAGACGGGAGAGCCGAATGAATGGGAGGAAGCGATGAAACAGATCAAGCAGGTGTCATTGCCGGCGAAAGATCCGATCACAGGAAAAAGAGAACCTCTATTGGGAATATGGGTAAAGTGAAGGGGAGAAAATTGCTGGATTGTCAATAACTAGTGTCGCAGAAATGTTATGACATGGGCTCCATATAAATTAATTTCATAATCGAAGCAATTCACGTTCAAATTTTGTTCAAAAAGTGTTATCATATAGAAGGTAATTGAATTGGAGTTTTTTGTGTTTGCTATTTTCAGAGAGAGTAAAGGATTTTTGACTTATTCAATTGTTTATTTTTGAGATAAAAATAATACTGAATATGGCAAGATGAAAAACTGGGTAGTAAACATTTATTTTTGTAAATGATTGTGCATGAATTCACAATCCTTATTCTTATGCTTTCATGCATGAGACCAGGGAGAGGCACTACCCTTTCCAAAAAAATCTGCAAACTGCTTATAGTAAAGGAGAATTGGATATGCCAGAAACAATCGATCAAACAAATGCGTCTGTCAGCCAAAGCCAGCAAGATCTTATTGATCAGCTGTTAAAGCCGGAAGTTCAAGAATCACTGACCGTTTTAGTTGACCAGCTTCCGAAGCTGACTGAGTTAGTGAATATTTTAACGAAGTCTTATGATTTCGCTCAGTCTGTAGCAACTGACGAAGTGCTAAAAAGCGACACTGTCGGTGCTATCACTGAAATTCTTGAGCCTGTAAAAGAAACAGCGAAAGAAGTAGCTGCGACTGCAATCGAAGCGAAAGACCGCGCGGATGCAAGCAACGAAACGATTGGTCTTTTCGGCCTGTTGCGCATGCTGAAAGATCCTCAAGCTCAAAAGCTGTTCCGTTTTGCTAACAGCTACCTTGAAGTCATGAACGAACGCGAAAACCAAAAATAATCTCAGATTCAAATTGATATAAAGGACGGAGGATATACGATGTCAAAACATATTGTCATTCTAGGCGCTGGTTATGGCGGAGTTCTTTCTGCTCTAACAGTTCGCAAACATTACACAAAAGAACAAGCACGCGTGACTGTGGTAAACAAATACCCAACTCACCAAATCATTACGGAATTACACCGTCTTGCAGCAGGCAACGTGTCTGAAAAAGCGGTTGCAATGCCATTAGAAAAACTTTTTAAAGGCAAAGACATTGATCTTAAAATCGCGGAAGTAAGCTCTTTCTCTGTTGATAAAAAAGAAGTTGCGCTTGCTGACGGTTCTACATTATCTTACGATGCGCTTGTTGTAGGTCTTGGTTCTGTAACAGCTTACTTCGGCATCCCAGGTCTTGAAGAAAACAGCATGGTATTGAAATCTGCTGCTGATGCGAACAAAGTCTTCCAACATGTTGAAGATCGTGTGCGCGAGTACTCTCAAACGAAAAACGAAGCTGATGCAACAATCCTTATCGGCGGAGGCGGCTTAACAGGTGTTGAGCTTGTCGGTGAGCTTGCTGATATCATGCCGAACCTTGCGAAAAAATACGGCGTAGACCATAAAGAAATCAAATTGAAACTGGTTGAAGCAGGTCCGAAAATCCTTCCTGTTCTTCCGGATGATCTTATCGAACGTGCGACTGCAAGCCTTGAAAAACGCGGCGTTGAGTTCTTAACAGGTCTTCCTGTTACAAATGTAGAAGGAAACGTGATTGATCTGAAAGACGGATCTAAAGTTGTTGCCAACACATTTGTTTGGACTGGCGGCGTACAAGGTAACCCGTTAGTCGGTGAATCAGGTCTTGAAGTGAATCGCGGACGCGCGACAGTAAATGACTTCCTGCAATCTACATCTCATGAAGATGTATTTGTTGCCGGTGACAGCGCAGTTTACTTCGCTCCAGACGGCCGTCCATACCCGCCAACTGCACAAATCGCATGGCAAATGGGTGAGCTGATCGGTTACAACCTATTCGCTTACTTAGAAGGCAAAACGCTTGAAACATTCAAGCCAGTAAACTCTGGTACACTTGCAAGCCTCGGACGCAAAGACGCGGTTGCCATCATTGGTGCTAATTCTACACCGCTTAAAGGTCTTCCTGCTTCCTTGATGAAAGAAGCAAGTAACGTACGCTACTTAACACACATTAAAGGACTTTTCAGCCTGGCTTACTAATCCTTTTTGTGGACTCGGGCATTGCCAAAAGCGTTCCTGTCGGAATGCTTTCCGGCAATGTCTTTTTTTTGTTTTTCTGCTAACGTTAACATTTCATTTTCAAAAAAGAGATTGATCCTAGAGGAATATAAAGGTAAAATAAAATTAAATCAAAATGTTAACGTTAACATTTTGAAATAGAATGAAAGACGGTGAGGACATGGAACCCTTTATGGGCGAGAATTTTTTGCTGAAAAATGAAACCGCTGTCAGCCTCTATCACAATTATGCGAAAGACATGCCGATTATTGATTACCACTGCCACTTAAGCCCGAAAGAAATCTATGAAAATAAGACATTTCAAAACATCACGGAAGCTTGGCTGTATGGAGACCATTACAAATGGCGCATCATGAGAGCCAATGGGATTGAAGAGACATACATTACCGGCGAAGCAGCAGATGAGAAGAAATTTATGGCTTGGGCGAAAACCGTGCCGATGGCGATTGGCAATCCGCTCTACAATTGGACTCACTTAGAACTGCAGCGTTTTTTTGGCATTTATGAGATTTTAAATGAGCAATCCGCGCCGGCTATATGGAAACGGACGAATGAACTGCTTCAAGGAGAAGGCTTCGGGGCAAGGGATTTAATCGTAAAATCAAATGTAAAGGTCGTTTGCACAACTGATGATCCTGTCGATTCTCTTGAATACCATCTATTATTAAAAGAAGACAAAGATTTTCCTGTCAGCGTGCTGCCTGGATTTCGGCCGGATAAGGGACTTGAGATCAATCGTGAAGGCTTTCCTGATTGGGTGCAGGCACTTGAAGATGCCACAGCCATATCGATTACAACCTACGATGAATTTCTAAAGGCACTGGAAAAACGGGTGCGATTCTTCCACTCAGCCGGCGGCAGAGTGTCTGATCACGCGATAGATTCGATGGTATTTGCCGAAACGACAAAAGAGGAAGCGGGACGGATTTTTTCTGACAGATTACAAGGAACAGAGGTTTCTTATGAAGATGAGAAGAAATTTAAGACGTATACGCTTCAGTTTCTTTGCGGTTTGTATGCGGAGCTCGATTGGGCGATGCAGTTTCATATCAACGCTTTAAGAAACACGAATACAAAAATGATGAAGAGACTTGGACCTGATACAGGCTATGATTCTATGAATGATGAAGAAATTGCTAAGCCTTTATACAAGCTGCTGAACTCAGTCGAGATGAAGAACAAGCTGCCGAAAACGATTTTATATTCACTTAATCCAAACGATAACTATGTCATCGCCAGCATGATCAACAGTTTTCAGGACGGTGTTACCCCGGGAAAAATACAATTCGGTACAGCATGGTGGTTTAACGATACAAAAGACGGGATGCTCGAGCAAATGAAAGCGTTGTCAAATGTCGGGCTTTTCAGCCGCTTTATCGGCATGCTCACCGATTCCAGAAGTTTTCTTTCCTATACGCGCCACGAATATTTCAGGCGGATCGTCTGCAATTTGATCGGGGAATGGGTGGAAAACGGCGAAGTGCCGCATGATATGGAGCTTCTGGGAAGCATTGTTCAGGGAATTTGCTATGACAATGCGAAACACTACTTTCAATTTCAAGAAGAGAAAGCAAACGTGTAACCAAATGTCCGCTCAGCAACACGATCATGCGTCATCCTGAGCGGACCACTACCCGAAAATTCTTAAGACACAGAGGTGGAAGATGCGAACTGAACTGGCAAATAAGGTTGTGTCGATCGAAACGGAGAAAAAGCTTTCGTTGAAAGAGAAAATTTCCTATGGATTTGGTGATTTTGGCAACGGTTTTATGTTTGATCTCGGCCAGATTTATTTATTAAAGTATTTTACTGATGTAGCGGGAATCCCGGCTGCGATGGCCGGCGGCATTTTTTTAGTCAGCAAGCTGTTTGCGGCGATAACAGATCCAATTGTCGGCTCATCTATTGATTATCGCAAAAATATCGGCAAACGGGGGAAATTCAGGCCTTATCTATTAATCGGCAGCATCGTGCTTGCGGTGCTTACTGTTCTTATTTTTCTGTCTCCCAATGTATCAACGACCGGAAAACTCATTTATGCATATGCATCCTATATGATTTGGGGCATCGGCTATTCATTTGTGAATATTCCGTATGGCTCATTAGGGGCAGCGATGACTCAAAATTCTGAGGATCGGACCTCTATTTCGACTTTCCGCCAAATCGGATCACTTGGGGCTTTGTTTATCACAAGTGTGGCCGTGATGCCGCTGCTCGTCAAGTTTGATAATCCGAAGGTCGGCTACCCGGTGGTCATGGGCTTGTTCGCCGCACTTGGTGTGATTTGGTTTTATATTTGCTACCGCAATTGCAAAGAGCGCATTGTCATATCGGAAGCGCCAAAAGAAAAATTAACACTCTCATCTGTCGTCAAAACATTTATCTCGAATAAACCGCTGTTAACCCTTGTCCTGATGACGATTTTTTCAATTTCCGCATACAACATTAAATCCGCCATGCTAGTCTATTTCGCACAATATAACCTGGGCAATGTTGAATTAATGGCTTATATGAACTTTATTATTATCGGTTCTTCCTTTTTGGGCGTCGTATTTCTGCCAAAGCTCGTCAAGATGTTTGGAAAGAAACGAACGGCAATGATCGGCTTCGGCATCAGTGTAGCCGCGGATCTCATCAACTTTATGCTGCCATCAAACGTTTATGTGTTTACGATTCTAGCCAGTATCGCCTTTATCGGAATCAGTATTCCAAATGGCATCACGTGGGCGCTTGTCTCCGATATTATTGACTATGGCGAATGGAAATCCGGTGAACGGAAAGAAGCAACGACATATTCACTTTTTAATTTCTCCAGAAAGCTTGCTCAGTCATTGTCCGGTTTTCTCTCGGGAATCGGTTTGGGGCTTATTGGCTATGTGCCGAATGCAGTCCAGACAGCACAGGCGCTGATCGGAATCAAAGCGCTTCTGCTTCTGTACCCGGCCATTGCTTTGGCATTAGCGATGATCATTATCGGTTTTCTTTATAAACTCACAGACCAGCAGCATGCACAGATTGTTCAGGATCTTCATCAAAAGAGCTGACAACGTAATATATAGAATATTTAAAATAATTTGTAAATATGATGTGTTTGTAAGGGTTTTCGCTTAGGGGTGCCCGAAGAACTGAAAAGAAAGAAAGGAGGCACTTTATTGAAAACGGTAACGATACTGGCTGAAGAAGCAAAGGAACTCGTTCGGGTCAAGCTGATCGGTGCCCATTTGAATGAACGAGATGCTGAAAAAGTAGCAGATGTCCTCGTGCACGCCGATTTACGCAGCGTACATTCGCATGGTGTGCTGCGAACAGAACATTATGTGAACAGGCTAAGGGCGGGAGGGATCAATCCCGAAGCACATCCTGTTTTTAAAGAAACGGGGCCTGTGACCGGCGTACTTGACGGAGATGATGGTTTCGGCCATGTAATTTGTGATATGGCGATGGACCGTGCAATTGATATGGCGAAGAAAAACGGAGTCGGCATGGTCACGGCCGTAAACAGCAGCCATTGCGGAGCGCTAAGCTATTTTGTGCAAAAAGCAGCTGAAGAAAAGCTGATCGGAATGGCAATGACACATACGGACAGTATCGTTGTTCCATTTGGGGGGAGGTCTCCTTTTTTAGGGACAAATCCGATTGCTTACGGTGTTCCGGCTAAGCATAAGAAACCGTTTATCTTAGATATGGCGACATCCAAAGTGGCCTTTGGGAAGATTTTGCAGGCCCGTGAAGAGGGCAAAGACATTCCTGAGGGATGGGGGGTTGATGAAAACGGAGAAGCAGTAACCGATCCTTACAAGGTCGTCTCACTTTCAACCTTCGGCGGCCCGAAAGGCTATGGACTATCTATTGTGGTAGATGTGTTTTCCGGATTGCTGGCGGGCGCGGCTTTTGGCCCTCATATCGCCAAAATGTACAGCGGCCTTGATCAAAAAAGAAAGCTGGGACATTACGTTTGCGCGATCAATCCGTCCTTTTTTACCGACAGGGATACGTTTTTAGAGCAGATGGATGCCATGCTCGATGAACTGCAGCAGTCACCGCCGGCTGCTGGAGTCGAGAGAGTGTATGTGCCCGGCGAGATCGAGCAGCTGCATGAAGAAAGAAATAAGGAACACGGAATATCAATTGCTCGAAGTGTGTATGAATTCTTAAAAAGCAGGTGAGAAAAATGAAAGCGGTTCAAGTGCGAAAAGCGTATGATCTGGTGACTGTGGAGATGAAGAAGCCGGTTCTTTCAAAGGATGATGAAGTGCTCGTGAAAGTCAAGCGAGTCGGGATTTGCGGCTCAGACATGCACATTTATCATGGCACGAATCCGCTCGCCACCCTCCCGAGAGTCATCGGACACGAGGTAACGGGACAAGTAGAGGAAGTTGGGGCGAATGTACAGAGCCTTAAAACCGGTGACCACGTTGTGATTGAGCCGATTTCTTATTGCGGAACGTGTTACGCCTGCCGGAAAGGGCGCCCGAATGTTTGTGCCAAGCTTTCTGTGTTTGGCGTACATGAGGATGGCGGCATGCGGGAATATGTTGTGCTTCCGGAAAGGCAGATTCACGTTGTATCAAAGGACTTGCCTTGGGAAGAAGCGGTCATGGCCGAGCCTTACACGATAGGCGCCCAGGCAGTGTGGAGGGGCCAGGTGGAAAAAGGTGATACCGTTCTGATTCAGGGAGCGGGGCCCATCGGGATCTGTGTGTTGAAAATGGCTAAGCTGGCGGGCGCTGCCGTCATGATGACTGACTTGAATAACGAGCGGCTGGCATTTGCGAAAGAAAACGGTGCCGACGCTGTCGTGAATGCCCAAACAGAAAATGTTGCTGAGCGGGTCCGGGAATGGACTGGGAATGAAGGAGCCAATGTGGTCATTGATGCGGTTTGTCTGCCGGCGACTTTTGAGCTTTCAGTTGAGGTCGTTTCTCCCGCGGGACATGTGGTGGTGCTTGGATTTGATGAAAAAGCGGCACAAATTTCTCAGCTGCCGATTACAAAAAAAGAAGTCACGATAACCGGATCGAGATTGCAGACCAATCAGTTTCCCAAGGTGGTAGAGCTTTTGAATAAAGGACGGTTAGCACATAACGGACTGGTGACCCATACATTTTCAGTAGATGACGTCCATCATGCATTTCAGTTTATCAAGGAGCATCCAGATCAGGTGCGAAAAGCCGTTATCACGTTTGATTAATCCACTGAATCCGGAGGTGTACACATGAATATGACATTTCGATGGTATGGCCGAGGCAACGATACAGTCACACTGGAATACGTGAAGCAAATCCCCGGAGTCAAAGGCATCGTCTGGGCTCTCCATCAAAAACCTGTCGGCGATGTATGGGAAAAAGAAGAAATCAGAGCCGAGACCGAATATATTCAATCCTATGGTTTTCATACTGAAGTTGTAGAAAGCGTGAATGTTCATGAAGCGATTAAACTCGGAAACGATGAACGAAGCCGATATATTGAAAACTACAAACAAACCATCCGCAATCTTGCCGAATTTGGCGTGAAAGTGATCTGCTATAATTTTATGCCGGTTTTTGATTGGACACGCACGGACATGTTTCGTCCACTGGAAGATGGATCAACCGCTCTGTTTTTTGAAAAGGCCAAGGTGGAGAGCCTTGAGCCCCAAGAGCTGATTCGGACGGTGGAGCAAGCATCTGACATGACACTGCCGGGGTGGGAGCCCGAAAAATTAGCTCGGATCAAAGAGCTGTTTGCAGCCTACAGAACGGTCGATGAAGAACAGCTATGGGACAATCTATCATTCTTTTTGCAGGAAATTCTTCCGGTTGCAGAAAGTCACGGTGTTCAAATGGCCCTTCATCCGGATGACCCGCCATGGCCGATCTTCGGGCTGCCGCGTATTATCACAGGGGAGGCAAGCTATAGGAGGCTAAGGGCGATATCGGATTCACCGTCTAATTGCATCACTCTTTGTACAGGTTCAATGGGAGCCAATCCCGCTAATGACATGGTGGAGATTGCTAAGACGTATGCCGGCATCGCTCCATTTTCACATATTCGCAATGTGAAAATTTTTGAGAATGGCGATTTTATTGAAACATCTCATCTGACGAAAGACGGTTCGATCAACATTCAAGGCGTGATGGAAGAACTGCATAAGCAGGATTACAAAGGATATGTCAGACCGGATCATGGGCGCCATCTTTGGGGTGAGCAATGCCGCCCGGGATATGGCCTATACGATCGGGCACTTGGCATCATGTATTTGAACGGGCTGTGGGACGCCTATGAAGCAATGGCAAAAAAAGAGGTGGAAGTATGATCCCGCTGCATGAGAACCTGGCTGGTAAAACGGCTGTCATCACTGGTGGCAGCGGCGTGCTTTGTTCAGCGATGGCCCGGGAGCTTGCCCGCCATGGCATGAAGGTGGCGATATTGAATCGGACGGCTGAAAAAGGCCAAGCGGTCGTGAAGGAGATTACAGCAGCTGGCGGCACAGCTTGCTCTGTTTCTGCGGATGTGCTGGACAGGAGGTCACTTGTGCAGGCAAAGGAGGACATCCTCGGCCGATTTGGCTCTGTCGATCTGTTAATTAACGGGGCTGGCGGCAATCATCCTGACGCGATAACTGATGTGGAGACATATGTAGAAGCAGGAGAAGGCCAATCCTTTTTTGATTTGGATGAGGGGGGCTTTTCAACTGTATTCTCTACCAACTTCACCGGTGCGTTTCTGGCCTCTCAAGTGTTTGGAAAAGAGCTGCTGAAGGCTGATTCACCGGCGATTATCAATCTATCTTCAATGAGTGCTTATTCACCTATGACGAAGGTTCCGGCATACAGTGCCGCCAAAGCATCGATCAATAACTTTACGATGTGGATGGCTGTTCATTTTGCTGAAACCGGACTGCGGGTCAATGCGATTGCCCCAGGCTTTTTTCTGACAAAACAAAATCATGATCTGCTGATCAATCGAGACGGAACCTTAACCGGACGTTCTAACAAAATTATTGCGGGAACACCGATGAAGCGCTTTGGAAAACCGGAGGACCTGCTCGGCACACTTCTTTGGCTGGCGGATGAATCCTATTCCGGTTTTGTCACCGGGATCACCGTTCCTGTCGATGGAGGATTTATGGCTTATTCAGGCGTGTAACGAAAGCAGCGCAACAGAAGCTGAACCAACATAGGGGTGAGGTTGAGATGTTCTCAAAAGATAAGCTTCCCGTTATCCTTTTTTTGTTCCTGGCAGGAGTGATTAATTACCTGGATCGCTCGGCACTTTCCATTGCAGCTCCTTTTATTCAAGATGATCTCACATTATCTGCCACGCAAATGGGCTTGATTTTCAGCAGTTTTTCGATTGGTTATGCCATTTTTAACTTTCTTGGGGGCGTGGCATCTGACCGCTACGGGGCAAAGATGACCTTGTTTGTCGCCATGGTCGTTTGGTCGCTGTTCAGCGGAGCAGTCGCCCTCGCCTTTGGTTTTGTCAGCCTGCTGATTATACGCATCCTCTTCGGAATGGGAGAAGGCCCGCTGTCTGCGACCATCAACAAAATGGTGAATAACTGGTTCCCGCCGACCCAGCGGGCGTCCGTTGTCGGTGTGACCAACAGCGGAACGCCGCTCGGGGGAGCCATTTCCGGCCCGATCGTCGGCATGATCGCAATCGCGTTCAGCTGGAAGGTATCCTTCGTTCTCATTATGATTATTGGATTAATATGGGCAGTGCTCTGGTTCAAGTTTGTCAAAGAGAAGCCGCCAGTAGCGATGGGGGATGCACCGGCAATCAAAGCAGAAATGCCTCCTAGAGAAAAAATTCCGCTCACCTTTTACCTGAAGCAAAAAACAGTCCTGTTTACGGCGTTTGCTTTTTTCGCTTACAACTACATCCTCTTCTTCTTTTTGACGTGGTTTCCGAGCTACCTTGTTGAAGAGCGGGGACTAAGTGTTGAATCGATGAGTGTCATCACGGTCATTCCGTGGATTTTAGGCTTTATCGGCCTTGCAGCGGGGGGATTTGTTTCCGACTATGTGTACAAAAAAACAGCCCGAAAAGGTGTGCTGTTCTCGCGCAAGGTTGTGCTTGTCTCATGTTTGTTTTCCTCAGCGGTCCTGATTGGTTTGGCCGGGCTTGTGACAACTACTGCGAGCGCTGTCACACTTGTCGCTTTATCAGTGTTCTTTCTCTATTTGACAGGCGCTATCTATTGGGCTGTCATTCAAGATGTGGTTGATCAAAACAATGTCGGTTCTGTAGGCGGATTCATGCATTTCCTTGCTAACACGGCAGGAATTATAGGCCCGGCTTTAACCGGCTTTATTGTTGACCGAACGGGCACGTTTTCAGGAGCATTTTTGCTTGCCGGAGGGTTAGCTGTCTTTGCTTCACTAGCTGTTATTCGTTTTGTCCGTCCGATCATCGGCAAACCAGCAGGAACAGAAGCGGAGAATCCGGTGTCTTATTAATCTGGAAATATAGTGGGAGAGGCGGTATGTTTGATGATACAATATACAGTAACTAATCGCAGCCGATCTGATAAGGAAGGGAATTAGATGGTAACCATAAAAGATATCGCAAAACTCGCAAACGTATCCCACACAACCGTTTCCAGAGCACTCAACAACAGTCCTTACATCAAAGAACATACGAAGAAAAAAATACTAGAGCTCGCAGCACAGCTCAACTATACACCAAATGTAAACGCGAAAAGCCTGGCGATGCAAAAGTCACATACGATCGGGCTTTTCTTTACAAGCATCACAAACGGAACTTCACACAGCTTCTTTGCTGACACAATCAAAGGCGTAAATCAAGCCATAAGTGAGGATTACAATCTCTATGTCCGCGGCATCGATGATCTGAAAAACTATGACTCCGTTACGCCGATGAGATATGACGGCATCATTTTAATGAGCCAAAGTGACATTGATAATTCTTTTATTTATCATATTCGAGAAAAAAACATCCCGCTTGTGGTACTGAATCGCGATATTGATGACCGCAACATCACGAATATTTTGTCCAATGACAAAGAAGGCTCTCAGGAAGCTGTAGAATACTTCATTAAGAACGGACATCAAGATATCGCCATCATCGAGGGAATCGAAGGCTTTAAATCCTCCCAGCAGCGTAAGGAAGGCTACTTAGCCGCACTGATTCATCATCATATTCCGATCAAACATGAATACAGTGTCAAAGGGCAATACGATATGGAAAGCGGCTTTCAAGCGATGGAGCGGCTGCTGGCACTGCCGAATCCTCCAACTGCTGTCTTTTGTTCGAATGATGACATGGCAATCGGAGCGATGAATGCGATATTCGCAAAGGGCCTGCGCGTTCCTGATGATATTTCAGTGATCGGTTTTGATGATATTGGATTTTCACAATACATTACGCCAAGGCTTTCAACAGTGAAGCGTCCAGTAGAGAAAATCAGCGTGCTTGGCGCGCAAAAACTATTGACGCTGATCAGCGAGCCGGAAACAAAAGCAGAAAAAATCTTGGAAAACACAGAATTCATGGTGCGTGATTCAGTCAGACGATTGACGACGTGATGGCCCGTTTTCAGCGGGCATTCTTTATACAGAAAAATGTTAACGTGTGCATAAATGAGAGAGGGAGGCAATGAAGATGCAGAAGCTAAATAAAAGTGTGTACGATCACTATACTCAGTATCCGGAAAAAATTCTCCAATTCGGAGAAGGGAACTTTCTTCGAGGATTTGTCGATTGGCAGATTGATCAATTGAATCAACACACTGATTTTAATGGGAGCGTCGCAGTTGTGCAGCCAAGAGGGTCAGAAAAAATCAAAAGGTTAAATCAGCAAGATGGTTTATACACGCTTTTTTTACAGGGAATGAAAAACGGAGAAGCGGTAAACGAGCATATGATTATCAACTCAATCAGCCGCGGAATTGATCTGTTTTCTGATTATGAAGCTTACAAAGAATTGGCTTCAAGTGAAGAGCTGCGGTTTATCATTTCCAACACCACTGAGGCCGGTATCGTATGTGATGAAAAAGATCGTTTAGAGGATAGGCCGCAAAAAACATTCCCTGGGAAATTAACGGCATTTCTCTACTTTCGCTATCAAGCTTTTAAAGGAGATCAGACTAAAGGCTGTGTCTTGATCCCATGTGAGCTGATCGAGAACAATGGCGAAAAGCTGAAGGAAACGATTCTTCATTATGCAGATCTATGGAAGCTGGAAGAAGGGTTTACACAGTGGATTCTTGATGCCAACACGTTTTGTAATAGTTTAGTAGACCGCATTGTCCCGGGCTTTCCTGTCGACAGCATTGATGAGATTACTGCAGATCTGGGCTATCAAGATGAACTGATAGTTGTGGGAGAGCAGTATTATTTATGGGTTATCGAGGGGCCGGATTGGATTGGGGAAGAACTGCCTTTTGCAGCTGCCGGGCTCCATACAAAGATTGTCAGCGACCTGACCCCTTACAGGATTAAAAAAGTGAGAATTTTAAATGGCGCTCATACGGCAATGACGCCAGTTGCTTTATTATACGGTTTAAAAACTGTGCGGGATGCTGTCGAGCATCCGGAAGTGGGGCAGTTTATTAGAGAGATGATCGGTGACGACATTCTCCCTGTTTTAAAAATGGAAGGGCTTTCTCAATATGCTGATGATGTGCTTAATCGTTTTAAAAACCCGTATATTAAGCATTACCTAGAAAGCATTGCATTGAACTCCGTTTCCAAATTCAAAACGAGAAACCTGCCGACCATTCAGGAATATGCTGAACAGAAGGGACAGCTTCCTGAACGCTTGGTGTTTTCTTTCAGTGCTCTTTTGTATTTTTATCAGGGAAACGAGAAATTGCAGGATGATCCGGTTGTTCTTCAATTTTTCAAAGAGGTGTGGCATCAGGAGAATCGAGACATGCTTCGTATCGCCTCAAGGGTGTTAGGCGAGGAGCGGCTGTGGGGGGCAGATCTGAACGAGATACCGAGGCTGACTGAGAGAGTCGCTGATTACTTGAATCATATTCATGAGCTGGGCATGCAGCGGGCTCTTGAACAATGCTGCACACAAAGGGGAGAGGTACGATGAAGTCATTTATAAAGATTCATAAACAAGATAATGTCCTTCTTGCTCTGCGGGATATTGAGAAGGGAGAGCGGCTGAATGCGGATGGCATGTCGATTGAAGTGAAGGATGATATAAAAAGAGGCCACAAGATTGCGCTTCAGCCTATCAAAGAAAACGACAGCATCATCAAATACGGGTTTCCAATCGGGCATGCATCACAAGATATATCCATCGGAGAGCATATTCATGTCCATAATACAAAAACAAACCTGTCTGATATCCAAACATACAGCTATACACCGAGATTTGATGAAAATCCGTACTCAAATGAGAACCGGACGTTTAAAGGATTTAAAAGAGAAAACGGAGCTGCCGGTGTACGCAATGAATTGTGGATTGTGCCAACTGTCGGCTGCGTCAATGGGATAGCTGAAAAAATGCTCCAGCGTTTTGTCAGAGAAACGGGGGATATCGCTCCATTCGATAACGTGCTCGTGTTAAAACACCAATACGGATGCTCGCAGCTTGGCGACGACCACGAAAATACGAAGCAAATCCTGCTGAATGCCATTCGCCATCCAAATGCCGGCGGTGTCTTGGTGTTAGGGCTTGGCTGTGAAAACAATGAGCTGGCAGGAATGAAGGAAGCACTGCAGGACGTGAACCTGAATCGGGTGAAGTTTCTCGAATCCCAGTCTGTGACCGACGAAATGGAGGCAGGCGTTGCTTTGCTGAAGGAGATTCATGAAGCGGCCAAAGGGGATAGGCGAGAAGACATGCCGCTGTCCGAACTGAAAATCGGGCTGAAATGCGGAGGTTCGGACGGTTTTTCCGGTATAACGGCAAACCCGCTGCTTGGACGTTTTTCAGATTATATCATCGCACAGGGAGGGAGTACGGTGCTGACGGAAGTCCCGGAAATGTTCGGTGCGGAAACCATCCTGATGCAGCGGGCTGCCAATGAAGAAGTGTTTCATAAAATTGTCGATTTAATCAATGATTTCAAACAATATTTTATAAAACATGATCAGCCGGTGTACGAAAATCCTTCACCGGGCAATAAAGCAGGAGGTATTTCTACGCTTGAGGATAAATCGCTGGGCTGCACGCAAAAAGCGGGGATTTCTCCTGTCGCGGATGTCTTGAAATACGGCGAAGTGCTCAAGACAAAAGGGCTGACGCTTTTGAGCGCGCCTGGCAATGATTTGATCGCTTCCTCCGCATTGGCGGCGGCGGGCTGCCAAATTGTCCTCTTTACAACGGGGAGAGGCACGCCGTTCGGCACCTTTGTCCCGACAGTGAAGGTAGCGACAAACACTCAGCTGTACGAGGCGAAACCGCATTGGATTGATTTTAACGCAGGTCTTTTAGCGGAGAATGATGTGCATGAGGAATTTGTGCTGCGGGAGTTTATCCACTATATGATTGAAGTGGCCAGCGGTCAGCTTGTGAACCATGAAAAAAATGATTTCAGAGAACTTGCCATTTTTAAATCGGGTGTGACGTTATAATGAAAAAGGCTATCCTCCGGAGGATAGCCTTTTTCATTAGATCAATTTTAAGCCACTGACCAAAATGATGGACGCCATAATAAATTGCAGCGGACGCGGGGAGAATCGAGGCGAGAGATGGCTCCCGATAAGCACGCCGGGAATCGAACCGATCAGTAGGTTAGCTGCCAGCATGTAATCCACGCTTCCGAAGCTTGCGTTCAAAATGCCTGCTGCCGTAACGAGAAGAAAAGCATGCGCGATATCTGTTCCGACAATCTGTGACGCTTTCATGTTGAATAAGTAGATCATGGCAATTGCAAATAATGACCCGGAACCGATGGATGTTAATCCGACAATAAATCCAAACACAACACCAATAAAAATCGTCAGCGCCCGCTTATTTTCAAGCGGCATCAGCTGCCAGCGGTTCGGGCGAAGCTTTCTATCCAAAAACAAACGAACGATGATTGAAATGGCAACTAGCGTTAACACATAGCCAAGAGCGTGCTTAATAATTTCTTCCTGATGCTGATGAAAGGCGGGGAACAAATGCAGTATGCCAATGGCTAGCGACGCACTCGGAATACTGCCGATGGCTAAGTATTTTACTAATTTAAAGTTAATTGTTTTCTGCCGCCAATGGGAGGCAACGCCAAACAGCTTTGTGATCGAGTTATATACAAGATCCGTACCGACCGCGATGGAAGGATTAATTCCAAGCACAATTAAAAGAGGAGTTAATAAGGCCGCTCCGCCCACTCCCGTCAATCCGACTAAGGCTCCGACAAACAAACCCATCAATATGATGCTTACACTCATGATAAAGGCCTCCTGAAAACCCGACTATTTTTATCAGATTATATATGATTAGGTCGCGTTAATCAATTAAATTTTTTGAATTTTTGCACGTTATCTGCTTGGGATTTTGGTTTGCTCAATATCTTTATTCATTTGACCTATAATGAGTGTCTGGACGAAATCTGGAAGTGAGCCGGAGGCATAAAAAAAGATACCCTAAACAGGTATCTTTTTTCTCGTTTACGTTACATGCGCTGCTGATAGAAAGGAAGCTCTGTGTGGCCCATTTCCCGCACATAAACGAACAGGTTGCCTTTATGATGAATTTCATGCTCCATTGCTAGCTGAAGCAGGGCGCTGCCTGTGACTTTTCTGCCGAAAGCGGCTGTCAGATCAATTTCTCTGTCCAGTTGCTCTTCAGTCAGCTGTTCAAGGATAGCGGCCGTTTTTTCTGTATAACTTTTTGCCAGAACATTGAGATCTGTTTCTGTTTCTTCCTGCTTGTTTTGAAATGGTGAAGCATTGCCTTCTTTAATGACATTTGCGAACAAGTGGAAAGAGGTAAGAATGTGTTTGACCAGCTCTTCCGCTGACATTGACGTTTCAGCCGGTTTGTAGCCGTAATGGTCTTTGCTGATTTTTTCAGCAAGCTCATTGGTCACGTTTCGATGGGATAAAAAATGGCTGACAATTTGATTGGATTGGCTCAATATGATCTCCTCCATATGTAAAAATGAATGGTGCAATGAAATCCTATACCAACGGTTATCAATTCACAAGTAATATGCTGTGGGATGAAACAAAATGCTATGTCAATCGTATATATAACGTTCACAAAATATGAAATGGAGTATAAACATGACAAACATACCTTTCATTTATCAGTACGAAGAAAAAGAGAATGAAAGAGCTGCAGCGGGCTACGGCACTTTCGGTTACCTTATCACACGGATTGAAGAAACGCTTTATGATCAATACGGTATATTCTATGAGCTCTATGCCAGTGATGACCCGAACACGGAATACTGGGAGCTTCTTGTAGAAGATGTCCGCAGCGGTTCATTGGAGCCTGAGCATGTGGCATATATATTTGAAAAGCTTGAAAAGAAAACCTTTGCTTACGATGAAGATGAAAAAGAACCGGATTATACCGTCCATAAGTCTATAAGAAACAGTGTATACGCGTATCCTGAAAAGGGAGTTGCTTTTGCCAGAATTCCTTATTTTCAAGATGGGAGCATCATGAGTTTTGATTGTCTGTTTGCGGTTAACGATGAAAAGATGCGTGCATTTCTGGAGGGAGTCAGACCGCGTCTCTGGGAAAAAAGCAAGCGGAAAGTGACCGTTTTTACGGATGGAGATGGAGGAACTTCAAGAGAGCAGGAAGCGATTGTCAGAGAGGTTCAGCGGAGTCAGGTAATCATGAATCCGCTATTGAAAAAAGAGATATACAGATCAATTGATCAGTTTTTTCATAGTGATAAATCGTTTTATCAAACGTATGACATCCCTTACAAGCGCGGCATTCTGTTATATGGACCTCCTGGAAACGGAAAGACGACATTAGTGAAGTCGATCGCAGGCAGTATCGATGCACCTGTTGCCTATTGGCAAATTACTGAATTTACGTCGAGCGAGACAATAGAAGAAGTCTTTCAGGCAGCGAGACGCCTCGCTCCTGCAGTTCTCGTCATCGAGGATATAGATTCGATGCCGGAAGATGTGCGATCCTTTTTTCTCAATACGCTGGACGGCGCGACATCAAAAGAGGGGCTATTTCTCATCGGCACGACAAACTATCCCGAAGAGATCGATCCAGGTTTGATGAATCGTGCAGGACGATTTGACCGTGCCTATGAAATCGGGCTTCCGGATGAAGAGCTGCGGCTGGAATATATGAAAATGAGAGGCTTTGACATCTTTTTGAGTGAAGAAGAAATAAAAAACGCCGCAAAGCTTACAGAAGGCTTTTCCTTTGCACAGCTGGGAGAATTATATGTATCTTCAGCGCTTCAATGGCACCAAGAAGGGAATCATCATATTGAAACCATGGTGAAAGACATGACAGGAGAGCAAAGAAAAAGCCGGCAGGGAAGCTGGATGGAAAGAAACAAAGTCGGTTTTCACTAAAAGAAAGCACGGGTTTTTGAAAAACCCGCGCTTTTTTGTTGCGGTTAGCCGAAATTCGACAATTGCGGTCTTTTTGCGTTCTTCTTTTTCTTGTAAATATGATAAAATATGACATATCTCGGGTAACTCAAAAGGGGGGATTAATTGAAGATGAAGCAGACGATTCCGTCCTCTTATGTCGGGCTTAAAATTAATGAATGGTATACCCATATCCGGCAGTTCCACGTTGCTGAAGCCGAACGGGTCAAGCTCGAAGTAGAAAGAGAAATCGAGGATATGGAAGAAGACCAAGACTTGCTGCTGTATTATTCTTTAATGGAGTTCAGACATCGTGTCATGCTGGATTACATTAAGCCTTTTGGAGAGGACACGTCGCAGCTAGAGTTTTCAGAATTGTTAGAAGACATTGAAGGGAATCAGTACAAGCTGACAGGGCTTCTCGAGTATTACTTTAATTTTTTTCGAGGAATGTATGAATTTAAGCAGAAAATGTTTGTCAGTGCCATGATGTATTATAAACGGGCAGAAAAGAATCTTGCCCTCGTCTCGGATGATATTGAGAAGGCCGAGTTTGCTTTTAAGATGGCCGAGATTTTTTGCAATTTAAAGCAAACCTATGTTTCGATGAGCTACGCCGTTCAGGCATTAGAAACGTACCAAATGTATGAAACGTACACCGTCCGCAGAATCCAATGTGAATTCGTTATTGCAGGAAATTATGATGATATGCAGTATCCAGAAAGAGCATTGCCCCACTTAGAACTGGCTTTAGATCTTGCAAAGAAAGAAGGCAATCCCCGCCTGATCAGTTCTGCCCTGTACAATCTCGGCAACTGCTATGAGAAAATGGGTGAACTGCAAAAGGCAGCCGAATACTTTGAGAAATCTGTTTCTATTTGCAAGTCGGAAAAGTTCGATAATCTTCCGCATTCTATCTACTCTTTAACACAGGTTCTGTATAAACAAAAAAATGATGCCGAAGCGCAAAAACAGTATCGTGAAGGATTGGAAATCGCCCGTCAATACAGTGATGAATTATTTGTGGAGCTTTTTCAATTTTTACATGCGTTATATGGAAAAAACATTGACACAGAATCAGTCTCACACACCTTTCAATTTCTTGAAGAACATATGCTGTATCCTTATATTGAAGAGCTGGCGCATGATGCTGCCCAATTCTATATAGAAAACGGACAGCCCGAAAAAGCACTTTCATTTTATGAGAAAATGGTGCACGCACAAAAACAAATCCAGAGAGGAGATTGTTTATATGAAATCTAAATGGATGTCAGGTTTGTTGCTCGTTGCGATCGGGTTTAGCTTTACTCAGGTAATGGTCCATGCAGGAGAAACAGCAGACGCAGAGGGGAAAACATTCCATATTGCGGCACGCAATCAAACATGATGATGACAAAAAAGACCCTCAGGGGTCTTTTTTATTTTAACTTCCATTCTTTTATGGTCAGCTCAGAAGATGCGCTTGCCACCAGAGGATCTGCATGTCCGATTTCCGCCGCTTCTTCCAGCGAACCTGCTTCGATGACGTAGGCTCCGCCTGTGGCGTCGCTGAATGGCCCGAACATTTTTAAGCGCTTTTCTGCCTGTAAGCGATCCAAAAATTCATAGTGGCCGGCTACATGCTCCTGATTGAATTGATCTGTTCTCGTTGTCAGCATTAAGTACGTATTCATCTCATACCCCTCCTATTGAACTTCAGTTTAACACAATTATCCATATACCGGTGACGCCGGATGGTATGAGCTTTTCGTCCTACGAATGCCACCTATTTATGAAAAAGAAAAAGGAGAGATGATAGGTGAGCATTCAAGTGAAGAAAAATTTGGTTTCTGAAGCGAAATACGCGCTGAAGTGCCCCAATGCGATGTCCGCTGAATACATTACCATTCACAACACGGCAAATGATGCGTCAGCGGCTAATGAAATCAGCTATATGATTGGGAACACCAGCTCAACAAGCTTTCACTTTGCGGTGGATGATAAAGAGGTGATTCAGGGTCTGCCGCTAAACCGAAACGCCTGGCACACGGGTGACGGCACTAACGGTACAGGAAACCGCAAATCAATCGGCGTTGAGATTTGCTACAGCAAATCGGGAGGTCCAAAATATGAGGCCGCCGAAGCCTTGGCGATTTCTTTCGTGGCTCAGCTTTTGAAAGAGCGCGGCTGGGGAATAGACCGAGTGAGAAAGCATCAGGACTGGAGCGGAAAGTACTGCCCACACCGTATTTTATCAGAGGGACGCTGGGATCAAGTGAAGGCGGCAATTGAGAAGGAGTTAAACGGAGCCGTGTCAGCGAAAAAGGCTTCAGTCTCTTCTTCGTCGTCTGAATACCATGTGAAAAAAGGCGATACACTGTCGGGGATTGCCGCATCACATGGTGTCAGTGTGAAAACGCTGCAAAGCATAAATCATATCACCGACCCTGATCACATCAAAGTCGGACAGGTGATTAAACTGTCTCAGGCGGCAACTTCTTCTAAAAGCCATGCCGCGTCTTCCTATCCGCTCCCATCGGGAGTGATCAAAGTGACAAGCCCGCTAACGAAAGGGACAAACGTAAAGCAGGTGCAGACTGCTTTAGCTGCCCTTTATTTTTACCCTGATAAAGGAGCGGAAAATCACGGCATTGACGGCGTTTATGGCCCGAAAACAGCAAATGCCGTGAAACGTTTTCAGTCTGTCAGCGGATTAACGGCAGATGGCATTTACGGTCCGAAAACGAAAGCGAAAATAGAGGAAAAGCTGTAATCAACAAACGGAAGCAGCCAAGCTTCCGTTTTCTTCTTACATACAAACTGCGGCAAGAGCCTTTTGAATATCATAAATGCTATCGTCTTTTTTAAACTGCTTTGAGACAGCGGGAAGTTCTGCGCCGGAGATCCAAATTTTCAACTCTGAATCAAGATCAAAGCGGCCGGCAGTCTCCACGCTGAATCTAGAAATGCTTTTGTACGGAATCGATTGAAATTCCGTTTTCTTTCCTGTGATTCCCTGCTTATCTACAAGAATAAGGCGCTTGTCAGTAAAGACAATTAAATCGCGAACCAATTTAAACGCGGCATCGACATCCTCACCATCGAGTAAAATATGAGCCAGCTCTTCTTTCACCGCAGCCGTTGACAGTGTTGACGCATTGCCAAGTAATCCATCAATAAATCCCATGATATACCTCCTAATACGTATTCTATCAAATCATACTATAAAAAAGGTTTTCATACATAGGCGAGTAGAGTAAACTGGTGCTGACTGGTAAAGGAGAGCATTCAAAATGAAAGATATGTATGACAGCTTTGCAGCCCTTTCTGCTTCTGAATCGGAGTACCGGATTATTTATGAGGAGAAAAACGAAAGTGAGCTTATCGTCCTCGGTCCCCACGGCGGCAGAATTGAGCCTGGCGTCAGTGAGCTGGTGCGGGCATTTTCCGATCAATGTTCCATTTATTTGTTTGAAGGTGTGAAGCAGCGAAACAACCGTTCCTTGCACCTGACAAGCACTCGTTTTGACGAGCCGCTGGCTTTAGAAAAAGTGAATGCCCACCATTACGCATTAGCATTTCATGGGTATCATGATCCTAAAACTCCGCATACATTGGTCGGAGGCGCGGACCGTAAAAAAGCCAAGCGCATTTGTGAGCAGCTGAATGAAGCTGGCTTCAGCGCCGAGCTCACGAGTGAGAAAGACCGGCTGGCAGGTGTCCATCCGAAAAATATTGTCAATCGGACGAAGAGGGAAATGGGACTGCAATTGGAAGTAAGCACGGCACAGCGAAAGGCGTTATTCCGCAATTTTGGCTGCCGTGATGAAAGTTACACACAAAACGATCTGTTTTATCGATATGTGGAAGCCATTAAGCTTGGCTTTTATGAATAAATATAACGGGACCTGCACGATCGGCCTATTCCTTCATACGCTGGGGTTGTGCGAAAGTGTAGGGAGGAATGAATATGTTTTATCATATAAAAGAGCTTCAATATCAAGCAAAGCCAGCACGTCCTGATCCTGTCTATGCAAAAAAACTTCAAGAAATACTGGGCGGCCAATTCGGTGAGATCAGTGTCATGATGCAATATTTGTTCCAAGGCTTTAACTGCAGGGCGGACGCCAAATATAAAGATTTGTTATGTGACGTAGGTACTGAAGAGATTGCACACGTAGAAATGTTGGCGACGATGATTTCCAGGCTTCTGGATAATGCACCAGCCGATGTACAGGAGGATGCTTATAAAAGCAATCCCGCCATTGCAGCAGTTATGTCAGGAATGAATCCTCAGCATGCGATTGTGTCCGGTTTGGGTGCAATGCCAGCAGATAGTGAGGGCTATCCTTGGAATGCCAAATACATTATTTCAAGCGGGAATTTGCTGGCGGATTTTCGCGCAAACTTAAATGCGGAATCTCAAGGACGCCTTCAGGTGACTCGGCTGTATGCGATGACCGATGATCCAGGGGTAAGGGATATGCTGTCATTTTTGATTGCAAGGGATACTTATCATCAAAATATGTGGTATGCGGCTATTAAAGAGCTGGAAGAAAGAGAACGGGATATTGTCGTTCCAACAACATTCCCGCGTGAGCTCGAAAAGCGGGAAGTGGCCTATGATCTGTTTAACTTTTCCAGAGGAGATGAAAGCTCACAGGGGAGATGGGCTCATGGCGAAGCCTTTGACGGCCGGGGAGAATTCCGGTATATTCCGGCCCCGATTGCATTCGGGCCTGCGTCTCATCTTAAACCGGCGCCAATGTGGGTGCATAATACGATGCCCCCAATGTCAAAATGCTAGTTTTTCTGCCGGGCTGAGGATATATATTCCCAGCCCGTTTTTGATCAGCTGTATTTGCCGATATGATATAACGCTTTTTCTTCAGCGACCTGCAAGTGCTGCTGATCGCCTTCCTCGTACACAATTGGCCGCTTGTGTGATAATAAGTAAGCGAGCCGCTTCTGAAATTGAATACCTGCTTTACGCCGTTCAAACATTTCAAGCCTTTTTTCAGCAAATTCCTTTGTTACCCGGAATACCCCCGCGATTGTGGCAAGCGCCTGGCTTCTCCATTGCGGCAGTTCCATCTGCAACAGCATAAAGGTTGGCACACAGAAGTGGTACATAAATTGATTCGCCTGAAATTCCTGCAGTTCCCTGAAGAGCTTGTTCATCTGAAAATGATTGCCTGCATGCTTTAACACGTGGCACAGTTCATGGCCAAAATCTTCCCATTGTTCTTCCCGTGATTTTCTCTGATTCAATACGATACTATACATGCCGTCGTATTTGACCATCATGCTCCCCATATCCTCAAAATGAACCCAAATATCCAGATCCTTTGCGATTTTCAGCATGTCAATGTGATGGGGGGAGGTGATGCCCAGCCGACTGTATAAATTTTTTACGTATTCCTCCAGATGTGATAGGTAATCGCCCAATTGAATACTCCCTTTCGAACGTGTGTTCTGTTTTTGGCGAGAAAGAAAAGCCCTTATAGGACTGGAAAGTGTGTTGAAATCTTTCCCTTTTCTTAAAAAAATAAACACTTTTTTCTTTATATCGGTCTATTTTTCATATGTTTTAGAGAACAGAGTAATATTTATTTATTTTTTGGTTTCCGATTTTTCTCTTTTTCTTTTAAATAGTTGATAAATTCAATGGCTTGCTGTTTGCTTTCTGGGGAAAAATCCTGCATATCACGGTATGCTACCTGCAAGTCCGGATCTGAGAACATATCCTCATCGGATTTTTTGTCTTTCCCTGTTAATAAGTAATCAGTCGTTACTTGAAAGTAATCAGCCAGCTTTTGGAGTGTGTCGTAATCAGGTTCGCTTCGCCCGTTTTCATAGTGGGAATATCGTGCCCTTGACACACCGATGTGAGATGCGATTTCTTCCTGTGTCCTTTTCCCTCTGAGACTCTTCAATCTGCTGCCTATCATACTATGACCTCTCTTTTTTAAACTCCCTAAGTTACTTATGATTATAGATACAATCTGTATCAAAATAAAGTTATGATAAAAAAAGTATCAAAAATAACTTGATGATACAGATTGTATCGTTTATACTTGGTAACAGTTGATACGAAATGTATCGAAAACAGATCAGGAGAGTGATCACATGTATCCAATCCAAATTGTTTTTAGTGAAAATCCCATAGATCAGCGCCATCTCGGACAAGCCGGCGGCACCATATCGTTTACGGCATGCGGCCTTCCGGTGTTCCACTTTGAAACGCGAGAACAGTTTCAAACATACATGATGTTAAAAGGAGAAGCGGCGTACAATGAAAACCGATAAAAGCTATCCTTTTCCTACGTATTCAGGGTTATTGAATTCAGAACATTATGACAAAATCGGTCCGGCGCTATGGCTGTTTCTCTGGTTCATCAGCGCAACAACAAAAGAAATTGAAAAAGACGGCGTATGCTGGGGAATCGTACTTGGCCATAAGCCGTTAAAAGCGAGAGAAATGGCGGCTGTTTTCGGGGTGAGTGAGAAAACCGTCAGAAGATGGCTGGAGCTTCTCGAAACCCATGAGTACATAAAGGCTGTCCGCGCGCCATACGGACTGATGATTTCTGTAAAGCATTCCAAAAAATTCAGTTTCAGATCGGACAAAACTGCACACCGGAGCATAAAGGAACGGCCATTTTCGCCGCAGGCACCGGACACAGACGTCCGCTCAGATAAAGATAAAACAAATATAAATACTGCTGCTGATGATGCAGTGGATTACATTGCGAAGCGGTTTACACAATTACGTTCGGCTCAAGAAGGACGCACCGTGTATCCTTCCTCCAGAGATTATCAAGCCATCGCCCGTATTGTTGCCATTGGCGTTCCTGTAACACAAACAATCAAATGGCTTGAGGAATGCTTTCAAGCCTTTGAAAACCGGCGGACCACCGCTTCAGAAACAATCAAGGCCTTTCGCTACTGCTCAAAATTCATTGAAGACCGATTTTTAGCGCAGCAGACCAAAAACAATGCCGCAATTCAACATGAGAGGATGGAAAGACATGACAAAACGAACAATCGAGCAAATTTTAGAGGAGCTGCGAAGAGGGAGACGTCCATTACTGGCGGACAAACCGGCCGAATCAGACGCAAGCCGGTATGATTGCCCGCGATGCAAGGATCAGGGAGGCTATCTCATCCGGCAGAACGGCCTGGAAGTCTGGACAATGTGCAGCTGCATGGCAGAACGGAAAGTGAAGCGGCTGCTCGGTGCCAGCGAGATTACCCACGCCTTCAGACAGCTGGGCTTCAGAGAATTCCGCACGGAGGGAAAGCCGCAGGCCATAAAAGACGCGTTTGAATGCGCAAAAGAGTATGTGGCCGATTATGAACAAATCAAGGAGAGCCGGAAAAACAGCATTGCCCTTTTAGGACAGCCCGGATCAGGGAAAACGCACCTTTTGACTGCTGTTGCCAATGAATTAATGAGAACACGCCATGTGCCGGTCATTTATTTTCCGTTCGTGGAAGGCTTTACCGATCTGAAAAATGACTTTGACCTTTTGGAAGCGAAGCTGAGCCGGATGAAGCAAGCAGATGTACTGTTCATAGATGACCTGTTTAAACCGGTTAACGGCAAACCGCGCGCCACAGATTGGCAATTAGAGCAAATGTATTCGGTACTTAACTACCGCTACTTAAATCATAAACCAATTTTGCTTTCAAGCGAGCTGACGATTGAAACACTTGTACGGGTCGATGAAGCGCTCGGCACGAGAATCTACGAAATGTGCAGCGACTATTTAGTGATTATCAAAGGAGCAGCGTACGAGCTGAATCATAGATTGGAGGGTGTCAGATAATGTGCAAGCTTTGTCAAACAAAGAAAGTCATTGTGGAGCATACCGAAATTGGAGCCGTTTTTCATCCATGTCCGAACTGCCGGTCCGGCACTGATTTAACGCCGGTCATTCGAAAGCTGGAGCAAATGTTGACAGCGGAAAAAGCGAGGCTGAATGTCCATGATTAAACAGCTGACTGCTCTAATTGCTTTGCTGTTTCGGGCAAAGCGAACAGAAAAAAACATTGAACAATGGTATAAGGATGACGGGAAGTGAAAGTGTTGGCAAAAACAAAACAAGCAGAGAAAAGCCCTGCGCCGTGGCGTGCTGTCCCGTGCGGGGATACGAAACCGATCTATATTTATTCAGCGTACAGTGAAGAAGAAAAAGAAAGATTCCCATATTCAAACGGCCGGCTGATCGCCGCTGTATTTGACCTCAGCTCTTATTCGCAAAAAAGCAATGCCGCCTTGATGGCGGCTGCACCTGAACTGCTGGAAGCGGCTAAAGCAGCTCTTGATTTTCTGAAAGGGAATTCTGTTCATTCAAAGGAGCGCATTATTCAGCTATTAGAAAAAGCCAAAACAAGCGCTGCACCGGAAAGGGAGGAAAAGAAACATGATCAATCCTAAAAAACTGCTACATATTGATTCTATCACGCTGGAGAGCCAGCTGGAGGAGGGAAAAATCCGCGTGATCATTGTGGATGGCATCAAGCAAGAAGCATGGATCACAGAAGCGCCGGAGCATGGAAAAACGCTCGTCGAAACGAGAAAGGGAGACCTTGCCCGCGTGGAGTTTGAAATCGGCTACAAATTAAATTAAAGCGAAAACAGAATACGTCCAAGACGGAAAGCCTGCGGACACTGATCAACTGCACAGCATTTGTGCGTTGATTGGTGTCCGTTTTTTATTGCCAAAAATGAGGAGGATCATAGAATGCAAGACTTACTATTTGAATATAAACGCACGCTAAAACAAACAAGAACACAATATAAACCGCTCACTGAAGCAGATGAATCCGTGCTTTCAGCTGAGGAGCTGAAAGATAAAAAGATCATTAGAAATATCATCACGGATCTTGAATATATAACAGAATGGCTTGAAAAAGGAAGACAGCCTGGCATCAGACGGGCGATTGACCGGCGTGATGCCTACCAGCGGCTGATGATCAAGGACCCGAGAATCATCGAATCATTTTCCAGCACAATGATGGTTGAGCCGGACGGGCAGGTATCAGAAGAAGACAGAGAGAGAATCCAAGAAGCGTTATCCCTGTTAACGGACAGAGAAAAAGAAATGTTTTTGCTGCATAAGGTAGAGTGCTTTTCTTATGAACGGATCGCTGATCTTCTCGGTGTGAAAAAATCGACTGTGCAAACGACCATCAAACGGGCAATCGCAAAGATGCAAAGACAGCAGGAAGAAATGAATCAATCGCTTGCCTGAAAGCTTGTCATACGTTTGCCACCTATAAGTGAATAGAGCATGACACATAAGCGGCTGGCACGATCAGCCGCTTTTATGAATAGACATCCATGCTGGAGGTGGCGGTGATGCCGTAGCATGAAAACACAACAGCGCGAACAAGCATTAGCAATCTATCAACAACATCAAGGAAAGATCACAAATCGGGCGATCGCGGACACAATCGGCGTTTCCGCGAAAACAATCGGCATCTGGAAAAAACAAGACAAATGGAAAGAAGCCTTGTTTTCTGAAACCAGAAACGAACAAACACAGCGCCGGATAGACAATGAGGAATTAAATGAACGCCAGCGGCTGTTTTGCCTGTATTACGTCAAAAGCTTCAATGCCACACAGTCAGCAATTAAAGCGGGCTATTCTCCGGACAGCGCCCATGTGACGGGCAGCCGGCTGTTAAAGAATGAAAAGGTCGCTGCTGAAATCAGACGCATTAAAAAAGAAATGGTCAGTGAAATGTTTATTGAAGCGATGGACGTGCTGCAGGTTTATATCAAGATCGCTTTTGCGGATATTACGGACTATGTGACTTTCGGAAAAAAAGAGGTCCAGGCTGTCGGGAAATCGGGACCGCTGTTTGATGAAGATGATAACCCGATTATGAAGGAAATCAGCTTTGTCGATGTCAAAGATTCCGGGCTCGTTGACGGCACCATTGTGACGGAAGCGAAGCTTGGCAAAGAGGGCATCGCCATCAAGCTTGCCGATAAAATGAAGGCGCTTGAGAAGCTGTCCTTATATTTTGATTTGTTTCCGGATCAATTTAAACAAAAAATTGAAAACGAGAAATTAAAGCTTGCCAAACAAAAAGCGGAGAAAACAGATGACAGCCAAGAGCCGATTGAAATCATGATCAAACGAAAAGAGGCCAAGCCATGATTGTAAAAGAAATCAACCCTCATTTCGAAGATTATGTGTTCAATTGGGAGCAGACATACCAGTTTCTCGTTGGCGGCTACGGCTCATCCAAAAGCTATCATACCGCATTGAAAATCGTGTTAAAGCTGCTGAAGGAAAAACGGACGGTACTTGTCATTCGCGAGGTGTTCGATACCCATCGGGATTCGACCTTTGCCTTGTTTCAAGAGGTGATTGAAGAGCTCGGCCTCACAAAGGCTGTGGCATCCCTTTCTTCCCCGCTGCAGCTGCGGTTTCAAAACGGCAGCCGGATCATGTTCAAAGGAATGGACAATCCGGCAAAATTGAAGTCAGTTCATAACATTTCATTAATATGGATTGAAGAGTGCTCAGAGGTGAAGTATGAAGGCTTTAAGGAATTAATCGGACGTCTTCGCCACCCTGAGCTGAAGCTTCATATGATCTGCACCACTAATCCCGTCGGCACCTCCAATTGGACGTACCGGCATTTTTTTCGGGATGAACGCAATAAACGGTTTGTGCTTGATGACAGCGAACTTTACGAAAAGCGGACGATTGTTAAGGGAGATACGTATTATCATCATTCCACAGCAAACGACAACCTCTTTCTCCCGAAAAGCTATGTGAAACAGCTCGACGGGCTCAAGGCGTATGATCCCAACCTGTACCGGATTGCCCGTAAAGGACGATTCGGCGTCAACGGGATCAGAGTGCTGCCGCAGTTCGAGGTGCTCCCGCATGGCCAAGTAAAAGAACGCATCGCAGCCATCAGCAAGCCGATATTTCGCACAGGCATGGATTTTGGATTCGAGGAATCCTACAATGCCGTCGTCCGGCTCGCTGTCGACCCTGAAAAAAAATACCTCTACATTTATTGGGAGTATTATCAAAACAAAATGACAGATGACAGGACGGCTGAGGAGCTTCGTGAGTTTATTGACACACAGGAATTGATCAAAGCCGACTCTGCTGAGCCGAAAAGCATCCAATATTTCCGCCAGCAGGGTTTTCGGATGGTCGGAGCCAGAAAGTTTCCCGGCTCCAGACTTCAATACACCAAAAAGGTGAAACGATTCAAAAAAATCTTCTGTTCGGACCGCTGTGAAAATGTCATCTATGAGCTCAAGACGCTAACGTATGCTAAAGATAAAAACGGCGCGCTGATAGAGGATGAATTTACGATTGACCCGCATACGCTTTCTGCCATTTGGTATGCGCTAGATGACTATGAGGTTGCTGATATGAAAGAGACAGCACACAAACGAATCCGGCCCAACCGGGAAAGGAGGAGGTCATAAATGATGCACAATCAAACAGTCAGAGCGACTGTGTTCAAAGCCAATGCCGCCGTTCCTCAGACAAAGCAAATCTATGAAGATGACTTTTCTGAGCTGTACGGAGAGGATATTATCGCACCGCCCTACAACATCATCGAGCTTAAGACCATTGCTGAATATTCGACGATTCTTCAGCAATGCATTGATGCGTACAGAGTGAATATTACAGGTTTTGGATTCGATGTTGAGTACACGTTTGATGTTAACGCAAGTGACGTTGATCAGACGAAAAAGAAAAGAGCGGAAAAAGAATGGGCCAGACTTGAAGCCTTCTATAAATGTCTTCACTTTGACGAATCAGCCGAAATGATTTTAGGCTATGCCATCGAAGACAGAGAAAAAACAGGCAACGGTTTTATGGAAGTGCTTCGCGACGGGATGGGAAAACCGGCCGGCATTGAATATTTAGATGTGAAAAATATGCGTGTATGCGGAGCCGGTGAACCTGTTGAGGTCTCATTTGTATATGAAGAAAACGGGAAAATGAAAAGGATCAAAAGGCAAAAACGCTTCCGAAAATATGTGCAGATGATCAATGGAAAGAAAGTATTTTTCAAGGAATACGGCGATCCGCGAAAAATGGACATGCGCACGGGTGAATATGTAAACACATTAGCAGAAAAGCATCAAGCGAATGAAGCCATTCACCTCAAAATCGGAAGCGGCGTGTACGGCGTGCCCCGCTGGGTCGGCAATATCGTCAACTTATACGGAGCCCGAAAAGCGGAAGAGCTCAATTTTATGTATTTTAAGCAGGGCCGTCACGTACCCGCTGCAATCACAGTGGAAAACGGGTTGCTGTCGGAAACTTCTTACCGAGAGCTGCAAGAGTATATGAATGATCTTGAAGGCGTGGAAAACGCACATAAATTTCTTCTGATTGAAGCGGAAGGAATCGCAAAAGAGAAGGATCTCCATGGAGGCGAGGATATTACGCCAGTGTCCGTGGAAATTAAATCCTTGGCGGAAATTCTGCAAAATGACGCCTTGTTTCTTGAATATGATGAAAAAAGCAGAAATAAGCTGCGCTCGGCGTTCCGCCTCCCGCCGCTGTATACAGGCGAGGCTCAGGAATACAACCGGGCGACAGCTGATACGGCTAGAAAAATTACGGAGGAGCAGGTCTTTCAGCCGGAGCGAAAAACGCTCGTGAATAAACTGAACACGCTGCTTTTGCCGGAGCTGAATATTCATGATGTCAGGCTGACATTAAAAGGACCGGACTTTCGTGATCCGCTTGAGATTGCGAAAGTGCTCGGTCCTTTTATTACAGCCGGAGCGGTCTCGCCGAATGATTTACGCGACCTTGCCGGACGGGTGCTTGGAAAAACGCTGGAGGAGTGGCCTGAGGAAATTTATAAACGGCCTGCAGGACAGGATGCGGAAAAGACAAACCTGACTGCGCTCATGCAGGAGCTGAAAGAAAGCATCGAAGACATCAAAACGTCCTGAAGGGAGGTGAATCAAGCAGGTGGCGCGGGAATTAAGAAATGCCAAAATCAGCTTTGTCAGCTATGTGGACAAGGCGGCTAACCAGACAGAATTTTTCTTTACGAAGTCAGCCGGACCTCCGTCATTTGAAAAAAAGGTTCGGCTGTTTACAAAAAGTGAGCAGGATGAACAAAAGCTCGTGTACGGAATCGTGTATGAGCCTGATGTTCCTGATGCCCACGGCGATTTTATGACCGCTGAGGAAATTGAAAAAGCGGCGCACGGCTTTCTCGCGGAGGCACGGGAGATTGATATCAATCACAGCTTTGAGGGCGGAACCGGTGTCGTGGTCGAGTCATATGTGGCGCCCGATGATTTTATGATCGGGTCAAAGCAGATTGCAAAGGGTTCGTGGGTGCTCGTGACGAGAGCGTCTGACGAGGTGTGGGAACAGATCAAGGCTGGAATCATCACCGGCTACAGCATGGCGGGCACTGCTGATGTGTATGAGGAAGAACCGGTTGAAAAGGCGGGATTTTTCAGTGTGTTCAAGCAGATGCTGGCTGACAAAACAGGGAAGGAGACTGAAGAAATGAGAAAAGAAGACATGAAAGAATCATTCGAGCATGCGCTTTACCCTCTGCTCAAACGGCTTGAGCGGATTGAAAAAAACACAGACACGGAGGAAAAGCCGGAGCAGACGGGTGATGACGAGCGTCTGAAAAAGCTCGTTGAGGACCTGCTCGCCCCGCTGATTGAACGAATCGAGGCTTTGGAAAAAGCGCGAGGCGCGTCTAAGCAGACAGCGGACGATGCGGGCGGCAATACAGAGCAAGTTAAAAAATCAATCTGGAGCGGACTGCTGTAAACCAGTCAAAGAGGAGGAAATCAATTGAGAAATCAAGAGATCATTCGGAAAGCGGAAATGTCGCTTTCTGCTTTAAAAAGCGGAGGGCTTATGAATCCTGCGCAAGCATCGGCTTTTATCCGCATGGTGCAAAACACGCCGACCATGTTTAGTGAATCCCGCGTGATTCAAATGGAAAATGACTCGCAAAAATTTGAGAAAATCGGGTTCGGCCAGCGTATTCTGCGGGCTGCTCAAGAAGGAAAAGCACTATCAAACGACGAGCTGACAGTTCCAACGACAAGCACTGTCCAGCTGAACACGAAAGAAGTCATTGCGGAAATCAACATTACGTATGACACACTCGAAAACAATATTGAAAAAGACGGCCTACAGCAGACGATCATGCAAATTTTAGCAGAGCGCGCAGCCGTTGATATTGAAGAGCTGATTGTAAACGGCGATACAGCATCAGCTGATCCGTATCTGGCACAGCTGGACGGCATCCGCAAACAAGCGGTGTCCCACATCGTTGACATGAACGGTGAAGAACTGTCCAGAGCGACATTCAAGAAAGGCTTAAAGGCTGTTCCGCCGAAATATTTGCGTATTCCTCAAGAATTCAGATTCTATACGTCTCACGGCTTAGAAGTTGAATGGAAGGACCGTGTGGCAGACCGCCAGACCAACCTTGGGGACCTGGCTGTTCAGGGTGGTTTATCAACAGCATTCGGCGTACCGGTTAAAGGGGTATCCAATATTCAGCCGTACACAGTCGGTGAGGGAGATGCGCAATATGACGCTTCTGATATCATTCTCACACATCCGAAAAATATCATTCTCGGCTTCTCCCGCAATATCCGAATTGAAGTCGACAAAGACATCCGCTCCCGTAAATTCATTATTGTCTTAACGGCCAAGCTGGACAGCAAGTTCGAAGAAGAGGATGCCTGTGCGAAATTAATTAACGTAAAAGAATAATAGAAACGAGGTGGTCAGCTCATGCTCATTGAACCATCTGACGTAGCCTCCTATTCGGTCTATGCTCGGGTGAAAAACAGGCCGGAAGAATTGCTAGCGCAGGATATCATTGAGGCGGAAGCGGAAGCGGCTCTCATCACGGGCCACTGCTTTGAAGACAGCGTTTATGACCCGCTGCCCAACAAGGCGAAATTGGCTTTGCTGAAGCTTGCCCAGTATTTTGCGCTTGTAAATAGCGATGAATCAGCATCATCAAGCTATCAGTCTGAAAAAATGGGGGATTATTCGTACACGATTTCCGGAGAAGGCGGCATTCAGCGGCCAGAGGTGTATCATTTGCTCGAAGAGTTTATCATACCGGGCTACGTCCCTGAATCCTCCAGACTGAAGGTGAGGTCTTTATGAGTTATCAGCAGATGCTCATTCACCGCTGCGACATTTATCATGAAGCGGCGCAAGCGCCGTCTGCAGGCCGATTTGGGATTCCGGCAGACAAGCTGCAGCCGGTGATTTCATATCCGGACACACCCGATGAACAAGATGTCCCTTGCTATTTTTCTGAAAAAACGCAGCAGCTGATCCAGGAGGAGCCGGATCAAACTGTATATCACAGCTTTCTCGTCCATTTTCCGTTGTCAGCGGACATCCGCGTGAACGATAAAATCATTTGGGAGAATCATAAATATATACT
Organism: Bacillus sp. VA13; assembly: GCF_055710085.1. NCBI lineage: Bacteria > Bacillati > Bacillota > Bacilli > Caryophanales > Bacillaceae > Bacillus > Bacillus sp. VA13. Next base: position 256,625 of record NZ_JBVQPP010000003.1, on the reverse strand, counting down.
AAAGCTGCCGAAAAAGATCAGGCATCATCATTGGGAAGTCATCGCGGTCAGGGATGAAAGCCTATGAAAATAGCGGGACTGAAACAGCTAAACACGTCATTAAAAAAAGCGGCATCAGGCGGCTTTTCACGTCAGGCATCCCGGTGGCTTGAGGAGTGCGGGCAAGATTTTCTGGAGATCGTCCAATCTGAACTCATCAGCACACAAACGATTGATACAGAAAAACTGCTCAGCTCGTTCGAGAAAGGCGCCGAAGACAATCTCTGGATTGTGCAAAGCGGCGGGCTATCGCTTGAGGTGGGTACACAGCTTGATTACGCCTCATTTCTTAATGACGGCCATTGGACGTCAAAACAAGATGTGAGATGGGTGCCGGGGCATTTCCAAGGCTCGCGGTTTATTTATGATCCCGCGGCTTCAACTGGAATGGCGCTCAAGAGAAAATGGATCCCGGGCACGAGCTACTGGGATCATGCGCTGCTTTTATATGAACAGCTGTTTGAAAAATCGCTGGAAAGCAAATTGCGCCAGTGGCTGAAGAAGCTGTAAAGGAGGAGCAGGATGAACAGCGAAACAGGATCGATCATGGCGTTTTTGTACAGCCGGTGGTCTGTTCCCATTTATGAACGTGAGCTGCCTGATCAATTTCAGGTGCCGTCGTTATACGTCCCATCGCCATCTGTTTTCGAGGAAACAGATACGGTCTCCACATTTAAAAAAACCTACAGTCTCAATGTGAAGCTGTTTCATCATGACTCCGTTCAGGCGCTGGATGAAGCGGACAGGCTCGCGGATGCCATCAGAGAAGCGAGAAATATGGTTCCGCTGCTCAGTGAATCCGGTGAGAAGACGGGGGATATGGTTCGCGTCACCCGAATTGAGACAAGGGTAGGAGACAGGGGCGAGGCGGTCATGGTGATCAGGTGGAGCAGCCGATATTATTATCACAAAACAGAACAGCCTGTCTTACAGGATATCGACATGAACAGCGGGGTGAAATAAGCGGTGGCAAAGAACAAACAACAGAAGAAGGCTGTACATACGGAGAGCCGGGAAGCTCTTTTTGATACAGCGGATTTGATTAAGCACGCGAAGGAGCTGTTTGGCGTTAAGCCGGATATCCTTCAGGGGGCTTTATTTGGCGTGGATCAAACACGTATGACGAAATCAGAAGCCAGTCAATTGATTCAAACATTTCTAACCAAGGAGGTCATGTCATCATGAATGGCGGAACATTTACAACAGGCAAAGAAAAAGAACGTGCAGGCATTTATTTTAACTTTAAAACGACAGCGCAGGAGCGGGTGTCACTCGGTGAACGGGGGACAGTCGCACTTCCGGTTGCATCAAGCTGGGGCGAAGCGAAAACGTTCGTCTCCATTTCCAGCGTTGAGGATCTCAACAAAAAAGTGGGCCTCAGCATTGATGATCCATCTTTATTGCTTTTGCGTGAAGCAAAGAAAAATGCGAAAACAGTATTGATGTACCGTCTAACCGAAGGTGTCCGAGCGTCTGCTGATATTGCTGAAGGCGTCAAAGCCACTGCGGTATATGGCGGAACAAAAGGAAATGACATTATCATCCGCATTAATCCAAATGTGCTGGATGCTGCTTCTTTTGATGTAACAACGTATATGGATGAATCAGAGGTTGATAAACAAACCGTCAAAAAGGCTGAAGAATTAACAGCTAACGGCTATGTCACCTTTACTGGAACAGGCGATCTTTCTTCGACGATTCCGCTCACTGGATCAGAAGGAGACACTTCAGCTGAGACATTGAATGCATCTGCAGGAATCCGTTTATCCGGCGGTACGGATAAAGCTCCTGTCAACTCCGACTATACAGATTTCTTAGCCGCGGCTGAAACGGAGAACTTTGATGTGATTGTGCTGCCGGTTGCGGAAGGTGATCAGCTGAAGGCGACATTTGCTGCTTTCATTAAGCGTCTTCGCGACGGCCAAGGACAAAAAGTGCAAGGGGTCACAGCCAATTATGCAGGTGACTATGAAGGCATCATCAACGTAACAGAAGGTGTGCTGCTGGAAGATGGCACGGAAGTTACGCCGGACAAAGCAACGGCTTGGGTAGCTGGAGCGAGTGCAGGAGCAACCTTTAACCAATCACTTACATTTGTAGAGTACGAAGGCGCCGTTGATGTGTTACACCGCCTTGACCACGATACGATTGTTGAACGCCTGGGCAAAGGCGAATTTTTATTCACATTCGACGCCCGCGATAAATCTGTCAGCGTAGAAAAGGACATTAACTCACTCGTTACGTTCACAGCTGAGAAAAACAAAAAATTTGCGAAAAACAAAATCGTCCGTGTCCTGGACGCTGTGAATAATGATTTAACACGCGAACTGAAAGCCTTAATTAAATCAAGAAAAGGCAGCGGAAGCGATATTCCGGCGTCTGAAGACGGACTTCAATATGTGAAAACGATGATCACGCAATACATGACAACTCTTCAGGATGCTGGCGGCATCACTGGCTTTGATTCTGATGAAGATATCACAATTTCAATGAATGAAGACCGTGACGGCTTCTTGATTGACCTGGCTGTACAGCCTGTCGACGCAGCAGAAAAATTCTACTTTAATGTGGAGGTAAACTAATATGGCATTAAAAGCACAGAACACAATCTCAGGAAAAGAAGGCCGCTTATTTCTCGATGGCGAAGAAATGGCGCATATCAAAACATTTGAAGCAAATGTGGAGAAAAACAAGTCTGAAGTAAACATTATGGGCCGCCGCATGACAGGCCATAAAACAACAGGGGCAAACGGAACTGGAACAGCAACGTTTTATAAAGTCACATCAAAATTCGTGATTCTGATGATGGACTATGTCAAAAAAGGCAGTGATCCTTACTTTACGCTGCAAGCTGTGCTGGATGATAAGTCCTCCGGACGAGGCACAGAGCGAGTCACGCTGTACGACGTCAACTTTGACTCTGCCAAAATCGCAAGCCTTGATGTCGATTCAGAAGCGCTAGAGGAAGAAGTTCCATTTACCTTCGAAGACTTCGACGTGCCTGAAAAGCTTTCTGACACGTTTTAATCAAAGCTGAACGAGCCATACGCAGACCTTTCTCAGAAAGGTCTGTTTTGTTACATGATGAAATTAATTAAAAGATAAGGGAGTTTTTTACATGAGCGAGAAGAACGAAAACGTATATGATCTTTCCTTTTTTATGCCGGGAAAAACAATTGAAGCTGAGGAAATCAAAGTTCCAATCTCAAAGCGTTTTGTTGATAAAAAAGGGAATGTCGTACCATTTATTTTTAAAGCGATTACGACGGAGCGCATTGATGAATTAGAGAAAGAAACAACAACGTATAAAAATGTCAAAGGCAGAGGCCGTGTAAAGGATTTAGACAGCCAGCGCTTTTATGCCCGAATCGCAGTTGAATCAACCGTTTATCCGGACTTCCGTTCAAAAGAGCTTCGAGAAGCTTACAAAACGGCCGACCCGGTAGAAGTTGCGAAACGCGTCCTCTCAGTTGGAGGCGAATACGCGAACTGGTTAAACAAAGCGATTGAGATTAATGGTTTCGAAGATGAATTAGAGGATCTGGAAGAAGAAGTAAAAAACTAATCAAGGATGGGCATAAAGAAGCCGTGTACCTCTACTATGCGATGCACGAGCTTCATTATTCTCCATCAGATTTATTAAAACTGTATGAAGCGCCCAGAAACTTTAAGGCGCTTTTGTATGGACTGATTGGATATAAGCTTGAATTAATGGAAAAAGAATCGAGGAAAGGAGGTACATAATATCGCTAAATTGACAGCTCGTTTTGACCTGGAAGATAAAGTTTCTAAAAAGTTAAAACGAATTCATAAAGGGTTTCAAATGGTCGAAAAAAAGGTGAAAACCATTAATCGACAAATCAAAATCAGTATTAAGGCAGAGGATCAAGCCTTTTACAGATTGAGAAAGATCAATGACTATATTGTTTTGAAATTCGCAAAATCACTTGAAGTTAAAGTGGTTCTTGATGATCAGGCTACTGCCGGACTTAATGTTATTGAGCATAAGCTGAAACGGCTCCCAAAAGAAAGAAACATTACTGTAAGTCTAATTGAACATGTAACAGATGCTTATAAAAAAATAAGAAAAATGTTGAGCGGAAATCAGTTTTCAGTCGGTCTTTTCGTCAATGATCAAATCACCCCAGCTACAAAACGAATATTGGGATATTTGCAAAAGAACCTTAAAAATGGGTATTCAGTTAAATTAAAAGTGATTGATGAAATAACAAAAACCGTTAATCGAATTACAGCCCTTTTAGGAGATTTTGAAAAAACATATACAGTTAAATTAAAAGTGATTGATGAAATAACAAAAACCGTTAATCGAATTACAGCCCTTTTAAGAGATTTTGAAAAAACATATACAGTTAATATTATCGCTAAAGAAAAATTAGCTGCTGATAAGATCAACGAGAAGAAACCGGAAGAAAAAAAGAATTGGTTTATGCAAACATTAGAAGACTTCGGAACAGCTTTTAAAGATAAAGTGATAGAAAAGATTCTTGACTCGTTATTTGAAAAAATTCCTTGGTTTAAAAAAAATGATAATGAAGAAAATACCCCAAATCATGCGCCTGGGAATACGCAGAGTAATGAGAAAGTTGATAAACGCAACACCGGGCAGAGATGCTGTTGCTGCTGCTGTGGGTGCGGAGGTAATAGCTCTGGAAGCAAAGTCAACAAAAGATATAAAAAAAGAAAAAGTCCGACAAGTGCAAGGACTTCAGGACGAACACTGAGAGTTCCAGGCGAGGTATTACGAAGACGTCAGAGCGGTACATCAGGAGAAAATGCCACAAGCGGAAGAAATTCTGGTTCTAAGTTCAGAAACTGGCTCGGAAGCATGAGGTCCGCTGCCACCGACTCATCAAAATGGGGGAAAGTTTTAACGCCTTTAAAAGGTTTGGGGAAATTTGCGAAAGGTATACCTCTTTTGGGAACTGCATTAGCGGCAACCGATTTGCTAGGTATGAACAAAGAAAATGCAGGTGAGAAAGTTGGTTCTTTCGCCGGGAATCTTGGCGGAGCTGCTGCAGGTGGAGCCGCGGGAGCAGCCATTGGTTCTGTTGTCCCTGTTGTTGGCACTGCTGTTGGCGGAGTTGTCGGGAGTATAGCAGGCGGTATAGGGGGTTCTGATTTAGGATCATCCATTGGCAAATGGTTTGATGATGGCGGCGCTTCTAAAGCTTGGGATGGAATTGTTGACGGTGCAAAAAATGCTGTCGATTGGATCAGCGATACTTGGTCTGATTTCTCGGATTGGTTCACGGATAATGTCTGGACTCCTGTTAGTGATTGGGCAGGAGATAAGATTGATAAGATCACCGAAAAATTCGAGGATGCTAAGAAATGGCTGACTGATACCTGGAATGACGTGTCATCCTGGTTTGTGGACAACGTGTGGACACCTATTTATAACACGGCAGTACCGATCATAAATTTAGTAGTAGGTGCTTTTTTATTTGCCTGGGATGGTATCCAAGCTCTCTGGAGTATTGTTTCAACTTGGTTTATGGATAATGTCTGGAATCCATTAGTTGACGGTGTCACTGATGCAGCTGATTGGATTTGGACAAAAATAAATGACGCTTGGACATGGATCTCAGACACATGGTCCACTGTTTCAACTTGGTTTATGGATAATGTTTGGAATCCAATTAGTAACGCAGTGGCAACTGTGGCTGGCTGGATACAAGCACATATTGATTATGCGAGAATCTGGATCCAACTAAAATGGCTTCAAGTGGCAACTTGGTTTTATGACAACGTCTGGAATCCAATCAGTACAGCAGTTAGTAACGTAGCAAATTGGATTTGGACGAAGATCAACGAAGCATGGACTTTTATTTCAGATTTATGGTCTACAGTCTCAACTTGGTTCATGGATAATGTTTGGACGCCGGTAAGTGATGCTGTCACTAATGCAGCAAGCTGGATCTGGACAAAGCTTAACGAAGCATGGACGTGGATATCTGACAAATGGAGTGCTGTTTCAGCTTGGTTCAGTGAAAATGTGTGGAATCCAATTATTACAAAAGTAGAGGATGCCAAAAAATCCATTTCAGAAAAATTCGAGTCAGCTATAACAGCAGTTAAAGACGCTTGGAAAGATATTGAGACTTGGTTCCAAGAAAATGTGGGTGATCCGTTAGGTGGTATAGCTGACGGAATTAAGGAGAAATTCCAAGATACTTTTGCATGGGTCATTAAACTCCAAGAATTGGCCGGCGCTGGAGGACGGTTCATAAATAACCTTATCGGTAGAGGTGAGGAAGCTACTGGATTAACAACAAAGGAATCCGGTAAGTCTTCATCTGGTAAAAATTCTAGCGGTGGCGGAGGAATTGCTGGTCTTGTCCAGTCTCAGTCATCAGGACCAACAAGTATTTTTCCTAAACAAAAAAGCGTTCTTGAAAAGAAGGCGACGGGCGGCTATATTACGAAACCAACCATTTCATGGATTGGTGAAGCGGGTAAAGAGTTTGTGATCCCTGTTGATAACAACAAGGGCCGCGGAAAAATGCTTCTTTCTCAGGCTGCTTCAAAACTGGGGATGAACGTTGTTGACGACATGGCTTCTGCTTCATCTGCAGGCGGAGAATCAGCAGTTTCTCCATTAGGCGGCGCAGCATCAGTCACCGCTACAGTATCTCCTACCGTTGATACTTCGAGTCTTAATGAACAGGCTTCTTCTTTCGGCCAACAGTTCACGCAGGGCTTTGATCAGGGTATTGAGGATAAAGTCGTTTCGATGGACGCTTGGAAACAGAAAAATGTTGGCCAGCCTATGAAAAATTTGATCTCCTACTCTCCAAATTACGGAAAACAAGTGGTCAATGGCTATACCAACGGTCAGAACAGTACGGCAACCGGAACAGATGGATTCCTGCAGACGAAAGTCAAAACACCATTCCAGAACACTGTGAATAAATCCTCTTCATGGGGAAGCGGTACAATCAAAGGATTTGCTTCCGGACAAAATAGTTCCCAGACCGGTACTGATCAATACGTGAATACTCATGTAAATAAGCCGTTTTTGCGATCTAAAGAATCATCAAACGGCTGGGGAACCGGTATGATCGGGAATTTTGTTTCAGGTATGACTTCAAAGGCAAGTGAAGTCCATGAAGCCGCCAAGGAACTCGCGAAAAAAGTGGAGAAGGCTTTCCGTGAAGAATTAGATATCCATTCGCCTTCTCGAGTTATGATGAGTCTCGGTCGCTTTGCATCTGTCGGTGTAGTAAAAGGGTTGGATTCTGTCGATGTGAAAAAATACGCTGAAAAGCAAGCCGGTTCACTGGCAGCTGCTTATTCCGGAATGGGTGCAGTAGGGGGAAATGTGAAACAGTGGCTTATGGCAGCAATGATGGCCACAAAGACACCATTGAGCTGGCTCTCGGGATTAATGACGATTGCACAGTATGAATCAGGGGGCAACCCGAACTCTATTAACCTGTGGGATAGCAACGCGAGGGCGGGGAATCCATCACAAGGACTCATGCAGACAGTTCCGACCACATTTAATGCTCATAAAGCACCGGGCATGGGTAACATTAGAAATCCGATTCACAACGCTGCTGCCGCTATCGGCTATATCAAAAGCAGATACGGCTCAATTGATAATGTACCTGGCATTAAAAACCTGAAACGTGGCGGTCCCTATGTCGGTTATGCCAACGGCGGGCTGATTACAAAAGAACAAATTGCCCGTGTCGGTGAAGGAAACAAGCGGGAATGGATCATTCCGGAGGAGCGGGGCATACGCGGCCGCTACCTCCTTCAGAGAGCAGCCCAAGCCTTAGGAATGGAAGTGACAGATCCATCACAAACTCAGCAGTCTGAGCTTTCATCAGGCCAAGTTTCCGCTGTTACTTCAGCTAGCCGGCCAACGGCAGCGGTTTCCGGATCAAAAGAGATTTATATTCAATTTAATGGTGACCAGCATTTCCATAATGGACAAGATGCCGAAAGCCTTGCAGCGAAAATCAAGCAGGCGCTTATAAACGAGCTGCAAAAGGATATCAATATTGGAACGAAGGGAGTCGTTGCATTTGACTAAATCCGTATATGAATTTTGGATTTCACAAGGGAAGGACAAGCTGCGGCTCCCCGTACTTCCCGACCAACTGAACATTTCAAATACGGTTCAGAATGAGACGGTTAAAGTAGCCAAGTTTGGTGACCTTACATTTATTGACGAACAGGGAGCGAAAGAAATTTCGTTCTCTTCGTTTTTTCCGAAGAAATACAGCCCGATAGCTGAATATCAAAACTTCCCGTCGCCAGAAAATGCGATAACAAAAATTGAAAAATGGATGAAGGCTAAAAAACCGGTCCAGTTTTTGATTACGGGAACTAAAGTGAATCTGACTTGCAGCATTGAAGGTTTTTCCTATAGCGAAGGCCAGCAGGATATCGGCGATCGTTCGTTTGATATTCAATTAAAAGAATACAAAACCGCTTCCCCCCGAAAAATCAAGCAGAAGAAAAAAACAAAGGCAAAACGCCCGTCGAAGGCTTCTCCAAAAACTTACACAGTGAAAAAGGGAGACACGCTGTGGGACATTGCCGGCAGGTTTTACGGGAACAGCACGCAATGGCGCAAAATTTGGAACGCCAATAAAACAGCAATGATCAAACGAAGCAAACGGAATATCAGGCAGCCGGGCCACTGGATTTTTCCCGGCCAAAAATTAAAGATACCGCAATGAAACAGGTGATGTATGATGATTGAACTGTTCGTCATTAAAGACACAGAGTGGCTTGAGCTGGTTGCAGAAAGCGTATCGCTGGAAGGCCACCGTTATCAGGCGCCGCGCTCCATTGAAGCGACCATCGTCATCAAACAGGGCGATCAGACGTATTACAGCGTCACAGAAGGAGATACGGTCTTATTTAAGTGGAAGGGAAAAGAGCTTTTTCGGGGCATTGTTTTTGCAAGAACCCCGGACGAGCATACGCTTGCTTTCAGCGCATACGATATGCTTCAGTACCTGGTCAAAAATCAGGATGTGTACGTGTTTTCCAATCAGCGTGCTGATCAGATGATCAAAAGGATCGCCAACGATTTTCAAATACCGACGACCTTGATTGCGAATACACGCCATACGATTAAAAGCCTAGTCATTAAAAATGATACGACCTTGTATGACATCATACTAAAGGCGTTGAAACAGACGAAAAGCCAGACAGGCCGACATTATCAGCTGTATTCGGAAAAAGGAAAGCTCGGTCTGCGCGCTTGGCCAGATCCGTCAGAGGTATGGGTGCTGGAAACGGGCGTCAATATTACGGGCTACCAATACAGCACTTCTATAAACGACACTGCCACACGGGTGGTGCTCCGCCGGCAGAAGGACAATAAGACGTATAAAACGTCTGCCAAGGACAGTTCAGGCTTAAACAAATACGGTGTGCTTCAATATACAGAAACGGTCACAGATGACATCAACCAGGCACAGCTTCAGCAGCGGGCAGATGTGCGCCTTGCTGAAAAAAAGGGCGTGAAAAAAGAACTGAAAAATATTCAGGCAGTCGGCATCCCGGAAGTGCAAAGCGGCTTGCCTGTCTATATTTCCATTCCGGAGGCCGGGATCAAGAAAACCTACTGGGTAGATACGGACCGGCACGAGTTTAAAGGAACGAAACATACGATGACCATTGATGTTGTCGAAAAGAATACGATGCCGGAAGGAGTTTCCTGATGAGATTGAGTGAGGCTATTAAACATTTGGCCGTTGGTGCAGTTGACGCTGAGTCTCCGGTGGAGCTGCTGCCGGCTGAGGTGGTTTCGGTTTCTCCAGTTGAAATCAAATTAAAAGAAAACAGCAAACTGATCATACCGGCTGACGCCATCATCATCCCAAAACGAATGCAGTCCGGAGGAGAAGATGCACTCGAGCCGGGGGATCGCGTCATGACCGCGGCTCTGACTGGCGGGCAATCGTTTTTTATTTTAGATAAAGTATAGACAAACCGCTTCGCATGAAGGGGTTTTTATTTAGCTTGTAAAAAGGAGTGGGCATCATGGCCCTGACACCAGAAGTGGAGTTTGAGGATATCGAAGATGACAGCGAAGTCATTGAAACCTCTACAACATACAAAATAGATTTTGAAAACGGAAGAATTACAAATGAACTGATTACCGGACTTGAAGCGATCAGACAGTTCGTATATATCGCCTTACAAACAGAACGATATGCGTACTCCGTATACAGCCATAATGTCGGAAATGAGCTTCAGGACGTGCTTACAGATCATGAAACGACTGATGCCTATAAAAAAATGGAGATTCCGAGGCTGATAGAAGAGGCACTGGTTTATGACGACCGGATATCTGCTGTAACCGATTTTGAGATAGAAAAACAAGGCGATGCGTTTCATGTTTCCTTTTTGGTGGAGACAGATGAAGGGACGCTTGAGATTGAGGAGGTGATCGGCGAAGATGTTTGAAGATCAGACCTTTGAAGAGATTATGGAGCGTATGCTGAACAGCATCTCCGCAGATATTGACACAAGAGAAGGCAGCGTCATTTATAATGCCTTAGCTCCGGCGGCAGCCGAGCTTGCGAAGTCATATATATGGCTGGATACAGTGCTTGAGCTAGTCTTCTCTGATACCGCGCAAGGCGAATTTTTAGACCGGCGTGCAGCGGAAGCGGGGATTGAACGGACAGCCGCGACAAAGGCGGTCAGAGCGGGAGAGTTTACGTCTGGGATTACCATTCCTGTGGGCTCCCGCTTCTATGTGGATAATCTTTATTTTCAATATACGGCGGACGGGACGCTCATCTGTGAAACACCTGGTGAAGCAGGAAACGCCAATCTGACCGGACGCAATTTACTGTCGCTGGATACCATTCCCGGATTAGAAACAGCCATTGTCAAAGAAATCCTGATCCCGGGGCGAGAGGAAGAAGGAGATGACAGCTTAAGAGAACGGTATTTTACAAGGGTTCGGCGCGAGGCTGTCAGCGCTAACAAAATGCACTATAAAGAGTGGGCTGAAGAAGTGGACGGTGTTGGAAAAGCAAAGATCTTCCCGCTTTGGAACGGAGACGGCACGGTCAAAATTGTCGTCACGAATGCGAATCTTGAGCCGGCTTCCAATATCTTAATTCAAAAAGTGAAAAACTATATCGACCCTGAACCAGGACAAGGGGAGGGGCAGGCGCCAATCGGAGCCGTTGTCACAGTAGAAAGCGCCGTCTGGAAGGAAGTTGAGATTTCTGCCGAAGTGCTGCCTGAGATCAATCACTCAATTGATGAAGTGAAGTCAGAAATTGAAGAGGGCGTTTTAAATCTCTTTAAAAAAATGGCGTTCGAAGACAACGTCATCCGCCTTTCTCAAATTAACAATATCGTCTATAATTCACCGTCAGTCAGTGATTATTCCAATATTAAAGTCAACGGCACCTCCGAAAATTTGGTGCTGAGCGACGTGGAAATTCCTAAGCTGGGGCAGGTGAAGATCATTGAGCAAACAAGATGACATGACAGCGTATCTGCCTCCGTTTCTCACCAGCCTTAAAGAAATGGCAGAGCTGCTGAAAGCGGAAGCGCCTGAGTTTGATAAACAGAATAACAGCATATTTGATCTGACGGATCAGCTATTTGTACCGACAGCGACATGGGGGCTCAGCCGCTGGGAAAAGATTTTAAACGTGCCGCGGGAATCAGGTGACACTGATGAAATCAGACGATTGCGGCTCATTTCAAAAATGTCGAACATCCCGCCAGTCACCTACAGGGCCATTGAACAGGCCGTGAATCGTTTCTTGAAAAACCCGTCTGCACAGGTCCGCCTGCTGCCCGGCGAATACCGATTTACCGTAGATATCAATGTTGATGACCTTCAGCACATGAATGAACTGATCGAAGCCATCGAAAACATGAAGCCCGCTCATTTGGCGTATACGCTCAGAGGCGGATTAAATGAGGCGATTCAAATCAAAGATACAGTCATCCTGAATCACCGCAGATACCGAACAGCCAGTGAGCTGAAAGTCGGTTATTCTGTCACCCTTAACAACAATGAGGTGGTTTTAACTTGATTTCAACCATATACAGAGAACGTACAGCTGCTGATCTAAAAAGCAGAATTGATCACGTGCTGCTTAACGGACAAAAAACAGAAATAGTAGAGCTCTCCATTGACGGAGCGACAGTCACCGTTCTGACAAAACGTGAGGAAGACATCAAGCATATCGAAACGGTACAAATTTTTGACGAACTGGGCAACATCATTACAGAAAGAAAAACAGACCTGGACGTCAGCGAAAACAGAACACTCGATTTCAGATTTACTTTTGAGGTGGTGTAAACATGGCATACGAAGAAAAAACAGACTGGCTTCCGGATGACCCAATCAACGAAGATGACGTCAACCGCTGGGAAAAAGGAATAAAAGACGCCCACACAGACCTGGCCGCCCACAAAAACGACATGAACAATCCCCATAACACAACTAAGGCACAAGTCGGGCTGGGGAATTTGGATAACGTGAAGCAGGCGGCGAAAGAGGATTTTGACCAGCATGAGCAAGATCAGGTGAGGCATATTACAGAGGACGAAAGAGTGACTTGGAATGGAGCGCAATTGTCCAAAATATCCGCTGACAATGGGCAGCCGATGTTTAACTTAACAACTGATTTCCACACAGAGCTTCAAAATTACCCGACATTGACGTATTTCTCATATGATAAAACAGCAGCAAATGCTCCACCTAGTGGAGGTCGAGGATTCTGGACGTGTAGTATTGGGAAAACATATGGGCACGTAATAGTAATGACTAATGATAATAAAACGTTTCGTAAATCGTTAGCTAATAATAAGTGGTCGGATTGGATTGAATTGGAGAATACTGAAGGAGCACTAAAGAAAGTTAATGTTCATGAGGGGAAGTCGGACATACACGTCACACTAGCAGATAAAGACAAGTGGAATAACAGCCAGCTTTTTAAAGTCACAGCAGACAACGGCCAAGGAAAACTATACTTAAGCGAAACAGATGATTTTCATAAAATTGTTCCGCAGAACACTGGAATGGTTCATTTTGCCTCTGCGCCAAATACGGTGAATGGTCCAGGCACTTCAGTCAGGGGTTTATGGACAATTAATGCGACTGGGAATTACGGGCAAATTATCGCTTTTGATAATGCTAATAAAACGTATCGAAAAACGATATCAGGAGGAAACTGGTCAGATTGGGTTGAATTAGAGACAACAGCTGGGGCAGAGGCGAAAGTATCTAATCATGCGAAAGACTCTACCGCGCATATTACTGTAGGGGAACGAAATAAGTGGAATGCTGGTCAGTTGTCTAAAATTACAAACGATGCAGGTGGAGTTTATATTTCAATAGGCGATACTGATGATTTTCTTAGTAAAATTGTAAAATCTGGTGAGAGATTTGGGACTTTCTATTCTACTGGCAAGCCAACTAATGCGCCCTCTACAATATCAACTAGAGGATTTTTTCATTTTACAGCAACTGATAGTAATGGCAATGGAACTTTCGGATACGTAGTAGCTATTGATTATAGGAATAATATGTTTACAAATTATGTTGATGGTAATTTAGGTTGGCAAGGGTGGAATAAAATTGAGACTGAAAGCGATGCTCAAACAAAGGCTGATAAATCCTTAGCTGATGCAAAAAACTACGTAGATACAAACTATTCAAATCAAAAATTAACTATTCTTACAGGTTCTAATGCAATTCAAGACGCAAGAACAGCGGGGGATGTCTACCCATCAGGGGTTACTTTGATGGATGTTGGTCAAGAAAACACAACAGGTTATCCAGGTAAGATGGGTTTTGTAAAAAATGAAAAATATAATAATTATCGTTTCACTCAATATTTTTACAATAATGGTAATGTTTCTTACTCTTATGCTGGAACTGGTATTTGGGTTCGTCAATGGTATCCTCAGTCTGGATGGACAGAGTGGCAAAAAATTTCAGGATTTGCTCATGCAAATGTTGGAACTACCGGAAAACAGCTATTGAACAAAGGGGAACATCAAAAAATCATCTTTAACAGAACGATAAAAGACAGCCATAAGGCATTTGACACTAAAAATAGCAGATTCATTTGCCCGAATAACGGAATGTTTTTGGTGAATGCAGGGCTCTATATTGAAAGTGTTCAGAGATATGCAAACTATGAGATGGAAATATATTTGAACGGAAAAATTTATAAAAATATAGGTCATTATAGAAATAGTCCAGATGATCCATCAGATAGTAAACAATTTAACATAGGAATTTATGGAGCTGCAACAGTTCCAGCTAATGCAGGTGACTATATTGAAATATACTTATATGTAGGTTATGACGGAGATGTTCAGCGCTATATAACTGATAGTTCAGGCTGGTATAACTACTTTGATATAGCAGAATTAGGAGGTCAGAATTTCCCTACATTATAGGAGGTACTTAAAATGATATTATACGACGCAATTATGTACAAATACCCTGACGCTGTGCCAAGAAAGGATTTTGAACTAAGGAATGACGGCAATGGTTCATATATTGAAAAATGGAACCTGCGCGCCCCAATCCCAACTCAAAAAGAACTTGAATCCTGGTGGGAAGAGCTACAAAAAAACCCACCGTATGAGCCGCCTGGTCAGGTGGAGCTTCTCGCTCAGGAGTTGTCACAAGAAAAGCTGGCTCGTAAGCAGCTAGAAGAGCTGAACAAAACTTTGGGGAGCGAACTGGCAGATATAAAGCTCTCATTACTTTCTTTGAAAGGAGAACATGCTGAATGAATTATTGGGTGCTTGCCCTCCATTATGAGTGGGCGACAACGGATATGGTGAAACAGGCTTTAGCATATCAAGACTGTTCAATTGAAGATTTGGCAGAGGGTGTGAACAAAAAGCTGATTACATCTGACCAGTATAAAGAAATTACCGGTAAAGCCATGTAAGGCTTTTTTATTTTGCCTGTTTTTAGATCAAAAGGAGGATGAAGATGGTGAAGTATCAATATGAATTTCCTCTCGATAAGACTGGAAAAGCCGGAGCTGTAAAGCCCTATAGAGGAGAAAAAAATGATTTTGTGACACCTGTTTCGAACTTGTCAGGTGTCGGGGAGATTTTAACAAACGCTGCCTTAAAGGCGACTGAGGCATACAGTCAGCTCGGGCAAGACAGGCTGGGTGCAGTTCTGATTTCGAAAGTGAAGGGATGGGCGTATGCAGATCGTGAAGGCACGCTCTTTATAGAAGAAAGCGACAATAACAATGCTTGGACAACGACAGCAACAGTTAATGTCGCAGCGGGTGTCCTGACAGCGACAGACTGGGTGTACCTTTCTAAACGCTATTACCGCTTTCGTTATGTGAACGGGAACCTTCAGCAATCAGAGTTTGTATTATACCAATCAGTCGGCGCGGGAGAAATGGACGTGCGTGTACATGAAAAAGCCCCTTTGCAGATAGACTTTTCGGAGATTCAAACAGGCGATGGACGGCTAAAAGTAAAAGCCAGCCAAACGTTTGACTTTGTCTTTCATGAAAATGCCGAGTCCGCCGGCGAGGGTGCCGCTTTACCAGTGGACGGTGCCGCGCATTTACTCGTTGAAGTATACGGCACAGCGGAAACGAGTGAGGTGAAATTTTGGGGGAAATCAGTGTCAGGACAGAAACTTCCGATCAGAGGCGTGAAATCTGATGATGCGTCCTCAGCCTCGAGTACGTTAAGTAAAGCTGAGGCGTGGGCCTTTAATATTAAAGGGTTTAAGGAGATCATCATGGAGATCGCCAGTATCACCGGCGGGACTCTTTCGATAAAAGGAACCGTGGTTTCATAACCATTTCGGCCCTCGGAAGGGAGGTGATCCGCATGTAAAGGAGGAGTGAGTGATGCAGCAAGAGATAGATGTAAATGTGGTTCAGCAGGATTTAGCAGACATGAAAGGTGAGCACAAAGCGCTGGAGCAGAGGGTTTCCGTATTAGAACGAGTGTCTGACCGGCAAGATCAGCAAATCATGACGCTGAACGAAAAATTAAACAAAATTGATGAAAATACAACGTGGATTAAACGCACCATCACAGGTGCCATCATTACAGCAGTATGCACAGGGATCATTGGCGGAGCCATCGCCATTATGTACAACCTGCTGCAGCATTAAAGGGGGATTTTTATGAAAACGTTTGACAAAGGCACGGTCATTAGGACGGTGCTTCTTTTGGTTGCATTAATCAACCAGACCATGCTGATGCTTGGCAAATCACCATTGGACATTCAAGAGGAGCAGGTCAATCAGCTTGCTGACGCTCTTTATTCTGCCGGATCTGTCATTTTCACAATTGGAACGACACTTGCCGCTTGGTTTAAAAACAATTATGTAACAGAAAAAGGGAAAAAACAGCGTGACTTGTTAAAGGAAAACAATCTGACCAAATAAGGAGAGAGCTAAATGGTAAACATTATTCAAGACTTTATTCCAGTTGGTGCAAATAACCGTCCAGGCTACGCAATGACGCCGCTTTACATTACAGTGCACAATACAGCGAACACTGCAGCCGGAGCGGATTCTGAGGCGCATGCCCGCTATTTGAAAAATCCTGATACGGCGACAAGCTGGCATTTTACAGTTGATGATACAGAAATTTATCAGCATCTGCCTTTAAATGAAAACGGCTGGCATGCAGGAGACGGAAACGGCAGCGGCAACCGGGCTTCTATCGGAATTGAAATTTGTGAAAATGCGGATGGAGATTTTGCGCAAGCAACAGCAAATGCCCAGTGGCTTATTAAAACGTTAATGGCTGAACACAATATCAGCCTCGCTAACGTTGTACCCCATAAGTATTGGTCTGGGAAGGAATGTCCGCGCAGACTATTGGATACGTGGGATACATTTAAAGCAGGGATTGGGGGAGGCGGCAGCCAAACTTACGTTGTGAAACAAGGTGACACGCTTACATCCATAGCGAGAGCGTTCGGTGTTACTGTTGCTCAGCTGCAAGAGTGGAACAATATCGAAGACCCGAATCTCATTCAGGTCGGTCAAGTGTTAATTGTAAGTGCGCCATCGTACGCTGAAGAACCAGAACTCTATCCGCTACCTGACGGCATTATCAAACTAACAACGCCTTACACCTCAGGAGAACACGTCTTTCAGGTGCAAAGAGCATTGGCGGCCCTCTATTTTTATCCTGATAAAGGAGCTGTTAACAACGGAATTGACGGCATTTACGGACCGAAAACAGCTGATGCAGTTGCGCGTTTTCAGTCTGTTAACGGTCTAACCGCCGACGGTATTTACGGGCCAGCGACAAAAGCGAAGATCGCAGCACAATTAGCTTTGTAAAGAAGTGTTTTAATAAGTAAACATTGACAACTGTCACTAGAAAAACCATACTAAATAGTGAATTTTTATATTTAGGTGGTAATTCTGTGCAAAAAGATATTAAATTAAATAATGTCAAAGGCGTATTAATATTTTCTGTAGTGTTTGGTCATCTATTAATTGCAAGTAAAAGCGGGCTGGAAAATATGATTGAAATTATTTATTCATTTCACATGCCTGCTTTTATTTTCTTGAATGGTTATTTTTCTAAAAGGCCATCAATCAAAAAAGTGCTCAATCTGATCCTATTATATGTTATTTTTCAAACCTTTTACTGTGTGTACCGTTACTACGCAGGTAACTTTTCTGTCATTCAATTTACTTATGGAAGACCGCATACTCATTTATGGTATATTGTCAGTCTGTGCAGCTGGTATGCATTAGCTATTATTCTCAAGAAAATAAACGGCAGAAACATCTTAAAAGCGGTGTTGCTGATTTTATTGCTCGTGCTGAGCTTTTTTTCCAGGCTTTATGCAGATCAGATTGTAGAATTTATTAAAATTTACTATAGCAATATGCATACGCAAACGCTGTCTATATTAAGAACTTTTGTTTTTCTTCCATTTTTCTTGGCTGGCTTTTATTGTTCTAGGGATCTCATGAGTAAAATATACCGTTCATTAGACAAATTTAAGTTTAAACTGTTTTCTACTTTAGCTGTCTCTGTATTGGTATTCATCACATTAGATTTGCATCATGATAAATTTGATCAGCTGTTTTTTGGTTTTCTTGGCTACCAGAAGTTCCATATAGAAAATCATAGTTATACAGGGATTGTATTCTTTCATTATTCCTTAGCTGTATTAGGCACTTTCTTATTATTAAATGCAGTAGGTGCTGGCAAAAACAAATTGACTCAATGGGGAGAAAACTCACTTGCGATCTTTTTATTTCATATGATCTTTGTCTTCCCGCTATTTACTCATAATAGCTGGTTAAACGAGCAAAACCCTGATACGCGATTGATTTTATGTTTTACGATGGCATTAGGAATAACGTCTCTATTTGGATCGCGCGCATTTAACCGGATAGTGAAATATATAATCTATCCAATGAAGTATTTAGAAATCATTTATGCACGGCTCCTAAATCAAACAGTTAAAAATGATGAAAATAAAAAGCGACATATTGTTTAATTGTCGCTTTTTTTTGTTCGTTTTTTTAGATGCTTTAATACCGTGGCACTCCGCTCTCTCACCCGAAGCGAATACCCGGAAAGGCCAAACTTTCCGTAATCAACAAACTTCACACGCCTCACCAATTTTTTCACTGTATCACCTGACAATATCCTCTGTTTGTTTTATTATATGTAACCCTTATAAGAAAAGGAATAAGGACAAGAGCTGTTTTCTCTTGTCCTTTTAGTGTGATCATGCTTTTTTTCGTTTATACTCGTCAATCAGCCGTTCGTTTTCTTTGAAGATTCTTGCAGTATGCGGACTGACTTGATAGCTCGCGACACTGGTAGTTGAACGTTTTTTCAGGATTTTAAACGGCTTCGCCGCTCGGGGCTCGCATCCGTTTTGAAATGCGCGTTCCATTATCCTTCACCTTCCTCCTCAATTGGCAGCACTAAATCATATATGCTTGTTAATGATGTGAAAAGCAAATAATCAAATTCCGTGACAATGCTGTCAGACGTCAGCTTGATGACGTAATTCTGTGTCTCGATGGTAAAAGGGATGAGAACCACTTTTCCGTATTGGTCGTAATAAACATCCTTTCGATCAAGCCGAGTTTGCACGTCTGCCGGATCGTCCATATGCTCGGTTAACCGGTCTTTATCAGCCTGTGTCGAATAGTGACAAAGGGAGGCCGTTAAGTTCATTTTATCGGCATAGGTTTTCAGCAGTTTATCAATACCTTCAGCATATGCTTCTATACTTCCATAATAAACGTGGATCGGTTCGTTTTTCAATAGGTATTGGTATGTTTTCAGCCGATTGAGATACATGTGGAGCATTTCGTTGTTTTCTTCGAGGATTTCTCTTGTGTCTGTTTCCAGTTCGCTGCCGGCCAGTTTTTTGACGTATGCGCTTA
This sequence comes from Bacillus sp. VA13, assembly GCF_055710085.1. Lineage (NCBI taxonomy): Bacteria > Bacillati > Bacillota > Bacilli > Caryophanales > Bacillaceae > Bacillus > Bacillus sp. VA13. Next base: position 237,174 of record NZ_JBVQPP010000003.1, on the reverse strand, counting down.
AGAAGATGAAAGCGTCAATTAAAGCAAAACTGACGGCGACAATGAGATACCGTTCCCAGTGAGTAAACAGGGAAGAGGAATCATATGTCCAGTATACCATAGCGCCCAGAACAAACAGCAAATACCATGTTTTCCGGATGGCGGACATTTTTTCTTTGACCTTCGATTCGAAACGCCATGTGGCATACACGTATAAGCCCAATCCGGCCATTATGCACCAGACCATGATCTGAAAGAATAAAAGCATACATCAATCCCTCACATCTGAAATAGGTTCTGCTTATTGTATTCGAGAGATACGGCTGGTTTTCCTGTTCCATCAAAAAAACCGCTCCTTTGACAGAAGCGGTGTAACATTAAAAAATCATATTTAAAATAAAGTAGGCAATGGCACCAAGTGTCGCTGAAATCGGAAGCGTGATGACCCATGTAATGAGCATCCGCTTGGCCGTACCCCAGTTTACGCCTTTTACCCGGTGTGACGCGCCGACGCCAAGGATTGATGAAGAAATGACGTGGGTTGTACTGACCGGCAAATGAATAAATGTGGCGCCGAAAATAATAGCTGCACCGGTTAAGTCAGCAGAAACACCGTTTACCGGACGAATTTTCATGATCTTTCCGCCAACGGTTTTGATGATTTTCCAGCCACCGATTGATGTTCCAAGACCCATGGCTGTCGCGCAGGCGAATTGCACCCAAGTTGGAATATCGTTAGACGAAGTATGTAAATTCGCTGTAATGAGAGCCATTGTGATAATTCCCATTGCTTTTTGAGCATCGTTTGTTCCGTGTGTATACGATTGCAGGGCAGCTGTTACAATCTGCACTCTGCGGAATTGCTTGTTCGTTTTCGCCAAATTGCTGTCTTTGAAAATCAGCTTGACGATGCTGTAAAGAATAAACCCAAGGACAAAGGCAATAATCGGTGAAAAGATAAGTGCTTCAATGATTTTAATGAATCCCTTATAATTTAACGCAGCAAATCCGGCTGACGCAATGGCGGCACCGGCAATAGCTCCGATGATGGCATGAGATGAGCTGCTTGGGATGCCGTAGTACCATGTGATCAGGTTCCAGGCAATCGCAGCGATTAATGCAGCCAAAATTACGACAGAGCCATTTTCTAATGTATAAGGGTCTACAATGTCTTTCGTAATGGTTTTGGCAACACCTGTAAATGTCATTGCTCCGATAAAGTTCATCACAGCCGCCATTATAATGGCATGGCGCGGTTTCAGCGCTTTTGTCGATACTGAAGTCGCAATTGCGTTCGCCGTATCATGAAACCCATTGATGAAATCAAACGCCAGAGCACAAATGACTATTAGTATCGTTAATATTAATAGAATATCCATTTTAACCCCTCGTTACGCGTTTTTCATAATGATGGTTTCAAGATTATTGGCAACACTTTGGCAAGAGTCGGCTATTTCTTCAAGCGTTTCGTAAATTTCACGATATTGAATGACTTTGATCGGATCTGTTTCATTTCCGAAAAGATTCTTTAATGATTTTCTGTGCAGGTTGTCACAGCTGTGCTCATACTCTTTAATTTTGATCGCGTGAGGCTGAATATCCTTTAAGCGGTTTTCTGCCAGCAGCTCAATTGTAATTAAAATTTCTTTGGCACATTCTCTGATGTATCCGCTGAATTTATCGATATGCTCGTCTGATGAAGTAATCGAGAAAATCTCCATCATGGCAGAGAAGTGTTCGATTCCGTCGAGCACATCATCCAGGCTGTTTGTCAGCTGAAGGATATCTTCGCGTTCAATAGGAGTGATGAACGCTTTGTTAAGCTCTTTAATCATGACATGAACATGATTGTCACCTTTTGTTTCAAATTCTTTTAACGTATCTGCGAATTCTTTAAGCGTCGTTTGGTTTGTGACCTTAAAGTTCACAAAATATTCGGCAGTTTCGTCTATATTTTTTGCGATTTCTGTTAAAAGGAGTGAGAACTTATCTTTTTTTCTTCTTATCATTAAAAACCCTCCATAGTTTGAATGAGACAATGCACACATCAAATTATTATATAGCCTTTTGTCGAAAAAAAACAGGTTAAGTCGAAAAAAACACGGCTTGACTTTTTCAGCAAATCATGTCCACTTATTTTGGCCTACTTCGGTTTAAAAAAACGACCCAAGTTTGCACAATCTTTCTGCTTAACGTAAAAAGTATATCAAAAGTTGTATTTTTCCTGTCAACTTTTATCTTCTGTTTCACCAAAAAACGGTTCCCTAAACAAGGGAACCGTTTTATCAGCTTGCTTTTCGTTTTTTCATCCAGTAGTAAACAGGCAGTCCGGCAAGGCCGATGAGGATGGATAAACCGCAGCTCAGTGTATCTGTAATGAGTGTGCTTCCTAACACAAAGAATGAACCTGCGATGGCCAAAATCGGCATGAATGGGTATAGCGGAACACTGTAAGCGCGCTTTTCTCCCTTTGTTCGCTTGCGGAGGATAAATACCGCAAAAAAGGCCATCACATAAAAAATGTAGATCATGAAAATAGAGATTTCCGAAAGCTTATCAGGGTTGCTGATCAGCATCAAAATCAAAGCCACGGCAATTTGGAAGGAAATCGCAATCCATGGTGTGCGGAACGTCGGGTGTACTTGTGACAATTTTTCAGCAAATGGAAGTTGTTTGCGTTCTGCCATCGCAAATGATACACGCGGGAAAGAAAGGACCTTTCCGTTTAAGCAGCCGAAGATGCTGACAATAATCCCGACACTGATCAGCTTTCCGCCAATTGACCCGAACAGCATGGTGGCAGCAGTGCTTGTCGCATTTTCACCAAGTGTGACAATTTCGTTCGCAGACAGGATGTGAAGCAATGCAAAATTAATGAAAATATAGATGGCTGTTACGATTAATAATCCGCCCGTCATTGCGCGTGGCAGCAGCTTTTCGGGATTTTTCATTTCTCCGCCGAGAGCGGCCAGAAGAATCCATCCGTCGTAAGCAAACAATGTAGCCAAAATCGCTGCTCCGAAATTCATATCGGCAATGCTTTCATTTACTGCTGTGAAGATGTGCTGATCGCCTTTCCAAAGGCCAAAGATGATGATGCATGCAATCGGAATCAGCTTTCCGACCGTTGTCAGTGTTTGGACAAAGCCGCCGTATTTTGTACCGATAATATTAATGACACATAAAAAGAGAACTGCTATAATTCCGATTACTTTTGATAGTCCAGATCCCCAGCCGAAAAGATTGGCCATTAAAGATCCAAAATATAAACCCAGCGCACCGATAATCGCCGGACCGTAAATGATAATCTGCACCCAGCCGCACAAAAATCCCCAAAACTCGCCGTATACTTCCTCAAGGTACGTATAAAGCCCGCCGGTTTTTGGAATCTGCGTTCCGATTTCCGCGATTGTCAAACCGCCTGCCAATGTTAAAATACCGCCTAACAGCCAGGCGAACAGCGCTGTCTTTGAATCACCTGAATAAGCGAGCACAGCGCCAGGCTTCATAAAAACACCTGAACCGATAATGGTTCCGATGACAAGAGTAAGGGCAAACAAGAGGCCTATCTCTTTTTTCAAACCGTTGTCTTCAGTATGCATGTCCTTAACCTCCTATGATGTTGAAGCTTCATGAGAAGAATCTTTTTTCATATTGTAAACCCTATTTTAGAAAAGTGAAATAAAATAAATTTTCTGATTTTCGATATTTGCTTTGTTTGTGGTTAGTAAACCTGTGAAAACGTCTGATTTAATAAGTGATAAGCGAATGAATATATGGTTTTGTAGTTAGAAAGTTCGTGTTTTTCGGGCGGGATTTAACCGAAACTGAGGATGCGATGAGAACCCAGCAAAATAACGAACCTTCGCTGAAGCTGATATGTTGACTTTCCCATGCGAATAAAATACCTTGTAATTAGAACAATAAATATACAACTATGATATAATATCTCGAAATCGAGATAAAATGACCTGGAGGGACAGTATATGAAAGTCAATGGCATTCACCACGTGTCGGCATTAACGGCCGACGCACAAAAAAACTTAGATTTCTATAAGAAAGTATTAGGATTAAAACTTGTCAAAAAATCCGTCAATCAGGATGAACCGACAATGTACCATCTGTTCTACGGAGATGAAGTGGCAAATCCGGGAACTGAGCTGACGTTTTTCGAGATCCCCCGCATTGCGCCGTTTCATGCGGGAACAAACAGTATTTCTTCTATTGGTTTGCGCGTTCCAAGCACAGAAGCCCTGCATTACTGGAAAGAACGTTTTGAAGAGCATCAGGTGGCGCATAGCGGCATCACCCAAAGAGCGGGACGTGACATATTGGCATTCCAAGATCATGAAGGACAGCGCCTTGTGCTGACTGCTGATGAGAAAGGAAAAGGATATGGCCTGCCTGTTAAACAAGGCGACATTCCAGAAGAATTTTCGTTTCGCGGGTTAGGGCCGGTTGAACTGACTGTGCCATATGCTGAACCAACCTTACACGTATTGACGAATATTCTTGGATTTACAGAAATCAACCGTGAAACAGTCGAAGGACAAGGAACCGCCGTTATTTTGGAATCTGGAGAAGGCGGTGCTGCAACGGAAATCCATTTAATAGAAAGAAACGATCTTCCCCGCGAGCGCCAAGGCAAAGGAAGTGTTCACCATGTTGCATTTCGGGTAAGAGATGAAGAAGAACTTGCCGGGTGGCACCAGATCATCAGCCGGGAAGGCTTTAGCAATTCCGGCATCGTTGAACGCTACTACTTCAAGGCGCTGTATTTCAGAGAGCCGAACGGCATTTTGTTCGAGTTATCAACTGACGGTCCGGGCTTTATGGTTGATGAAAACCTTGATGAGCTCGGCCAAACGATCGCACTTCCGCCGTATCTTGAGCATCGAAGAGCTGAAATTGAAGCAAAACTAAAACCGATTCAATAAATTGTAATTGATTTGCCTTCCGGCGCTGCCGGAAGGCTTTTTTTAATATCGTCATACATTTTGACATGAACAGGATGGCTTATTGGGGAGGAAATATCAGATGCCGATTGGGAGAAATGGCTTAAACCCCGTTGTATATATGGGCGATTGGCATGAAATGGTCTCGGCAAAAATATTGTCTTTGTTTATTAATAGTTTATTCATATTTGCTTGTTACACTATTTCAAAGTTAGACAAAAAGGAGTGAAAAACAAGTGGAAAAGAAAAAACGCGAGCTGGATATTGTCCTCATCCTCATTTTGCTCGCATCTGCATTCTTAAATATCTATAACATTTGGACGGACGACACGGTGAATCCTTATTACACCGCGGCAGTTACAAGTATGATGCAAAGCTTTCATAATTTCTTTTATGCTTCGTTCGATGCTGCCGGCTTTATAACAGTTGATAAACCGCCTATTACATACCAAATCCAAACGATCAGCGCATTGATATTTGGTATGCATGGGTGGAGCGTCATTCTGCCTCAGGCATTAGCGGGTGTAGGTTCAGTCCTCCTTATGTACTTGCTGATTAAGCCGACATTCGGAAAAACAGCGGCGCGCATTGCCTCATTTGTTATGGCATGTACACCGATTGCTGTAGCTGTAGCACGTACAAACAATGTTGATGCATTACTAGTATTTTTCTTATTGCTGGCCACATGGCTTCTCTTTAAAGCGGTCAGAAAAGGAAAGCTGATCTGGCTGTTAGCAGCATTTTTCGTTGTTGGAGTAGGCTTCAATACAAAAATGCTTCAGGCTTATATGATTTTGCCGGCCTTCTTATTGTTCTATCTGATTGCGGCAAACGCCACAATAAAGAAAAAAATCATTTCCTTGGTAAGTGCTTTAGCTGTATTAGCAGCCGTTTCCTTATCATGGCCGCTCATTGTTGACAATATCCCTGCAAGCAAGCGGCCTTATATCGGAAGCAGCCAGACCAACTCCGTTTTGGAATTGGCTTTCGGATATAACGGGATTCAGCGGCTGACAGGCCAAAATTCCGGCGGCGGCCAGGGCGGACCAAACGGAGACGCTTCAAAAGAAATGTCTTCTCCTGACAACAGTTCAACGCAAAATCAAGCACCGCCTAATCAGTCATCAAGCAGCAGCTCATCAAGTGATGACAAATCATCAAATGGCAATATGACGGCACCTCCATCCAATGGTGAAATGCCAAGCGGCGATCAAGGAGGCCCTCCAAGCGGCGGAGATGGCGGCCAAGGCGGTCCTGGTGGAGACGGAGGGAAAGGCGGTGCAGGAACCGGCTCGAAAATGCAATCAGGTTCAGGAATGTTCGGAACGGGAACACCTGGTCCGCTGCGGCTTTTCCAACAAGAATTATCTGATCAAATCAGCTGGCTTCTGCCATTTGCGATCTTTGGAATCGCAGGCTTACTGATCGCTGGGGCAAGAGAAAGAAGAAGATTATCTGCAGAGCAGAAGGAAACGGTGTTCTGGGTTGCATGGCTTGTTCCGATTGCCGGATTCTTCAGTGTTGCAGAATTTTTCCATCATTATTATCTCATTATGCTGGCACCGCCGATAGCGGCTCTTGTCGGTGCGGGATGGGTTGCCCTTGTTCACCTGCACCGCAATCAGACAGGCTGGAAATCATGGCTACTGCCGGCAGCGATTATTGCGACAACTGGATTTGAATTGTTTATTCTCAGAAACTACAACGATCAAATTGGTGCAGGCTGGAGCATTGGCGTAGGTATTATCGGCGTGATGTCAGCGATTGCTCTGCTGCTGTTCAAACAGCGCCAAAAACCGATCAGTTATTATGTATCACTTGCAGCTCTTCTCGCATTGCTGGTGATGCCGATTTATTGGGCAAGCACACCGCTTCTGTACGGGGGCAACAGCTCACAGCCTGAAACAGGTCCTCAGCTTGCATCCATGAGCGGAAAAGGCATGGGAATGTCTGATGCAACTGTAAATGAAAAACTGATCAAATATTTAGAGGAGAATGACTCCGGAGCTGAATACCTGTTCGCCACAACCGACTCGAACACAGCGGCGCCATATATTATTAAAACGAAAAAAGCTGTCATGGCTATTGGCGGATTCAGCGGTTCTGACCCGGCTATCACGCTGACTCAATTCAAAAAGCTTGTAAAAGAAGGAAAAGTGAAATACTTCTTAGCTTCTGGAAGAGGAAGAGGCGGAAACAATGACATTGTTGAATGGGTTGAGAAAAACGGGAAAGAAGTGTCTTCAGATAAGTGGCAATCAAGTTCTGATCAACAATCATCATCTGATCAGAAAACAGAAAATACTGATTCAGCTGATACATCAAACAACAGCAAGTCTTCAGGCGAAAACAGCCAAATGGGTGGCGGACCTGGCGGAATGAATCAGTCAGCTACATTATACGAACTACATGCTGATGAATAGGAGGAAAAAGCATGAGCAGACATATTCAATATTCAGTTGTTGTACCTGTGTATAACGAAGAGCTTGTCATTCATGAAACATATCAGCGCTTAAAAGAGGTCATGGATCAAACGAAGGAAAACTACGAGCTGCTTTTTGTCAACGATGGAAGCAAAGATCGCAGTATTGAGATTTTAAGAGAACACAGCCTGATCGATCCGAGAGTGAAAATCATTGATTTTTCAAGGAACTTTGGGCACCAGATCGCCATTACAGCGGGTATGGATTATGCACTGGGGAATGCAATCGTCGTCATTGACGCCGATTTGCAGGACCCTCCTGAACTGATTTTAGATATGATTGACAAGTGGAAGGAAGGCTATGAGGTCGTATACGCCGTGCGGACAAAACGAAAAGGGGAAACCTTTTTCAAAAAACAAACTGCGGCTATGTTTTACCGGCTTCTAAGCAGCATGACGGATATTGATATCCCGATTGATACAGGGGATTTCCGCCTCATGGACAGAAAAGTCTGTGATGAAATGAAGAGATTAAAAGAAAAAAATCCTTTTGTCAGAGGGCTCGTCAGCTGGGTGGGCTTCAAACAGACAGCGGTCGAGTATGTACGTGATGAAAGGCTTGCTGGAGAAACAAAGTACCCGCTGAAGAAAATGCTGAAGCTTTCAATGGACGGCATCACGACATTTTCGCACAAACCGCTGAAGCTGGCGAGCTATGCGGGGATGTTAATGTCAGGTGCGGGATTTCTGTATATGTTTATCGTGCTGTATCTGAAGCTATTCACAGACAGCACGATTACCGGCTGGTCATCACTTATTGTGATCCAGCTCCTGTTCAGCGGCATCGTTCTTCTAATTCTGGGCATGATCGGCGAATATATCGGCAGAATCTACGATGAAGCTAAAGACAGGCCGCTTTACATCGTTCAGAAATCATATGGAATTGAAAATAAAAGACTCTATAGAGACCAGCATATGTCATAACCTGAAATCCCTGTCCGTGACGGACAGGGGTTTTTTATGTTCTGCGCGATGACCAAAGCAACAGATGCTGATCGTTTTATAGGACTAAGGGATTGTGAACTTGCACTGCGGTTCAGTCATGCTGAAATAAAAACAGCAAAGCTTAAAGATTTCGTCTTCGGCTTTGCTGAATGTCAGCTGTTATATTGGGGGGCTTTTAAGAAACGCATGATCACTGCCGTACCAGTGACGTTTAATAGAATACTGGTACTCAGTACAACTCCCCACGTCAACGTCGATTCAGAGAGAAGAAAGCTCAGCAAAAGAAAAGCCAATCCTGCGCAAATCATACTCAATCCCACGGTTTTCATGTTCATACCTCCTTGCAAACGATGTCTCAAGCATCGGATGAGAATGATGTCAGTCTGTCATATATACGGATGCCTCGGAAGAAAGTTTCATAGAGCAGTTAGGTCTCTAGTCTAATAAAAAAGCCTCAGACCGCTTTTGCGGCCTGAGGCGTTATGTCTTACGAAGTTGTTTCTTCTTTTTGGTCGAGTTTGATTTTTTTCGTCATTTCTTTGCCGTTTCTGAGAATTTTCACTTCAACAGTGTCACCGATGTTTGCGTCCTTATATAAGATATTGCGCAATTCACTGCCTGTATCGATTTCTTTGCCTTTCAGGCTGATGATAATATCCTCCGCTTTCAATCCAGCCTTTTCAGCAGGAGAGCCTGAAGCGACCTCACGGATGTATACGCCCTTATTTAGCTGATTGCCGAACAGGCCGAGTGTGCCTTCTTGGTAGTTTTGCGGCACTTGTTCTAAATCAAGCATGCTGACACCGATATACGGACGTTCAATTTGTCCTTTAGACAGCAATTCTTCTGCAATCGGTTTTACGTCATTGCTTGGAATTGCAAATCCGATGCCCTCTACATCATCTTCACTGATTTTCATACTGTTAATGCCGACAATTTTGCCGGAAGTATTTAACAATGGGCCGCCGCTGTTACCTGGGTTAATTGCCGCGTCAGTCTGTATCACATTAATGCTTGTTTGACCGGCTGATGTTGACATTGAAACCGTTCTGTCCACACCGCTTACAATTCCTTGTGTTACTGTGCGGGACAGGTCTTTTCCGAGCGGATCTCCAATCGCAATGACGGTCTCGCCTGTTCTGAGATCAGATGAATCACCGAAGCTTGCCACTTTTGTTACGTGGTCATCACTGATTTGGAGGACCGCTAAATCTGTTAAGGAGTCACTGCCTACCAGCTTTGCTGTCACCTCAGTGCCGTCATATAAAGAGACCTTCAGTGAAGATGCCCCTTCTACGACGTGGTTATTCGTAATAATATAAGCCTTGCCGTTCTCTTTTTTGAAAATGACACCAGATCCTGAACCGCTTTCTGTATCTTCGCTGGAACCAGATGAACTAGAGCCGAACAAAGAGCTGTTTGACTGAGCTTGAAGATTTGTAATACCGACAATCGCCGGTGAAATGTCTTCCACCATATCTGAGATTTTAGAAGAATCCTCGCTCTTAAATGCAGATGAGCTGCTTGTGCTTGACGTGCTTTTGCCAGATTCAGAGGACGTGCTTTTAGCTGTAACAGATTGTGTTTGCTGCTGGCTGGCTGATTGTTTTGCAGTGTCCTGAGAATCATGGTCGCCAAGCGGTGTAAACGTGTAAATGCCAAGGGCGAGACTGCCGCCGATCACTCCGCCAAGCAGCGGTCTGAACCATCCGAACCCACGTTTTTTCTTCTCCTGATCATGAATGACATTGCGGGCTGAGTAGGAGGTGCTCTGATCGTTCTCTTTCGCTAGAAAGACCTCACTTTCATTGCCTTCCGTTCTGTTTTCGTCACGATAGTTATCCATCATGTTCACTCCGTTTCTCTATTTTCACTAATTTCTTTTTGATTATGATAGGTTTATGACTTGAGTTTATCATAAACAAAAACTGTGGGATAAAAATGAAAAGATTATGGGAAATTGTGAAAAAGTGCGGAAAACGGTACACTTCATATTGTATATGAAAGGACTGAGTCGATGGAACAGATTGGATTGATTGGATATGGCAGCATGGCCGATATGATCGCCAGGCAGCTGTTGAAGCATGAACAAATCAAGGAGCATGAGCTCTTTATTGAAACAAGAACGAAGGGGGAGCGGCTGCAGGCGCTGATGTCAGATTATCCAAATGTATCGGCTGATTCGCTCGAGAACTGGGCGGCAACGTGCCGTTTGATTTTTATATGTGTCCCGCCGCTACATGTGATTGAAACGCTGCGCCGTCTGCACCCGTATGTGAACAAGAATACGCATATCGTTTCCATTGCCGCCGGTGTGCCGTTGCGTCTTTTGGAGGCTGAAACGGAGGCCGGTATATCACGTTTCATTCCTGCGATTACATCCGAAGCAGGAGCGGGCATCTCGCTTGTCGTTCACAGTGAAACACTGACAGCGGATAAAAAAGAACGCCTGAATGAACTGTTATCGGTTTTCAGCCGTGTACGAGAAATCAAAGAATCGAATTTGGATGCCGCCAGCAATTTGACGAGCTCGGCACCAGGGTTCATAGCTGCAGTCTTCGAAGAACTGGCTCTGTCTGCAGTCAGAAACAGCAGCCTGTCCAAAGAAGAAGCCTTTGATTTTCTGATTCATTCACTATACGGAACTGGTAAGCTGCTGATCGAAAAGAAGATGTCTTTCGAGGAAACGCTGGAACGTGTCGCAACGAAAGGCGGAATTACAGGTGAGGGAGCTGAAGTGATACACGCCTCTGTGCCGGACGTTTTTGATGAGGTGTTTGAAAGAACCTTGAAAAAATATAAGCTGCTTACAGAACAGGCGGAGAAACAGACATGAATCCTTTGAAAGAGGATTCTTCAGCGTGTCGACAAAGCCTCGCATTCTTTGTCAGTCCTGCGTGTTGGTGCTCACATTCTGTGAAAGGCCTGCTCCAATGCTCCTCCTTCCTAGACTTCAAGGGTTTTCAATCACGCTGAAATGATGACAACATCCTAAAACGAAAACCATTTTAGGATGTTGTCAACTATCTGTTGAATCCTTAAAAGAGGATTTTTTTTATCATTGAATCGTTGTGATTTCCTTCAGTTATATTGCAATTTTCCTCTTTTTTTAATATAATTTGTTAGAATATTCATAATTTAGTAAAAAAGGAGGAGCGTTATGAAACTGTACATGTCAGTAGATATGGAAGGTATTTCGGGTCTTCCGGACGATACCTTTGTGGATTCCGGCAAGCGCAATTATGAACGCGGGCGGCTCATCATGACTGAAGAAGCAAACTACTGTATTGCCGAAGCGTTTAACAGCGGGTGTACCGAGGTGCTTGTCAATGACAGCCATTCGAAGATGAATAATCTGATGGTTGAAAGGCTTCACCCTGAAGCAGACTTGATATCCGGTGACGTCAAACCATTTTCAATGGTAGAGGGGCTGGATGATACGTTTACAGGCGCTTTGTTTCTCGGTTATCATGCGAGAGCTTCAACTCCCGGTGTGATGTCACACAGCATGATTTTCGGCGTCCGTCATTTTTACATAAACGATCGGCCTGTCGGTGAGCTCGGGTTAAATGCATACGTTGCCGGTTATTATGATGTCCCGGTCTTAATGGTAGCCGGAGATGACCGGGCGGCAAAGGAAGCGGAAGAGCTCATTCCGAATGTTACGACAGCCGCTGTCAAACAAACCATTTCAAGATCCGCAGTGAAGTGTTTGTCCCCTGCGAAAGCCGGCCGGCTGCTGACAGAAAAAACCGCATTTGCCCTGCAAAACAAGGACAAAGTCAAACCACTCACACCGCCTGACAGACCGGTTCTGAGCATTGAGTTCGCCAATTACGGCCAAGCAGAATGGGCGAATCTGATGCCGGGAACTGAAATCAAGCCGGGAACCACAACCGTTCAATTTCAGGCGAAGGACATGCTTGAAGCCTATCAGGCGATGCTTGTCATGACTGAGCTTGCGATGCGGACATCATTCTGCTAAAGGGGTGTTGAGGCTTTGGCGCGATACATGATGAAGCGTTTTTGGGCAATGGCAGCTACGATTTTGGTGATTACCACCCTGACTTTTGTTCTCATGAAGGTCATTCCCGGATCTCCTTTTAACGAGGAGAGAGGCACAAATGAAGCCGTTCAAAAAAATCTCGAAGCCTACTATCACTTAGACGATCCTCTCATTTTCCAATACATCATCTACCTAAAATCCATCATTACATTCGATTTCGGACCTTCAATTAAAAAACCGTCAGACAGCGTAAATGATATGCTGGAACGCGGATTTCCCGTTTCCTTTGAGCTTGGAATGACAGCCATTGTCATAGCCGTGATCTCTGGGCTGGTGCTGGGCGTAATCGCTGCGCTCCGCCGCAATGGCTTTTTAGACTACGCCGCGATGAGTCTCGCGGTACTCGGCATCTCCATCCCGAATTTTATTCTGGCAACATTGCTCATTCAGCAATTTGCTGTCAATCTCAAACTATTTCCCGCTGCCACATGGACGAGCCCGATCCATATGGTGCTTCCGACCGCAGCGCTTGCTGTAGGGCCAATGGCGATCATTGCCAGGCTGACACGGTCAAGCATGGTCGAAGTCCTGACACAGGATTATATCCGCACAGCAAAGGCAAAAGGGCTTTCTCCGTTCAAAATTATCGTAAAACACGCACTCAGAAATGCACTCATGCCCGTCATTACCGTCCTGGGCACACTCGTCGCAAGTATTTTAACAGGAAGCTTTGTCATTGAAAAAATCTTTGCCATTCCGGGAATGGGAAAATATTTTGTTGAAAGTATTAATCAGCGGGACTATCCCGTGATTATGGGAACGACCGTTTTTTACAGCGTCATTCTGATCATCATGCTGTTTTTGGTCGATTTGGCCTACGGTCTGCTGGACCCGCGCATTAAACTGCATAAGAAAGGGTGAAGCGTGTGAATCTCCCTGTACAAACAAATGAACGCCAGCCAGAGCAGCACATTCAGGTGCCGGATGAGTGGTTTGTCTCGAATCAGGAAAAAAATCGAGAAGCCGATTCGGTCAAGCGGCCGAGTTTGTCATACACGCAGGATGCTTGGAGGAGGCTGAAGAAAAATAAATTAGCGATGGCGGGACTCTTTATTCTTTTATTTCTTTTTGTCATGGCAGTTATCGGGCCCTTTTTATCGCCCCATAGTGTCGCGCGCCAATCGCTGACCGAGCAAAATCTCCCGCCCTCAGCCGATCATTGGTTCGGCACCGATGAGCTCGGCCGGGATGTGTTTACCAGAACATGGTATGGAGCGAGGATTTCGTTATTTGTCGGAGTGATGGCAGCGCTGATTGATTTTGTGATCGGTGTTATTTACGGAGGCGTTGCCGGCTATAAAGGCGGCAGGACTGACAGCATCATGATGCGGATTATCGAAGTGCTGTATGGCTTGCCGTATCTCCTTGTTGTCATTTTGCTGATGGTGCTGATGGGGCCGGGACTGGGCACCATTATTGTGGCACTGACTGTGACCGGATGGGTCGGGATGGCGAGAATTGTAAGAGGACAGGTGCTTCAGATTAAAAATTATGAATACGTACTCGCATCGAAAACCTTTGGTGCGAAAACCTTTCGCATCATCCGGAAGAATCTGCTGCCGAATACAATGGGAGCGATCATCGTACAAATGACATTAACCGTACCTGCCGCTATATTCGCAGAATCTTTTTTAAGCTTTCTCGGCCTCGGCATACAGGCTCCGTTTGCAAGCTGGGGTGTGATGGCGAATGACGGCCTGCCTACGATTTTGTCCGGGCATTGGTGGCGCCTGTTTTTTCCGGCCTTTTTCATCTCCTTGACGATGTATGCGTTTAATGTGCTGGGGGACGGATTACAGGATGCGCTCGACCCTAAGCTGAGGAGGTAGCTGTATGGAAAAAGTTCTGTCAGTCAAAAATCTGCACGTTTCTTTTACGACTTACGGCGGGACGGTTCAGGCGGTCAGAGGGGTGAGCTTTGATTTGTATCAAGGTGAAACCTTTGCAATCGTCGGCGAATCCGGCTGCGGCAAAAGCGTTACCTCCCAAAGCATCATGGGCCTGCTTCCGCCCTATTCGGCGAAAGTGACGGACGGCAGCATTCTATTTAAAAACAAAGACCTTTGCCGTCTCTCTGACAAAGAAATGAGAAGCATAAGGGGAGCCGACATATCTATGATTTTTCAAGACCCGATGACAGCATTAAACCCGACGCTGACTGTCGGAGATCAGCTGGGGGAAGCGCTCCTGCGCCACAAAAAAATGAGCAAAAAGGCGGTACGGGAAGAGGTACTGTCCATGCTGTCATTGGTCGGCATTCCCGATCCCGAAGAGCGTCTCAAACAGTATCCCCATCAATTCAGTGGCGGCATGAGACAGCGGATTGTCATTGCGATGGCGCTGATTTGCGAGCCAGACATCTTAATCGCAGATGAACCGACCACTGCCCTTGACGTGACCATTCAAGCGCAGATTTTGGAGCTGTTTAAAGAGATTCAGAGAAAAACGAATGTGTCTGTCATTTTGATTACACACGATTTAGGGGTCGTTGCCCAGATTGCTGACAGAGTTGCAGTTATGTATGCCGGTAAAATGGCGGAGATCGGCACGAGAAAAGATATTTTTTATCAGCCGCAGCACCCTTATACGAAAGGGCTGCTGAACTCTGTCCCGAGGTTGGATATGGAGGGCGCGGAGCTGATTCCGATTGACGGAACGCCGCCGGATTTATTTTCACCTCCGCCAGGCTGCCCGTTTGCCGCCCGCTGTCCGAACAGGATGATCGTGTGTGACAGGATATACCCGGGCAAGACCATCAGATCTGACACGCACACTGTCAACTGCTGGCTGCAGGATCAACGGGCTGAACATGCAATGCTGTCCGGAGGTGCGAAGGATTGATCATGAAAAGGGGGAAGAGGATGAAACGAGTGAAAAAGCTATGGGGAATGGGCCTTGCATTAGGACTTTCGTTTGCGCTGATGGGATGTACAGCGAACGAACAGGCCGGAAAGGAAAGCGGTAATGATAAGGCAAAAACAAGCGGGGAAAAGGTGCTGTATGTAAATAACGAAAATGAACCGACTTCGTTCGATCCACCGATCGGTTTTAATAATGTGTCGTGGCAGCCGTTAAATAACATCATGGAGGGGCTGACACGTCTTGGCAAAGAGAATGAGCCTGAACCGGCAATGGCGGAAAAGTGGTCTGTATCAAAAGATAAAAAAACCTACACATTTACGATTCGAGAAAATGCGAAATGGACAAACGGAGATCCGGTAACGGCCGGAGACTTTGAATATGCGTGGAAACGGATGCTTGATCCGAAAAAAGGCGCTTCATCTGCGTTTCTCGGCTATTTTATTGAAGGCGGCGAAGCGTATAACAGCGGGAAAGGGAAAAAAGACGGTGTGAAGGTGACGGCAAAGGATGATCGAACCCTTGAAGTAACACTTGAAGCACCGCAAAAATATTTTCTCAGCGTCGTGTCCAATCCGGCGTATTTTCCAGTAAACGAAAAGGTCGATAAAGAAAATCCAAAGTGGTTTGCTGAGGCAGATACATTTGTCGGGAACGGTCCGTTTAAGCTGACGGAATGGAAGCATGATGACAGCATCACAATGGAGAAAAGCGACACGTATTGGGATAAAGATACCGTGAAGCTTGATAAGGTGAAATGGGCGATGGTCAGTGACAGAAATACAGATTATCAGATGTTTCAGTCTGGTGAACTGGATACCGCTTATGTCCCTGCTGAATTAAGCGATCAGCTGCTGGATCAGGACAATGTCAGTATTGTTGACCAGGCGGGCCTCTATTTCTACCGGTTTAATGTGAACATGGAGCCGTTCCAAAATGAAAACATCAGAAAAGCCTTTGCGATGGCTGTCGATCAGGAGGAAATTGTAAAGTACGTCACGAAAAATAACGAAAAACCGGCACACGCCTTTGTATCGCCTGGATTTACGCAGCCTGACGGCAAGGATTTCCGTGAAGCGGGCGGAGACCTGGTCACACCAAATGAAAGCAAAGCGAAGCAGCTGCTGGAAAAAGGCATGAAGGAAGAAAACTATGATAAGCTTCCTGCGATTACTCTTACTTATAGCACAAAGCCGGAGCATAAAAAGATTGCTGAGGCGATCCAGCAAAAATTAAAAAATACCCTTGGAGTCGATGTGAAGCTGGCCAATATGGAATGGAACGTATTTTTAGAAGATCAAAAAGCGCTGAAATTTCAATTCTCTCAAAGCTCATTTTTGCCTGACTACGCGGACCCTATCAGTTTTCTGGAAGCCTTCCAAACAGGAAATTCGATGAACCGCACAGGCTGGGCCAATAAAGAATACGATCAGCTGATCAAGCGGGCGAAACATGAAGCCGATGAAAAAACGCGTTTCTCCCTAATGCATCAAGCGGAAAAGCTGCTGGTCAATGAAGCGCCGATCATTCCGGTTTATTTCTACAACCAGGTCAACCTGCAAAACGAAAATGTAAAGGGAATCGTCCGGCATCCTGTCGGCTATATCGATTTAAAATGGGCGGATAAAAACTGACGCCGGCGATTGGGAAAATACTGCTTCTTTATGCGAAGGAGCGGTATTTTTTCTCTTTCTTGCACGTATACGTAGGGTGCAGAGCAAATGAAAGGAGTGATTCAGTTGAATCACAAGCCGAAAGCGCTGAAAAAGGGTGACACAGTCGGAGTGATCGCGCCTGCAAGCCCGCCGGATCCAAAGCAGCTTGACACCGCGCTTTTATTTATAAAAGAGCTCGGACTTCAGGTGAAATTGGGCAAGGCACTGAAAAACCAGCACGGCTATTTAGCGGGACAGGATGATGAGCGGCTGGCTGATCTCCATGAGATGTTCAGAGACGAGGAGGTAAAAGCAGTGCTGTGCGCATGCGGGGGTTTTGGGACAGGACGTATCGCCGCCGGCATTGATTTCAGCTTAATCCGCAAACATCCTAAAATCTTCTGGGGATACAGCGATATTACGTTTTTACATACTGCCATCCATCAAAACACAGGCCTTGTCACCTTCCATGGCCCGATGCTCAGTTCAGATATTGGTCTCGACGACGTTCACCCGCTGACAAAAGCGTCGTATGAGCAGCTCTTCCAAGAGAGGGAATTCACCTATACAGAAGACCTTTCTCCGCTGACCGTGCTTGTTCCTGGAAAAGCGGAAGGCGAGCTTGTCGGAGGAAATCTCTCTTTACTGACGTCTACGCTGGGCACGCCGTTTGAAATTGATACGAGAGGGAAGCTTCTGTTTATTGAAGATATTGACGAGGAGCCATATCAAATCGACCGGATGCTGAATCAGCTGAAAATGGCGGGAAAGCTGACGGATGCAGCCGGAATTCTTGTTTGTGATTTTCACAACTGTGTCCCGGTGAAGAGGGAAAAATCTCTGTCGCTTGAGCAGGTGCTTGATGACTATATTGTATCCGCGGGCAAACCTGCTCTGAGAGGTTTTAAAATCGGCCACTGTTCACCGAGTTTTGCCGTTCCGATCGGTGCGCAAGCTGCTATGAATACAACACAAAAAACAGTCGTGATCGAGGCGGGCGTTTCAGAAGGGGCGCTGAAGACATGAAAATCACGCGAATAGAAACAAGCCGAATCGCCGTACCGCTGACAAAGCCGTTTAAAACTGCGCTTCGCACTGTGCATACGGCTGAATCGGTTATAGTAAGAATCACTTATGACAGCGGCGCAATCGGATGGGGAGAAGCGCCCCCGACGATAGTGATTACAGGAGACAGCATGGATAGCATTGAAAGTGCAATTCACAATGTCTTGAAGCCGGCACTGCTTGGAAAAAGCCTGTCCGGCTGTGAGGCCATCCTGCACGACATCCAGCACCTCCTGACAGGTAATATGAGCGCTAAGTCGGCTGTGGAAATTGCGGTATACGACGGTTGGGCGCAGATGTGCGGACTGCCGCTTTATCAAATGCTTGGCGGATACCGAGATACGCTGGAAACGGATTATACCGTCAGTGTCAACTCACCTGAAGAGATGGCAGCTGATGCCGAGAATTATCTCAAACAAGGCTTTCAAACGCTGAAAATAAAGGTCGGAAAAGATGAAATCGCAACAGATATCGCCCGTATCCAGGAAATCAGAAAACGTGTCGGATCAGCCGTGAAACTGCGTTTAGACGCCAATCAGGGGTGGACGCCGAAGGAAGCGGTAACTGCTATTCGGAAAATGGAGGATGCCGGTCTTGGCATAGAGCTTGTCGAGCAGCCTGTCCATAAAGATGATCTCCCTGGGCTTAAAAAGGTGACAGATGCGACAGACACACCGATTATGGCCGATGAAAGTGTTTTTACGCCGCGGCAGGCGTTCGAAATTCTTCAAACCCGGAGCGCTGACTTGATCAATATTAAATTGATGAAAGCGGGCGGCATCAGCGGAGCAGAGAAAATCAATGCCATGGCTGAGGCGTGCGGAGTAGAGTGCATGGTCGGCAGCATGATTGAAACGAAGCTGGGCATTACGGCCGCGGCGCATTTTGCGGCAAGCAAAAGAAACATCACACGCTTTGATTTTGACGCGCCGCTGATGCTGAAAACAGATGTCATCAAAGGCGGCATAACATACAGCGGCAGCACGATTGCGATGCCTGACAGACCGGGTCTCGGAATCACCGGAGCTGCGCTTTTGAAAGGGGAAATAGAGCAATGATGCACACTGTCATATCAGCAGTGGCCAACATCTGGACAGCGCCTGATTCACCTCGGCCATCTGATCAAGCGATGCTTCGTCCGACCGTATTGATCAGAGACTGGCTGGAGCGCATGACGTATGATGAGCGGCTTGGATTATGTACAGACAATGTGATCCAAACTCAGGTTCTCTTTGGCGAAAAAGTACTGGTGACGGCGGAACAGGGTGAATGGGTTTCTGTGATCGTGCCGAGCCAACCATCCCGAAAAGATCCACGCGGATATCCGGGCTGGATGAAAAAGAACCAGCTGAAAAAAACAAGTCCCATCCATACACAAAAAGATGTCATGATCAGCAAACCTGCTGCCTTTTTGTATAAAAGCAATGGAGAAAAGGAGATCGAACTGAGCTTTTTGACGGTTCTTCCCCTCATTGCAGAAGAAAACGAATATTTTAAGGTTTCGACCGTTTTTGGGGAAAGGTTTGTGAAGCAAACTGATGCAGTGCCTGTCCGCGAACAGAAAGGGACTGCTGAAGACATCATTCAAACGGGGGCGTTTTTTCTCGGGCTTCCCTACCTGTGGGGAGGGATCAGCGGGTTTGGGTTTGATTGCTCCGGGTTTATGTACAGTATATTTAAGGCCAATGGATACAGCATCCCCCGTGATGCAGGAGATCAGGCAAAGGCGGGGAAGGAAATCCCGCTTGATGATATGAAAGCCGGTGACCTGCTGTTTTTTGCTTACGAGGAAGGAAAAGGAGCGATTCATCACGTCGGTCTGTCCGTCGGCGATGGGAAAATGATTCATTCTCCAAAGACGGGAAAATCAATCGAAATTCTTACATTAAAAGAGACAATCTATGAAAAAGAACGGTGTGCGGTGCGCCGCTGTTTTTCAGAATAAGGAGGGAGACAAATGACGCCACTGCCTTTGTTAGAGGTCAGCCAGCTGAGAATGCATTTTGACGCAGGAAAAAAGCGGACAGTTAAAGCCGTCGATGGGGTCACCTTTCAGATTCATGAAGGAGAAACGTTTGGGCTAGTCGGTGAATCAGGGTGCGGGAAATCAACCTTGGGGAGAGTGCTGATGCGCCTTTATCAGCCAACAGAAGGAAGTGTGAAATACCGCGGCACCAACCTCCACTCACTGAGTGAGAAAGAGCAGTTTACCTTTAACCGCAAGCTGCAGATGATTTTTCAGGACCCTTATGCTTCGCTTAACCCGCGTATGACCGTTCGAGAAATCATTTTGGAGCCGATGGAAATCCACAACCTTTACAATACCCACAAAGCGCGGCTTCTCGTCGTGGACGAGCTGCTTGAGGCAGTAGGGCTTCACCCTGATTTTGGCAGCCGTTATCCCCATGAATTCAGCGGCGGGCAGAGACAAAGAATCGGGATTGCCAGAGCGCTGTCGCTGAATCCTGAATTTATCGTGGCAGACGAACCGATTTCTGCACTTGATGTCTCGGTTCAAGCGCAGGTGGTCAACCTGCTGAAGCGGCTTCAAAAAGAGAAAGGGCTCACGTTTTTATTTATTGCCCATGATCTTTCGATGGTGAAGCATATCAGTGACAGGATCGGTGTGATGTACTTAGGGCACATGATGGAAATAACAGAGAGCGGCACCTTGTATCGCGAACCGCTGCATCCCTATACAAAGGCGCTTTTATCCTCGATTCCGATTCCAGACCCTGAATTGGAGGACAAGCGTGAGCGCATCCTCTTAAAAGGGGAGCTGCCGAGCCCAGTTAATCCGCCGAGCGGCTGCGTGTTTCGGACCCGCTGTCCAGAGGCGATGCCTGAATGCAGCGAATCCCGTCCTCAGCTTCAGGAAATTGAAGCCGGCCGATTTGTCGCCTGCCATTTGTATCGAAATGCTGAGACGACAGAAAAGGTGAGATAATCAAAAAAGACTGGCTCCGGAGCCAGTCTTTGCTTTTATCATTGATGTAAAAATTTCACACAAACCGGGTAAGGGACAGAGACAGTTGATGGAAGCACTGTCAATCGGCCGGTTTCTTTGTCTCTTTCAAACAGGACAAGGTTGCCTGTTTCTTCATTTGAAGCGACAAGGAATGTTTCCGTTGGATCAAATACAAAGTCCCGAGGCCAGTTTCCTTCTGTCGAAACTCTTTCCACGAAAGCCAGCTCGCCTGAATATTGATTCACTTCAAATACAGCGATACTGTCATGGCCGCGGTTTGCGACGTAAACAAAACGGCCGTCCTGTGTGACATGAATTGCACTTCCCTGGCTGTTATCTGTAAAATCATCAGGGATGGCAGAGACGACTTGGATTTCTCTGAATTCGCCGGCTGTCGGATTGTATTCAAGCGCAACCACTTCATTGCTTAATTCTGTCATCACATAAGCGTATTTTTCTTTCGGGTGAAAAGCGATATGGCGAGGCCCTGCGCCGGGAGCGAAGGAATGGCTTCCGGATTCAGCCAATACGCCGTCTTTCAGCTTATAGGTGTACAGCTTATCGGTCCCTAAGTCAACCGCTACGACATAGTTATGTTCAGGTGTGAACCCTGCGTAGTGTGTATGCGGCTTTTCCTGTCTTTCGTGCGGTCCTTTTCCTGTGTGAGCGGCTTCTGCAGCAGGAGATTGCAAGCTTCCGTCTTCCTGAACCGGAAAAGCGTGTACCTTCCCGCTGTGATAATTGGCAGTTAGTACGAACTGACTTTGATCATCGACGCTTACGTGGCATGGCGATGGCCCATCAATTAACTGATGATTCAGAAATGTCAATTCACCGCTGTTTTTATCGATTTGATAGGCAGCAACTCCGCCTTGGCCGTCTGCTTTTTCAATTGAATAAAGAATGGTGTTGTCTTTATTCGGTGTTACATATGTCGGGTTGCCCAGCTTAGCGGCAAGCTTTGGCTCGCTAAGTGTTTTTTTCTCAGTATCAAGCTCAAATGAATAAATCCCTTCGCTTCCGCCTTTTGTATATGTTCCGACATATCCTATGTACTTTGTCATGCGATTTCCCCCTTAAAATGATGTCATCTCTATATTAACGTATCTTAATAAAATAAGCTGTTCAAAACATGAAAAAGGGGAATTTCTTCACTCGCCGCGAATCAGCGGCATCGTACAGCATCTGAAGGAGCCGCCTGATTTAATAATTTCTGACAGGTCAATTTCGATGATATGATAGCCTCTTTTCGTTAGCTGTTGATTGACATGGCGGTTGCAAGGGAGGCTGATGATCGTTTTTCTACCGATTGAAAGGACATTGGTGCCAAGCGTAAATTGTTCGTCCTCGGGCACTTCAATGAGATCATAACGTTTTGCAAGCATATGAACTGCCCCTGGTTCAAGGGCTTTAGGATAAATTAACGCTTCGTTTTCAGATACGATGTTAAATACGCAGTCCAAATGCAAAAATTTTTCATGCAGCTGCACGGGAACGACTGTATATTCAGGTAGCGCCTCTTTTAGCTGGCCAATGGCTGACATGTCGGTGCGCTGGCTGATGCCGACGTAGACGATATCTTCATCGATAATGACGTCACCGCCTTCAATGCTTGAATCAAGCATACGGGTGTAAGAAATGCCTTGGCTGTGAAAAAAATCTTTTATGATGGCTTCTTCCCCTTGGCGAATCGGTTCAGTCATGCTTGAGAGGAAGGCTTTTTCTCCGATGACAAACCCTATGTCCCTGGTGAAGACCTGCTCGGGGAGCCCGTCGCGCACGGGCAAAAGAATGACTTCAATGTTGTGTGATCTGAGTGCTTTAATTAAGCGGCTGTGCTGATCTGTGGCGGTTTTGACATGAATATTGTCATCTTCAAAATGTTTTTGGGTTTCGTTTATGACATCTTTTATGGTCATGTGCTCGGGTCTGCATAAAATGACTTTCTGAAGTGTGCCGTATTCCGTTCGGCATACCGTTTTGTGCTGATGTTTCGGGATGGATACGTCCATTGTTTGTCCTCCTGACCGTGTGAAGAATACATTTATTATTCCCTCATCATGAAAATCATTAAACGTTTTAGCAAGAAATCCTGACAGACAAAGCATTTTAAATTTTAGACAAATGGCAGAGAATATTGTTTAATAGGAGAATATGAGTGCATTTAACTAAACGATCAGACATCAAAGGGGAGAAAGGTATGGAAACACCGGAAACAAAATTTTGTAAAGAGTCAAAGGTTGTAAAAACCAGCAGGGTGTTCCCGCTTGATACAAACAATCATAATACGCTGTTTGGCGGAAAATTAATGAGCTACATCGACGACATCGCTTCTATTTCCGCGGCGCGCCATTGCAGACGGGAAACAGTAACAGCTTCGATGGACTCTGTAGATTTTTTGAAGCCAATCGGGCAAAAGGATTCTGTCTGCCTGGAGTCATATGTGACATGGGTCGGCACATCTTCCATGGAGGTGTTTGTAAAAGTCATTAAGGAGCACCTGATGACTGGCGAAAGGGAGCTCGCTGCGACATCCTTTTTGACGTTTGTCGCATTAGATTCAAATGGCAAGCCGGTGCCTGTACCGAGAGTTGTACCGGAAACAGAGGAAGAAATTATGCTGCATAATACAGCGGTTCAGCGCGCTAATGAACGAAAGAACCGCAAAAAACACAGCCAAGCGCTTGCAAATGCGCTCGGAACTGAAAAGCCTTGGTAAACGTTAAACCCAAAACTTATGTTGTTTTGGGTTTTTTTGTGCTTTTCACTTTTCTGATGGTGATAATTACAATGGTTAGTCCGTTTTTGCTAGGGGATTTTATAAAAAGCAACAATTGTCACGTTAAATTGATAATTTTGTGACAACTTTATTAAAGATTCATTTTAAATATATCTTTTATTCGTGAGATCATGTATTTTAAAGATATATTTTAAATACATCTTTTTGGAAGGGATTGTTTATACGATGTTAGATAATAAAACAATCGAAATCATTAAAAGCACTGTACCCGTATTACAACAACATGGAGAAACCATTACTGGCCGTTTTTACGATTTGATGTTTCAAGATCATCCAGAGCTTTTGAACATTTTTAATCAAACAAACCAAAAAAAGAAAACACAGCGCGCTGCACTTGCAAATGCCGTTATCGCCGCTGCGGCAAATATTGACCAGCTTGGAAATATCATTCCAGTCGTCAAACAAATCGGCCACAAGCACCGCAGTATCGGAATTAAGGCTGAACATTACCCAATCGTTGGAAAATATTTGCTGATTGCGATTAAAGACGTTCTGGGAGACGCTGCGACACCTGACATTATGCAGGCATGGGAGAAAGCGTACGGAGTAATCGCTGACGCGTTCATCGGAATTGAAAAAGAAATGTATGAGCAGGCGGAGCAGCAAACTGGCGGCTGGAAGGAGTATAAGCCGTTCGTTATCGCGAAAAAAGAGCGGGAAAGCACAGAAATTACATCCTTCTATCTGAAGCCGGAAGACGGCAAGCCGTTACCTGATTTTCAAGCAGGGCAGTACATCAGCATTAAAGTGCAGATTCCTGATTCTGAATATATGCAAATCCGTCAATACAGCCTGTCAGATATGCCGGGAAAAGACTATTATCGCATTTCAGTGAAGAAAGACGGTGTCGTGTCTTCCTATTTACACGATGGACTGCATGAGGGAGATTCAATAGAGATCAGCGCACCGGCAGGGGACTTTGTTTTAGATGCTTCATCTCAAAAAGATCTCGTTCTGATCAGTGCCGGAGTTGGCATTACACCAATGATAAGCATGCTGAAAACGTCTGTTTCCAAGCAGCCTGAACGGCAGATTCTGTTCATTCATGCCGCGAAAAACAGTGAGTATCACGCATTGCGTCATGAGGTGGAAGAAGCGGGAAACCATTCTTCTGTCAAGACAGCATTTGTGTATCGCGAGCCGACAGAGGAAGACCGTGCAGGTGATCTTCAATTTCATGAAGGACAGATTGATCAGCAGTTCCTAAAAGAACTGATTGCCAATACAGATGCTGATTATTATATTTGCGGTTCACAGTCATTTATTACAGCAATGCATAAACTTGTGTCAGACCTTGGATCAGCGCCGGAGTCTATCCATTACGAGCTGTTCGGCCCGCAATTAAGTATGGCACAGTCCGTTTGATCACATAAATGAAACTCTTCTCTTTTCTGAGAAGAGTTTTTTATTGAGATAGAAGAAGGCGGACAAGCGCCTGCTTCTACATCCGGACAATCACTGACCCGCCTCCGCCGCTTGTGCATACACGGTTTTGCTGTTCTTGCATCGTTCTCAGCAATTCATTGTTTATCTCAATCGCTCTGATTAATTGCTCCATTTTCAGCTCTAAACCGGCTAGCCTGTCGAAAGACTGCTGTTGCTTATAGCCGGCGGGATGAGGAGCCGATGACAGATCATAGGGCCAATGGGTATTCGTTTTCTGATGTTTCATTTTGCGCCTCCAATCGATGTCATTTTCTATTATGTTATGTGCCGCCGATCTGCACGTTCGCCTATTTAGAACAGGATAAAAGGGAATAATGCATAGAGGGTCTGCCTCGGGGAACAATAGGCTCAAAATGACCAGCGGATGGAGGTAAGATCGGTGTTGTGGATGGTATGGGCATTTTTACTGAAGCCAATTATCGTATTTTCGATTGCGTATATTCTGTTTCGGCTTGCCGGTAAAAAAGCTGTGTCACAAATGAACAATTTTGATCTGCTTTTGACCTTCGCAATCGGAACCATTATCAGTGAGCCGATTCTTACATCCAGGCTGCCGATGTCGATTTATTACGCGGGCTCTTTTTTGGTGCTTTATCTTCTGATGAGCAAGCTCTCTCTTTCTAATAAATGGCGCTGGCTGCTGGTCGTAAGCCCGACTGTCCTAATCCGAAACGGGGATATTGATGAACGCGGACTGCGTAAAGAAAGGCTGACGGTTAATGAACTGCTCGGAAAACTAAGGGAAAAGGGCTATGCCGATCCGGCTGACATTGATCTTGCCATCATTGAAGAAACAGGAGAAGTAAGCGTCATTCCAAAAGAGGAAGCGAGAGCAGTGCAGGTGCGGGATTTGAATATGGAAGCTGAACGGAATTTTATCCCGATTCCTCTCATACTGGACGGCGAAATCCTTGATCATAATTTGAAATACCTCCAAAAAAACCGAACCTGGCTGTTTGAGAAGCTTGAGGAAAAAGGATACAGCCCAAAACGGCTCTCCTTGATCACGCTTGGCACGATGAATGCCCGCGGTGATATATCGCTTGATTTGAATACCTCAAACGAACCGCAGCATGATCCTTATTTATATAAACCGGGAAATAACAATTAAGATTGCTCTCTATTTTTAACGAGAGCTTTTTTCTTTTTTAAAGGGAATTTTTGTTTGGTGTCAAATGTACCTAGTTAGGAGGGGAACTGAACATGAAGGACTTATTCATTAGAAACGATATGGCACCAACGGTCAGTCTGTTGTATTCAGCAGTGGAAGAAAACAGTCTCCGTCTAGCTTCTATCGTAAGTCACATGACACACAATGAACTTTACTATAAGGGGCGCTGCCAAACAAAAAACAGCACAGCTCAGCTTTTGCACCATATCTCAAATGTTGATATCAGATGGGTCTGGCGTATCAAGGAAAACCGGCTACCAGATCATATTGAACAGGTATACGGCCCGATGACAGATGAAAGCGGACGGCTTCCTGAACCGGAGAATCAGCCCGGATTAGATGAACTCCTGAAAAGACATCAGCATGTGGTAAACGAGCTGAAATCGGTGTGTTACACCTTAACTGAAAATGATTTGCATCAGCCGCTTTCTTACGATGGTGACACCGCGACCATACGGTGGGGCATTTGGCATATGGCGGATCATAACCGCTATCATCAAGCACACATTGAAGCCCTCAAAAAAGAATGGAAGCAGGATGTAGCGAAATATGAGCGCTAAAACGAAGCTGCTGACCGATCGAATTCGTTTGCGCTGTATGGAAGATCGGGATCAAGCCTCTTTGTTTGAGCTTTTTAACGATCCTGACGTCATGAAATATTATTCCGGTTTAAAAGATAAAAGGCAAACCCGCGAGTGGATCAATTGGAACAAAAGAAATGAAAAAGGGTACGGCGTCAGTCTGTGGATCGCCGAAGATAAGCGGACAGGGGACTTTTTGGGGCAATGCGGCATCGTTCCTCAGCAGGTCGAAAATCAAACAGTAATGGAAATCGGCTATATGTTTGCCTGCCGCCACTGGGGGAACGGCTATGCGCAAGAAGCGGCTCGGGCCTGCCTGGACTACGGCTTCAACGAGCGGCAGTTCGGCAAGATGGCGGCTTTGATTGACCCTAATAACAAAGCGTCCATACGGGTAGCAGAGAAAATTGGCATGCTTTATGATAGAACGATCAGAAAATGGAATAAACCAATCGCAGTATATGAAAGAAAATCTTACAATTGAAAGATAGAGCTGAGTTTAGTATCATGATGTCAGGTAAAGTTTTCTAGGGTTCCGCGTGTCAATGGACATGGACTGGTCCGAGAGAAAACACATACGCGTAAATAGAGGCGTGTATGCACACGGAGGGAAAAAAGCCCGGGAGAGTCAATCTCATGAGAGACGACTGTCCGGGGTTTTTTTGTTTTCGGAGAATCTTACTGGAAAGAAAGGAATGACTTGAAATGAAATGGGGATTAGTCGTGCTTGCCGCCGTTTTCGAGGTGGTTTGGGTGGTAGGCTTAAAGCATGCTGACTCAGCTTTAACATGGAGCGGCACTGCCGTTGGCATCATAGTCAGCTTTTATCTTTTAATGAAGGCGACAAACAGTCTTCCTGTCGGAACCGTGTATGCCGTTTTTACCGGACTCGGAACGGCAGGGACAGTGCTGAGTGAAATCATTCTGTTTCATGAGCCGATTGGATGGCCGAAGCTTTTGTTAATCGGCGTGCTCCTCATCGGTGTAATCGGATTGAAGCTTGTGACACAGGATGAGACAGAGGAAAAAGGAGGCGAGGCATAATGCTGCACTGGATCAGTTTATTGTGCGCGGGATGTTTGGAGATGGCCGGCGTGGCCCTTATGAATCAATATGCGAAAGAAAAAAGCGTGAAATGGGTGCTGTTGATCATTGTTGGTTTTGCCGCTTCATTTTCCTTGCTGTCGTATGCCATGGAAACCATTCCAATGGGCACGGCTTACGCTGTCTGGACAGGCATTGGCACCGCCGGCGGAGCGCTTGTTGGCATCCTCTTTTACAAGGAGCCGAAAGACGCCAAACGGATCTTTTTTATCGCTTTGATTTTATGTTCAGCGGTTGGTTTAAAAATTCTGTCATAAATTGATTTTTATCAAATCTTCAGTATAATGGATAAATAGTTTAGACTTACAAAGATAAGAGGGATTATTCATGAAATCATATATGACACAGCGGTTGAACGAATACCGTGACGGAAATGAGGATAAAGGGCGTCTTTTGGTCAGCTGTCCCGATCAGCCTGGTATCGTCTCTGCGGTTTCCGCGTTTTTATTTGAACACGGCGCTAATATTATAGAATCCAATCAATATACGACAGACCCTGAAGGCGGCCGATTCTTCCTAAGAATCGAATTCGACTGCGAGGGTATTCGTGAGAAAAAAGAAACACTGCAGGAGGCGTTTGCGTCTGTTGCAGAAAATTTCGACATGACATGGAGCTTAACATTGGCAAGCGAGCTGAAGCGTGTCGCCATTTTTGTCTCAAAGGAGCTTCACTGCCTGCATGAGCTGATTTGGGAATGGCAAACCGGCAACCTGATGGCGGAAATCGCTGTTGTCATCAGCAACCATGAGGAAGCGAGAGAACTGGTTGAACGGCTGAACATTCCATTCCACTATATGAAAGCGAACAAAGACATCAGAGCGGAAGTCGAAAAGAAGCAGCTTGAACTGCTTGAGCAATATGAGATTGATGTGATCGTGCTTGCACGCTATATGCAGATCTTAACCCCTGACTTTGTTTCGGCTCATCCGAATCGCATCATCAATATCCACCATTCGTTTCTGCCTGCTTTTATCGGTGCGAATCCGTACAAACGGGCTTACGAGCGTGGCGTGAAACTAATCGGAGCGACATCTCACTATGTCACAAACGATCTTGATGAAGGGCCGATCATTGAACAGGATATTGAGCGCGTGGACCACCGCGATAATACGGAAGCACTGAAAAACATCGGAAGAACAATTGAACGCAGTGTGCTTGCCCGTGCTGTAAAATGGCATTTGGAAGACCGCGTTATCGTTCACGAAAATAAAACAATCGTCTTTAACTAGACGGCAAGATGCCCGCTCCATGCGGGCTCTTTTTGGTGACAAAAAACCTTGACAAGTGTCCTTTTTCTTTGCATAATATAAAAAAATCATTGAGCGTTGAAGAGGATTAGTAAGCAGACCTTTCTGTGACAGAGAGCAAAATGAACCGCTGAAACATTTTGCCGCATGAAACCTGCCGAACCTGCCTTGGAGTCTTAGGGGGAAAACCTAGGCGCGTAACCTGGCGTTACAGGAAAGCGGAGCGTGCATCAGCGCGTTCAATCAAGGTGGTACCACGGAAACCCATTTCGTCCTTATGAATCAGGATGAAATGGGTTTTTTTATTGTAAGTTGGCTGGCAAAAAGCCGCGGAGGAGAATAAATGAAAAAACAAAGAATAGTAGTGAAAATAGGAAGCAGTTCGCTCACAAATAGCAACGGAAGCATTGATGAGGCAAAAATCAGAGATCATGTCCAAGCCATTTCCCTCTTGAAGAAAGCGGGACATGAAATGATTCTGATTACTTCGGGAGCCGTAGCGGCGGGGTTTTCCAGCCTCGGTTATCCGTCCCGCCCCGTTACCATTAAAGGAAAGCAGGCGGCGGCCGCGGTCGGACAAACACTGTTAATGCAGCAATATATGAATCAATTTAAACAATACTCATTGACTCCGGGGCAAATCCTTTTAACGAGAAATGATTTTTCGAAAAGAGAACGGTATCGAAACGCGTATGCAACGATAATGGAATTACTGGAGCGCGGCGTCATTCCGATTATCAATGAAAATGACTCTACATCTGTTGAAGAATTGACATTCGGGGATAATGACATGCTTTCTGCGTTAGTCAGCGGATTGATTCATGCGGACCAGCTCATGATTCTCACTGACATTAACGGACTGTATGATGCCAATCCGAATGAAAATCCTGAGGCGAAACGATTTGATTATCTGCCGGAGATCACGCCTGAATTATTGGGATATGCGGGCTCAGCCGGATCAAAGGTCGGCACCGGCGGTATGAAATCAAAGCTATTAGCCGCTCAAACTGCACTGTCTCTTGGAGTGAAAGTGTTCATTGGAACAGGCAGCGGAGAGCAAAAGCTGGCGGACATATTGGACGGCAGGGGAGACGGCACTTATATCGGAGACAAAGAACTATCCTCGGTTAACAACACGAGACAGTGGATTCAGTTCCACTCGCCGATAGCAGGAGAGATCCTCATTGATGCGGGTGCCGAGGAGGCGATGATCCATAACGGAAGCAGCCTGCTGCCGGCTGGCGTAGTGGGCGTAAATGGAAGCTTTCCGAAAGGGGCGGTCGTGGAAGTCAGGGGACCGGGCGGCGTGATCGGCAAAGGCCAAACTCATTACTCCTCCGAGGAGATTATGGAGGCCAAAGGCAAACGAAGTAATGAACTTGATTTTGAGAGAACGTTTGAGGTTATTCATAGGAATGACTGGGTCAATTTAAAAGACTAGGAGGCAGAAAAATGAGTGAAGTTTCTGTAAAAGCGAAGCTGGCGAAAGAAGCAGCAGCCGAAATGATCATGAAAACAACGGTCGAGAAGGATGAGGCGCTCAGTCTCATTGCAAACGGACTCCGCAACGAACTGGACTTTCTCTTGTCAGAGAATGCAAAAGACATTAAGAACGGAAAAGAAAATGGTTTAACACCGGATGTCATTGACCGTCTCACGCTGGATGAGAAACGCATTCGTGACATTGCGGACGCGGTAGAGCTCTTAATCGACTTGGCGGACCCGGTCGGCGAATCTCTTGAAACGATTGAAAAGGAAAACGGCCTGTTTATTGAAAAAATCCGTGTGCCGCTCGGTGTTGTCGGAATGATCTATGAAGCGAGGCCGAATGTGACAGTCGACGCGGCGACCCTCTGCTTAAAGACGGGTAACGCGGTTGTCCTGAGGGGGAGCTCCTCAGCCATTCACAGCAATAAAGCACTCGTGAATGTTATTCACAGAGCACTCGAGCAATCAGCGCTTCCGATCAACGCTGTGCAGCTGATTGAGGATACGAGCAGAGAGACAGCAAAAGAGCTCTTTACGTTAAATGATGGCTTAGACGTATTGATTCCGCGCGGTGGCAAGAAATTGATCGATCTCGTTGTCAGAGAATCAACAGTGCCTGTATTAGAAACCGGAGCAGGAAACTGCCACATTTTCATTGACGAAACGGCCAAACCGCAAATGGCAGAAAAGGTTGTCGTAAATGCCAAAACGCAGCGCCCTTCCGTATGCAACGCGATTGAATCACTCCTGATCCATAAAGCATGGGCGAAGCAACACGGGAAAGAATTGCTGGCTCAGCTAGAAAACGCAGGAGTTGACATTCGCGGTGATGAATTTGTATGTGAACTTCATCCTTCAAGCAAACAAGCGTCAGAAGAAGATTGGGAAACGGAATTTTTAGCGCCTGTCATTAGCGTAAAGACGGTTGAGAACGTCCAAGAAGCTGTGAAGCATATCCAACAATACGGCACCAATCATTCTGAAGCAATTTTAACTGAAGATGACAAGCACGCGGCTTATTTTCAAACGGCTGTCGATGCTGCCGCTGTCTATCATAATGCGTCAACCCGTTTTACCGATGGATTTGAATTCGGCTACGGAGCCGAAATCGGCATCAGCACGCAAAAGCTTCATGCAAGAGGGCCGATGGGACTTCCAGCACTGACTTCTACAAAATACATTATTAAAGGAACAGGGCAAATCCGCGAATAGCGGGGCAATATTCGATGAAAAAGCTTATCTCTAACGGGATAAGCTTTTTTTGTGCGCTGAAAAATTGACACTGTAAATTAAATTGTGTACAATTCAATTGTATAAAATATATTTAGGGGGATACAAAAATGAGTCAGCCATTATTTACAGCGACTGTTTCAGCGGTAGGAGGAAGAGAAGGAAAGGTGATTTCATCAGACCGCGTTCTCGAGCTCGATGTCGCAATGCCGGGGACACCGAGAGCAAAGAAATTAGAAAAAGCGACAAATCCGGAGCAGCTGTTTGCAGCAGGTTACGCAGCTTGCTTTGACAGCGCACTTCAGCTTGTAGCAAGAACAGAACGAATGAAAGTGGAGACAGAGGTTACAGCGCATGTCAGCCTGTTAAAGGATGAAGCAGATCAAGGCTACAAACTGGGTGTGACGCTGCAGGTGAAAGGAAAAGGAGTCAGTGCATCAGAATTACAGGCACTTGTGCAAAAAGCGCACGGCGTCTGCCCGTATTCAAAAGCAACCTCCGGAAATATCGATGTTACGCTTGAAGTAGCTGAATAATAGAAAAAAAGAGGATACCTCGTATAAGGTATCCTCAATTTTTTTGATGAAGTGTTTCCAGCAATGTATATAGAGCGGATTTTAACTGTTTCAGGTCCTCTCCGGACTGATTTGAAAGCCCTAGGATTGTCCCTGGAATGTCAGCCGCTTTTTCTTTTAGTAACTCTCCGTCCTCTGTCAGGCTGATCAACACGGACCGCTCATCCTCTTCAGATCTTTTTCTCGTAATCAAACCCTGCTGTTCCATTCGTTTTAGCATCGGAGTGAGCGTTCCCGAATCTAAATATAGCAGCTCGCCCATTTTTTTGACAGTTAGCGTTTCGTGTTCCCATAACAAAAGCAAAACCAAATATTGAGGGTACGTCACATTTAGCTTTTCAAGCAGCGGCTTGTATTGCTTTGTCATTTCCCGCGAGCTCGCATAAAGCAAAAAACATAGCTGATTCTCCAATTTCATATGGTCAAATTCATTTTCCATCTTGTTCACCAACTCTTTTTGTCATTCGATTCTATTGTATCTGAAAAACTTCACTTTTCCTATTCTCGGCTAACATAGCATGTTTAAAAAGATCAGAAAGGGAAATATAACAACTAGATACAAATAAGGAGGTTGGATAATATGGCACTATTTACAGCAAAAGTAACCGCGCGCGGCGGACGGGCAGGACATATTACATCAGATGACGGTGTTCTTGATTTTGATATTGTAATGCCAAATGCCAAAAAAGAAGGACAAACCGGCACAAACCCGGAGCAGCTCTTTGCGGCAGGATACGCTGCTTGCTTCGGCGGCGCGCTCGAACATGTGGCCAAAGAACAAAATATCGAGATTGATTCCGAAATTGAAGGACAGGTCAGCCTCATGAAGGATGAGAGCGACGACGGGTTTAAAATCGGCGTAACACTTGTTGTGAACACAAAAGATTTGGATCGCGACAAGGCGCAAGAGCTTGTCAATGCTGCTCATGAATTCTGTCCTTATTCAAAGGCAACCAGAGGAAATATTGATGTAAAATTAGAATTAAAATAATGAACGGCATCCTGAGGGTTCTCAGGATGTTTTTTTGTGGGGAAGCATGCGGGGCGGGCATGATCTTTTCGAAGTGTGAATACATGTAATATAGGTGAATTCATACTAGAGAAAAGGTGAGTACATGAAGAGACCAAAGCTGTCAGTATGTATGATTGTGAAAAATGAAGAACGCCATATTGCCCGCTGTTTAGAGAGTGTGCAGCCTATTGCCGATGAAATCATTGTGATTGATACCGGGTCAAACGATCGTACGGAAGACATTTGCACAAGCTTTCATGCCCAGGTTTATCGTCATAGATGGGAGCAGGATTTTTCACAGGCGAGAAATGCCAGCCTACAGCATGCCAAGGGTGAGTGGATATTGATCTTGGATGCTGACGAAGAATTAGATCCGGACACAGGCAGCCTATTGCCTTCGCTGCTGACTGACAGCCTGCCATCTCTCGGCTGCGTGAAGGTTGACAGGGAAGGAATGGGATGAAAACGAAGCGTTTGACCAAAGGCAGATCAGGCTGATCCGCAATCAGCAAAACATAACGTTTACGGGAAGGGTTTGCGAAAGGCCTGAGGGAGAAGAAGAAAGCAGTATTTTCTCACTTCCATGTATCATTCACCATTACGGGTATTTAGAGCAGGAGGCACAGCAAAAGCATAAACACAACATGAGCTTATTGAATATGGAATTGCTGACATCCAGTACTGACCCGTCTCTCCTTTATCAGAAAGCAGCTGAGTATGATAGAGGAAACGAACATGATAAAGCCCTCAGGCTGGCAGTGGATTGCATCAAGGAGTATAAAAGAAAAAAGCAAATTCCGCCGCCTGCTATCTATTATTTAAAGTATAAATTATTAATTGACGCAGAACGGTACGAAGAAGCGGAACGGGATATCCATGAAGCGCTGAGACATTATCCGGATTACTGCACGCTTCACTATTATAAAGGAATCATCATGTATCAGCTTAAAAAAGTCAGAGAAGCGATCACAGCCTTTGACACTTGCCTGCAAACCAATAATGAAAACCATCAGTACGTACAGGTGAAGGGGGCAGCCGATTATAGATCAAGCTGCTGGCTCGGTGTCTGCCATGCTGAATTGCGTCAGCATATGACTGCTGTTTTGTATTTGCAAAAAGCGCTGAAAGTCAATCCGAAGTGCGCACGGGCACAGCGGCTTCTCACCGAATTAACAAAGGATCAGGCCGCACATGCCTGATCCTTTTAATATTCTTTCTTATTGGCAAAATCCCGCCATGCCTGGAATGGGGATAAATGCTCCTTCAGGGTCACCTGATAAAAAGGTATGTTTCTTTTTTCTGCCGGTTTATCAATTTCTTCATATATGAATGAATCATCAAATCCGGCTTCAGCAGCGTCTGTGTGCTCCGCTGCATAGTAAACGGCTTTCGGCCTGGCCCAGTAGATGGCGCCTAAGCACATGGGACACGGCTCGCAGCTCGCATATAAAATGCAATCATCAAGCTGATAGGTGTCAAGTGCCCGGCAGGCATTTCGAATAGCTGTCACTTCTGCATGGGCAGTCGGGTCATTGCTTGTTGTGACGTTGTTCTGTCCCTCGGCAATAATGGCTCCGTCTTTCACGATAACGGCTCCGAAAGGCCCGCCAACTCCCGCATTCACTCCTTCACGAGCAAGATCGACAGCCCGTTTTAAGAACTTTTCATGATTCATCCTAAACCCTCCTGTCAATTGAGTGTTATAAGTATAGCCGAAAAGAAGTGCAAAGAACATTCTCAAAAAAGTGAAAAGTAAACAAAATATTTGGGGGATTTGCTAAGATAAGAGGAGAAAAGAGGAGGGGTGATCATGCTGCATTTATATATTGCCAGGCACGGACAGACTCAATGGAACGTGGAAAAACGGATGCAGGGCTGGCTGGATTCTGATTTAACAGAACTTGGACTGTATAACGCCCGCGCTCTTGGGGAGCGTCTGAAGGATATTGAATTGAATCAGGTATACATCAGCCCGAGCAAGCGGACAGAAGAGACAGCAAAAACCGTACTGGGATCGCGGAGGCTCCCGCTGGTTAAAGATCATATGTTCAGAGAAATGTCACTGGGCTCATGGGAAGGGAAAAAACAAGAAGATATTGAAAGGGACGAACCAGATCTTTTTCATGCTTATTTTCATTATCCCGAAGCTTATCGCCAGCAGGGATGTGAAACGTTTTTTGACTTTGAAAACCGGGTAAGGCTAGCTCTCCAATCTATTTTAGACAGCCATTCTTCCGGTAATGTTCTCTTGGTTACCCATTCTGTCTTTATATTAATGCTGTTAAATATCATAAAGGGAAGACGCGTTCATGACATATGGAATTCTGCTTACATACATGATACATCATTGAGCCTTGTGGAATTTGATGAAAATGGAACAGCCAAAATATTAATAGAAGGGGACGGGAAGCATCGGAAACCGATTTCCGCTTTCTAATAGAAAAAACCATCTGCCAAAGACAGATGGTTTCTATTTTATACAAGCTGTGTCTGCTGAGCTCTTGCCTGTTTTGCGGCTTCAACCATGTTTTTCAATGCGGCAACCGTTTCTTCCTGCTGTCTTGTTTTCAATCCGCAGTCTGGGTTTACCCAGAAGCGGTCAGTCGGACAGACGGCAAGCGCGTCAACGATAATGTTGTACATTTCTTCAGTTGACGGTACACGAGGGCTGTGAATGTCATATACACCAAGGCCTAGCCCTTTCAAATACGGATGGTCTTTTAAATAATCTAAAAATCCTCCGTGGCTTCTGCTGTGTTCGATTGTAATCACATCGGCATCAAGATCATTGATCGTATCGACGATGTCTTCGAAGTTGCTGTAGCACATATGTGTATGAATTTGCGTCTCGTTTTTCACGGAAGAAGTGGTTAATCTGAATGCTTCTGCCGCCCAAGTCAAATACTCATCCCAATCTTGGGTTTTTAATGGAAGGCCTTCGCGCAGCGCCGGTTCATCCACTTGAATAATTTGAATGCCTGCGTCTTCAAGCGCTTTTACTTCTTTGCGAAGGGCAAGCCCGATTTGGAAGGCGATTTCTTTTCTCGAAATGTCGTTTCGAGGGAAAGACCAGTTTAAGATTGTAACAGGACCGGTCAGCATTCCTTTCACATGCTTGGATGTCAGGGACTGTGCATATACCGTGTCTTTCACTGTCATCGGTTCAATGAATTCAACATCTCCGTAAATGACTGGCGGGCGGACACAGCGTGAGCCGTATGATTGAACCCAAGCGTATTTTGTGAAGGCAAAGCCGGCCAGCTTTTCACCAAAGTATTCGACCATATCTGTCCGTTCAAATTCACCGTGCACTAGCACATCAAGATCCAATTCTTCCTGAATATCAATCCATCGTTTTGTTTCCGCATTGATAAAGTCTTGGTACTGTTCATCAGACCACTCATTTTTCCGCCATTTTTGGCGTGCGCTCCGCACTTCAGCAGACTGCGGGAAGCTTCCGATCGTAGTTGTCGGCAAAAGCGGAAGGCCGAGAGAGTCATTTTGCAGGGCTAAACGTTCTTCAAACGGAATCGGGCGTTTGAAGTCTTTATCGGTTAATTGCTCAAGTTCTTTCTTTTGTTCAGAATTTGCGCCTGTTGCAAACTGTTTGAGCGCCTGAATATCAGCTTTCGCCTGCTGAATCTGTTCGCTGATCGCCGCTTTTCCTGATACTAAACCTTCTTTCAAAGCTGTCAGCTCGGCTAGTTTTTCTTTTGCGTAGGATAATCCGTTCAGCAGATCCTTTTCCAAATGCTCATCAGGGTGCTTCGCTACCGGAACATGCAGCAGGCTGCTGGAAGGCTGAATCCACAGTTCATCAACCTTTGCAATGCTGAGAATATCAAGAACGGCATCGAGACGTTCTTCAAGATCCGCTTTCCAAATGTTGCGTCCGTCGATAACGCCGGCTGCCAGCACTTTGTCTGTTGGGAATCCGTGTGTTTTCAGCTGTTCCAGGTTTCTGCCTTTATCATGAACGAAATCAAGGCCAATTCCCTGTACCGGGTAAGAGATCAGCTCTTCATAAGCATCAACAGAATCAAAATACGTCTGCAAAAGCACATTCAAGGATGAAAGCTCGTTAGTCATGCTTTCAAATAATTCTTTTGCGCCGCGGACATCTTTGGCAGAAGCTGTAACAAGCGCCGGCTCATCGATTTGAACCCATTTTACGCCTTCTTCTTCCAGCTCTTTCAGAAGCTGTACATATAACGGCACAAGGCGTTTTTGGATCGCTTTTGCTTCAGACGGTTCATAGCCTTTAGCAAGCGTGACGAACGTATAAGGGCCGACAATCACAGGTTTTGTTTCAACGCCGTATTCCTGTTTGATCCGGCGGTAATCTGTGAGCTGTTTGTTTCTTGTCAGGCGGAATTCAATGCTCTCGTCATATTCCGGAACGATGTAATGGTAATTTGTATTAAACCATTTTGTCATTTCACTGGATACGGCGTCTTTTATTCCGCGGGCGATAGCAAAGTATGTATCGGTAGCGTCAGTCAAATGTCTGAACCGTTTCGGAATCCAGTTGAAGCTGACTGCTGTGTCGAGTACATGGTCATACTGTGTGAAATCAGAAACAGGCACAACATCAATCTGCTGGTCAATTTGTGTTTTTGCTGCGGATAAAAATAGGTCGTCGATTTGCTTTAAAAACGTATCTTTATCAGTGCTGCCTTTCCAATACGCTTCAAGTGCTTTTTTCCATTCTCTGTTCAGTCCAATTCTCGGGAATCCTACATTCGATGTTTTGATGGTTGTCATTGTTTCTCCTCCTTTATATGTAAAACACTCTCGTTAACCCGCGGATACAGGCCGCTAAGAGGTTTTCTCACAATAAAAAGCCTCTTTCCCATGAGAGAAAGAGGCTTTTCTGCGTAAAACACTGCCTCTCTCATCTCTCAGACACAATCTGATGGAATTAGCACCGTGCCTTATGAGACATCAGTCTCGGCGCGAAAAGCAGTGCGCCCCATTTCACAATGGAATTACGGTCGGTTGCTGTTGGGGTCAAAAGGCCAATCCCTCGCCCAACTCTCGATAAGAGAAAATGTTATTAATTTTTTGAAAAGTTGAATCATTTGTTGGTAATCTTAACAGTAATTCAAATTCGCTGTCAACATAGAATTTGAAATTTTATTTACAATATTTGGTTTATGTTATATAAGAAAAATAATTTTATAGGGTCATCAAATGTGATTGCTCTGCTCTTTCTGCCAGCTCATCAGGAGCAGTTAAATACAGGAATCCATTGCCTGCCAGCGTTTTAGCAATATCAAGCGGAAGAGTCCTGCGGATCAGCTGTGCATAAACCTCAGATTCAGAAAGCTTTCTTTGAAATGATTCTTCTTCATAGCTTTTGATTAAAGCAAGCGCTCCGCTGACATGGGGAGCAGCCATTGAAGTGCCGGTAAGCTTACCGTACTTCTTGTTAGGAAGAGTGGATAAGATATTTTCTCCGGGAGCCACAAGGTCAATCTCTTTATTCGCGTTAGAAAATTCTGATAATTCTCGCGCTACCGAAACAGATCCGACCGCGATGACTTCATTATAAGCCGCAGGGTAGGAAAGCTCTTCTGTGCGTTCGTCTCCGTCACCCTCATTTCCCGCTGCGCAAACGACAAGCACTCCGTTTTTGACGGCGTTTTTCACTGCTTCTGCCAGCTCTGGCACATCGCTTGGTCCGCCAAGGGACATTGAGATGATATCGACTTTCTGTTCCACCGCGTAGTTAATGCCGTTAATAATCCATTCGTATTGTCCGCTGCCGTTTTCACCGCCAAGAACCTTCACAATCAATAGGCTTGCCTCAGGCGCGACCCCGGTAATGCCGCCGTTTGAATCGTTAGCTGCAATTGTTCCAGCGACGTGTGTGCCATGTCCGTTGTAGTCGGAGATCGCATCTTCCTTGCCGCCGTCATCATCCGTGAAGTTCTTTCCGCCGATGATTTGGTTCTTTAAATCAGGATGGCTTGTGTCGCAGCCCGTATCCAATACAGCAATTTTTACATTTTTGCCTTTTACCCCTTTTGCCCACATTTCTGGCGCCTTAATCACTTTAATGCCCTCAGGAAGCTCGTTTACATCCATGATCTGCTCATTCGTCACATACGGGATCAAGCGGATTTCACCATTCATAAAAAAGCCCTCCTTTTTTATGCTTTCAAGTGGATTCAAGGGTGTTGCCTCATATTATATGAAAAAAACAACCGCTCGGACAGAGCCATTTGAAGCATTTTGAAAAAATAGGATACAACCCAAAGAATTAGTAATTTTCAAAATATTGGATGGCTTCAGCATGTATGACTGGGATTCAGCTGTTAGTCAAGTTATAATAGTGTTGGGGAAAGGAGCAGTGTGATGAAACTGAATGAAAAATTATATGCATTTTTTTCAGAACATGTTGAACAAATGGCCGAGGAATGGATTGAAACGATGGAGGAAAGCGATCCGAATTCGCTTTACGCCTTACATAATGCTTCTGTAACGGAAGAATTGAAAGAGCAGGATAGAGAATTTTATCGGCATCTGAATTACATGTATGTTTTACCGGAAAAACAATTTCTCGAAGAATTTCAAGAGTGGGTCATTGAGCTGACGAACGATCAAAAGCATCTTGACACTCCGGTTCAGTATGTCATTCGGGAGTTTATGAGAAACCGGAGATTATATACGAAGTATTTTGAGAAGTTCGCAGAAGAAAACGAGTCGGCGTTTGAATCGGGAGAGAAACAAAAATGGGCAGATTTGATTGTAAAAGTATTTGATTTTACCATTTATACCTTCGTCGATCACGCTGAAATGAATGCCAAACAGCAATTAAACGCCCAAAGAGAAATGATACTAGAATTAAGCTCGCCTATCATTACCCTGAGCAAATCAACAGCTCTGCTTCCGCTTGTCGGTGACATTGATACAGAACGGGCAAAGTTTATTCTGGAAAACACGCTTCAGGCTTGTGCAAAAAGACGCGTGGAGCATCTGTTAATCGATCTGTCAGGTGTTGTGGTGGTTGATACGATGGTAGCACACCAAATCTTTAAATTGATCGAGGCGCTCAATTTGATCGGTGTTAGGTCAACCCTGTCAGGAATCAGGCCTGAAATTGCGCAAACCGCTGTACAGCTGGGGATTGATTTTTCGAATATTACAATTAAAACCAATCTTGCCCAGGCATTAAACTATCATCAATAAGAAAAAATCCGCTATCCCCGATAGCGGATTTTTTATGAGGCAAAACAGAAAGATACGAGAAAAGATCCTGCGAATAACAAGAGAACGAGGCAAAAGAACAGCCAGTCGCGCCGGTTGACGGTTAGTGTCCGGTAATATGTCCGGTTTCTGCTTCCAGTAAAACCTTTCGATTCCATCGCAAGCGCTGTCCGTTCCGCTTTTCTAATGGCGCTTGCCAAAAGCGGGATGGTATACCGCTTTAACGCGCTGATTTTCTCAATGAAGCCGCTCTCCGCCGCTCCTCCTCTGATCTTGTGAGCCTGCTGGATCAGCTGGACCTCATCCTTTAACAGCGGAAGAAAACGAAAGCCTGCAATGACGCCATATGCGAGCTTTGGTGAGAGCTTGCACTGCTGGACAAGGCTCAGCATAAATAAAATCGGATCGGTTGTAAAAACAAACATCATCGATAAGGCAGAAAAGCACAAAATACGAAACCCGAGAGAGATGCCGACAGATACATTATCGCTGTTGATCGAGATAGGACCAGCTTGAAATAAGAAATTATCCGGAGTTGTCGGAACCTTGCCAAAAACAGCGGCTGTCCATACGCATCCGAATGCCAAAATCAAAAACGGAATCGTAAACAAAAACCATTTTTTCAATGGGATTTTGGCCGCCAATAGAATACCCGCAACAATGATGATATAAAAACACGCAGGAGTGTAAGGATTGTAAATAAACGACAGCATGACAACACAGCAAAAAACGGCGGCCGCTTTCACTGTCGGATTAATGAGATGTAACGGCTGTTTCATCACGCACCTCCTTTTGATATGCCATCCATTCATATAAAAGGGGAAGGGTGAGCTTTGCTTTTTGGACAAGCCCTGTTTCCTGAGAAAATAACTGCGCTGGAGATCCGTCAAAGGCCAGGCCCGTATCGTGAAGCACTAGCACGCTGTCGGCATACGAAGACACAAGCTCCATATCGTGTGTAATCATGAGGACAGCGGTTCCTTCTGCCTTGATACGCTGAATCATGTCCATGCATTCAGCCGCCGTACGGGCGTCCTGGCCAAAGGTTGGTTCGTCTAATAATAAAACCTTTACGTCATGCATGAGCATGGTAGCGACGCTCAGGCGCCGTTTTTGCCCTTGGCTGATTGCAAACGGATGATGATCAGCCAAATGCGCAAGACCGAAACGATGCAGCAGGTGCTGCGCTTTTTTCTCAGTTTCAGCATTTACTTTCTGGCCGAACAGCAGCTCGTCATATACTGTGCCGGCGACGAACTGATGCTCCGGGTTTTGAAAAACAAATCCCATTCGTTTTCGCAGTTCAGTTTCTTTATACGATTGCAGCGGCTTATCATATAGAAGAATCTTGCCGTTTTTCGGCTTCATCAGACGGGCGAGGACGGATAAAAGTGTTGATTTTCCAGTGCCGTTCGGGCCGACAAGCGCCGTCAAAGAGCCTTCGCGCAATGAAAAGCTGATGTTTTTGAAAATCGTCTGCTGTCCTCTTGCGAACGAAAGGCCGCTGATTTCCAGCACACTCTTCCCAGAAGGAGCTTCCTTCTTTTCGGCATGCCCGGCAAAGGGTTCTTTGAAAAGCGTTTCTTTTGATAAAGTAAACGGCATACTGAGTTTTTCCTGCAGGCCACACACTTTTGGAATCGCGATGCCCAACTCCTTTAGGCTTTCCGCTTCGTGCTGAAATAGATCTTTCGTCCGGCCATCGAGCGCTTTTTTCCCTGATTTGTCCAGTACAATCGTTCTCTCAATCCAAGGCGTCCATTCTTCAAGCTGGTGCTCAATGACGAGGAGGCTGAAGCCTTTTTCTTGCTGAAGATCTTTCATCATGTGAACGAATTCCCGAGCTGAATATGGATCTAATAAAGAAGTTGGCTCATCTAACATAATAAGCTCAGGCTCCATCGCCAAAATACAGGCGAGAGCCACTTTTTGTTTTTGTCCTCCTGACAGTGCAGATATTGTTTTTTCTTTTAAATGGGTAATGCATAATTTTTCTAATACGGCATCAATCTTCTCCGCCATCTCTTCTTTCGGAACCTGCAGATTTTCTAGCCCAAAAGCGATTTCGTCCTCCACCGTCAGCATGCAAAACTGCTGATCCGGGTCCTGAAAGACGACCCCGGCATGCTGAGCAATTGTTTCGGAGGTTTCAGCACCAGTGACCGGCTTTTGAAATAAAAATACATGTCCGGACTGTATGCCGTCGCAAGCCTCCGGGTAAAGACCGTTTAAACAAAGGGCGAGCGAGCTTTTTCCGCACCCGCTCGGCCCTAACAATAAAGCGCATTCTCCTTTTTGAAGCTCAAACGAAATGTTTTGAAATACCGGTTTCTCGTCTTCTTCATAAGAGAAGCTGAGCTGGTCAACCGTCAGGAAGTCATCAAAGGCTTGCATGTTCTGATGCCTGCTTCCGTTTCTTTTTCAGTTCCTTTCCGAGTGCCATTCCGTTTAACACACCCGTATAAGCGAGAGAGTCACTGATCGCTTTTCCGAGCAGCCCCGCAAGCAACGCGCCGGAAATCAGACGGATGACAAGCATGATAAGAAGATAACCTGGTGAATAGGCTGCATAGCCAGAAACAAAGAGATCGTAGATAAAGCTGGCTACTGAAGATCCCATTCCTGCCAGCAGAAGTACAGGCAGAGAGTATACTTTCCAGCGTGTCGCGAGAAATACAGCCTCAGCCCCGAGACCTTGTACAATGCCGATGACGATGACCATCGGGCCAGACGGATTTCCCAGCAAGCATTCTACGAGAGCGGCAATGATTTCAGAAACTAGCGCCGCACCCGGTTTTCGAATAATGTAC
Source organism: Bacillus sp. VA13 (assembly GCF_055710085.1). NCBI lineage: Bacteria > Bacillati > Bacillota > Bacilli > Caryophanales > Bacillaceae > Bacillus > Bacillus sp. VA13. The sequence goes on along the minus strand of NZ_JBVQPP010000003.1, from coordinate 193,523 downwards.
GCGGCGATGACAGAAACGATAAACCAAATGCCGTAAATCGGTTCATAGGCGATTGGCCCGAACATACCTGCAAGTACGTTTCCGAAATGCGTGAATAATAAATAAACAACGGCAAAAACGATACTGATAACGGACATGATGACAATTTCTTTTACTTTCCAGCTTTTCATTTTATCCCTGCTTTCTGTTTTTTCTTGATGGACTGTTAGCCGAGAGATTCACAGTCATGGTTACGTGGTTTGTTTGCTGTTCAGCCATGCGGAAAACGGCCTCCAGTGTTCTGAACACGTCATGCGCATCCCCGTCAAGCTCGCTCGCATAATGGACACCTTGTACGAAGGTGCCTTCTGCTTTCGCAATATCGACAGCTTCCATGATCAAGCCCATATAATCCGGCTCATTCATCGGATAAAGCGCAAATTGGCACGGCGCTTCCGCGTTTAGGCTTCGGACAGCATCTTCATTGACACGCTTATCGTTCGCGGAAAGATATGTATCTCCCTGTGTATCGCCCGGGCATCCGATGGAAAACGTGCCGTTCATGACGATGTGTTTTTCGCTGTTCGCCGCATAAAGATAAATGGCTTTGGCAGCGTCGAATACATGATCAATCGACCCGCGCAGAACTGTGCTGATATGGTCGGTTTTCGTCCAAACTTTAGATGTGTCTGTTTTTTTTAGCGCAGACTTGATCACACCGATAAAATCATCCGTCATCGGGTATAAAGAGAACCGAAACCCGGCAATTCTGCTTGTACCACAAATATGATCCATTTCTCCGACCTCCTGTTTTTTTGGTAAAATAAAAAACTGCATATCCTAAGGGAATATGCAGTCATAGATCGATTAAGCGCACAAAAAATACACCATTCGGTCAACCTGCACTTCCCCACGCTGGTATTATCCAGATCGGGTCATAAGGGATCAAAGCGCGTGTTTACGCGCTTTATCTCAGCCAAAACAGCACCCCTAGTGCTTTCCGTATACAATTTTTTATTTTGACATCATAATAGATGATAAGACTCATTTTGTAAACAATGAAATCATTTTTTTCATATAGGGACAGGAGAGGATGATCAAATTTGGAAAAAGGGCACATGTTAATTGTGGAAGATGAAGAGAAAATTGCCAGGGTGCTCCAGCTTGAATTGGAATATGAAGGATATAGCGTCACTATTAAACACGATGGCACAGAAGGACTGAATGCGGCCGCGGAAGGCGGGTATTCATTAGTGCTTCTTGATGTCATGCTTCCGGGACTTAGCGGCCTGGAAGTGCTGCGCCGCTTGAGAAAAACGGATCAGCAGACACCGGTCATTTTATTAACGGCACGCGACAGTATCCCTGATAAGGTAACAGGGCTGGACATCGGTGCGAATGATTATGTCACCAAGCCGTTTGAAATCGAGGAATTGCTTGCGAGAATCAGGGCGGCGCTGCGCCAAAATGGAACAAAAACAGAAGATATCTGCACCTTTCTTACATATGACGACTTGCGGGTGAACGAAAAAACCCGTGAAGTGAGACGCGGAGACAAAGAGGTGGAATTAACGCCCCGGGAATTTGATTTGCTCGTGTATATGCTGAAGCATCCGCAGCAAGTGCTGACACGGGAGCAGATTCTAAACTCGGTATGGGGATTTGATTATATCGGTGATACAAATGTCGTGGACGTCTACATCAGATACATTAGAAAAAAACTGGACTATCCTTACGAAAAACAGCTGATACATACCGTTCGCGGGGTCGGCTATACCATTAAGGGGTAAACGATGAAGCTGAAGACCAAGATTCATCTGTACACATCAATATCGCTGTTGATTTTATTAATTTTGGTCCATACCGCAGTCTATCTCATTTTTTCGTCCGCGCTGACCTCAAAGGATGCGGCCCGGCTTGCAGATGAGACGGATAACATTGCTGAAGCGCTGCATGCTGCTGAAACAGAAGGAGTGGCTTTGCAGGACATGCTGCAGGCCTATCTTCCAGCAAACGGCATGGTTCGTGTAGTGAATGGTGACCAAAAAGCCGTCATGACCATGACAAAAGAAAAAGGGTATAAAGATTTTCCACTCTCTTTTCACAGCGGGGAAACGGCAGATGTAAGGAAACATGACGGCAAACTGTTTGCTGAAGCTGCTGTTCCGGTTATTTGGACCGATGGGCAAGTGGTATCTCTTCAGCTGGTTGAAAGGCTGGAGAACACAGAAGAAAGTCTGTTTCTGCTGAAAATCATTTTAATCGCTGCAAGTGCTGCTGTTTGTATCGCTTCTTTTTTTGCCGGCAGCTTGCTGGCCCGCCATATCATCAATCCGATCAGACGATTAATGATGACGATGAAAGACATACAGCGGGAGAAAGCATTCAAAACGATTTCCTTGGAAGGACAGTCGCACGACGAGTTATATCAGATGGGGCTGACATTTAATGAGATGGCGATGATGCTGAAAGAGCATTACGATAAACAGCAGCAGTTCGTTCAAGATGCTTCACATGAATTGAAAACTCCGCTCACGATTATAGAAAGCTACAGCAGCCTGATGAAGCGGTGGGGGGCAAAAAAGCCGGAAGTGCTTGAGGAATCGATAGAAGCCATTCACTCAGAAGCGGTGCATATGAAAAAATTGACCAAACAGCTTCTGGCGCTGGCCAAAAGCCATAAAGAATTTGAGCTTGACCTGAAAACAATCGATCTGGTTAAAGTATCGCGCGCCGTCATGCAAACGCTCCAGCCCGCCTATCAGCGTGACATTTTGCTTGAAACAGATAAGGAGAGCCTGCTTGTAACAGCTGATGAAGAACGGATCAAGCAGCTGCTGACCATTTTGCTTGATAATGCCATAAAGTATAGTGAAAAAGCCATTGTGATATCAGCCGGAACGAGGAATGGACGGCCGTTTCTGTCTGTGAGAGATGAAGGCATCGGAATACCTGAGGAGCATATCCCGCACCTGTTCGAACGGTTCTACCGGGCGGATGAGGCACGAAACAGAAAAACAGGCGGGACGGGTTTAGGCCTTTCCATTGCCAAGCAAATCGCCGATGAACACGGCATTGAGCTGTCTGTCAAAAGCAAGCCGGGACAAGGAACAGCTGTCACCATACATTTCAGAGAACAGAATGGGGGAGGCCGATGAACAAAACAATCAAAGTAGCATCTGCTGCGGCAGCAGCGGTTTTAGCCGTCATCATCTGTGCGTTTCTCATCATTCGGCAAACCCATGAGGATGTACTGTCAAAGGAGGCTGTCGTAAAAAAAGTCGAAGCCTCTTATGAAGGTGAGGTCACGAAAGTAACACAATCAAAGGATAAAAAAACATATGATATGACCCTTGAAAATCCAAAGGGAACTTATTTTATAAAAGCTGACGCAAAATCGGCTGACATTCTTTCGATGAACAGAGTAAAAGCGTTGAATCCATCTGCCATGACAGAAAACGAAGCCGAGCATCTCGCGCTTGAGCGGGTGCCGGGAACCGTCAAAAAACAAACCCAACAGAATCGTGTTGCCACATATACCATTCAAAAAGAAGATGGAGAAACATACGAAGTGAAGGTAGACATGCAGGCAAAAGCAGTCGTGTCTGCCGATCGAATCATCGGTGAAGATCAACCAAAAACACCGATTACGAAAAAAGAAGCCAAAACAATTGCTGAGCGAGAAACGGGCGGGACAGCGGATGACGCAGATCTCGAAAAAAGTGAGGGCACTCTCATCTTTGAAGTGGATGTTGATCTTCCGGATGATAAAGAAGCGACTGTGAAAATAAATGCCTACACGGGAAAGGTTGCAAACATTGTGTATGAAGACTGACGGTTTCTCATCAAATTCTCATCTTTCTCTCGTTTTCCTTTCATGTTGAGTGTGTAAACTGTACTCATACAAAACAAAGGAGGAATCACATATGCTTAAGAAAAGATGGATGGTTGGTCTTTTAGCAGGGTGTTTAGCGGCTGGCGGATTCAGCTACAACGCGTTTGCAAAAGAAAACAATGAAAACACACAGCCTGCTTCTTCAAAGACTGGACTCACTGAACAGGAAGCGAAATCAATAGCCAAAACGGTTGTTGACGGAACAGTGGACGACATCGACAGAGACATTTACAACGGCAAAGAAGTCTATGAAGTGGAGATCGAAAAAGACGGTGAAGACTACGACGTTTATGTAGATATCAATACAAAACAAGCGCTCAATGACCCGTTAAAGGAGAAAGCAGAACAAGTCGTCATCACAAAAGAAGAAGCTGAAAAAATTGCCTTAAAGCAAACAAATGGTACCGTAACAGAAAGCAAGCTTGACGAAGACGACGGCGCTTACACATACGAAATTGAGATCCAAACGAAACAAGGAACCGAGGAAGAATTTGACATATCCGCAAAGGATGGACGTATCATCAAGCAAGAGATAGACGACTAATCAAAACCCCGCAGCAGCGGGGTTTTTTCATGATAAGAAACCTTCTTTTGGACAATCTAAGTAGAAAAGGAGGCGAAAAACGCATGGAAAAGAAAGAGGAGCAATACATCAATCAGGCTGAATATGTCCCTCATCCGACGAAGGAAGGAGAGTACGCTTTATTTCTTCATGAAACATATCATTTGCTCTCTGAAGATGATGAGACGCAAACAACAGAATAAGGGCTTAGGCCCTTGTTTTGTTCCGTAATTGTGATGAAAGCGCATTAATTACTTTTTTGAGTTGACACAGCTTGTTTTTTTCTGTAATCTCAGTGTGTCAATTCAATTAGGAACTTCGTTAGGTGAGGCTCCTGTATGGAGATACGCTGCTGCCCAAAAATGTCCAAAGACGCCAATGGGTCAACAGAAATCATCGACATAAGGTGATTTTTAACGCAGCTGGATGATTAGATCCTATGCCATACAGTGCTAAAGCTCTACGATTGAAGGCGCCCGCACGCTTTTTTTGCCGTGCTTCTTTCTCCTTCAATCCCGAAGGCTTTTTTTATGCCTTTAAAACGAAACTGATCAAAGGAGGTGCGGAGTATGGATTCTCCCCATTCGAGTCAATCTGAAGAAGTACCCATATACTATGACAGCAAGACAATTGATTACACGATGAGGAGACGATCTGCCGCACCTTCAGGCGAGGCCGGCACGTCTCCGTAGAGGAGGTACGAGTCCCGATGATTCAAAACATGACCTATGACGAACTCATTTTACGCATTATTATTTTATTGCGAGACGGGAAAATTAAGGATTTCAGAAGCGTTATTGATGAGCTTCAGCCCTATGATATGGCATTTATTTTTAAGGAAATGCCAGAAAAACACCGCGCCCGCTATTTATCATATTTAACTGTGGATGATATCACTGATATGATTGGGGAGCTGGAACGCGAATATCAGCTTGCCGTCTTAAATAAAGTTGGAAAAACAAAAGCAACACTGTCGATGAACAAAATGGACAACGATGATCTCGCTCAATTGCTAGAAGAAATGGACGAGGAACTGAAGGAACAGCTTTTGTCCAGCATGGAAGCATCAGAGTCAAAAGCTGTACAGCTTTTGATGAATTATCCGGCTGACACAGCGGGACGCATGATGACAAACCGGTATGTATGGATTCCTCAGCATTATTCGGTAAAAGACGCGGTCGTCAAATTGAAAAGCTTTGCTGAAATAGCTGAATCGATCAACTACTTATACGTCATCAATGAAAGCAAACAGCTGGTTGGCGTACTTTCCTACCGCGATTTAATACTGGGCGAGCCTGAAGAAAAGGTGCAGGATCTAATGTTTACCCGCGTCATATCAGCAGACGCTCTTCAGGATCAGGAGGAGGTTGCCCGCCTGATTGAACGTTACGATTTCTTGGCCATCCCGGTTGTGGAAGAAAACAACGTGCTTGTCGGTATTGTAACGGTCGATGATATTATCGACGTCGTCATTCGGGAAGCTGATGAGGACTACGAAAAATTTGCCGCTTCAGGTAAAGACATCACCTTTGACACAAAGGCATACGTGGCGGCGTATCGGCGCCTGCCATGGCTGATTTTGCTCTTATTTATCGGATTGATTTCTGGGAGCATTATCAGTTATTTTGAAGATGCACTGCAGCAAGTTGTCGCGCTGGCGTTTTTCATGCCGATGGTGACAGGGATGACAGGAAATACGGGAACACAATCTCTTGCGGTTGTCATCCGAGGGTTGTCTAAAGAAGAATTGAACAAAAAAACGATTATGCGCCTGATTTTCCGGGAATTCAGAACCAGTATTTATATCGGAGCGGTTTGTTCAGTGCTGATTGCAATTATTTCTATTTTATGGCAGGGGGACGCGTTGCTGGGATTTGTTGTCGCTTCTTCACTGTTCTTCACTTTGATTATCGGCACGATGTCAGGTACGATTATCCCTATTATTTTGCATAAGCTAAAAGTAGACCCGGCGATAGCTTCAGGACCGCTGATTACAACGTTATGCGATATTTTGTCTTTATTAATTTACTTTGGCATTGCCACTACATTCATACACTCATTATAAAATGATAAAAGTCCGTCTCAATTCCGAGTCGGACTTTTATCATTTAACGGTTTTTGTACCGAAAGTGAGCATTAAGCTGCCCCTCCAGCATTTTTTTTCGCACTTGCGGATCGTTTTTTAACAGTTGCTCTTTTTTGCGCATATCCTTTAAAATCTCTGCCGTTTGTACGCCGTCTTCACGCTTATTGGCAATATCCATCAGCCGCTCCACATCGGCAAAAGAATATTTTCTCGTTCCCCTTGAAGAACGCTGCGGATAAATGAGTTTTCGTTCCTCATAATACCTGATCTGTCTTACGGACAATCCTGTCAATTCACTCACAATCCCGATTGAAATCACTTTTTTGTCTTTATAAGAATGATCTTCTGTGGCCATTTTTCCACCCCTGGATGTCTTTTGATAATAGTATATAAAAAGCAAAGCGAAAAAACCTGACGCTTGTCATATTTTCTAACATCAAATAGAAGATTTTTGAAAAAACACGGAAGAAAAATTAACAAGAATAATGCGTAACACACAATCGCGTTTTATCCTTTATGTAACGAATAACTGAGGAGGAAGGATAATCATGGAGGAAGAAAAAGCGGTCTCGCTGGCAAAAGAAATTATAGAGTTGGATATCAAGCGTGATGAAATGTTGGAGACGTTTATGCAGCTTGCCGGAGAACATGCTTTTCAATTATTAAGATCGGTTCAAAACGGACTTTACCGAAAATCTTCGTAGACATAAATTCTTTACATTAGATTCATACCACGTTCATTTAAAAAGAGTATCTTGTGTATAGGATACCTCAAAATGAAGGAGGACGCTATGAGTAATTTATTGAAATCCGCTTTAGAAAAAGAACGACGCCATTATTCTGAAAAACTCTGTCAAATTGGAGTTTATAATAAAGAAGTCATGAACAAAATGACGATTTCTGAGCTTCGGAAGGAATATGCTTATTTCTTTCGAAGCATTCAAAATCACAAAAAATATCCTTATACAAGATAATGTATGAGGATTTTTTTTGCTTTCAGAAGGAATTTCTCGAATTATAGCGAATACGTATAGTAAGGGACTGAACTCTTATTATATGTAAGGGTTTTCATTATTTTTTTATAAAAATCCTATATACGAGGTAGATATGATGAGATTATCGTTTAACGAAGAAGAAGTTGAGCGTGCGATGAATTTGTACAGAGTTTTTGCAAGGGCTTTCAAAAGTGTGTCTGAACATAGTATCCGTGACAGCAAAGAGCACGGCTTTAATCCAACTGAATTTGCTGTACTAGAGCTCCTGTACACAAGAGGCCCGCAAAAATTACAGCAAATTGGGTCGAGACTTCTGCTTGTGAGCGGAAACGTCACATATGTCATTGACAAATTAGAAAGAAACGGGTTTTTAGTAAGGGAGCAGGATCCGAAAGATAAACGCTCCGTTTACGCGCATTTAACTGACAAGGGAAATGAGTATTTGGATAAAATTTATCCAATTCATGCTCTGCGTATTGCGAGAGCGTTTTCAGGACTTTCGCCTGATGAACAGGACCAGCTGATCGACCTGCTGAAGAAAGCAGGCATTCACAGCCAGCATTTGCTGTTTCGTTAACTATTCTACACTCTCTGTTTCAGGGAGTGTTTTTTTATGTCATATCATTCTTTTTAAAACATCTACAATCTTCTGGTCAGATATTTCGCCAAGATATCCATTGACATGTTTTTCATATTCTTTCATCTGTTCATTCGATTGAAAAAATGCCGCAATACGCTCCTCTGCTTTCTGTATGTCCCAGTTTCTCATATCTGTGACAAGCTTCCGTTCCTTTAGAAGGTTCAAATTCATTTCCTCCTGTCCCGGCAGCGCATGATAAATAAATACTGGAAGCCGTTTCTGTAAGCATTCGCTAATGGTCACGCCTCCGGGTTTTGTCATGATGCCTGCCGCTTGATCGTATAAACGATTCATCTCTGCTTTGCTGTGAAGGTAGGGAATCGCCTCAATAAAAGGGTGGCGTAAACTTTTGACATAGCAGTAGAGCTTTTCGTTTCTGCCGCATAATATTTTGTATAAGATGTTTCCGCCTGGCGACAGATCCTGAACCCATTTTAAAATACCCCCGACCCCCATGCTGCCGCCTGTGATAATGATGGTATATGGCGGATGATGCTGACAGGTGTCTGCTGATTCCATTTCAAACATCCGGTGAACAGGAATGCCGGTCAAGTATATGTTTTTCTGATCGATTCCTTCAGACATGAGCTGCTTCTTGACATCCATGATCGGCACAAAATGGTAATCAATATTCTCCCGCCCCCATAATTGATTCACAAAAAAATCAGTATAAACATTTACAACCTTCATATTCGGATATTCCGGCTTTAGCCGGTTCAGCAGATAAGAAGGCAGCGCGTGTGTGCAGAAGGCAATATCAGGCTGTTTTTCTTTTAGGATGTGTCTCATTTGTTGTGTGAACAGCCATTCGTACATGGCATAGCGTTTGTCATTCTGATATTTTCCGCAGGCGAGGAGCCTGTAAATGCCGCTGTACGTTTTCGGGAAATATTGAATCCATTTTAAATACGCCTCAGAGGACAGTTTTTCTAACCGTCTATACGTATGTGAAAAGATATCAATTTTCTCAGCTGCCAGTCCTTGAGACTCCAGTTCAGCCTCCAAGGCATCTGCAACATGGTGATGCCCGGTAGATATGCTTAAAAAAGGAAAAATGAGAATGTTTGTCATGATGTCCTCCTAAAAAAATATGGCAACTATATTTTGGGGAGAACGTTCACAAAATATAAGGGTGTTTTTGATCATAAGGAAGGTGAAGAGATGAAAACCTGTTTCCTTTCTATTTGGAGAGTGGTTGACCCGATTTATTTCTTTTTTTCAAGACTGACCTTGATTGACAAAGATCGAAAAAGCGTCTTTCGAGTCAGGCTGACAAAGTACAAAGGACATCATGTTGTACTGAGCGATGGAACGCATATAAGAAAAAATGATGTGCTTGTTAAAATACACCTGCACAACATTAAGCTGGTCAGGGAGCTGCAAAGCATTGAGAGCGCAGTCAGAAAGGGAATCATTATCTATCAAAAAGTATATCAATCGATGCCGATTCTTTTGGATTACATCAATAATCACAAAAAAAGTGAAAAAATTAAAGGGATTGTGGGCATTACAATGCTTGACAAAGGTGTGGAAAGGCTCGGTTTTGATGTGGTCACCCCGGTCAACCCTTTTTACAGGTGCTTTAAAAAGATCACACATATACCGATTTTTTATCTCACTTCAAAGCAGGTGAGCTTGCGGCGTTTACCGAATACATCCTATTTGTTTATTTCGAAAAAAAAGTTGCAGAAAACCTATCAAAAAAAAGACTGATGCCTTGGTCAGCACAGTCTTTTTTGATTATATCTGATGAAATGTCACTTCAGGGCGGCTACCGACACGGATATTTACACCGGTTTGTCCCAAGCCTTCGCTGATATAAAACGGTTTATCATGGTGATAATGAAGGCCTTTAACCATGTTCATGCGCACAAGCTTGCCCATTTTCGCCAAATGGTACGGTTTTGGCCAGTGAATTTGCCCGCCGTGAAAATGGCCTGAAAGCAGGTAATCATAATGAACATCTTTCATATCCAGAATAATGTTTGGGTCGTGTGTTAATACAAGATGGTAGCCGTTTTCTAGATTTTGATAAGAGCCGGTAATATTACTGCGATTCGTGCTGTAATCATCAATGCCGATAATATTGACAGGCCCTGCGGCCGTCTCGATTTGAACATGTTCATTTTGCAGTGTGATACAGCCGTTTTCCTCTAAAACATGCTTCAAACTCTGAAAGTCCTTTTCTTTCAATACATAATCGTGGTTACCGAAAACCGCGTACATTCCATATGCAGGCTTCAGCTTTTGCAATGCGTTCAAGTAACCTGCCAGCTTCGGGATATTACGTTTCCGATCTAGAAAATCCCCGGTAAGGGCGATGATGTCCACAGGCTGGTCCTTTGTTAAATGATATAGCTCTTCAGGTGAAACAGAAATGTTTTCTAAGTGAAGATCTGATAAATGAAGGATATTTAATTTTTTTCTGGCTGAAAGGCCGTCTTTTTGATCGATTGAAATGGTGTTGACCTTAACATCTTTTGTATTGCGGTTCGCTTTATATATAAATGGCACAGATACGAGTATGGCCAATGAAAGTAAGATTGTAAACAAAATATATCCCCTCCCCACCTATCAGTATAGTAAGTAATCGAGCCTTATGGATAGCGGGAATTAATGGTAAGAGACAGGTTGAAAAACGGATTGTCATCTGATGAATGTTTTGGAAAGGAAAAGGGATAATAAATTTTGACACATGAGGCAGAACATGCCGGATATGGTGTCAGAATAACAGATGGATGTGTAAGCGATGTTACGATTAATGAGACAACACAAAAAAGAAACATATTATCTCTGGATCGCATTATTTCTCCTTTTGCTGTATGTATCCCCGCTTTTTATTTTAAAGGAAGATGCCCATATTCGCGTCCACGACAATTTAGATTCCAATATCGCTTGGTACAAGGTACTGGCAGATAGCGGAGAAATCATCGGCAAGGTTGACGCGGCCATTCCGCAAATCATTAACGGGCTGCCGCGGGATGCCTTTGGCACTGAGTTGAGCGGAATTGTTTGGCTGCACGCTTTCTTTTCTTCCATGACCGCCTATGCAATAAGCCAGACGATTACAAGGGTTGTCGCTTTTTTTGGAATGTATATGCTGCTGAAGAAACATGTAATTCCGGAGCCAAAAGCGGCTTTCATCCGAATTGGCGTATCGCTGGCCTTTGCCTTAACACCTTTTTGGCCTTCGGGAATGCTAAGTACGCTAGGATATCCTTTGGCACTGTGGGCTTTTTTAAATATCCGAAAAGGGGATATCTCTTGGAGAGAGTGGCTGACGCTCGGGTTGCTTCCTTTATATTCAAGCTTTGTCTTAGGCTTCTTCTTTTTCTTGGCAGGAATGGCGTGTTTTTGGCTGTATGATGCCATCACAAATAGAAGATGGAACCTGATTTTTTTAGGCAGTATTGCATTTATGACGAGTATTTATCTTTTCGTTGAATATCGGCTTGTCTATTCGATGCTGTTCTCGCACGCACCGATGCATCGGATTGAATTTATTTCATCAAGGCATGACGTTTGGCATTCTCTCCGTCTCTCCGTCAAAAACTTTGTCTATGGCCATAATCATGTGATGACCGTTCATACCGTTGTCATCCTTCCGATCCTGCTGCTCGTATTTGCAGCTGTACTGTTCAAGCGAAACCGGACAAAGTTAGAAAATGTTTATCTGTTTTTATGTGTGCTTAATTACGGACTGTCATTATGGTATGCATTTTGGTTCAACAAAATATGGGCGGTGCCAAAGCAGAAATTTGCCTTTTTAGCCGAATTTAATTTTGCCCGTTTTCATTTTCTGCGGCCGCTTGTCATATACGTAAGCTTTGCGCTAGCTTTGTATCTCATTTTGCGGATGGGAAGAGGATGGAAATGGCTTGTATATGCTGCGGTTGCTGCTCAGCTGATGGTGTTGGCGCCTTTTAATGAAGAATATACGTATGGCGTTCACTACAATGCGCCGACATTTCGGGAGTTTTATGCATCCGAGCAATTCAAAGAGATTAAGGAATATATCGGGCGTCCTCAAGATTCGTACAGGGTGGCAAGCATCGGACTGCATCCGTCTATTGCCCAATATAACGGGTTTTACACGTTAGATACGTATAACAATCTGTACCCGCTCTCATATAAATATGAATTTAGGAAAATCATTGAAAAAGAGCTGGAAAAAAACGCTCGGCTGAAACAATATTTCGATGAATGGGGCAGCCGCTGCTATCTTTTCGTTGATGAACTCGGGAAACGATATGATTTCAAAAAGAACTCGAAGAAAACGATTAACAATCTTCAATTAAATACAGATGTATTTAAAAAAATGGGCGGGCGTTATATTTTTTCTTCAGTTCCGATCAAGAATGCTGAGCAAAACCATCTTGCGCTCGTTAAGACGTTTGACCATAAAGATTCTGCCTGGCGCATTTATTTATATGAAACAAGATAAGGAGGATATCGATTGAAACAGTCACAGCCAGTATTAACCATCGTCGTTCCGTGTTTCAATGAAGAGGAAGTGTTTCAAGAGACAAGCCGTCAGCTGACAGAGGTTGTAGACAGCTTAATTGAAGAGAAGTTAATCGGTGAAGACAGTAAAATTCTGTTTGTCGATGATGGCAGCAAAGACCGCACCTGGGCCTTGATTGCTATGGAGAGCATAAGAAACAAGAAGGTTACGGGCTTAAAATTAGCCTGCAATGTCGGACACCAAAAAGCGCTTTTAGCCGGGCTGCATAAAGCGAAGAACAGGTCAGACTGCGTCATTTCGATTGATGCTGATCTTCAGGACGACATCTCTGTGATCCGGGATTTTATGCTGAAATATCATGAGGGCTGCGAAATCGTTTACGGTGTCCGCCGCAGCAGAAAAACTGATACCTTTTTTAAACGTACGACCGCTTTAGGGTTTTATCGCCTCATGAATAAGCTTGGGATTAAATTAATTTATAATCATGCTGATTTTCGTTTAATGAATAAAAGATCGCTTGAAGAGCTCGCTCGTTATCCGGAAGCGAATCTGTTTTTAAGAGGCATTGTTCCCATGATCGGCTTTAGATCAGCCGAAGTCTTGTATGACCGTAAGGAACGCTTTGCCGGCAAAACGAAATATCCGCTGAAAAAAATGCTATCATTCGCTTTTAACGGGATTACATCATTCAGTGTCGCGCCGATCCGATTCTTTACGATTTTAGGTTTTGTTTTATTTTTCTTCAGCGCTGTGGCAGGAGTTGGCGCATTTATACAAAAGCTGCTAGGCCATACAAATGCAGGATGGGCGTCGCTCATCATTTCCATTTGGTTTTTGGGCGGGCTGCAACTAATGGGAATCGGGATCATCGGAGAGTATATTGGAACGATTTTTTCTGAGGTGAAAAGACGGCCGAAATATGCGATTGATATCGATTTATATAATGAGCCGCTAAGCCCGCTCCAGCGCCAGGAGAAAGAGCGGTTAGAAAAAAAGTACAGTTGAATGGAAAGAGCTGACTTCATTAGTCAGCTCTTTCAGCGTGCCCGACAAACTTTACTTTTGATACAACGTACTTGAATGATAGGTGGCTAATGACTCAGGCGTCCTGCCTAAACGCCACCTCCATCACATCTGGTGAAAGTCAGCTCTTTTTCTTCAACTGATGTAAAATGGCGTTAAGAGGTTCGTCTTGCGGGTTACGGTAAAAATCAAAAAATGGGCAGCCCTGCTTCTTAATCCGATCAACGACGGTGTCAATTGTAAACATAGCGGGTGTCAAGGAGGTTTGTACCTCGTGCCAATAGAGCGGTGCCGCGACAGTGCCAAGGCCATTCCCTCTTGTCGAATAAGGACAAATAATCGTTTTTCCTTCTGCATGCTGCAAATAATCAAGATACAATTTGCCGTGCCTGTTTTTGATCAAGCGTTCAGTGGTAAATAGCTCGGGAAATGCATTGGTGCAGTACTCAGCGATCAGCTGTGTAAACTGGCGTGTTTCTTCATACGTAAATGCCTCAGGGGACAAGGGAATATAAAGCTGGATGCCCTTGTTGCCGGACAGCTTTGGAAACGATGTGATGCCGAAGGAGTCAAACAGCCGCTTCAGCTCATTTGCAGCCTGTACAGCCATGAGAAAGTCATCTCGTGAAGGCGGGTCCAAATCAATCACAATCTCAGCCGGACGCCTGCTTTGAATGGTTTGAAAAGGGACATGAAACTCCAAAGCAAGCTGGTTGGCAAGCCATAATAAAGTGGACATATCCTCGCAGACAATATGTTCATGGCTTCCGTCATAGAAAGATTGAACAAAATCCGGCGCATAGTCCGGCTTGTTTTTTTGGAAAAACGATTCGCTCCTTGAACCATGCGGATAGCGGATGACGGTGACAGCACGGTTTTTCAGAAATGGGAACAGGTAGTCACTGACTTCAATCATATACTGAATAAAATCTTCTTTTGTTTTTTTATTCTTTTCAAATATGATTTTATCCAGGCTTGTGAACTGAAGCTTTGGATGGACCGGTTTGGAGTGGCGTATGACTTGCGCATAAGTGCATTCGGTCCAGTCCATATGGAATTCAAAACCGACAAACGATACCTCTCTCAATGTGCCTTGGAGAATCGTTAAGTATTGAACGGTTGCACAAATCGATGGTTCTAGCGTAAATTCGCCTGAAGATGTTTTATGTCCGTGCTGTTCCATAATCTCACGTATGGCGTTTTTTTCCTCATCACGCATTCCGTGTGAGACAGAGGCAATCGGTGTCATTACGCCGTTTTTTAACACAGACACCGTCAGAAATCCATTGTGTGGGTTGAACCCTGTTATACAAACATAAGCTTGTTTAAAGTTTTTATATTTGAGCCAATCGGACGACCGCTTTCTTTCAAGCCATTTGCTGTTTGTTTTCTTCGCTACGATTCCTTCTCCGTCATATTTCGTAACCATTCTCCAAAGCGGATCAAAATGATCATAGCATGGGATATACTGGATAGTTTCCTTAGCATAAGGGTCTGGAGAAGCAGGAAGCTTTGCCGCAGACATGAGATCGTACAGCGATTTTTTCCGGTCCAGATACGAAAGAGGCGAAATATCTTCTCCGCGGCGCTCTAACAGATCAAAGGCGAGAAAGCAACACGGACGCGCGTTTGCCGATTCCTGAATCTTATCTGGTCTTTTCAAACGTCCCCGCACCTGAATGTGTTCAAAATCTGAACGGCAAGGGTTCACCAAACAGACGATTTCGCCATCAAGTGTCAGCGGAAGATCTTTTTCCATATGCAAAAAGGCGGTTTTGGCGAATTGCGTGATTTCAGGAAAGCTACTGTTAAGCTCTAAGCCATTTCTGCTGGTTAAGGTCACACCTGCTGAATGGATGCGGAGAATACAGCGGTACCCGTCATATTTTACTTCGTAGCGCCATTCTGCTCCTATTGGCGGTGACGAAGTAAGGACGGGCTGCATGGTGAACGCCATGGGCTATGACGTGCCGGAGGCTTTTTTTCTAGTCGTTTTTCGTTTTTTATCTCCGGCTCCTTTCGGTTCAGCATTTTGTGCTGGTGCGGCTGCCGGGGTTTCCCGGTTCGGCTTTCTGGTGCGGTCGATGCTGGCTTGCAGGGCGCTGACCAGGTCAATGACATCTTCACGAGGAGGCGCTTTATCAGGAGTGACGGCTGTTTCTTTATTTTCAAGCTTGTCGTTGACTCTTTGCAGCAGGGCGTGCCGGTACGTGTCCTCATATTTCTCAGGCTCAAACTCAGCCGTCAGCTCGTCTATTAATGTGATAGCGGTTTGCAGTTCCTTCTCGTTTACATTCGATTGATCAGGTACACCTGGGACATGGGCAGCGCTTCTGACCTCATCCGGATAATGGATAGACTCCATCACGATACAGTTTTCATAAACGCGTAGAATGGCTAGCTGCTGCTTCGACCTGATTGTCATATTGGCGATGCCGATCTTTCCGGTTGAGCGCAGCGCCTCACGCAGCAGGGTATAAGCTTTTGTGCCGTTATCCCCGGGTCCGACAAAGTAGGAGCGGTTAAAATAAATCGGGTCAATTTCCTGAAGCTGAACAAAATCAACAATCTCAACCGCTTTCTCCTCATGCTCCTGCTTTAAGCTTTTTAAATCTTCGTCTGTCAGCACCACATATTTTCCTTTTACATATTCATATCCCTTCACAATTTCATCAGGACCGAGTGTTTTTTCGCAATTCGTGCAAATCTTTTCGTATTTGATTGGCGCGTGATCCTCTTTATGAAGGCTGCGCAGCTTAATGTCTTTATCTTCTGTGGCCGCATAAAGCTTGATGGGGATGTTTACTAATCCAAAACTGATCGATCCCTTCCACATTGTATGCATATCGATAAACCCCTTTTTTTCTTTAGTGTGAAGAGGAGGAGTATGATTCATGTGTAGTAACTTATGGGTGAAAAACAGCCATCGCTGTTATTGCGACGGCTGTTCGAGAATTAATTGTTCGAGTTGTTCCGGCGGTATCGGCCTGCTGAAAAAGAAGCCTTGTAAATGGTCACAGCCTTTTTCGTAAAGAAGCTGTTTTTGAGCAGAATTTTCCACGCCTTCAGCAATCACCTGCAAAGACAGCTGATGTCCCATGGCAATAATGGCTCCGGTAATTTGCTCTGATTTCGGATGGGTCTGAATATCGTCGATAAATGATTTGTCGATTTTCAGCCGGTGAATCGGAAAGTCCTTCAAATAGCTAAGGGAGCTGTGTCCTGTTCCAAAATCGTCAATACTGATTCTGATGCCTAATTCCGTTAAAGATGACAAAACCTTCTTGGAGTGATCGAGATTGTCCATTGTCATGCTTTCTGTCACTTCCACTTCAAGAAGCTGCGGAGGGAGCTGGTATTTATCAAGCGCGTCCTTGATCAGGGGAATCAGATCTTCAGATTGAAATTGTCTTGCGGAAATATTAATGGCGACAGAAAGGTCATAGCCTTTGTCATACCAAACCCTTGCCTGCTTGCATGCTTCATCTACAATCCACTTTCCGATATCAATAATGAGACCCGTTTCTTCAGCAACACCGATGAATTCTCCGGGCGGACACAGCTGCCCATCGGGTGTGACAAGGCGTATCAGCGCTTCTGCACCTGTCATTTTTTGATTTTTTGCACTGAATTGCGGCTGATAATGCAAGACAAATCTATTGTTATCGATTGCTTTTCTTAGTACCATTTCTTGGTTAAGCTTAACGGTTTCTTTGTTGCCGATCGAAAAAGAATAGTATCTGTATTTGCTTTTGTTTCGTTCTTTAGCGGCATACATCGCCATATCAGCCTTTTTCATCAATTCAAGACCATCCGTCCCGTCTTTCGGTGATATCGCAATCCCGATACTGACAGATATAACAAGCGTGTGATCCTGAATTTTAAATGGTTTTTTGAATTTTTGGATAATTTTTCTTGCTAAAACATCTGCTTCTCCTGTTCTGGTATTGGCATCTGTTAAAATAATAATAAATTCATCACCACCAAGACGGGCGATAAATCCATTATCAGGGACAACAGATGACAGACGTCTGCCTGCCAGCTGAAGCAGCTGATCGCCGACATTATGTCCTAATGCATCGTTAATCACTTTAAACCGGTTTAAGTCCAGAAAGAATACAACTGTGCTATTGTTCAACGTATGCTCGCGATTCATCACCGCTGTTAAGTGTGAAATGGCATGTCGTCTGTTGGGTAAATCTGTAAGTGAATCATAATGAGCCATTCTATGGATTTCTTTTTCTGCCCTGTGCTGCTTTGTCATGTCCTTGCAAATGACATAAATGCTGTCCAGCTCTTGATTCACCTCAACGGGTATGAGCGTAATATTTAAGTGAAACTGGCCTTTTTCAGTGATAAGATCGCTATCACTGTTAATGGCTTGTTTTTCTTTTTTGACTTGCTCAAAAAGGCGATTAATCTTCTTTGATGTATAATGTCTCCAATCGTGCATGCTAAAGCCAAATTTTCTGATCATGTCTTCACCAGCATGATTGGATGATATAATGTCTCCATCTAATGACAAAATAAAAATCGCATCAATATTGTGGACGATTAAAGACTGAAACCTCTGTTCGTTATCCTTTATGCGTTCGCTCTGTTTAATAAACTTTCGGTCCGCATGGGAACTGAATAATAATAGCGTTTGTATACAGAAAACGATTAACGTAACAAAAATCGACCAATGAAACGTTTGCACCTCCATATGGTTTCCGGGCGGTCCCATGTCCTCGTGGAAAGATGCCGCAAGCATCCCTGTATAGTGCATGCCTGAAATCCCAATACCCATGACAAACGAACTGATGACTTTATAAAACATAAGATGATCAGAATGTTTTTTTAAGGCCAAGTCAAAGAATATTTTTAACGAGACGAAAGATGCCGCAATCGCAATGATAATGGAAACTGTAAAAAGAATCGGTTCGTACATAATCATTACCCGGGAAATGGCAGACATTCCGATATAGTGCATTGATGCTATAGATGCGCCAAGCACAACTGATCCAGTAAGCAGTCTGTAATATGTAAGAATGTTCCGGCTGACAAAATATAATGACACAAATGATCCGGAAACAGCTGTGCCAATGGATGCAATTAAAGGCATGAATTCATATTGCATCGGCATCTCCATATGGACGGCCATCATCCCTACAAAATGCATTGACCAAATACCGAATCCCATAATAAGTGAGCCGGCGATCAGCCAAACTATGCTTTTTAAACCTGTGTTGATAGTGACTTTCCTTGACAGTTCAAGGGAAATGTACGATGCGGCACAGGCAATAAGAATAGATAAACATATGAGCGTTGTATTATATGTAACGTGTATTTCCAAATGGAGATTCCCCCCGTGTCGTGAGTTCCAGTCTTGTTGACCTTCTTTATTATCGGCTGCTTAACCGCAGAGTTCCAGCCTTTAAGACCATAGAAATAAGGTAAGATCTATTTTTAGTTCAGCTGACCGTGAAAAATGTGTTAAAATCATGTTGACGTTTGCCGAAAAAACAAAAATGCATTATACATAAATATGGAAAAAGGGGAAGTGATGGCTATCGAAGAGCTGGTTATGTCATGGATAGAAGCATTTAAAAGCTTATCTTATTTTGGAATATTTCTAGCGCTCTGCATTGAGTTTATCCCTGCTGAAATCGTCCTGCCGCTTGCGGGCTATTGGGTATCTAAAGGTGATATGACACTTTTTGGCGCTGTTTTGGCAGGATCTCTTGGAGGAGTGGCCGGCCCGCTTACGCTGTATTGGATAGGCCGGTACGGAGGAAGGCCGTTTCTTGAACGTTTCGGGAAGTATCTCTTTATTAAGCCTGAAGCGCTTGATAAGTCTGATGAATTTTTCAAAAAGCATGGGGGATTTGTAGCCTTCAGCGGCCGTTTCTTGCCAGGCATCCGGACATTGATCTCCATACCGTGCGGAATTGCAAAAATGAACGTTTGGGTGTTTTCGTTTTATACGTTCATCGCCATGCTGCCGATTACATTTGTATATGTTTATCTCGGTGTGAAACTCGGTGAAAATTGGAAGGAAGTCGGCTCTATTCTCGATCAATATATGCTTCCCATCGGGATAGCGATTTTGGCACTGTTCCTGCTCTATTTGCTGATAAAAAAGAGGAAGAAACGCACCCATTCCGAACAATTATCTGTATTTTTTAAAAATAAACGTTGACAAAGTATCGCGCTGCGCATATCATTGACGTATAATATCATATTTCTTGAAATCCCAAAGGGGAGTAGCGTCCGGAATGTTTTCCGGAAACAAAGTCGTCATTTCATGGATTGCGATATCCATCGGCTTTGTTGGCATGCCTGAATTCATGTCTAGCAAGACCTTTGCCTTATGTCGGCAAAGGTCTTTTTTGCATGGTCCGGCCGGCATAAGATCGGATGAAGAGAAAGAAAACAACTTTTTTGGGAGGGTATCATTTATGGATGCAGCATTATTATTAGAGTATGGTTGGGTTCTTCTCGTCTTGATCGGGCTGGAAGGGATTTTAGCCGCCGATAACGCGCTGGTTATGGCGGTAATGGTAAAACATTTGCCGGAGGAAAAACGAAAAAAGGCGTTATTTTACGGGTTGGCAGGGGCTTTTGTTCTGCGGTTTGGCTCTTTATTCGCGATTTCTTTTTTAGTCAACGTATGGCAGGTTCAAGCGATTGGCGCGATCTACTTGCTGTATATCTCAGCAAGCCATTTATTAAAAAGATATGTATTTAAGAAAGAAGACACGCATAAAGAGACAAAGCAAAGCGGTTTTTGGCCGACTGTTTTAAAAGTTGAATTGGCAGATATCGCGTTTGCGGTTGATTCTATCTTAGCGGCAGTCGCGTTGGCGGTTACGCTTCCTGGAACATCGCTTCCGAAGATCGGCGGACTTGACGGAGGACAATTTCTCGTTATTTTGGCCGGAGGTATCATCGGCCTGGTGATTATGCGGTTTGCCGCTTCAATGTTTGTTAAGCTATTAAAGGAACGTCCAAGCCTAGAAACAGCAGCCTTTGTGATTGTCGGCTGGGTCGGAGTGAAGCTTGCTTTATATACACTTGCCCATCACGACATAGCGGTTGTTTCTGAGCACTTTGTCCATTCTGGAACATGGAAGCTCATCTTCTGGGGTGTTTTAGCGGCAATCGCGGTTTGCGGCTGGTTCATGTCAGGTGGAAAAAAACAGCCGGAGGGCGCACAAAACGAACAAAAAAACAGCAGCCGGGAACGGGCGTAATCTGAAAGACTCTGCTTAAAAAGCAGAGTCTTTTCATGTTTAAAACGTTTTCATGACCGAAATAAAATAACATTTTTATAACAGCTTTGTTACAAAAAACACAGATAAAACCCCCTTAATTCTCTAGAAAGGCACGAAATCATGTATAGTACGTCAGAATGGTTTGTCACAATTGAGACATTGGAAATCAATATTTCTTTTTCTCCTTTGCGAATCCCTACCAAATTAGCTATCATTAATGAGTAGTTATAGGGAGGAACTGAGGTGAAACCAGTGCTTAGCCTTTTGTTTAAATTAGGAAAAAAGAAGCAAACGCTTGAAAAAACTGTTGATAGTATACAAAAAGGCAATAAAGATCTTCAAAATGAATTAATACAGCAATATAAGCCATTTATCGCAAAGACGGTTTCATCCGTTTGTAAACGATATATAGATGAAAAAGACGATGAGTTCAGCATCGGACTGATCGCGTTTAATGAAGCTATTGAAAAATACTCACCTGAAAAAGGCAATTCTCTGCTCGCATTTGCTGAGCTAATTATAAAAAGAAAAGTCATTGATTACATCAGAAAAGAAGCCAGAAGCGCACAAAATATAAATATCGATTTACAGGAAGGAGACGATCAGGAGTCATCACAAAGCCTGATTGAAGCCGAGCTTTCCATTGATGAATACCGCCGTCAGATTGAGCAGGAGCAGAGGCGGGAGGAAATCATCTATTTTCAGAAGCAGCTCAAAGATTATGGTTTATCGTTTAAAGAACTGCTTGAAAACTCTCCAAAGCATTCGGACGCTAGGCAAAACGCCATAAAGGTGGCAATGACCCTTGTTGAACATGAAGAATTGGCCGCTATCCTGTATACAAAGAAACAGCTTCCGGTGAAACAGCTAGAACAGCTTGTCTCTGTAAGCCGAAAAACGATTGAGAGAAACAGAAAATATATTATTGCGATGTGTATTATCATTACGGGTGATTATATTTATTTAAAAGATTATCTTAAAGGGGTGCTGCACTCATGAGAAGAGGGATTATAGTAGAGAAAAATAGAAAATTCGTCACGTTGCTGACCCCTGACGGACAATTTTTAAAAGCCAAAAATGATCGCCGCAGCTATGAAATTGGAGAAGAAATCATGCTTCCGAGTGAATCACGCATGGGCAGAAGGGCCAGCTTTTTTGATTTTTTAAAACTGCGCCCTTTCAAAATGGGGATTGTTACGATGACTGCTATTATGCTTTTTATTTTTATAGTTCTCCCTGTTTTTTCTAATAATAAGGCCTATGCGTATATGACAATCGATATCAATCCAAGCTTCGAAATGGCGTTAAACAGCGATTACGAAGTGATTGAACTGACGCCTCTAAATGATGAGGGAAAGAAAGTCGTGAATGATATAGATGATTGGGAGAAGACTGATTTTAAACAGGTGATTGACGATATTATAACCGACTGCAGTGAGCACGGGTATGTAAAGAAATCGAAAGAAATATTGATTTCCACTGTTTATGAAAATACGGAAGACAATACATATAAAAAAGCTGTGAAAAAACAGCTGAATGATGTGACGGAAAAATATAAAACGACATACCGCATGGAATCTCTCGAGTCAGATATGCAGACGAGGGAAAAAGCGAAAAAGAAAGGCGTTTCAACAGGCAGCTACATCAAATCAAATGAAAAAAATGACACTAAAGAGTCAAAAGATGACTCCAGCAATCCATCCGGGGAAGAGGATCAAAAGAATACCGGAAATGAGGATGAAAATATCGATCCAACTGACGCCCAGGACGGCAAGCAAGGAGATAATGAACAGCTGGATGATACGGATTCCAGAGACCAGAAAGAAGATAAAACGGATGAACAGACTGATGATAGTGACAAAGATCAGAATGTAAAGGAATCAGATGAAAACACAAATGCCGAAAAAGATGGGGATCATGAGCAAACCCCAATACAAGATCCTCAAGATAAAGGAAATGAAGACAACCGCACTGATAAGGGGCAAAGCCAATATCACAGGGACTGGAATAACGGTGAACAAGGCAGAAATCGTTCTTCGTCCAGCAGGGATAACGCTTCTGACCGCCGTAATCCAAACGGCTACAGCAGTGATAATAATTCAGCTCAAACTGAAGATTCGCCGAGTGACCCCGGCGAATAAAGACCTGAATTTATTTAGTTGTGCCATTTAATTGTGATTGTGCTTGCTGCACCAGCCGCTTTGTCATTTCCCCGCCTACAGAGCCGTTAGCGCGTGCGACTGTATCAGAACCAAGGTTCACACCGAATTCTTGAGCCACTTCGAGTTTAAATTGGTCTAGTGCCTGCTCCACCCCTGGAACAACGAGTTTATTTCTGCTCGCCATCTTTTTCATCTCCTTTTTCTATAAAGAAATTCTTAACGCGTACTTAGTTTGAAATGTACGGGGGTTATTTATGCTGGCAATTGTTGTGGAGAATAAGAAACCCCCGGCCTCTAAGCCGGGGGTGACGCAGACTATATAATGTCTGCTGTCATTTTATGTGCGGTTGCCTGAATATGGAACGTCAAAATGGAGAGGACTGTAATGGCGATAATCTGTCTGATTTTAAGCCATTGGCTGTCATTCAGTTCTTCAAAACGGTGGCGGAGACGCTCTGTCTCCTGTTCGACGATCTCCTGCAGATTCGATTCTTTCATAGAAGGCGTGTCTTGGTGATGAACGGCATCAAGCACATATGCACAGCTTTCATAATAAGCAATCGGGCTGATGACATCATCGGATCTGTCTGAGATTGTGTTAAAGGCCACTTTTAAAATAGCCCGTATGTGTTCAAAGTCATAAATGGATTTTAAATCACGTACAATTAAAAGAATGACTGCCTGTTCAACTGAGTATTTTTTGCCCAGCTCAGGGTGTCCGATCAAATCCTTAATATCACGCTTTACCCAGTTTTGAATTGCAGTTGACTTTAACGAAGTCAGCTCACATAGGTTGCCAAGCTCTACGATTTCGTTTGTAGAGAGACCGTATTCTTTTTTCTGCTTTTTTCGTTCGTATCTTGTAAGAAATTCAGGAATTTCAAGATGATTGGCTGCTTTTTCTGCTGACATGTTCGCTGATTGGATGAGAATGTCGAGCGGGCTTATTTCTCCTTTCCCTTTTAGGGAATAGAGCAGCCGCACCATATCGGTTCGAGTGAGTTTAAAAATGTTCATTGTTCACCTCTTTAAAACAATTTGACGCGGATATAAGTCTATGTATGAATTTAAAATTGAAGCGTCAGCAATTACATTAACATCATACGTCGAATTCCTTGCATTTTCAAACGGATGATTTATAATTTAAATATACGGGTTCTTTTGAACTTAAAATAACGGAGGTTGTCATGGCGAAAAGAATTTTTCTGTTTATTTTAACGAATATTTTGGTGCTTACAACAATCGGGATCGTTTTGTCTGTTTTAAGCTCGGTTACCGGAGTCGGGACGTACTTTACAGCTGATGGCGGTATCGACCCAATTGCGCTCCTTGTATTCAGTTTAGTCGTTGGTTTTGTCGGTTCCTTCATGTCTCTTGCGATGTCCAGATGGATGGCAAAGACGATGATGGGTGTCAGAGTGCTGAATCCGAAAAAACACACGCTCAGCTATGAGGAACAGCAATTGGTTGACCGTGTTCACCGATTAAGCCGCTCTGCCGGTTTAACGAAAATGCCGGAAGTCGGAATTTACCGTTCACCTGAAGTGAACGCGTTTGCGACTGGGCCGTCAAAACGCCGTTCTCTTGTGGCAGTGTCATCAGGGCTGCTGGAGCAAATGGATGATGCAGCAGTTGAAGGTGTGCTTGCCCACGAAGTCGCGCATATCGCTAATGGTGATATGGTAACAATGACGCTTTTGCAAGGTATCGTCAATACCTTTGTCGTCTTTTTATCGCGTATCGCAGCATGGATTGCGAGCCGTTTCGTCAAGGAAGATCTTGCGCCGATCGTTCATTTTATTGCAATGATTGTCTTTCAGATTATCTTTTCCATTCTCGGCAGCCTGGTTGTGTTTGCGTACTCACGCCATCGCGAATTTCATGCTGACAGGGGAGGAGCGGATCTTGCCGGCAAGGATAAGATGATTCATGCGCTTCGGACGCTTAAGGGCTACTCTTCCCGCATTATGGAAGACAATCAGACAGCTGTCCAAACATTAAAAATTAATGGCAAGAAGCGTTCTTCGCTTTTCTCAACTCACCCTGATTTAGATGAGCGAATCAGACGGTTAGAAGCTAAATAATACAAACACATTGTTCCTCTGAGAGAGTCTCTCAGAGGTTTTTTATTTTATCCTTTGACTAAAATAATAAAAAAATAAGCAAGTTAAGAAAATGTTTCGTAAAAGCCTTTAAAAATGGGTCCAATATCTTTAGAATAATTACCGTACTTAAAAAGAGAGGCAGAAGGATTTTACATGAAATTAAAGTTTGGAAAATTGATACAGGCATTGTCGCCGGCCCAGCTGATTGCTGTATATTATTTTCTTGCGGTGACGGTTGCAGTTATTT
Source organism: Bacillus sp. VA13 (assembly GCF_055710085.1). Lineage (NCBI taxonomy): Bacteria > Bacillati > Bacillota > Bacilli > Caryophanales > Bacillaceae > Bacillus > Bacillus sp. VA13. Next base: position 168,108 of record NZ_JBVQPP010000003.1, on the reverse strand, counting down.
TATTAAGTCTTCCTGTTGCCCATAAACAAGGAGCAGAGTGGTCTTTTATCGATGCCTTGTTTACAGCAGTCAGTGCCGTGAGCGTGACGGGTCTTTCTGTTGTGAATACTGCTGATACATTTAACACAATAGGAATTGTTATTCTTGCGTTTGTTCTGCAGTTTGGCGGAATTGGCATTATGACATTAGGCACTTCTGTTTGGCTGCTAATGGGCAAAAGAATAGGTTTAAAAGAACGGAAATTAATGATGATCGATCAAAACCAATCACAATTTTCTGGGATCGTTAATCTCATGAAACAGATTCTCTTTCTCATATTATGGATTGAGTTTTTTGGCGGCATGATACTTGGGACATATTTTTTAACCTACTACGATTCCATTCAAGATGCTTACTTACATGGTTTTTTTGCGAGTGTCAGTGCAACCACAAATGCCGGTTTTGATATAACAGGAAGCTCTCTGGTTCCATTTCGGCATGATTATTTTGTGCAATTTATAACACTGTTATTGATTGTTTTCGGAGCCATTGGTTTTCCTGTTCTAGTGGAAGTGAAAGACTTTTTGTTTTCAAAAAACCGAAGATATCCGTTTAGCTTATTTACAAAAATTACAACCATTATGTTTGGCTTACTTGTTTTGTTTGGCTCTATAGGGATCTATGTGCTTGAAGCAAATCATTTGTTTGCAGGTAAATCGTGGCATGATATTTTATTCCTTTCTCTATTCCAATCAACCACAACAAGGAGTGGAGGGCTTGCTACGATTGATATAAGCCAGCTGACTGACCCCACTCTGCTTTTTATGAGTGCGCTGATGTTTATCGGAGCGTCGCCAAGTTCAGTAGGGGGAGGCATACGGACAACGACTTTCGCTCTGAACCTTCTTGCGCTGTTTCATTTTGCCCGCGGCAATAAGTCAGTCAAGGTATTCAAACGAGAGCTGCATCCTGCTGATCTCATGAAGTCGCTTGTTGTCACAATGATGGCGATTCTGCTCGTTTTTGGCTCGACACTCATTCTTACGATTACAGAAAAGCACTCCCTGCTGGAGCTTTTGTTTGAAGTGTGCTCGGCATTCGGCACAACCGGTCTGTCACTTGGAATTACTGCTGATTTAAGCAACGTTGGAAAATGTGTCATTATGATTGTCATGTTTATCGGGCGAATCGGTATCCTGACCTTCCTGTATCTGATCGGAAGAAAGGAAATTGAAGCGAATTATCATTATCCGAAGGAACGAGTGATTATCGGATAGAAAAAACACCGCATGTTTTGCGGTGTTTTTTGATTGCCAAAAAAAAGATGTGTGGCGCCGTTTCAGTTGGAGAACCTAACATCAACAGGTGCAGTTTTTAACGCTCCTGCATCTTTAAGTGAAATAAAATGTTTGAAAAACTGGCGAGGAGGATTCGTATGAAGCGAAAAGCTGAAGTGAATGAAGCCATTAAAAATAACAATACACCTACTGAGAGCATGGACCCAAATTCTTATAAGACACAGTATCATGACGACCCGAATTTTAGGGGTGCAAACCGCAATTCCAAACAGGGTCAGCAAGGAGGCATGTGATTTTGAAGAAAAACCGTCATAGCAGAGATATGCAAAATCATAAAAAGCCTATGAATAAGAAAGTGCTTGAGGAAGAATTCTCAAGTGAACTTGGGGATTACAATGCCGGCAAGATCATCGAAACGCTAGAAGTCACAAAGCCTAAAAAGAAAAAAGAGAAGAAACAAAAATAAAAAAAGACCTCTTAGGCGGCGTCCCGCTTAAGAGGTGCTTTTCTATTTTAAATAAGCATTTTTGCCCGTTCCTCTGACAAATTGCAATAAGCTTGTCATTCTCAGCTCAATGAAGGGCTGAGCAACTGTCTTAACAAAATTGCTGGAGAGTACTGATGTCAGGGCTGCTGTTAAAAGTAAGAGAATCACTAAGCTCTGATAGTCAGTAAGCGAATCCTCAAGCCCGGCCTGTCTCAGCGTTTTAATAATAAACCCATGAAGCAAATACACGTAAAATGTCCGGGTTCCCCATTTCGTAAAGAAGAACCGTTTTTGCGGAACGAGCGCTAAAAAGCTGAAGGTCGCCGCAAAGGCGAGTACATACCAGCCGATTCGGGAAAGTCCGCTTGCCAAGGTAACGTCTCCAAATGAAGAATACGGTTTTGAACCAAACAGAAAAGAATAGTCAAAGTCGATGCCCCAGCAGATGACGAATACGGCGGCAAGTACCCCGATCGCAATTTGTTTGCCTCGTTTTGATCTCAATAAATCAAAATGATGTTTATTTAAATAAAACCCGACAAGGAACATCGGTAAGAATACAAATGTCCGCGACAGGCTCAGCGTGCTGCTGACAAAGTCTAAATAGCCGATCAGCACGGCAATTCCGCAGCTGACAAACAGCGCCCACCGCTTTGAAAGCTTTGAAAAAGGATAAAGCAGCAGGTTCCAAAAAAATAAGCTTACGAGAAACCATAACGACCATTGCGGATCAATCGGATTCACATTTGCCATGCTTTCGTCTTGCATAATGTAGTAGAAGACAGAATAGATGATTTGGAAAATCAAATACGGAATAATCAGCTTGACCGCCAGCTTTTTCACATATCCAGCGCGTTTAAAGCCTTTTGCGAAATAACCGGATACGAGAATAAAGGCAGGCATGTGGAATGTGTAAATGAACTTGTAGAGGTAGAGCATAAAGTTGTTATCATTAATAAAGGAACGAAGAATATGACCGAATACAACAAGGAATATCAATAAGAATTTTGCATTATCGAAATAACTGTCCCGCGATTTACTCATAGCATCACCTTCTCTTTAATCAGTCACTAAGAGATTATTCCCTGCTGGTATATATTTTAAAATAAAAGATGAAAAAGGAATTGAAAAAATGGCTGATTGTTAGGACGATGTAAAGTGGCGGTAAGGATCGTAGAAAATGTCTTCGTTATGTAATCGCGCTGAAATTTTCTGAAATTTATAGGGCAAATGAAGGAAGTTCCCGCATTTTGTAGAAATATTGAGGGATAGGTTTTGAAGAAGGAGTGTACACGCATGGAAACTCTTGGTGTCCAGACAAATTCGGAGCTGCGGGAAGAACTGAAGCGTCTCAAAGAAGAAAATGCCCGGCTGAAAAAGGAATTGAATCAGCATCAAGTGATTGTTAACAATACGCTCGATGCTATTTTTATATGTGATAATGAAATGCGAATCGTTCAGGCGAATGAAGCAACAGAGAGGATGCTTCAAGTTGATTCGGAAGATTTGAAAAAGCGTTCCGTTTTGGATTTTTTGTTTTCAATCCCAAAGGATGAACTGAATCTTGCCGTAAAGAAGTTTTTTAAAAAAGGTTTCCTATGGAAGGAGGTCCCGATCAGGCTTGATGGCGGGGCGACAAAATACATAGAGTTTCTGGCCAAAAGAGGGATTGGCGAGGATTTCTTTTTTGTTGTCATGAGAGACATATCTTCAAAGAAAATTCTGGAGCGGGAATTCTCTATGAATGAACAGCTTTTTAAGGACTTGTTTGACAGAGCTGTTGACGGAATCGTCCTTTTTGATAAAGATGGCGGTTTTATTGATGCCAATTTGTCCTTCTGTAAAAGCTTTGAAATCAATCAAAATGAGCTGTCTCATTTATCGTTGTATGAGTTCATAGACAGCGGCTCACGAAAAGATTTTGATAATATCTGGAAGATGCTCAACCGCAAGGGAAAAGCAAAGGGGGAGCTGCCCGTCAAGCTTCGTTCAGGAGTTCAAAAGCTATTTGAATTCACGATTACATCAAACATCATCAGCGGGTTTTATATGTCCATTATGAGGGATATCACAGAGAAGCGGTCTATGGAGCTTCAGCTCTTTAAAAGTGAGGAGCGCTTCAGAGAAATATTTGAAAATGCGATGGACGCTATTATTATCTGGTCGAATGATGGAAGAATCGTGAAGGCGAATCAGTCAGCCTGTAAAATCTTTGAGCTGCCGATGAATTTGCTGTTGAAACGAAGGCTGTGTGATTTTCTCGTTGACTCGCAGCAGAAATACAGCATAACGAAGAGGAAATACGCAAAATACGGAGAGATCAGAGAAGAGCTGCTGTTTCAAATGGGGAATGGCCAGTTCAAAGAACTTGAATTCACTTCAAAGCGGACAATATTAGAGAACCAGCACTTGACGATTTTAAGAAACGTCAGTGATAGAAAGCGGATGGAAAAGGAGCTTCGAGAAAGTGAGCTGAAATTCAGAAAAGTGTTCAACGGCTCAATGGACGGCAATGTATTGTTCGACAATCAATACAGAATCATCGACGCCAACCCGTTAGCAAGCCATATTTTAGGCCTGTCACATGAAGAGATTAAACAGCACAGCCTGTTAGATATTATTTCTTCGTATGAAATAGAAAATCTTGCATCACCGGCAAGGCAGATTAATTTTGATGAAATGGACAACGAAATTCCATTTTTGCTGAGCAGCAGTGACAACAGAAAACTGGAATTCTCATTTAAACGAAATATTATTCAAAATATGAACCTGGCTATCTTTAAAGACGTAACGGAGCGAAAAGAACTGGAGGAACGCCTGCGCAAGTCAGATACCCTTCATGTTGTCGGCGAACTTGCTGCCGGCATCGCTCATGAAATCAGAAATCCGATGACAGCTCTTAAAGGCTTCATTCAGCTCCTGAAAGGAAGTGTGGAGGGAGACTACGCCCTTTATTTCAACGTGATCACCTCAGAACTAAAGCGCATCGAATCCATCATCACCGAATTCTTGATTTTAGCCAAGCCCCAGGCCATTATGTATGAAGAAAAACATGTTACCCAAATTATGAGAGACACCATAGACCTTCTAAACGCGCAAGCTAATTTAAGCAACGTACAAATGCATCTTGATTTAATGGACGACATTCCCCCGATCTACTGTGAACCGAATCAGCTGAAACAGGTATTTATCAATATATTAAAAAATGCCATCGAAGTGATGCCTGACGGCGGAAATATTTTTGTGACGATAAGGACACTGGATCAAGATCATGTTCTCATCTCCTTAAAAGACGAGGGAATCGGAATGACAGAAGATAAATTAAAGCGCCTTGGTGAACCGTTTTATACGACAAAGGAACGGGGAACTGGACTTGGGCTTATGGTAAGCTATAAAATTATTGAAGAACATCAAGGCGAAATCATGGTAGAAAGTGAAGAAGGGAAGGGCACCGTTTTCCACCTCACGCTTCCCGTCAGACAGAATGCTGAAGAAAGAAGGATTGATGAATGAACTACTACACAACAGCGGAAACGCCGCTCGGGGAACTCATAATTGCTGAAGAGGATGGCCAAATCACCCGTCTATTTCTCAGTCAGGAAGATTGGATGGATTGGAAAGAAACCGTTCAGAATACAGAGCACAAGGAAACACCTTATCTGGCAGAAGCGAAAAAACAGCTTCATGAATATTTCGCCGGCGAAAGAAAGACATTCTCACTGCCGCTGAGCCAAAAAGGCACTCCTTTTCAGCAAAAAGTGTGGGAGGCGCTGGCGATGATACCATACGGAGAATCCCGAAGCTATGCTGACATTGCCGCTGCGGTCGGCAGTCCGAAAGCGGTGCGCGCAGTCGGACAGGCTAATAAACGTAACGACTTGCCTATTTTTGTCCCGTGCCACAGAGTGATCGGCAAAAACAGCGCGTTAACGGGGTACGCCGGGAGCAAAACCGATATCAAAGCATTTTTGCTGAACATCGAGCAAATCTCCTATAAAGAAAAATAAAACATATGGCACGTTCCCTTTTTTCACGGCCGACATATCATTTTATTAAGTTAAAAAAGTTGGTCTGATGAAAAAGGAGGACAAAGCAATTGAAGCCGAGCCGCTCTGAGAAAATAGCCGTTTTTGCCAAACTGTTTGTGAAACTGCATATCCTATCAAGCGCTCAAAAAGATGAAATCATCAATATCAATAAAAACAAACAAAAAAACCGCTGACTCGGCCCGAAATGAGCAAAGTCCAGCGGTTTTTTAATGAACCTTTTCGCCTCTAAACAGCTGTTCAATTTCTTCTTCGTAGTTACCGGTCATAATCCCTTTTTCTGTGATGATTCCTGAAATGAGGTCATGAGGTGTAATGTCAAAAGCGGGATTAAAGACAGGCACATCGGATGGAGCGGTCCGGACTCCGGAAATCTGTCTTACTTCCTCAGGATCCCGTTCCTCTATCGGGATATCAGCGCCGCATTTCACTTTTGGATCAAATGTAGATAAAGGTGCGGCGACAAAAAACGGTATATCAAAGGCGTTTGCTAAAATCGCGAGACCGTATGTTCCGATTTTATTTGCCGTATCACCGTTCTTTGCAATTCGATCGGCTCCGACGATGACAGCGGAAATTTGTTTTTCCTTCATCGTATGGGCGGCCATGCTGTCTGTGATCAGAGTGACATCAATGCCTCCCTGCATCAGCTCCCACGCAGTCAGGCGTGAACCTTGAAGGACAGGCCTTGTTTCACAGGCATAAATATGCAGTCCCAAATCCTTTTGTTTGGCCAAGTAAAATGGAGCGAGCGCCGTTCCATAGCGGCTTGTCGCGATAGAGCCGGCATTGCAGATCGTCATAATCCGGTCGCCTTTTTTGAAAAGCTGCAAGGCGTTTTGGCCGATCATCCGGCACGTCTCCTCATCCTCGACCTGAATCTGAATCGCTTCATGGACAAGGTTTGTTTTTGCTTCATTTACGGAAATGGCGTTTTCGATTGAACGACTCAGTCTCTCAAGCGCCCAAGATAAATTAATGGCGGTAGGCCGTGAGCTGTTTAAATATTGTTTGATATCTTCCAGTCTGCGGCGGAATTCGGTGACATCATCTATTTCAATGTCTTTTGCAGCAAGCGCAAGTCCGAAGGCAGCCGTAATGCCGATGGCCGGGGCGCCTCTTACTTTGAGCGTGACGATGGCGTCAAATACATCCTCTTTCGTCGTCAGCTCCAAATATTCTGTCACGTCAGGAAGCTTTTGCTGATTTAAAATGGTAATGGCTGTTTCCTTCCATTCAACAGAACGGGGAACAGCAAATGAATGGGTCATGAATGGATCATTCCTTTACAAGTAACTTAAATAATTCAATAACATCCGTTATCGTTTTGAATTCCGAGCGTTTTTCGATAAAGGCTGTGCCTGTTTCGAGCGCCAGCCGTTTTCTGCCGATTCGTTTATCAAACGGCACGATTGTATCCAGATCAGCCACATGGGCAAGGCCGATCGCGCGGCGGATCAGCTCGCAGCCCGCAAACCCGATCGCCTCTTCAAATATATGACTGAGCGTATCAGTAAGGTACCCGTCGATTTTGGCGTAAACATCCAGACTATCCTTTTCCCACGCTTCAGTGAATGTCTTTTGAAATGTTTCCCAGACCTGCTTGACATGGTGATATAACGGCTCTCTGTCACCCCCGTCACGGCCGAGTGCGTTCAAAAATAAGTTGGCAATAAATTGGCCTACATCAAAGCCGATCGGTCCGTAAAAAGCAAATTCAGGATCAATCACCTTTGTTTCATGTTCGCTGGCAAAAATGCTTCCTGTGTGCAGATCACCATGAATCAGCGTTTCTGCCGATGTTAAAAACGACTTTTTCAGCTTAGCGGCTTCGATTTTGACGTTGTCATTATTCCAAAGCTTCTCGACAAAAGGACGAAGCTCTTCTTCAAAATCATTTGTGTCATGGTCAAAGAAAGGGTCTGTAAAGACAAGTCTTTCCGTAATGTCGCACAGCTCCGGATTTGTAAACTGTTTAACAAGCTGTTTTTTTACCTTGGGTTCAAGCGCGTAATCTGATGAATAGAAAAGGGTCTTTCCTAAAAATTCACCGATGTGCTGTGACAGATGCGGATAATGTTCACCCTCAATGAGTCCTTTTCTTACGATTTTAAGGTGAGAGAGATCCTCCATGACGGTAACCGCCATTTCTGTATCAGAATAAAACACTCTTGGAACGAGATGAGGGACATGCTCGCCCTGTCGGATGAGAGCGCTGCTTTCGATTCTTGCGCGATCGATTGTCAGCGGCCAGCTTTCTCCGACGACTTTTGCATAAGGAACCGCCTGTTTAATGATCAAAGCTCTATCATGTTCTTGATCATAAATATGAAAAACGTAATTTAAGTTGCCGTCGCCGATCTCCTGGCATGTCAGCGTGCTTTTGCTTGGAAATAAGCCAAGCCTCACCGCCAACGCCACAGCGGAGCTTTCATTTAACGTTTCGTATAAAGGTGTTTTTGTGACTGCCATTGTCATAACCTCCAATTATGTAATCTCTTGATATGTTTGCAGCTGTATGGTATGGCCGTAAAAAAGCCTCCTTCTCAGAGAGAAGGAGGCTTAACATGTATGTCCGCCTCTCTTATCTCTCAGATCAGATCTGATGGAATTAGCACCGTGCCTTAGAGACGAGCGTCTCGGCGCGAAAAAGATGCGCCCCATTTCGCAATGGAATTACGGTCGGTTGCTGTTGGGGTCAAAAGGCCAAATCCCTCGCCCAACTCTCGATAAGAGAATATATTCACTTGTTAAACAATTCTAATTTATCAGTTGATGAACATAGTAACAGGTGTTTTATCAAGTTGTCAATATATTTTTTAATATAAATCTTTTCTGATATCATCGAAAACAGGAATGCTCTCTCGTACCTTAACGCTTTCCTTAAGGTCGATTTCAGCTCGGACAATGCCTTCTTCCCGGCCGCCTTCAGAAAGTACACGCCCCCATGGATCAATAATCAGGCTATGCCCGGCAAATTCATTATCTGGATTTGAACCAGTACAATTGCAGGCAGCGACAAAGCATTGATTTTCAATGGCCCGGGCAATAAGCAGGCTTTTCCAATGATCAAGGCGGGGAAGAGGCCATTCCGCAGAAATAAACAGCACGTTGGCACCTTTTATCGTATGTTTTCTGATCCACTCCGGAAAACGGATATCGTAACAGATCAGTCCTGAGCTTTTGACTCCATCAAGCTCAAAGTATCCGTCTTCGGAACCGGCTGATAAATACACATGCTCATCCATCAGCTGAAAAAGATGGGCTTTTCGATACTCTTTAATGATTTGTCCTTTCTTATCGGCGATGTACATTGTATTATAAACATCAGAATCATTTCTGACTGCGACCGATCCGGCGACAATATGAACGCCATGTTTTTTTGCTGTTTTCTTCAGCCAGCACTGAGCAGAATGCCCGTCTTCATCAGCGAGCTTATCAAGGTTGGCCAAGTCATATCCGGTCGTCCATAATTCAGGAAGAACAAGAACATCAGCATGTTTGCTTTCTTTTTCAATCAAAAATTCAGCCTTTTTTATATTTTCCGAAGGTTTACCGTATGAAATATCAAATTGAAGACAAGATATCGTCCATTTCATCTTTTTAACACCCCAAATTTTTCTTTACTTTTTTCATTTAACCATATATGATGATGGACTATCATTTCAAGATTTTTTTAGAAGGTGAGAATTGATGAAATTTGAACAGTCTCATGTATTGAAAGAATTGCCTAAACAATTCTTCGCTTCTCTGGTGCAGAAAGTGAACCGAAAGCTCGCAGAAGGACACGACGTCATCAATCTCGGACAGGGAAATCCGGATCAGCCGACTCCGGAACATATCGTCGAGGAAATGAAACGAGCCGTTGCGGATCCTGAAAATCATAAATACTCGTCTTTTCGCGGCTCATATAGTCTGAAATCAGCCGCAGCAGCATTTTATAAACGAGAATACGGTATCGATCTTGACCCGGAAACTGAAGTCGCTGTATTATTCGGCGGGAAAGCCGGTCTGGTCGAGCTCCCGCAATGCTTGTTGAATCCGGGTGATACGATTTTAGTTCCGGATCCGGGCTATCCTGATTACTGGTCAGGTGTCACACTCGCGAAAGCGAAGATGGAAATGATGCCGCTCGTAAAGGACAGGGCGTTTCTTCCTGATTACAGCAGCATCGCGGCTGAAGTGAGGGAACAGGCGAAATTGATGTATTTAAATTATCCGAATAATCCGACGGGAGCTGTTGCTACCTCCGAGTTTTTTGAAGAAACCGTGAGTTTTGCGAAAGAAAACGGGATCTGTGTCGTTCATGATTTTGCTTACGGCGCTGTAGGATTTGACGGCTGCAAGCCGTTAAGCTTTTTGCAGACTGAAGGTGCGAAGGATATCGGAATTGAAATTTATACGCTGTCAAAAACGTATAACATGGCAGGGTGGCGGGTCGGCTTTGCTGTCGGAAACGCTTCGGTCATTGAAGCGATCAATCTTTATCAAGACCATATGTTTGTCAGTCTTTTCAGAGCGACTCAGGAGGCTGCAGCGGCGGCACTGCTAGCTGATCAGACGTGTGTGGCGGAGCAAAATGCCCGATATGAGACCAGGCGAAACGCTTGGATTGCGGCATGCCGGGAAATCGGCTGGGATGTGACAGCTCCGGCAGGTTCATTTTTTGCCTGGCTGCCTGTGCCGGAAGGCTATACTTCCGAGCAGTTCTCAGACCTTTTGCTGGAAAAAGCGAATGTGGCGGTTGCGGCTGGAAACGGCTTCGGTGAATATGGCGAGGGCTATGTCAGAGTCGGACTGCTGACAAGTGAAGAAAGACTCAAAGAAGCCGCTTATCGAATTGGGAAACTGAACCTGTTTACCCAAAAAAGCATTGACAAGATCTGATAACGATGGGATAATTCAAAATAATTTATAAAATCTATATTTTCTTATCAAGAGCAGGCAGAGGGACGAGCCCGATGAAGCCCGGCAACCGACTTATAAAGCACGGTGCTAATTCTTGCAGCTGGCGGCTGAGAGATAAGATTCGGACGAGAAACGAAACCTCTTTAGACGCGATTGCTGTTTGAAGAGGTTTTTTTATATGGATGAAATGAAAGGAGCTCTGGCATGAGTGAGTTATTAGCAACATATCTCCTGACCGAACCGGGAGCCGATACAGAGAAAAAAGCAGAACAAATCGCAATAGGATTGACAGTAGGCTCATGGACAGATCTGCCCCTTGTAAAACAGGAGCAAATGCAAAAGCACAAGGGGCGGGTGATAAAGGTCGAGGAAAGAGAGGGAACTCCTGCATCAGGGAAACAAGCGGTGATCACAATTGCCTATCCTGAAATCAATTTCTCTCAGGATATTCCGGCTTTGCTGACAACAGTGTTTGGCAAGCTGTCGCTGGACGGAAAAATCAAATTACTCGATCTTCACTTCTCTGAAGCATTTAAGCGCACGCTGCCGGGACCGAAGTTTGGCGTATACGGCATCCGGAAGCTGCTGGGAGAGTTTGAGAGACCGCTGTTAATGAGCATTTTTAAAGGGGTTATCGGAAGGGATCTGAGTGATATTAAAGAACAGCTCAGGCAGCAGGCGCTTGGCGGAGTTGATTTGATTAAGGACGATGAAATTTTCTTTGAGACAGGTCTGGCGCCTTTTGAAACAAGAATTACAGAAGGAAAGCAAATATTGAAAGAAACGTATGAGCAAACCGGGCATAAAACGCTGTATGCGGTCAATTTGACTGGACGTACGGCTGATCTGAAAGACAAAGCGAGACGCGCTGCCGAATTAGGAGCGGATGCGCTTTTGTTTAATGTCTTCGCTTACGGCTTGGACGTCATGCAAAGCCTAGCGGAAGATCCCGAAATCGCAATCCCGATTATGGCACATCCAGCTGTCAGCGGGGCGTTTACGTCTTCTCCGTTCTACGGATTTTCTCATGCTCTTTTGCTCGGAAAATTGAACCGGTATTGCGGTGCTGACTTCAGTCTCTTCCCATCTCCATACGGTTCGGTTGCGCTTCCAAAAGAAGATGCGCTGGCGATACACGAAGAATGTGTAAGAGAGGATGCCTTTAACCAAACATTTGCCGTTCCGTCAGCAGGCATTCATCCCGGTATGGTTCCGCTTTTAATGCGGGATTTCGGCATAGATCATATTATTAACGCCGGGGGAGGCGTACACGGACATCCGAACGGCGCCCAAGGCGGGGGCAAAGCGTTCAGAGCCATAATTGATGCGGTCTTAGAAGCCCAGCCGATTGATGAAAAAGCCGAACAATGCAAGGATCTAAAGCTTGCCCTTGATAAATGGGGAAAGGTTGAAGCTGTATGACGACTCGAAAGCCTTTAATTATTTGTGATTTTGACGGAACCATCACGATGAACGACAACATTATAAGCATCATGAAAACATTTGCTCCGCCGGAGTGGACGGCATTAAAAGACGGCGTGCTGTCCAAAACGCTGTCGATCAAGGAAGGTGTCGGACGGATGTTCGGCCTTCTGCCAAGCAGTTTAAAAGAAGAGATTACAAGATTTGTATTGGAAGATGCAAAAATCAGGGAAGGCTTTCGGGAATTTGTAGCGTTTGTCAAGGAGCATGAGATTCCGTTTTATGTCGTAAGCGGAGGAATGGACTTTTTTGTATATCCATTGCTTGAAGGCATTGTGGAGAAAGACCATATTTATTGCAACCATGCTTCATTTGACAATGACTATATTCATATTGACTGGCCTCATTCTTGCAAAGGGACTTGCAGCAATCAATGCGGGTGCTGCAAGCCGTCAGTGATACATGAACTCGCTGAACCGAACCAATATATCATCATGATCGGTGATTCGGTTACAGATGTAGAGGCAGCAAAGCTGTCTGATCTTTGTTTTGCAAGGGATTATTTATTAAACGAATGCCGGGAGCAGAACCTGAATCATCTCCCGTATCAAGATTTTTATGAGATAAGAAAAGATATTGAGAATGTAACGGAGGTACAGGAATGGCTGCAAAACAAGAACGCTGGAGAGAACTCGCTGAAGTAAAACGAGAATTGGCTGAACGAGATTGGTTTCCGGCGACTAGCGGCAATCTGTCTATTAAAGTTTCTGATGAGCCTTTAACATTTCTCGTCACTGCAAGCGGAAAAGATAAACGCAAAGAGACGGATGAAGATTTTCTGCTGGTGGATCAGTACGGAGAGCCTGCCGAAAGCGGGCATTCTCTGAAACCGTCAGCGGAAACGCTTTTGCACACACATTTGTACAATAAAACCAATGCCGGATGCTGCCTGCATGTCCATACGGTAAACAATAATGTGATCTCAGAGCTATACGGAGATCAAAAGAAAATCACATTCAGAGGCCAGGAAATAATAAAGGCGCTCGGCCTGTGGGAAGAGAATGCAGAAGTGACCATTCCGATCATTGAAAATCCGGCTCATATTCCGACGCTCGCGGCACTGTTTGCCGAAGAGATTTCAGAAGATTCAGGAGCTGTTCTGATCCGAAATCACGGTATTACCGCTTGGGGAAGAACAGCATTTGAAGCAAAAAGAGTGCTTGAAGCATATGAATTTTTGTTCAGCTACCATTTGAAATTGAAAACACTCCAGCATCAGCTGGTTAAATAAAAGGAGGAACTGAAATGGCAACAATTCGAATTCATGATGAGGCAAATACAACGATTGAAAATCAAGAGGAAGTAGCAAGCTTTCTGGACAGTCAAGAGGTTATTTATGAGCAATGGGATATCGCGAAGCTCCCGGAACAGCTTTCAGAGAAATATGATCTGACAGAAGAAGAAAAACAGCAAATCCTTGATACCTTTGAAACTGAAATTAAAGATATCTCAGCCCGCCGCGGCTACAAAGCACAGGATGTTATTTCTTTGTCAGATAGCAATCCGAAACTTGATGAACTGCTTGAGAACTTTAAAAGAGAGCATCACCACACAGACGATGAGGTCCGTTTTATCGTAAGCGGACACGGCATTTTTGTCATTCAGGGCAAGGATGGCACGTTTTTTGATGTCCGTTTAAACCCTGGAGATTTAATCTCCGTGCCTGAAAATATCCGCCATTATTTCACACTTCAGGAGGATCGCAAAGTTGTCGCGGTGAGAATCTTTGTCACAACAGAAGGCTGGGTTCCAATTTATGAAAAAGACAGCGTGAATCAATAAGCAGGAAAAGCCCCGTTTGAAGAACGGGGCTTTTTATATTTATTGCAAACGCCACTTTTCATATTGTGACATTTCTTTTTTAATCAGCATCCAAATCAAACCTAAAACAGCTGCATCGTCAATGATCCCAAGACCGAGTATAACATCTGGAATGACATCGAGCGGCATGGCGATATATAAGATGGCAGCAGTTAGAAGAAAAAGTGTTTTAACCTGAGAACGTGGATAGTCGCCGTTTCTCCAATCGCGAAGCATTTGAAAAAAAACAGTAATGTGCTGGATACATTTTTTTCGGTTTTTCCTTTTTAACATCGCTTTTCCGCCTGCCGCTCCGAGCATCATTGCTTTCTTTTTCTTCATCGGGCATCCCTCCTGCCTGGCGGTGTGTTTAAGATATTCTTCATCTGGGTATTGTTCTTCTAATCCTATCAATATATCTATTATACCTGAAAAAATAACTTATTTAATGAAAATATGTTTACAAATAAAGTATAATCTGTAATAATGCACAATAACCCAATCAAACTTGTTTCCTATTTCTTAGCGGCGAGGGGTGAAGTGAATGGGCGGTTCTTCTGAACAAGAAAGATTGTTGGTGTCTATTGATGAAAAAAGAAAGTTAATGATAGATGCCGCTAGAAAGCAGGGATTTACAGGGCATGACACGATCAGACACAGTCAGGAGCTGGATTGTTTAATAAATGAATATCACCAGCTCATGCAAGAAAACGAACATTCTCAAGGGATTCAAGGCCTTGTAAAGAAATTAGGCTTGTGGCCCCGCAGAGATGTTATGCCAGCATATGATGCAAATAAATAGCGGCGCTGTCAAATGCATATATAAAGAGAGAGCTTTTCAGAAGCGCTCTTTTTTTCTGGAAAAATTCATATGAAAGAGGGAACTGATGAAAGAACTGGCGATTCTCATTACTGAAATGGTCAATCAATTTCATGACGCTTTTATCTCATTATGCGGAATGTTTGGCATTCATTTAACAGACAAAGAAATGCATTTTTGGGTGATCGGCATTTTTGGCATAATCTTTTTCAGCGTCACTCACGCTGTGTTTTCATGGCTTTCTAAATGGAGCATGACAGCCTTGTCCTTTATCTATACCGTTACAGTGATCATTGTTATCGTATTTGCGATTGAAATTCAGCAAAAAGTGACGGGGAGAGGGAACATGGAGTTTTTAGATGCCACGGAAGGGTTAAAGGGTTTTTTAGTATTCTTTATGTTTTTTTTGCTTCTGAAATTGCTGTTCCGCTTCATCAAAATACTCTTTTCTGGCAGAACAGCAAGCAAGTCGACTGGCAATCCACGGTCACGAAGATAAAAAACCCTCCTGACACGGTCAGGGGGGCTATGAAGCGGATACGGGGAGGGTGATCGTCACCTCTGTGCCTCTTCGCACTTCACTTTCGATATGAATAGAGCCACCGTACATCAGAACGATCCGTTTACATACGACAAGGCCGAGACCGGTTCCTTTTTCTTTAGAAGTAACAAAGGGAAGGAAGATATGATCCAGCATTTCCTGAGAAATCCCTTCACCGTTATCCACAACTTTGATAATGGCCTTTTTATCCAAAGCTCCCACTGAGATCGTCAGTTTGCCTCCTTCAGGCATTGACTCGAGGCCATTTTTTGCTACATTTAAAATCACTTGTTTAATATGATCTTTGGTGCATTTTACGAGCAAAGGCTGCTCAGTTAAATACTGTAATTCGACTTCAACATTGTATAGGTTGCCCTCAGAATAGATGATCGGCATAATTTCACCGATAATATCCTGGAGCGAGTTCAGCTCCCATTTTTCAGCTGTCGGCTTGCCGAGAACGAGAAACTCACTCACAATTTGATTAATGCGCTTTATCTCTTGTTCGATAATGGAGAAGTAAAGCTGATCTTCTTCACCTTTATATTTCTTTTGCAACAGCTGAATAAAGCCGCTTATGCCGGTGAGCGGGTTACGGATTTCATGGGCTGTGCTGGCAGCAAGCGTTCCGATCAGCTCTAATTTTTGCGCCTCATTTTCTGAGCGCTCCAGCTGTGTCTGCCGCTTCAGCAAATAATACAGCACGAGAATAAAAAGGATATTCAGCAGAACAATACTACATGAAAGCGGAAGCACAAGGCTTTTCGTCAGTTCTTCTATTGTAACCGGGTTCGGATATACTTTCATATTCCAGCTGATATCATCCAGATATCCGCTGACAGGTTTCTGCTCTATTGCATGTGAGGCCTGTCCGCTCGTAAAAATTATTTTTCCGTCTTGATTCACAACTTCAATATAAACATCAGGGCTAAGTAAGTTAATGAGATTTTTCAGATAATCAATTTGAATAGCTGCGACAAGATAATTTGTCACATTTCGTTTTGAGTCCAAAACAGGGACACAAATTGTAAAAATCGGCTGGCCTGTAATTCTGCTCGAATAACTATCTGAAATGACTGTCTTTTTTGTTTCCTTCGCTTTTGTAAAAAAAGATCTGTCGGCCAGGTTTACTTTCATTTTTAACTCTGTTGTGCTTGCGGTGACGTCTCCTTTGGCATTTAGAAAATAGAGACCGGAAAATCTCGGCTCTGAATCAAAGGTTTTTTCCAAAATCGACTGCATTTTCTTTATATCAACCGGTCTGTCGATGGCGATGGACAAGGAAGTCATTCTCGCCTCTGTTTCTCCGATTAAATAATTGATTTTGTTGCGGTGAAGGTTCAGCATTACACTCGCTTCTTGCTTATGTTCTGCAGCTATTGTATCTTTTTCTTTTTCATATACGAAAAAGCTGATGACGATTGCCGGAATCACGACCAGTATAATATAAAGTTTGACTCTCCCGCAGGCGCCTTTTAGTATTTTCAATTTGCATCGCTCCAACATACACCTGATTAGAGGTATTATATCATTGTTTCTTCTTCTTTAATAAGAAAAAATAACCAAAAAAATTAGAAAAAGATGTTGAGCAGCTTATAATATAAAAAAGAAGAGAAATATTGGAAAGATTTTTATTGACATTTCGGTCTTTGTTTATTAATGTTTCTCTGTAACGGTTTCTAAAAGGATGATTGAGACATGACAGAAAAATCACTGAAGTTATTTATCGTGCTGTCGCGCGCGTATCGGTCCATTAACGATCATATGAATAAGCATATTCATAAGCATGGACTAAACCCGACTGAATTTGCTGTGCTAGAGCTGTTGTACCATAAAGGCGATCAGCCGCTGCAGCAGATAGGAGATAAAATTCTCTTGGCTAGCGGGAGCATCACATACGTTGTAGATAAGCTGGAACAAAAAGAACTCCTCATTCGGAAAGCGTCTCCTACAGACAGACGTGTGACATTTGCACAAATTACTGAAAAAGGCATCGGTCTTTTGAATGATATTTTTCCTGATCACGCTGCTGAAATTGATGAAATGATCAGCGTATTAAGCGAAGAAGAGGTAGAGATGTGCACGGAAATGTTAAAAAGAGTAGGATTAAACGCAAAACAGTTTCATAATAAGTAAAAAAAGGAAGCCTGATATGTCACAGGCTTCCTTTTTAACTATTTTTCATTTGTTTCCGCTGCGCCTCTCGGCAAGATGAGAACTTCAACACGCCGGTTTTTGCTTCGGCCTTCCGCTGTTTTGTTGGAAGCAACCGGTTTATACTCACCATACCCCTTGGCACTGAATACTTTTGCATCGAGCTTAGGGTTTTCAATCAGTAGCCCCATAAAGTTTACCGCTCTCATGACGCTTAAATGCCAGTTTGATTGGAATTCAGAATTTTTAATTGGCATATTATCAGTATGTCCGCTAATAATGATATTTCTTGGCGGATTAATCACAAGAAGATTTGAAATCTCTTTTGCAAGCGGAACATCTTCCTTACGGATGGTCGCTTTCCCAGAATCAAAGAAGATACTGTCTTTAATCGTAATCAGAAGGCCTTCACTAGTCATCTTCGTTTCCAGCTGATGTTCCAGCTTTTTATCTTTGATGAACTTTTCCACCTGGCTCTTCACATTTTCAAGTTCTTTTTGATCAGCGGCTTTTTCTTTTTCTTTCTTGTTTTTCTCTTTCTCTTCTTTATCCTTTTCAACTTCATCGATTCCGTCTGACTCGTTTTCTGGAGGGGTGACACTGGAGTAGTCCATTACGCCGGTGCCACCTGTAAAGACTTCATTAAATGATTTTGAAAGCATCTGAAACTTAGCTGCGTCAATCGAGCTGCTCGCGTACAGCACAATAAATAATGCCAGGAGAAGAGTAAGGATGTCGGCGTAAGGGACGAGCCATGATTCATCAACGTGTTCGTCCTCATGCTTCTTCTTCTTTTTTCTCGCCATTTTGCGCCTCTCCTTGTTCTGCAAATTTCAAGCGGTCCTTCGCAGGAAGATACATTAAAAGCTTTTGTTCGATGACTTTCGGTGCCTGTCCTTCTAAAACGGATAAAACACCTTCAATCATGACCTCACGCAGTTTTACTTCTTGTTTTGATTTGCGTTTTAATTTATTTGCGAAAGGATGCCATAATACATATCCCGTAAAGATACCGAGAAGGGTGGCGACAAAGGCTGCACTGATAGCGTGTCCAAGCTCATCTGTGTTGTCCATATGAGAGAGGGCGGCAATCAGTCCGATTACAGCGCCTAGTACTCCAAGTGTCGGCGCGTACGTTCCCGCCTGTGTAAAAATAGCGGCTCCGGCTTGGTGCCTGTCCTCCATCGCTTCGACTTCCTCTGTCATGATATCTCTGATAAATTCCGCACTTTGCCCGTCAACAGCCATGCTGAGCCCGTTTTTCAGGAAAGCGTCATCTACATCCTCAATGCTTGCTTCTAAAGCAAGCAGGCCTTCGCGGCGTGCAAGCTGGGCCCATTCAGAGAACATAGGAATGAGCTCCTCTATCGTCAGCTGTTTGTTTTCTTTAAATAACACTCGGAACAGCGCAGGCACTTTTTTAATTTCTTTTGTTGGGAACGCAATAACGACTGCTGAGATTGTCCCGGCGATAATAATTAAAATGGCAGCTGGGTTTGCAAGCGCACTGAAACTGACGCCTTTCAGAACCATCCCCACACTCAATGCCACAAAAGCAAGAATAATACCTATTAACGAAGTTTTATCCATAGTTTTCACCAAATCCTTTTTTACTAGCTTGTCTATGGTTAATATCGGTTTTGGTGCCCGGAACTTTAGGGACATTGTGAATTTGTTCATGAAATATTCAAGGAAGAGGCATAGAAGGGAGAAATAAACAAAAACGGGCCTTTCGAAATTGAAAAGCCCGAGAGTTTAGCGGTATTGAATTTGGCAGTTTGTTTGCAAGCTGTCCTTCAGACGGTTTTCATATAATAATAGAAATAAATATTCACTGTATATAAACATGTTCCATCCCTCCTTAAGAAAAGTGTAAAGGATGAAGGGAAGTAACGCTTCGGGGGAAGGAACGGTATTTTCTCAGTAAAGAGTATGAATCCGCAAAAAAGCGGCTTCCTAAATAGGAAACCGCTGATTATTATTTCGCTTGCACTTTGATTGTATGATCTTCTGCAATGACGTGAAAACTTGTGATCTCGCTATTGTCAAGCAGCAGATCGGTCATTTTATCCTCAATCCATTCTTGGATGGTTCTTCTGAGCGGACGTGCGCCGAATGAAGGGTGGTAGCCCAGCTCAGCGATTATTTCTTTCGCTTCGTCTGTCACACTCAAGCTGATGCCGCGTTCTGACAATGTTTCTTCAAGTTCTCCAAGCAGCAGGCTGACGATTTTGACCAAATGTTCTTTTTCCAGTGAGCGGAACTCAATAATGCTGTCAAAACGGTTGAGGAACTCAGGTTTAAAGAACATGCTCAGTGAATCAATCAATGTTTGTTCTT
Organism: Bacillus sp. VA13; assembly: GCF_055710085.1. Lineage (NCBI taxonomy): Bacteria > Bacillati > Bacillota > Bacilli > Caryophanales > Bacillaceae > Bacillus > Bacillus sp. VA13. The sequence goes on along the minus strand of NZ_JBVQPP010000003.1, from coordinate 148,253 downwards.
CGATTACACTGTCATCTGATTGGAAACCGACTTTCGTTTGTTTCTCACCAGCACCCGCGTTGCTTGTCATGATAATCACAGTGTCTTTAAAGCTTACGGTTCTGCCTTGGCTGTCTGTCAGACGGCCGTCCTCCATAATTTGCAGGAACATATGCTGAACGTCAGGGTGTGCTTTCTCAATCTCATCGAGCAACACGATGCTGTATGGATTGCGGCGCACTTTTTCTGTTAATTGCCCAGCTTCCTCATGGCCGACATATCCAGGCGGTGAACCGATGATTTTAGAAACGGCATGTTTCTCCATGTATTCGCTCATATCGAGTCGGATCATAGCGTCTTTTGTGCCGAATAATTCATCTGCCAGCGTTTTAGAAAGTTCTGTTTTCCCTACGCCAGTAGGGCCGACAAAGAGGAAGGAGCCTACTGGTCTGTTTTTGGATTTTAATCCGGCGCGGCTTCGTCTTACCGCTTTTGCCACTTTTTGAACAGCGGCTTCTTGTCCGATCACGCGTTCACGAAGTTTTGCTTCAAGCTCTTTCATTTTTGTTTGTTCATCTGCCTGCAGTTTGCCGACAGGGATGCCTGTTTTTTGTTCAATGATATCCTGAATGTGCTCAGCTTTCACAGTGACAGCGGAATGAGCAGAAGAGCTGTTCAGCTTTTTCTCTAATGCAATTTCTTCATCACGGAGTTTTGCCGCCAGTTCGTAATTTTCTTCTTCCAAGGCTTTTGTTTTTTCGGCTTCAATCGCAGTTAAGCGTTCAGCCGCATCTTCGTCATTCAGCTCATCAATTAACAGATTGGCTTTTGAACCTGCTTCATCTAATAAGTCAATTGCTTTATCCGGCAGGTGTCTGTCCTGAATGTAGCGGGATGATAAAGTCACACATGCTTTGATTGCTTCATCACTGAATGTCACGCCATGATATGCTTCGTATTTGTCTTTGATCCCTTGCAGAATGAGGATGGCCTGTTCAATTGAAGGCTCCTGCACCATAACAGGCTGAAAACGTCTTTCCAGCGCGGCATCTTTTTCGATTTGACGGTATTCTTTCAGTGTTGTCGCACCGATGACTTGCAGTTCGCCTCTGGCAAGTGCAGGTTTAAGAATGTTGCCAGCGTCCATTGATCCTTCAGCAGAGCCTGCGCCAACGAGAAGATGAATTTCATCAATGAACAGAATGACATTTTTTCGTTCTTTCAGCTCAGTGATCAGCTGTTTCATTCTCTCTTCAAATTGGCCTCTGATTCCTGTGTTTGCAACAAGGGATGCAACATCAAGCAAGTAAAGCTCTTTGTTTTTCAGTTTGTTTGGAACATCACCTTCAGCAATTTTTAAAGCAAGTCCTTCGGCGATGGCGGTTTTCCCTACACCCGGCTCACCAATGAGAACTGGATTGTTTTTGTTGCGGCGGTTCAGAATTTCGATCACGCGCGCCACTTCTTCATCACGGCCGATGACGGGGTCAATGAGACCTGCCTTTGCACCGTTTGTAATATTTTGAGCCAGCTCATCAAGCAATCCTTTTTTCTCGCTTTGTTTTGCTGCGCTATGTTCTTTCGGCTGGAATGCTTGTTCAAACGGAAAACCGAAAGAGTGAGGACCCATGCTCATTGAGGGTTTACGAGTCAGTTCGTTATAGCAGGTTTCACATAGAACCATATGTTTATGAACGGAATTTATTTGCATGTTAAGGCGAATCGTCGCCTCGTTTTGATGACAATGTTGACAACGCATTTGCCAAAACCTCCTTAAAAATTTGATCTTCTTTGACCAATGAATGTGAATAAAAAGGCCGTTTGGATTTGACCTTCTTTGACTATTAGTATACGGCAAACTTAACGGCTTTCAAAACAATTTGCTCAGAGCAGTCTGACTATTTGACTAACTTTGACCAATTGGTTTTTAAAAAAGGCCGGTTCATTTGACCAACTTTGATTAATAGTATACTCTGACCATCTTTGACTTTCAAGTCTTTTGCGTAAAAAATTTTTGATTTGTTTACACAGTAAAACATGTTTTCTTCGTCTTTTCAAGGAACTTGTCTCATAGGTTATAAAAAGGCATATATGGACAAAACTGCGGTTCGTTCGGAGGGGAGAAATGGAACAATCAAAAGGGTCTGCAAGTCAGCTTGCTTTTGTGTATGTCGGTACAGTAGTCGGAGCTGGATTTGCGACTGGCAGGGAAATTGTTGAGTTTTTTCTGAAGTTCGGCTGGTTCGGTTTATTCGGTATTATCATCAGCGGCGGGATGTTTACGTTTTTGGGGGCCAAGCTGATGATCATTTCAAAGCGAATCAATGCCAAGTCATATCAAGAAATGAATATATTTTTGTTCGGTGCGACAGCTGGGCGGATTATCAATGTGTTTATGCTGTTTGTTCTCCTCGGTGTCACATCTGTTATGCTTTCTGGGGCAGGGGCGCTTTTTGAGGAGCAGCTGGGGATGTCTGCTCAGATTGGGATGCTGATTACAATTGGATTGAGCTTAATTGTGATGACTAAAGGGGTAAAAGGCATTTTCGGTGTCAATGTGTTTGTTGTTCCTCTTTTGATCATCTTTTCTATGATTGTGGTGGCCGACTCTTTTATTTTCAGCGAGTCGCGGAACGCAGCTCAGTGGGTCTGGCCACATCGCTGGGACTGGCTGTTGTCAGCGGTTTCTTACGGCGCTTTGAATTTATCGCTTGCCCAAGCGGTTTTGGTTCCACTGGCGAATGAAATGCCATCGGAAAAAGTAATAAAAAAAGGCGCTTTAGTTGGAGGCACGATGCTGACGATTGTGCTGTCCGCGAGTTTTCTGTCATTGTCGACACTCCCGGATGTATTTTTGTATGATATACCGATGGCTCAAGTGGTTTATCTCTTTGCGCGATCTGTCCATTTGATTTATTTGCTCATTATTTTCGGTGAAGTGTTCACATCAGTTATCGGCAATCTATATGGGTTGGAAAAACAAGTGCAGAGCTTTCTGCCAATGAAAAGCAAATATATCTTTGCAGCCATTATGATTACGGCTTATATCACGAGCCAAATTGGATACGGAAAGCTGATTTCAACGATTTATCCTTTGTTTGGCTATGTGAGTTTGGCCTTCATAGGCGCCCTGATTTGCAAAAAGTCTCCCCGGCGGCGCAGTTTGTAACATACATATATAATGAAGCGAGCCGTCATTGCAGAACGATGCTTGAACGGAAAGCTAGGGGCTGACTTTTTTTATTGTCAAGAAAAACAACATTATGGTAAGATAGCAGAAGTGAAAAATTGAAGAAAATCCGTACGATATGCGGGAGAGGTTCTAGCTACACCCTCTATAAAAAACTAAGGACGAGCTGTATCCTTGGATACGGCCTTTTTTATGTTTTTCTAGAGCACCTTCCGAAAAGGTGTTTTTTTGTGTAAATCAGCTGTAGCGATGTCTCTCGCCGAAAGTTTTTATTGCGGAGAAGGAGAGGAATCATGAAAAAAGAAAAAGCAATTGTCGTATTTAGCGGCGGTCAAGACAGCACCACATGCTTACTGTGGGCTCTAAAGGAATTCGAAGAAGTCGAAACGGTGACTTTTCATTACAATCAGCGTCATTCGCAGGAAATTGAAGTGGCAAAATCCATTGCAGAAAAGCTTGGTGTGAAAAACCATTTGCTCGATATGTCACTTTTAAATCAGCTTGCACCGAATGCTCTGACAAGAAATGATATTGATATAGAAGTAAAAGACGGCGAACTGCCATCCACATTTGTTCCGGGCCGCAATTTGGTATTCTTATCTTTTGCGTCTATCCTTGCATACCAAATTGGCGCGCGCCACATTATTACAGGAGTTTGCGAGACAGACTTCAGCGGTTATCCTGACTGCCGTGATGAATTCGTGAAATCTTGCAATGTAACAGTAAACTTGGCGATGGAGAAGCCGTTTGTGATTCATACGCCTCTCATGTGGCTGAATAAGGCAGAAACGTGGAAGCTTGCAGATGAGCTTGACGCGCTTGATTTTGTAAAAAACAACACGCTGACGTGTTATAACGGCATCATCGCAGACGGCTGCGGCGAATGTCCGGCATGCCACCTTCGTTCAAAAGGGTATGAAGAGTATATGGCGATGAAAGGAGAGCGTGCATAAATTGTTATCTCAAATTTATCCGCAGGCCCAGCATCCTTATTCATTTGAACTGAATAAGGACATGCACATTTCAGCTGCTCATTTTATCCCTAGGGAAAGTGCTGGAGCGTGCAGCAGGGTTCACGGGCACACGTATACCGTAAATATAACCGTTGCCGGTGACGAACTTGACGACTCCGGCTTCCTTGTCAATTTCAGCGTGCTCAAAAAACTGGTGCACGGAAACTATGATCATACGCTTTTAAATGATCATGAAGATTTTTCTCAGGACGACCGGTATTCGCTGCCGACAACTGAAGTCGTGGCGAAAACGATTTATGACAACGTACAGGCTTATTTAGACACATTGGAGAATAAGCCGAGCTGTGTACAGGTGTTTGTCCGTGAAACACCGACAAGTTACTGTGTCTACCGTCCGAAAAAGGGTGGTTTGAATGGCTAAAGGAATTCCTGTATTAGAAATATTCGGCCCGACGATTCAAGGAGAAGGCATGGTGATCGGACAGAAAACGATGTTTGTCCGTACAGCCGGCTGTGACTATTCCTGCAGCTGGTGTGACTCCGCCTTCACTTGGGATGGGTCTGCTAAAAAAGATATTCGCTGGATGACGGCTGAGGAGATTATTGCAGAGCTTAAGGACATTGGCGGAGACGCGTTTTCCCACGTGACGATCTCAGGCGGCAACCCGGCCCTGTTAAAGCAGCTGGATGCTTTTATCGAACTGCTGAAGAAAAATAACATCCGTGCAGCGCTCGAAACCCAGGGGACCGTTTATCAGGATTGGTTTACGCTGATTGATGATCTGACAATTTCTCCAAAACCGCCAAGCTCAAAAATGGTGACAAACTTTCAAAAGCTTGATCACATTTTGACTTCGCTTAAAGAGAATAACAGACAGCATGCTTGCAGCTTGAAGGTAGTCATTTTTAATGATGAAGATCTGGAGTTTGCCAAAACGGTGCACAAACGTTACCCGGGAATCCCGTTTTATTTACAAGTCGGTAATGATGATGTGCATACGACAGATGATCAGTCACTGATTGCACATTTGCTTGGAAAATATGAAGCGCTTGTTGATAAGGTAGCTGTCGACGCGGAGCTGAATCTGGTCAGAGTGCTTCCGCAGCTCCACACCCTGTTATGGGGCAACAAACGCGGAGTATAATAGAAAGGAAGATAAATATGACGACAAGAAAAGAATCAGAATTAGAAGGTGTCACACTGCTTGGCAACCAAGGAACAAATTATTTGTTTGAATATGCGCCAGACGTGCTGGAATCCTTCCCGAATAAACATGTAAACCGTGATTACTTTGTAAAATTCAACTGTCCTGAGTTCACATCTTTATGCCCGAAAACAGGACAGCCTGACTTTGCAACAATCTACATCAGCTACATTCCTGATGAAAAAATGGTTGAAAGCAAATCATTAAAGCTGTATCTGTTCAGCTTCAGAAACCATGGTGACTTCCACGAAGACTGCATGAACATCATCATGAATGACTTGATCGAATTAATGAACCCGCGCTACATTGAAGTATGGGGCAAATTCACGCCAAGAGGCGGAATTTCCATTGACCCGTACACAAATTACGGAAAACCGGGCACGAAGTATGAGAAAATGGCCGAATACCGTATGATGAACCATGACTTGTATCCGGAGACGATTGATAATCGTTAATGAGAAGTCAACAAAATTAGGTAAGGTCACACTTGAAAATGGTTCATTTTATGGGGGAACGTGTGACTTTTATGCAATGAAAAATTGATCGTTCAGAAGTTATTTAAGGCGTACAAATGTGTACGTCTTTTTCTTTTTATGCACAAAAATAAACTATTAACTACGTCAGAAGGCTAGTCAAATCAAAGAAAAAGTGTTTTGTAAATCGCTTGCTTTTTCTGTGCTGGCGAGAGAAACGATTCATTTTCATTCTCTTACAATTTCATTTTGCAGGAAGCTATCACGTTATCTCGCACTTGAACATTTTTTATAGACTGGTACCGCGACAAATTATTTTACTTATACATACCAATAAAGTAGACATTAAAAGGTGAAAGAGAGGGCGAAAATGTGTGAAAATTCTTTTCCTCGAGAGTCATCCCATGTGGCTCTATGGTTTACCGAATGGGTTTAGGGAAGCAGGACATACCGTAATGATTTCGGGTCCTGTAAGTCGGGAAAATATCACTGAAATGATAGACGAATTTAAACCAGATCTAATAGTATCTATGGGATGGACACCAGAGCATTCAAGGGAAAAGCAAATCTGGATTCGCAACGCAACTAAAAAGGTGAATATCCCCCTTGTTTATTGGGCAACTGAAGACCCACTGCACACTCAAAACTTTACCATCCCGTTAATTAAAAAGATGAAACCGGATTTTGTTTTCACGGTTACGCCTTCTCTGTGTAAAACTTATGAAAGTATGGGGATTAAAGCAGCCCACTTAGACTTTGCCTATCACGAAAGTATACATCACCAGATTAAACCATTAGCAAAATACAGTTGTGATATAGCAGTGGTAGCTAATGCTTACCCTAATTTTCTTGAAGAACATCCGGAAGTGTTCCGTTCGTCCTCTTTAAAAACACTTATTCGTCCTCTTATACGAAAGGGTATTCGCATTGATTTTTGGGGGAGAAATTGGGAAAACATGAGTAAATATATAGGAAGAGAAATTCCCCGCAATTGGATCCATGGATACCTTGATTATACTGAAGCGTATAAAGTTTACAGTTCAGCAAAAATCATTATCGGATTGCAAAACTGTGAAAGCCAACTTACGCAACGCACCTATGAAATTCTTGGTTCCGGGGGGTTTTTATTGACATCGGATACACCAGCAGTTCGAGGTAAATTCAAACCTGGTCGCGATCTCATCGTTTCTTCCTCCCCAAAAGAAACATTGGAAAAGGTTAAATACTATTTGAATCATGATAGCGAGAGAAAAAAGATTCGGATAAACGGTAAAAAGGCTGTAAAGAAAGATTCCTATCGGCATAGAGCTGAGAAAATGATTGAGGTGCTAAAAAGCAGAGGAATCTTAAGAAACGTAGGGGAAACCATTCATTATGTAGATGTCCTCAAAGAAAAATACGAGATTCATCATGTTACTCCCGGTGAAACATTATCAAAAATTGCAAGGAAGTATAATGTTTCCCTTCAGCAGATCATGGAGCTTAATCATTTCAAATCGGATCAAATATATGCTGGACAAATTATTAAGATTAGAGAGAAACGGTCTAGAGATGTAAACAAATTTTTCTAAAGGAGAGTCATATGAATGAAGGGAAAAAGAAATCAAGCGAATAAAGTAAAAAGAACGCCTCGTTATATGGAATTTCCCGTAACATATGAAGTTTATCATGTGGAATCTGGCGATACATTATGGACGATTTCCAAATCCTTTAATATTCCGGTACAACAACTTATGAATCTTAATAAAATTTCTTCAGATAGAATTTATCCAGGACAAATTATAAAGATAAGAGAAAGATAATCTTTGAGAAACGAAACAAATTGAAATGATCAGTCTTCATTTTTTTATTTGTTGGGAACTTGATATTTTTGGGGATGAAGGGGTTATGAGATGTTTCAAATGAGCTATTTCTATTCTGGATTAAGTAGCGATTTTATTCAACACGTTGATCAAACGAACGGAGTATTAAATGTCGTGTCTCCTGATTTTTTCTATATCAGAAAAGATGGATCATTACTTCTCCGTTCAGCTGATCCCGATGTGATTAAAACTCTTCATAGAAGAAAATTAAAAGTAGTTCCTTTTCTAAGCAATCATTGGAATCAGGATTTGGGACGATATGCATTAAAGAACCGAGTGCTTTTGGCTAAACAAATTTCTCATGCAATAGAAGAACTGGATTTGGACGGAGTTAATATCGATATAGAAAACCTTACAGAAAAAGATCGGAAGGCATTTACGGATTTTGTTAGACTGGTAAGAAAAAGTATTCCTGGACATAAAGAGGTATCAGTTGCAGTGGCGGCAAATCCTTTTGGCTGGACGAAGGGCTGGCACGGATCATATGATTACGAAAATTTAGCAAAATATGCAGACTATCTTATGGTTATGGCCTATGATGAAAGCCGCCTTGCTGGGCCTACTGCAAGTGTAGGATGGATGGAAAGGTCCATTCAATATGCTCTAACCCAAAAAATCTCCCCTCAAAAACTAGTGTTAGGATTGCCATTCTATGGCCGCTGCTGGATGAATGGCGAATCTAATTCCCAAGCCATTCCCCTTTACCTTGTTGACTCATTAGTAAAAAGACATAACGGGACAATTATTTTTGACACAAAGAGTCAATCTCCAAAAGCGGTGTTTACGATCAATCACGACAAGAAGGGTCCATTACCTTCAGGAACATATACATTATGGTTTGAAAATGAACAGTCACTCAGAGCAAAAATAAAACTCGTTCAAAAATATAATCTGAAAGGCCTTGGCAGCTGGAGTCTTGGACAAGAGGATTCGTCAGTTTGGAATAAAGTGTTTAAAAATATATAAGGATTTATAGTTCTAAGCAAAATCCAAGATAATTGTAATGAATCTCTAAATCTTGGACATACTGAAAAGCATTTATTACGGGTACAGGTAAAACAGTGAGGACAAGGGTTGAATTCCAAAGGCCCTTGTCCCATGAACAACTTGATTGAATTAATGGACCCGCTGCATTGAAGTATAGGGCAAATTGATCCGTGATCCGTACACAAATGACGGAAAGCCTGGAACAAAGTAAGAGAAGATGCTGAGTACCGCATGATGGATCATGACTTGTTGATAATCATTAATATAATTTCTCCTGAAAAATGAAGGGGATTTTTTACATAAAAAAAGACGAGTGAATTCGGGGGGGATTCCACTCGCCGCTTTCTAATGAAAAGACGGGATGCTGGATGGCAGCTCGTCTGTTTTATTATAGTTGATCGAACGTATGTTTGTAAAGGTGTCTTTTCTAAAGAATTGGTTAACATAATAGGTCAGAACAGATTCATTGTAAACGTTCGCTAAGGTATGCTAAGATGCATGAACTATAAAGGAGTGAAATGAAGTGAAGACATTGCGATTAAACGATGTAACATTAGAAATGGCTGCATATCAAGAGGAGAGCGAGCCGAAGCGTAAAATTAAATTTACCCTAAACGTTACGAGCGAGACTTACCATGATATCGCTGTCCTGTTGTATGAAAAAACGTTTAACGTCGAGGTTCCGGAACGAAATCTTGCCTTCCGGGGGGAAATTACAAATTATTCAACGTCATTGACCAACCTGTATGAAGCAGGGTCTGTCAGCGAGTTCTATATAGAAATAACGGAAACAGACCAAAACGCCGATTCATAATCGGTGTTTTTGATGTAAAAAAGCTGCCGGCCGGCAGCTTTTGAGAAAGCGAATTTCATATGTAAGGTGTTTAATTGTCCGTCTTGCAGTTTTTGCGAATGAATGTGGAAATGAGGAGGTTTAATAGGAGTCTCTGATGATCTTATAATTTTTATGATTAACAACTGTCAATGAATCTAACTCAAGATCCCGATAGTTATCCATAATCGTGACATCAACGATTACAGAATTCTCATTTACTTTTTCAACAACACCGGTTAATCCGTTTTTAAATTCAATGACGTTTCCAACCTTAGCGATTTTCACAAGCTTCCTCTCCTTTAAACATAATAATGCCTTTTGAAAGTATTTTGCAGTATTTTCATTGAGAAGTAAAGCGATAAGGAGTTTTATCTCCCTAATGAATTGTCCTGACGTTATAAAGATGGTATATTGATTTTCGTCAAAAGAAAGAAAAGGGGGAATTTTCGTTGCGTCCCGAAGAGATTACAGAAATGATTGAACAGCTGCGCGCCGGCGCAATAAACGAACTGAGAGTCCAGAAAGAGCATTTCCTGGATTTCAGGGCTGTGTTATCTAAACAAGATGATTTTAAACATTTCCGAGGAATTGCCCAGCAAGGCGGAGATGTTATATTTCAATACTTAGAACAGCCAAGAAGCTGAAGGTTTCTCATACGTGAGAAGCCTTTTTATCATATATGACAGAATACAGGCTCTTTATTACACTCAGTTGTAACAGATGTAAACAAAATGTAAAACGCCAAAAATGGATAAACATGTTTTGAATTGACAAGATTTATAGAATTTCAAGCTGTTTTTCTTCCATTAACCAGCCTGTCATCCGGTATATTCCATCCTGATGCCTCCTTGGGAGAGTTGGAAAATCTTTTTCCGTGAAAATGAATGGATCTCTTGTTAAGGTTATGAAGTGTTTTTTTGAGCACTTTAAGGAGGAAACTGTATGACGACGAAATTCACTGCTCTGGCTGTTTTTCTTCTTTGTTTCATGCCTGCAGCAAAAATAGAACATACACAAGCTTCACTACTGAGCACAAAGAAGACAAAACATGAAGAAGCGAAATGGCTTACACATATAGATCAAGACAGAGACGAATCTTTCCCTTCACTGTCTGCTGATAAGGACCAGAAAAAAATAAAGCCGATCAAGCTATCAGCACACACTGAAAAGAAAGAGAAAGACAAGCCGGCCAAAACAACTGAAAAGAAAGAAACATATACACAGTCTGAAAAAGATCTGCTGTCCCGTCTCGTTCACGCAGAGGCTAAGGGAGAATCCTATAAAGGCAAGGTCGCCGTAGCAAGCGTTGTGCTGAACAGAACGGAGAAAAAAGGTTTTCCTGATACAATTAGAGGGGTTATTTATCAGAAAAATGCCTTTGAACCGGTTGCAAACGGAAGCATTAATCAAAAGCCTGATAAAGAATCGATTGCTGCTGCTGAAGAAGCGCTGTCCTCAAAAAATAGAGAAACAGATGCCATATTCTTTTATAATCCGAAAACAGCGTCAGATGATTGGATTCGTTCAAGAAAAATCATAGAAAAAATCGGCAGGCACGTTTTTGCCATCTAAGCATAGAAGAGACAATTTGTCTCAGCTGTGCTTTTTTACATATAAAGAGTAAAAATAAAATAATTTTTGAACTTGTCTCATATGATGTTGGTAGTACAAGAGACAAGGAGAGACATCATGAATCGATTTGTGAAAGGGATCATTCTTTTATCCATTGCCGCCTTTTTCGCTGAATGCCTTGAATTTGTCGTGAATATGATTTTGGCGCGGGAGCTTGGCGAGCACGGGATGGGGCTTTACATGAGTATTTTGCCCACGATCTTTTTAATTATAGTCATCGCAAGCCTGGAACTGCCGATCTCAATTTCTAAATTCATTGCCGAATCAAACCCTAAGCTTCATGAAAGCATGCTGAGGCACGCATTCAGAATGACGGTCGTTTTTACAGCGTTTTCTACTGCTGCTGCCAGTATTGCGCTTCCGTTTATTCCGGTATTTGATACATACCACCCGTTTATTAAAGGGATTGTCATCGGCTTAATTCCTATTGTCGCCTTTACTTCAATCGCCAGGGGCTATTTTATGGGTGTACAAAAAATGGGGAAGATCGCAATCGCCAATGTGCTGAAAAAAATCATCCAGCTCTTGTGCTTATTCCTCTTTTTTCAATGGTATTCATTTGAATTGGATATGGCTGTGCTGATTTCCTTGTTTGTCCTCGTCGTGAGTGATGTGGTTGTGCTTGTTTATTTATATTCACAATTTATCATGGCGAGGCGGGCGGTATCCGGCCAGCAGCACATTCATTTGCGCGGAAAGGATGTAAGAAAAAGACTGCTTGCCGTTTCCATTCCTACAACAGGGCTGCGCATTTTTCATGCGGTTGTCAATGCGATTGAACCCTTTTTAGTAAAAGGAGCGCTTTTGGCTGCAGGCGTTGCCGGGACAGCGGCGATCGATCAATATGGAATGCTGGCCGGTGTGGCTGTGACGATAGGGTCGTTCCCTGCTTTTATTGCCCATTCGTTAATGGTTGTCATGATACCAAGTATTTCGGAAGCTTATGCGCTTTCGCAATATGACGTCGTATTAAAAAGACTGAAGCAGTCGATTTTCATTACGTTTGGCTACGGCATACCGGCCGTCTGGATCATGTTCCAGTTTGCGGGACCGCTCACACATTTGTTTTTTCACTCCCCCGAAGCGCAGTATTACTTGCAGCTGTTGTGGCCTTACTTTCTCTTTCATCTGTTTGTCATGCCGCTGCAGGCGTGCTTAATCGGGATGGGGTTTGTTAAAGAAGCTTTTTATCACAATGTCTGGAGCCATATCGTGGCCCTAAGTATGATGTATGTGCTGGGATCAATGGAGAATTTGCAAATGCTCGGGATTATCCTAGGGATGAACACCGGCATGATTTTGCTGACGAGCCTTCACTATACACAGATTTGCAAAGCGCTGCGGGTATCTGTTTTCCTTACGGGAGGAAACAGAACGCCGCGAATTGAAGGATGATAAAGAAAAAGCAGGGGCAAGCTAATTGAAAAGCATGAAAGGAAGATTCCATGTTGACGAAGCGCTTGCTTACTGTATGCCTTATGTTATTGGGGATGATTGCATGGTTTCCTGATGTGGCAGCCGCTGAGAATAAACAGCCTGCAGTTCCCGCTGTTTTTCTTATGAAAACGATAGAAGGGGAGGATATCTCGATCCCGCATAAAGGGCAAAAAACCATCCTGCATTTTTGGACATCTTGGTGTCCGCCCTGCAAAAAGGAGCTTCCCCAGTTTCAATCGTTTTATAATGCCCATCAATCCGACGGCGTAAAGCTGGTAACGGTGAATTTAGTGAACTCAGAACAAAATCAGCAAGCCGTTGAAGACTTTATTAAAGCAAACAAGCTGACGTTTCCGATCGTTCTTGACTCAAAAGGAGAATTGATGAAGGAGTATCATATCATCACGATCCCAACATCATTTTTGCTGAATGAAAAGGGAGAAATTGAAAAAACAAAAATTGGCCCGATGACGGCGGAACAACTGAAAGAATGGACGGAAGAATAGGCTGAGAGCATAGACTCTCAGCTTTTTTCATGTAGTGAAGAATTGGATGAATGTTAATGATAATTATTATCAAGAAGAAATTAAAATAATTATAATTGAAATTCTCATTGCGCATGCTATAATAAAGGAAGACATCAAGAAATAACTGACGATAAAGCTGCCTTTTGGGCGGCAATTTTGTTTTTATAAGAGAAATGATGATGATTTGCGTTCTCAATTAGAGAGGAGAATTTGATATGAATGAACAAGTTATCGTTCAACACGATCCGCATGAGCCATTAAAAACAGAGCAGAGAGAAAAAAACTGGACACAGCATGCGGAGCTTATCGCAGCACTCGTGTCAGGCGCTCTTATTTTGGCAGGCTGGCTCTTATCCGGACATCAAGTATTATCAATAACACTTTATTTGCTGGCTTTTGTGATCGGCGGATTTGCTAAAGCAAAGGAAGGAATTGAAGAAACGGTCGAATCCAAAACGCTGAATGTAGAACTTTTAATGATTTTCGCTGCAATTGGTTCCGCCTTGATCGGATACTGGGCGGAGGGTGCTATTTTAATATTTATTTTTTCCTTAAGCGGAGCTTTAGAAACATACACGATGAATAAAAGCAGCAGAGATTTAACATCTTTAATGCAGCTTGAGCCTGAAGAAGCAACGCTGATGGTCAATGGTGAAACCAAAAGAGTACCGGTATCGGACTTGCAGGCCGGTGATATGATTGTGATCAAACCCGGAGAACGTGTAGCGGCAGACGGTATCATTGAATCGGGCTCAACAAGCATTGATGAGTCAGCATTAACAGGTGAATCAATGCCTGTAGAAAAAAACACCGGTGACGCTGTATTTACGGGAACTGTGAATCGCAACGGCTCCTTGACCGTCCGTGTCACGAAAGCAAATGAAGATTCGTTATTCAGAAAAATTATCAAACTGGTTGAATCTGCGCAAAGCAGTGTTTCGCCCGCACAAGCTTTCATCGAGCGATTTGAAAATGCTTATGTAAAAGGTGTGCTGATCGTGGTGGGGCTCTTGTTATTCGTGCCGCACTTTGCGCTGGGCTGGAGCTGGAGTGAAACCTTCTACCGCGCAATGGTGTTTATGGTTGTCGCTTCACCTTGTGCGCTTGTCGCTTCTATTATGCCGGCAGCTTTGTCCTTGATTTCAAATGGCGCCCGCAACGGTATGCTTGTGAAAGGCAGCGTCTTCCTTGAACAGCTGGGCTCTGTGCAAATGATCGCCTTTGATAAAACGGGCACTGTAACAAAAGGCCAGCCTGCCGTTGAGACGATTAGAATTGCAAAAGGATTCAGTGAAGCGGAAGTGCTTGAGGCCGTCTATGCAATCGAAACGCAATCAAGCCATCCGCTTGCTCAAGCAATAACAACGTACGCTGAAAGCCGAGGCGTAAATCAGTCCGGCTACATATCTATAGAAGAAACATCAGGGTTTGGCGTTATGGCAGAAGTGTCGGGCGCGAAATGGAAGATCGGTAAGGCGGGTTTTATCGGCGAGGAAATGGCAGCACAATTTATAAAACAAACAGCATCAGATATCATTCAAAGCGGCCATACGATTGTATTTGTGAAAAAGGATGACCAAATAGCTGGCTGTATCGCACTGAAAGATCAAATCAGGCCCGAAGCAAAAGAGGTTATGGAAGAATTGAACCGACTTGGCATTAAAACGGCCATGCTGACAGGAGATCATGAGGACACGGCTCAAGCGATAGCGAAGGAAGCCGGAATGACAACTGTTGCTGCAGAATGCTTGCCTGACCAAAAAGTGAATGAAATCAAACGGTTAAAAGAAGAATTCGGAACGATTGCAATGGTCGGTGACGGAATCAATGATGCGCCGGCACTCAAAGCGGCGGATGTCGGCATTGCAATGGGCGGGGGAACAGATGTCGCTCTTGAGACCGCTGATATGGTACTCATGAAAAACGATTTGAAAAAGCTCGTAAACATGTGCCGCTTGTCACGGAAAATGAACAGGATTATCAAACAAAATATCGTATTTTCTCTAGCTGTGATCTGCTTGCTGATTTGTGCAAACTTTTTGCAGGTGATGGAATTGCCATTTGGCGTGATCGGTCATGAGGGAAGTACAATTTTGGTGATCTTAAACGGGTTAAGACTCCTAAAATAAAAACAGCAGTCCAATTGGGCTGCTGGTTTTTTATGTATCAAGCTTTTCCTTCTTTTTTGTCTTTATCGGATCTTTTCGTAACCATGATGAGAGCGAGGATGCAGCATAGGCACCCCGCTGCACAGCCGATGATAGAGCTGTAATAATAAAAATCGACCATCTTCATACCGATAAAAGGAGCGGAAATTCCCAAAACCGTTAAGAGCATAACTGCTTTTCGTCTGAAAAAATTCATCAGCAAAACGGAACAACTCCCTACGCTTGAACTCTACTGTCAGTATACAGGAAGCGGGGCAGGAAATAAAATGGATCGAAAACGAAGGTGCCGGAAGGCAAACACCTGTAAAACCTGTTACAATGAAAGACAGAACAAAGCATTGCAAATGGCAGGGAGGAACTAGAAGTGAATAGAATACAACGCGTCTCTTCATGGCTGAAGGAAGCGGGGCATACTGCCGCATTTATTCATACGAAAGAGAATGTTTTTTACTTAACCGGTTTTTACACAGAGCCGCATGAAAGATTAATGGGTTTATTTATTTTCCAAGAAGAGGAGCCTTTCTTTGTTTGTCCTGGAATGGAAGCAAACCAGGCCCGCAACGCAGGCTGGAATCATGAAATCATTGGTTATGCGGATCATGAAAATCCGTGGGAGCTGATAGAGAAAGCCTTGAAAAAGCGAAATATCAGCATACATACACTCGCGGTAGAAAAGGATTCAATCTCACTATCACGCGCAGAACAGCTGAAGCATTCAGTGGGCGGGGCTCAATTTGTTTCAGCAGAAGAAACACTCAATCATTTTCGCCTGATGAAAGACGACAATGAAATTCGTTTGCTGAAAGAGGCGGCAAAGCTTGCTGATTACGGTGTTGAAGTCGGCACAGCTGCTTTGCGTGAAGGCATCAGTGAAGTGGAAGTGCTCGCTCAAATCGAGTATGAGCTGAAGAAAAAAGGAATTCAGGGCATGTCTTTCTCCACAATGGTTTTGTTTGGAGAAAAATCAGGCCAGCCTCATGGAAATCCGGGTACAGCCACGTTGAAGAAAGGTGATTTTGTTTTATTTGATCTCGGTGTTATTCTTGACGGCTATTGCTCTGATATTACAAGAACGTTTGCATACAAGACCATCAATCCGAAGCAAGAGGAGATTTATGAGACCGTGCTTCAAGCGGAAAAAGCCGCGATTGAAGCAAGCAAACCAGGTGTCAGAATCGGAGATCTGGATTTAACTGCCCGCGGAATCATTGAAAAAGCAGGGTACGGAGAGTATTTTCCTCACCGGCTGGGACACGGACTCGGGATTTCTGTCCATGAGTACCCATCAATGAGTTCAGCCAACGATACACTGCTGCAGGAAGGCATGGTCTACACGATCGAACCGGGGATTTATGTGCCTGAGATTGGCGGCGTGCGCATTGAGGATGACGTTCATGTAACAAAGGACGGAGCGGTAGCTCTGACCCAATATCCAAAGGAATTAATCATACTGCCGTAACTGGAAATAAAAAAGGACTTTGTTCTCGACATCGTCCTTTTTTATCTGCATTAAATAAAAAAATCATCAAATGTTCGAAAGGGTTTAATTTCATGTTTTTGGTTGAGAGGTTTTACTGCAAGACAGCTGCCGCCAAGAACAGTCAGACATAATCCAATTAAAATGAAGAAACCCATATGATCTTCTCCTTTCAGCTAAAAATACAAAATATGTCTGGTATGTTCATATCATATTGTATGAAACGCATTCCAGATCAAGGGAATTTAGAAAGAAGGGAATCTATGGCTAATATTAAAGACATTGCAGAAAAAGCCGGTGTCTCCGTTACAACGGTTTCCCGAGTCATAAACAATCACCCTTATGTCAGTGAAGACAAAAGAAATAGAGTGCTTGAGGCAATGGAAGCATTGGAGTACACGAGAAATATCCATGCCGTGCATTTGTCGAAAGGATTTTCAAACATGATTGGCGTTGTCTTGCCGACGATTAATCTGCCTTATTTTGCAGAGCTGATTGCAGGAATAGCCGACGCAGCCGCGGAATCCGGGTTTCACCTCTCTTTATTCCAAACAAATTATGATGTACAGAAAGAAATCTTTGCGCTGACCCAATTAAAGCAGCGCCAGGTTGACGGGTTAATTTTTTGCTCAAAGGCGCTTGCTGATGAGAAACTCATGGAATGGGAGGGACCGATATTGCTTTGCCAGAATTCAGATATCGGCCGTTTTCCAACCATCAGCATTCCTCACCAACAAGCATTCCGGTACGGCTTGGACTATTTAATTGCCAAAGGGCATAAAAAAATAGCCATCTGTTTGGCAAGAAAAAAAGGCATGAACAGCCATTTTCGAATCAAAGCCTATAAAGAAGCATTGGAAGAGATCGGAGAGGCATTTCATGAAGACTGGGTGGTTGAGAAAGCGATTACAATTAATGATGGCAAAGCGCTTTTTCATAAGTGGAAAAAGTGGAAGGAAAAGCCGACGGCTATTTTCGTTGCCAATGATCAAGTCTCAGCAGGGCTTTTACTTGAAGCAAAGGCCCAGCGGGTATCGGTACCGGATGAGCTTGCCATCTTAAGCGTTGATAACCATGAAATCAGCCAATCACTTGGTATCACAACGATCGATATTCAAACAAAGGAAATGGGAAAGCAGGCGTTTGCCATGCTGGAAAAAAGAATTCAGGGACAGCCTATTGAAAGGAAGGTTCTGGATTACCGTCTCATCGAAAGATCGACTGTTTAGTGAAAGCGTTGAAAAAAGGTTTGACGTGCATTCCGTTCGTTATGTACGATATGAGGTATTGAATGACAAAGGAGCTGAGGATCGTGAATGGGTCCTTCACAGTGAAAAAGGTACTGAATAATAACGTCTTAATTGCTTCTCATCATAAATACAGCGAAGTCGTTTTAATCGGAAAAGGTATTGGTTTCGGAAAAAAACAAGATGATGTCATTGAAGATAAAGGCTACGATAAAATGTTCATTTTAAAGGACGAGAAGGAACAAAAGCAGTTTAAAAAGCTCCTTGACTATGTTGATGAAAAGCTCGTTGATATTTCAAACGATGTCATCTATCACATCAGTAATAGGACAAACCACTCATTAAATGAACATATTCACATTGCACTGACAGACCATATCGCATTTGCGATCAAAAGGCAGCAGCAGGGCTTTGATATGAAAAATCCATTTTTAATGGAGACTCAGTCACTTTATCCTGAAGAATACCAAATCGCCAAAGAAGTCATAGATATGATCAATGAAAAAGCGGGAATCTGCCTTCCGGAAGGGGAGATCGGCTTTATTGCTCTGCATATCCATTCAGCTCTGACAAACCGTCCGCTGTCCGAGGTCAATCAGCATTCGCAGCTGATGGCACAGCTTGTTGAGGTGATTGAAGACTCGTTTCAAATGAAAGTAAACAAGGAAAGTGTCAACTATTTGCGGCTGATCCGGCATATCAGATTTACAATAGAAAGAATCAAAAAAGAAGAACCGACTAAAGAACCAGAAAAATTAATGTTGTTATTGAAAAATGAATATCCGCTATGCTACAATACAGCTTGGAAATTGATTAAAATCTTGCAGCAAACATTGAAGAAACCAGTTCATGAGGCGGAAGCGGTTTACCTGACGCTTCATCTGTACCGATTAACCAATAAAATTTCATAAATTCAGTTTATCCTTATAACGTGTTACTGATCCGATCAGGCATGAGTGATTGAGGGGAAAAAACGGGAAGTCCATTCTCGTTCTTTTGCGCACCCAATTTTGCTCATGCCCTTTTTGTTGTGTAAAAGGGCAAATGTAAACGGTTAAACTGGAAGACTTACGCCTGTGAATTCGTTGTCATGATTTTTAGCTGTAAGGTCAGACTAGTAAAAAGAGGAGGTCAATTCTTATGTTTAAAGCATTATTCGGCGTTCTTCAAAAAATTGGGCGTGCGCTTATGCTTCCAGTTGCGATCCTTCCGGCTGCGGGGATTTTGCTTGCGATCGGGAATGCGATGCAAAATAAGGACATGATTCAGGTCCTGCATTTCTTGAGCAATGACAATATTCAGCTCGTAGCGGGTGTTATGGAAAGCGCTGGGCAGATTGTTTTTGATAACCTTCCGCTTCTATTCGCAGTAGGTGTAGCCATCGGGCTTGCCAACGGTGATGGAGTTGCAGGGATTGCAGCAATTATCGGTTATCTGGTGATGAACGTATCCATGAGTGCGGTTCTTCTTGCAAACGGAACCATTCCTTCCGATTCAATCGAAAGAGCCAAGTTCTTCACGGAAAACCATCCTGCATATGTAAACATGCTTGGTATACCTACCTTGGCGACAGGTGTGTTCGGCGGTATTATCGTCGGTGTGTTAGCTGCATTATTGTTCAACAAATTTTACACAATTGAACTGCCGCAATATCTTGGTTTCTTTGCGGGTAAACGTTTTGTTCCAATTGTGACGTCAATTTCTGCACTGATTCTGGGTCTTATTATGTTAGTGATCTGGCCTCCGATCCAGCATGGATTGAATGCCTTTTCAACAGGATTAGTGGAAGCGAATCCAACCCTTGCTGCATTTATCTTCGGGGTGATTGAACGTTCGCTTATTCCATTCGGTTTGCACCACATTTTCTATTCGCCGTTCTGGTATGAATTCTTCAGCTATAAGAGTGCAGCAGGGGAAATCATCCGCGGGGATCAGCGTATCTTTATGGCGCAGATTAAAGACGGCGTACAGTTAACAGCAGGTACGTTCATGACAGGTAAATATCCATTTATGATGTTCGGTCTGCCTGCTGCGGCGCTTGCGATTTATCATGAAGCAAAACCACAAAACAAAAAACTCGTTGCAGGTATTATGGGTTCAGCGGCCTTGACATCCTTCTTAACAGGGATCACAGAGCCATTGGAATTCTCATTCCTATTCGTTGCCCCTGTCTTGTTTGCGATTCACTGTGTGTTTGCGGGACTTTCATTCATGGTCATGCAGCTGTTGAATGTTAAGATTGGTATGACATTCTCCGGCGGTTTAATTGACTACTTCCTATTCGGTATTTTACCGAACCGGACGGCATGGTGGCTTGTTATCCCTGTCGGCTTGGGACTTGCGGTCATTTACTATTTCGGATTCCGATTTGCGATCCGCAAATTTAATCTGAAAACACCGGGACGCGAGGATGCTACGGAAGAAACAGCAGCATCTGGGAAAACTGGTGAAGCAGGAGATCTTCCTTATGAGATCCTGCAGGCAATGGGTGACCAGGAAAACATTAAACACCTTGATGCTTGTATCACTCGTCTTCGTGTGACTGTAAACGATCAGAAAAAGGTTGATAAAGACCGTCTGAAACAGCTCGGTGCATCCGGGGTGCTGGAAGTCGGCAACAACATTCAAGCTATTTTCGGACCGCGTTCTGACGGTTTAAAAACACAAATGCAAGACATCATTGCGGGACGCAAGCCAAGACCTGAACCTACAACATCTGCTCAAGAGGAAGTAGGGCAGCAGGTTGAGGAAGTCATTGCAGAACCGCTGCAAAATGAAATTGGCGAGGAAGTTTTCGTTTCTCCGATTGCTGGAGAAATTCACCCGATTACTGATGTTCCTGACCAAGTCTTCTCAGGAAAAATGATGGGTGACGGTTTTGCGATTCTCCCTTCTGAAGGTATTGTCGTATCACCGGTTCGAGGAAAAATTCTAAATGTGTTCCCGACGAAACATGCGATCGGCCTGCAATCCGACGGCGGAAGAGAAATTTTGATCCACTTTGGTATTGATACTGTCAGCCTGAAGGGCGAAGGATTTACATCTTTCGTATCAGAAGGAGACCGCGTTGAGCCTGGACAAAAGCTTCTTGAAGTTGATCTGGACGCAGTCAAACCGAATGTACCGTCTCTCATGACACCGATTGTGTTTACGAACCTTGCTGAGGGAAAAACAGTCAGCATTAAAGCAAGCGGCTCAGTCAACAGAGAGCAAGAAGACATTGTGAAGATTGAAAAATAAGGGTATATAGTACGCTGTGCTTGTCAGATGACAAGTACGGCTGTATGATATAATATTGTGAAGTAATAAAGCTTTAAGTTAAAAGGAGAATGATAAAAATGGCACAAAAAACATTCAAAGTAACTGCAGATTCTGGAATTCACGCTCGTCCTGCGACAGTTCTTGTACAAACTGCAAGCAAATACGACGCTGACGTTAATTTAGAATATAACGGCAAAACTGTAAACCTTAAATCAATCATGGGTGTTATGTCTCTTGGAATCGCTAAAGGCGCTGAAATCACAATCTCTGCAGCTGGCGCTGACGAAAACGATGCTCTTAACGCTTTAGAAGAAACAATGAAAAGCGAAGGACTCGGCGAGTAATGCAAGAATTAAAAGGGATTGGTGCTTCAGCCGGCATCGCGATTGCAAAAGCGTACCGGCTTGAAGAGCCAGATTTAACGGTTGAAAAGAAAAACATCTCTGATTCTGAAGCGGAAGTAAGCCGTTTTGAAGAAGCGATTGCACGTTCTAAAGAAGAGCTCGAAAAAATCAAAGAGCATGCTTTGAAAGAACTGGGTCAGGATAAAGCTGATATTTTTTCTGCTCACCTTTTAGTTCTCAGTGACCCTGAGCTTCTGAATCCTGTGAAAGAAAAAATCAGCTCTGATTCTGTGAACGCTGAATTCGCTTTAAAAGAAACGTCTTCTATGTTCGTTACCATGTTTGAATCAATGGACAACGAATATATGAAAGAGCGTGCGGCAGATATCCGCGACGTAACAAAACGCGTAACCGGCCACCTGCTTGGCGTTGAAATTCCAAACCCAAGCATGATCTCAGAAGAGGTTATTATTGTAGCTGAAGACTTAACACCGTCTGACACAGCTCAATTAAACCGTGAGTTCGTTAAAGGATTCACAACTGATATCGGCGGACGCACATCACACTCTGCCATCATGGCGCGTTCTCTTGAGATTCCTGCAGTTGTTGGAACGAAAGCGGCTACAGACACGATCCAAAACGGCGTGACTGTTATCGTTGACGGTATTAATGGCGATGTCATTATCGATCCTTCTGCGGAAACTGTAAAAGAGTATGAAGAAAAACATAATGCTTATTTGGCTCAAAAAGCAGAGTGGGCGAAGCTGGTCAATGAACCGACTGTATCAAAAGACGGTCATCATGTAGAGCTTGCAGCGAATATCGGTACTCCAGATGATGTGAAGGGTGTTCTTGAAAACGGCGGAGAAGCAGTGGGTCTTTACCGTACAGAATTCCTTTACATGGGAAGAGATCAGCTGCCTACAGAAGATGAGCAGTTTGATGCTTATAAAACGGTTCTTGAGCGTATGGAAGGAAAATCAGTTGTCGTGCGGACACTTGATATCGGCGGAGACAAAGAGCTTCCTTACCTGCAGCTTCCTAAAGAAATGAACCCGTTCTTGGGATACAGAGCGATTCGTCTTTGCCTTGAAGAGCAAGAAATCTTCAGAACACAGCTTCGCGCGCTGCTTCGTGCAAGTACATACGGAAACCTGAAAATCATGTTCCCTATGATTGCGACAGTTAACGAATTCAAAGAAGCAAAAGCGATTCTTCTTGAAGAGAAAGAAAAGCTTGTAAAAGCGGGACAGGCTGTATCTGACGATATTGAAGTCGGTATGATGGTTGAAATTCCGTCAACTGCAGTCATCGCTGATCAGTTTGCTAAAGAAGTTGATTTCTTCAGTATTGGAACAAACGATTTGATCCAATACACAATGGCAGCTGACCGTATGAATGAACGTGTATCTTACCTGTATCAGCCATACAACCCAGCAATCCTTCGTTTAATTACACTCGTAATTGAAGCGGCACACAAAGAAGGAAAATGGGTTGGCATGTGCGGAGAAATGGCAGGAGACGAGATTGCGATCCCGATCCTTCTTGGCTTAGGCTTAGATGAGTTCTCAATGAGCGCAACTTCAATCCTTCCGGCAAGAACACAAATCAGCAAATTGTCTAAACAAGAAGCTGAGTCATTCAAAGAGAAAATCTTATCTATGAGCACGACAGAAGAAGTTGTCGCGTTCGTAAAAGAAACATTCAAGTAATGTCCAAAAACCAGACGGCCTCCGGCCTGTCTGGTTTTTTTCATAAGTAAAGGTATAGAAGGGCACAATAACATGGCTAGGAGGGATAGTATGTCAAACCAATTTAACGCAGGAGATACAGTTTACGTGATCTACAGAAATCCGCATGCCGCCAATGTTGCCCATATAAAGGAAGCTGAAATTGTGCACCACCCATACCATGAAGGCGAGCTCTCACTGTTTATTTATGAAACCTTTCATCCGTTTGCAGAGGATGATGCTGTATTTGCAAGCTATGAAGAAGCTAAATCACTCTACAAAGAACTATTTGATATCGATCCGTATGAGTAACAAGGAAATCATTACAACTCATATCCTTTCCGCCTTAAGAGAAAAGTAACGTTAGTAAAGGAAAAGGATGTGGCATTATGCAGAACCCATTTGTTCCTCAGCTTGTGTATATTGAACCGAGAGCGCTGGAATATCCGCTGGCCCAAGAATTACAAGATAAATTTGAGAAAATGGGCATTGAAATCAGAGAAACGACATCCCACAATCAAGTTCGTAATATTCCTGGAAAAAACCATCTTCAGCAATATCGCAACGCGAAGTCAACTTTAGTCATCGGTGTCCGGAAAACATTAAAGTTTGATTCTTCTAAACCTTCGGCTGAATATGCCATTCCGTTTGCAACAGGCTGCATGGGGCATTGCCATTACTGCTACCTGCAAACAACGATGGGATCAAAGCCGTATATCAGAACCTATGTAAACGTCGAAGAGATTTTGGATCAGGCAGATAAGTATATGAAGGAGCGCGCACCAGAATTCACAAGGTTCGAGGCCTCATGCACGTCAGATATTGTAGGAATCGATCATCTGACACACACGCTGAAGCGCGCCATTGAACATTTTGGGCAAAGTGACCTCGGAAAGCTCAGATTTGTAACGAAATTCCATCATGTCGATCACCTATTAGATGCAAAGCATAACGGGAAAACGAGATTCAGATTCAGTATTAATGCCGATTATGTAATTAAGAACTTTGAGCCGGGAACCTCACCTCTTGATAAGCGGATAGAAGCGGCAGTAAAAGTTGCAAAAGCAGGATACCCGCTAGGCTTTATTGTTGCGCCGATTTATATTCATGAAGGCTGGGAAGAAGGATACAGACATCTATTTGAAAAGCTTGATGCTGCTTTGCCGCAGGACGTTAGACATGATATTACTTTTGAATTAATTCAGCACCGTTTTACAAAACCGGCCAAACGAGTGATAGAGAAGAATTATCCGAAGACGAAGCTCGAATTAGATGAGGAAAAGCGTCGTTATAAATGGGGCCGTTACGGGATCGGAAAGTATATTTATCAGAAAGATGAAGAGCATGAACTTCGGGAAACGCTTGAATCCTATATTGATACCTATTTCCCTAACGCGAAAATTGAATATTTCACTTAAACGGGCTGTTGTGATCAACAGCTCGTTTTTTTATAAAAAGGATTTTTCCATTCCATTAAAACGCCGAAATTCAATGATTCTTTATCGTCTAAATAATTGCTGACTACTCGAATCGGTGAACGGCCGCAATGGAGAAGAAAAGACAGCACAGGGTCTTTTTTCTTGCCCTCCATTACATCTTCAACGTATTGAACAGCGCTGATCTCGTGTGAGTATTTATGATAAAAAGGAATGCGTCCGCCGCCGAGCAGGCGCTCCAGCCGCTTGTCAACAGTCAGCTCATACATCGTATTCATCAGCCATTTTCCGATTCCAAGCTTTCGATAATGAGGAGAAACAGAAATATCTACTACATATAAAGTATTTCCGTGAGGATCATGATTTTTAATAGATCCGTTATCTGTTGCCTGCACCCATGTATGGTCAGGAGATTCAGGCTCAAAATGTATGATAAGGGCAGTCATAGAACCGACAATTCTGCCATTGACCAGCGCGCATAAAGCGCCTTCCGGAAAGGTTTTGATATGGCTGTCAAGCTGTTCCTCCGACCATAGCAATTCCTGTGGGAACGGAGGAGGGAAACATTCTCTTTGAAGAGAAATCAGCCCCTTTACGTCAGTTTCAGTATAGTTTCTGATGGTCAGGGTCTCAAATTTTCTGCCGTTGTGCACATACATTTGTTTTAGTATGATCATCACCCTCCTTATATTGTTTCATTATA
Source organism: Bacillus sp. VA13 (assembly GCF_055710085.1). NCBI lineage: Bacteria > Bacillati > Bacillota > Bacilli > Caryophanales > Bacillaceae > Bacillus > Bacillus sp. VA13. The sequence goes on along the minus strand of NZ_JBVQPP010000003.1, from coordinate 122,786 downwards.
ACGAAGATTGAATTTTCAGTAAATATATTCCGTTTTTCATATAATTTATTTTTTGATTATTCATTTTTCAAACGAAGGGGCCGATATAGAAATTAGGAGGGGATTGGTTTGTTTAAAAAACTTCACATGAAGGTTGCTGTTTTTGTTTCAATCATGTTAATCGTCACAGTTGTTCTTTTAATGCTGTCTTCTTATTTGACGCTAAAACCGATGATTACAGAGGATGGGAAAAATACAACTCAAAACGTGACACAGTCACTTGAACAAAATATTGAATTGCAATTAAAGAGTTATGCCATTTCGTTATCAAGATTGGCTAATGGGGAATTAACTCATACATTTGTAACAAAACCAAGTAAAGAAGCTTCTCGGCTATTTAACGATGACATTAAACAAATCAAAGATAACGATGATTATGTTGCGATGGCTTATGTTGGCACCGCAAAAAAAGAAATGTTTACATACCCGAAAGCCGATTTTGCCGATGATTATGATCCAACAACAAGACCATGGTATAAGCTTGCAGCTGAAACCCCGGGTCAAGTCGTTTGGACGCAACCTTATAAAGATGTCGTGACGGGAGATATGATTGTCACTGCATCGAAAGCGATCCTTGACGGGCAAAAAGTGATCGGGGTTGCCAGCTACGACTTGAAACTCTCTGCTATCCAGAGTATGGTCAATAAGCAAAAGGTGCCTTACAATGGGTTTGCCTTTTTAGCTGATGCCAGCGGCAATCTTTTAGCACACCCGTCAAACCAAGGAAAAAATATATCAAAGGATCAAACACTGAAAACCATTGCATCTGAGAAAAAAGGGATACAAGATGAAAATGGGAAAATGGTTGTGTACCAAACGATTGGGGAAACGGGCTGGAAAGTCGGAACGCAATTTGATACCGATAAATTAATGTGGATTTCAGATAAAATGAATCGGGCGAATCTTTGGATATCACTGATTGCGCTTATCATAACAATTATTCTCAGCTACTTTCTGGCCAAAACGATAACCGGTCCGATACAGCAGCTGATCGCAAAAACGAAGGCAGTTTCCGCGGGCGATTTAACAGTGCACGCAGAATCAAAATCCAAGGATGAAGTCGGTATTTTAACAAAAGACTTTAATCAGATGGTTGAAAATATGAAGGAAATGGTTGAGCAAGTGAGACTCTCTTCAGGGAAAGTATCTGATACCTCTGAGCAATTAACGGCTGTCTCTGCGGAAACAAATGAAACAAGCGGACAAATTGCAAAAGCGATTGAAGAAGTAGCCGCTGGGGCATCAGAACAGGCTTCTGAAGTCGAGACCATTAACGAAAAATCAGAAAGCCTGTCAACGAAAATCAGGCAAATTGCTGAGGAGGCAGGCGGAATTAAAGAACGGTCAAAATCGTCTGAGGATGCAAGCTATAAAGGACTTGACGCGCTCGGCCAGCTGCTGATGAAGTCAAACGAAGCCAACATGGAAACGAAAAAGGTTGAAACGATGCTGCTTGATTTGGAAAATCAAACAAAGAATATTGAAGAAGTCGTTACAGCGATTTCGAATATTTCTGATCAAACCAACTTGCTTGCCTTAAATGCCAGCATTGAGGCAGCCAGAGCCGGAGAAAGCGGACGCGGCTTTGCCGTCGTAGCCGATGAAGTGCGGAAGCTTGCTGAGCAATCAGCCCTTTCTACAAAGCATATCAGCGAGACTGTGAAGCTTATCCAGCTTGAGACAAAAGAGGCCTCTCACGCCATGGTTGAGGCAAGCAGAATGAATGATGAACAAAACAGTGCCATTCATGAGACAGGAGAGGTATTAAACACGATAACCGCGGAAATGCAATCGCTGGTACAAGGCATTGATCACATTTACGAAGAAATTCAAAGAATGAGTGAAGAACAGCTAGCGATTTCTGAAGCCATTCAAAGCATTTCAGCCATATCGCAGGAATCGGCTGCCGCAGCAGAGGAAGTGAACGCATCAACCGATGAACAGCTGATCACTCTTGATAAAGTCAAACACTCAACGGAGACGTTAAAACATGCAAGCCAAGAGCTTATGAACACAATTGCGAAATTCACATTGTAATCCAATTACATTCCCAAAATATGATTTGTTTTGGGGATTTTTTTATTTTAAGAGTATACTATATGATGAATAGATATGGTAGTCTAGAAAATGAAGGAAAAATGATAAATTTTAACTAAAATCAAAACGAAACATCTGGGAGGAATGACCTTGAAGAAAACAATTGGTTTTATCGGCCTTGGAGTGATGGGAAAAAGCATGGCGTCACATATTCTCAATGACGGCCATCCTGTTTTGGTGTACACCCGGACAAAAGAAAAAGCAGACAGCATACTGCAAAAAGGCGCGGTATGGAAAGAAACGGTCAAAGATCTTTCAAAAGAAGCGGACGTTATCATTACAATGGTCGGCTATCCCAGTGATGTTGAAGAAGTGTATTTCGGAAGCAACGGAATTATTGAAAACGCAAAAGAAGGCGCATATCTCATTGATATGACGACATCTAAACCTTCACTTGCGAAGAAGATTGCTGAAGCGGCTAAAGAAAAATCATTGTTCGCTTTAGATGCCCCTGTTTCCGGCGGAGATATCGGCGCGCAAAACGGAACACTCGCAATTATGGTTGGAGGAGAAAAAGAAGCATTTGAAGCCTGCATGCCGATTTTCTCTTTAATGGGAGAAAACATTCAGTATCAAGGACCGGCTGGAAGCGGCCAGCATACCAAGATGTGTAATCAGATTGCAATCGCAGCTGGTATGATCGGTGTTGCTGAAGCGATGGCATATGCTCAAAAATCAGGACTGCAGCCGGAAAATGTCCTGAAAAGCATCACAACGGGCGCAGCCGGAAGCTGGTCATTATCAAATCTTGCTCCCCGTATGCTGCAAGGCAACTTTGAACCAGGTTTTTATGTGAAACATTTTATTAAAGATATGGGAATTGCGCTAGAGGAAGCGGAATTAATGGGAGAAGAAATGCCAGGCTTGTCGCTTGCAAAATCCTTATATGACAAGCTCGCTGCACAAGGCGAAGAAAACAGCGGAACACAGAGTATATATAAGCTCTGGGTGAAATAAAAAAAGATTGCCTGTACGAAACAGGCAATCTTTTTTTATTATTTTCCGATGAATTGCTGTGTCCAGATGCTTCCAGACTCAACGTAGCCTACACCGATGTGAGTAAAGTTAGGGTTTAGAATGTTTTTTCTGTGTCCTTCACTGTTCATCCAAGCTTTTACTACTTCTTCTGGTGTTTTTTGGCCTTTAGCAATGTTTTCACCTGCTGTTTTGTAGCTGATTCCGAAAGATTTCATCATGTCAAACGGTGAGCCGTAAGTTGGGCTTTGGTGATCAAAGTAGTTCTTGTCTTTCATATCCTGAGATTTTGCGCGTGCAGATTTGCTTAACGTTTCATCAATTTGAAGCGGTTTTAAGCCTTGTTTTTGTCTTTCTGCATTTGTAAGCTCAACAACTTTTTTCTCATATGCACTTACAGATGAAGGTGCAGATGTTGTTGTGTTTGTTTTTTCAGCTGCAGGTGCTTTAGAAGCAGTGTTTTGTTCAGTAGCTGCAGGTGCTTTAGAAGCAGTGTTTTTTTCAGCAGCTGCTTTTTCTGTAGTTTTTTGCGCAGGTTTTGCAGTTTCTGTCTTTTGAACATCCTGAATGTTCATGTTAGATTGCTTCGCATGTTTTTTAAGAAGCTGCTTGATCTCTTTTTCGTTTGCAGTATTTAATGTTTTAATATTTGTGTTAATATGCAGCTTTTTCACTACATCGTTAAGAGACATGTTTTGTACTGTATTCCCTGTTTTTACTGTTACCACATGCTGGCAGGAGAGTTCTTTCGCTGATGCTTGCTGTACGCCCCCGAATGTGAATAATCCAACCGCAGCGGCAGCAGATAAAATAAATGCTTTCTTCATTAGTTCATAACCTCCTAGAGTTGTTTGTTTCTACAAAAAAATCATAACATAGCTTTTTTGTCATAAAGTATCCATCACTTTCCTTTGACAAAGAGAGATTGTCATTTTCGTAACCAATATGCGCTAAACCGCTGAGGTGAAGGGAATCAGCTGTATTTCATGATATTATCGTACAGTTACATAGCTTCCTTTTATTTGAATCGTTAGTTATATTTTAATGTGTTTTTATATTGACAGCTTTTTTTATCCTTTTTTGCTGTAACAACTGTTACAAAGGTGTTACAATTAATCTCAGTATATGTAAATATATTGAATGATTTGAGAGGGGTAACCAGAAGTGACTGAAATAGGACGTGAACCAAAGAAAAAAAGCAAAGGAAACAGGGCAATCAGAATGAACCTTTTTTTCCTTGCTGTCTTTGTTCTATTCACTGCATTAATCTTTAAGCTTGGCGTTGTTCAAATTGTTGAAGGTGAACAGCATGAAGAAAACGCGGAGAAAGCAAATGCAAAAACAGCGTACTATCCGGCGCCTCGAGGGAAGATGTACGACAGAAACCAGAAAGTGGCTGTCGATAACCAGAGCGTGCCTGAAATTGTGTATGTTTCAACATCGAGCACAAAAACAGAAGACAAAATCAAAACAGCGAAGCGGCTTGCTGCTTTAATTCATATTGATACCGAATTTTTGAAGGAAAGAGATTTGCGTGATTACTGGCTCGCATCTCATCCGAAAAAAGCCGCCGCTCTGCTCAAGGAATCTGAAAGCAATTTGAAAGGGGCCCAGGCTTACAAGCTTCAAATTGAGCGTGTACCGGATCAAGAATTGAAGGCGATTCAGCAAGATGACGAAGAAATGGAAATCGCTGCGATTTATACAAGGTTTTCAAGCGGAAATGCTTACGAACCTCAAATCGTAAAAGCGATGAATCCAAATGAAAGCAACAGCAATGGAAAAAACGGAACATTGCTTGATGAGAAGAAAAGCTCCACGCAACGACCAAAAAATGATTTAACATATGATGAAATTTCAATTGTTTCTGAGCATTTAGAAGAGCTTCCGGGAATCGACATCGTAAACGATTGGACACGAAAATATCCTTATGACAAAACCCTCTATTCCGTTTTCGGCGGCGTCACGACTCCTGATCAAGGCCTGCTGAGCGACCGGAAAGATTTCTACTTAACAAGAGGCTATGCGAATAATGACAGGGTGGGGAAAAGTTATATAGAGTATCAATATGAAGACTACTTAAATTCCCAAAAGGAAAAAGTGCAATATGTAGAAGATAATAAAGGAAATGTCGTCAGCCAAAAAACCATTGACAAAGGCAGCAGGGGATACGATCTTCAGCTTTCTTTCGACATGGAGCTCCAAGCAAAAGTGGAAAAGATCATTGAAGAAGAAGTGAGAAACAGCCGTGCACGTGGGAACTATATGCTTGACAGAGCCTTTGTCGTGATGATGGACCCGAATAACGGCGATATTTTATCGATGGCGGGAAAAAAGATAGATTTAGAAACAAACAAAATTCAAGATTATGCGATAGGCGCATTTACGACCCAATATGAAATGGGTTCGGCAGTGAAGGGTGCCACCGTACTTGCCGGCTATCAGGACGGGATTCCGCATTATAAATATTTTGTGGATACACCTCTTTATTTTGCAGGAAACGGTAACAAGCCTAAGAAGTCCTATATGAATATGGGAACTATTAACGAATTAACCGCACTGCAAAAAAGCTCAAACGTATACATGTTTAATGTCGCCATGCATATTGCCGGTGTTACATACAAGCCGCATGGACCTCTTCCCGCTGACCAGAAGGATTTGAACAAAATGAGAAATTACTACAGCCAATTTGGCCTGGGTGTAAAGACAGGTATTGATCTTCCGCAGGAATCAGCCGGCATGCAAACTACACCTGATGCGGTGGGGGGGTTAATTTTAGACTTGGCCATTGGACAATACGATACATATACCCCCCTTCAAATGGCGCAGTACATCTCTTCCATTGCCAATGGGGGCTACCGTATTCAGCCAAGAATTGTTACAAGTGTTCATGAGCCCAGCAATAAAGAGGGCCTTGGGAAGACCATTGAACAAAGAAAGCCAAACATTCTCAATAAAATTAACAACTCAGAAAGTGACATCCAGCAAGTAAAGACCGGAATGAAGCTCGTTACAACCTCAGGGACAGCTAAAAATACGTTTACAGAAGATGTATCAGGGAAAACGGGAACAGCGGAAACATTTTATTACGGCACGAATCGCAACTGGTGGGGGAAAAAAACATACAATCTGACTTTTGTCGGCTATTACCCGTCGAAAAAACCAAAAGTGGCCTTTAGTGTTGTTGTTCCATCAGTAGATGATGATGATAAGATCAATAAAATTATTGCCAAAAGAGCTATACACGCTTACGCAGAGCTCGAAAAGAAACACAGTAAAAAATAAAAAAACAGGGTGCACAACTGAAAGGTTGTGTGCCCTTTCTTTTATTCAAAAATTGACGTTCACCATAAGAATAGAAGGAGAATACTCATTTTCTAGCGAATCATACTAGGTAAAAGTCAATCTGTATATGTCGAAATACAATGATCATGCAAAGGAGGGATTCTGTGGAACAGGATACGCAGCATGTTAAACCATTTCAAACAAAAACCGATATTCATGCAGTCTTGGCCTCTAATGGACGCATCATTTATATATCTGCCAACTCTAAACTGCATTTAGGCTATCTCCAAGGAGAGATGATCGGATCATTCCTCAAAACGTTTTTGCATGAGGAAGACCAATTTTTAGTTGAAAGCTATTTTTATAATGAACATCATCTGATGCCATGCACCTTTCGTTTTATTAAAAAAGATCATACGATTGTGTGGGTGGAGGCTGCGGTAGAAATCGTTACGACAAGAGCTGAGCGGACAGAACGGGAAATCATTTTGAAAATGAAGGTTCTTGAAGAAGAAACAGGCCATCAATCCCTAAACTTCGAAAAACATGAAATCGAGCCTGCAAGCCCGGAATCGACTACATATATAACGGATGATTATGAACGGTTAGTTGAAAATCTTCCGAGTCCGCTATGCATCAGTGTCAAAGGCAAGATCGTCTATGTAAACAGTGCGATGCTTTCAATGCTGGGAGCGAAAAGCAAGGATGCTATTATTGGCAAATGGTCCTATGAATTTATTGAAGAAGAATATCATGATATCGTGAAAAACAGGATTATACGAATGCAAAAAGGAATGGAAGTTGGAATGATTGAACAGACGTGGAAAAGGCTTGATGGCACACCTGTTCATTTAGAAGTGAAAGCGTCCCCGACCGTCTACAAAAAACAGCAGGCTGAGCTGCTGCTGCTGATCGATATCTCTTCAAGAAAAAAATTCCAAACCATCCTGCAAAAAAGCCGTGAACGATATCAGCTGCTGATTCAAAATTCAATCGATACCATTGCGGTGATTCATAATGGAAAATGGGTGTTTATGAATGAGTCGGGAATATCCCTGTTTGAAGCGGCTACCTATGAAGATTTAATTGGCAAAAACATATTTGATCAGCTGCATCCTTGCGATCATGAGGATGTAAAAGAAAGAATCCAAAACATCGCCGAGCAAAAAACACAATCAGAAATTGTCAAGCAATCATGGTTCACCTTCCAGAACAGGGTCATCTATACGGAGATGGTCTGCATTCCGACGACCTTTTTTGGAGAAGCTGCTGTCCAAGTCATTCTTCGGGACATTTCTGAGAGAAAACAAACAGAAGAATTGATGCTGAAATCGGAAAAATTATCAATCGCAGGGCAGCTCGCGGCGGGAATCGCCCATGAAATCCGCAACCCGCTGACGGCGATCAAAGGATTTTTGCAGCTGATGAAACCGACGATGGAAGGAAATGAACATTACTTTGATATTGTCTTTTCTGAACTCAGCCGTATCGAACTAATACTCAGTGAACTGCTTATGCTGGCGAAACCCCAGCAAAATGCCGTTAAAGAATATTTGAACTTGAAAAAATTAATTGGTGAGGTCTCGGCCCTGTTAGAAACACAGGCAAATTTAAATGGTATTTTTATCAGAACAAGCTATGAAAATGACAGCATTTATATAAACGGGGATCAAAACCAATTAAAGCAGGTATTCATTAATTTAATAAAAAATGCAGTTGAATCAATGCCTGACGGGGGAACAGTAGACATTATCATAACTGAGGATGAGCATTCTGTTCATGTCACTGTCAAAGATGAAGGGGAAGGCATACCTGAAAAGGTGCTGAACCGGATTGGAGAACCATTTTTAACGACAAAAGAAAAAGGCACGGGGCTTGGACTGATGGTGACATTTAATATTATCGAAAATCATCAGGGAGTCATCCACGTTGACAGCCAGCCGGAAAAAGGCACAGCATTTAAAATTTCATTTCCGAAAAAATAAAACAACGGCTTAAACGCCGTTGTTTATCGTCTGCATTGATTCCCGTTTTTTTAATACAAATAATTCTAAGCGGTCCAGGCCTTCTCTTAGCGTATCCAGCGAGTATGCGAAAGACAGCCTCACATATCCCTCACCATACTTTGAGAATGAGCTGCCCGGCACGAGTGCCACACCTGAATCTTCCAAAAGAGCCATACTAAAATCAAAAGAAGACATTCCAAATGATTTAATAGATGGGAAGATATAAAACGCGCCAGACGGTTTCACGACGTCAAGTCCCATGGAAACAAGACGGTCATACACATAGTCCAGACGTTTTTTGTATTGTTCCCTCATAATTAGGGCGTCGTCAAAGCCGTTTGTCACAGCTTCAAGGGCGGCTTTTTGAGAAATGGATGACGCACACGACACATTGTATTGATGAACCTTTAAAATGTGCTTTGCTATGTCTTTCGGTGCGAATAAAAATCCAATTCTCCAACCGGTCATGCTGTGTGATTTTGACAAGCCGTTAATGACAATTGTTTGATCTCGCAAATGGGTTGCGATGGAGTAATGGGGTCTGTCATATGTTAATTCACTGTATATTTCATCAGACAATACGAAGACATTTCTGCCTTTTAAAAGGGCAGCGATGCTTTTCAGTTCTTCTTCAGATAAAGTCACGCCGGTAGGATTTGACGGATAAGGAAGCACGACACACTTAGTGTTAGGAGTCAGAGCATCTTCAATCAGCCGGGCAGTAAGCTTAAAGCCATGTGACGTAGTATCAACAATGACAGGCTTGGCGCCGCACAAATTGATAATAGGTTCATAGCCTGGATAAATCGGGCCTGGCATAATCACCTCATCACCGGGAGATAAAATCGTCCGGAATGCAGCATCAATGGCTTGGCTTGCACCTGTTGTGATGATGATTTCAGATTCAGCATCATAGTTAAAATCCGCTTTTTTCTTCATATAAAGCTGCACAGCTTGTCTCAGCTCCAGGTAGCCGGCGTTCGGAGTATATGACGTCACGTTTTCATCAATGGCTTTTTTTGCGGCAGCTTTCACGTGATGCGGCGTGAAAAAGTCAGGCTGGCCGATTGTAAGTGAAATTACGTCTTCGTGTTGAGCTACAAGATTTGAGAATTTGCGTATTCCTGAAATTTCAATCTCTCTTGCTTTCGGATTCAGCAAATGTTCCATAATTCATCACCTTAACAAATATAATGAGTTTATCCTATTTTACCACTAGCTGATCATTTGTCACCTTTTTAGCCGATATATTTCGATTGTATGCGCCTTTTTTCTAAACATACCTTTCTTTTCAGAAAAAAAGAAGACAACCAGCGATTTGATTGTCCTTATTGTATCATGTTCTATTATTGTTTATATGTGCCAATTTCATTAATAACCATAATCAAAATGAAGGTCTTCGTGCCAAAACATATACGATGGATGCTCTTCTTGAAGGTCAGCTGATTCTTTCTTCATATGCAGGTAAGTCTCTTCACTGATATCTTCTAAAACAGTCATTTCATTTTCTTTAAATATTACTAAGGTACCCATTATTTACACCCTTCTTTGGAAAAATCCTTGACTATTTTATCACTGTTAGTTGGAAAGTCAATGGTTATTAGGAAAAAAGTTTCTTTTTTTAAGAACCGCGGCTTGACGCTCCCAGAATCGATTTTGAAGAGCCATGCCATTCACTTTTTACAATTTACGCCGATATATACAGTACAATACTGAATGCGAATAGCGAGGGATTGAAGTGTCGTTACAACAATACGAAATTTTATTGGATTCTGGTACAAATGAATTAGAAATTGTGAAGTATGGCGTAGGCGATAATGCTTTCGGAATTAACGTCATGAAGGTAAGGGAAATTATTCAGCCAGTCGAGGTGACATCAGTGCCTCACTCCCATCAGCATGTAGAAGGAATGATTAAGCTCAGAGGAGAAATTCTCCCTGTGATCAGCCTCTTCTCATTTTTTGGAGTTGAGCCTGAGGGATCAAAAGACGAGAAATATATCGTGACTGAATTTAATAAACGGAAAATTGTTTTCCATGTCGGCTCTGTTTCTCAAATTCACAGAGTATCCTGGGAAGCAATTGAAAAGCCCACATCATTAAATCAAGGAATGGAGCGGCACCTTACCGGGATTATTAAGCTCGAAGACCTGATGATCTTTTTGCCTGACTATGAAAAAATTATTTATGACATCGAATCAGACTCAGGTGTGGATACGTACAATATGCATACCGAGGGCTTAGATGAAAGAAGAGCTGATAAAAAGCTTATCATTGTAGAGGACTCACCGCTCTTGATGCGCCTCTTGCAGGATGAGTTAAAAGAAGCAGGGTACAACAATGTTTCTTCGTTTGAAAACGGAAAAGAGGCATATGACTACATTATGAACCTTGCTGAAAATGAAACTGATTTATCAGAACAGATTGATATGATTATCACTGATATTGAAATGCCAAAAATGGACGGACACAGGCTCACAAAGCTGCTGAAGGAAAACCCGAAAAGCTCAGACGTACCGGTTATGATTTTCTCATCGTTAATTACAGATGATTTGCGTCACCGCGGAGAAGTCGTTGGCGCAGATGAGCAAATCAGCAAGCCTGAGATCAGTGACTTGATTAAAAAAGTGGATACGTATGTCATCGAATAAATAAAAACAGCCGATGCCTGAGTGGCACGGCTGTTTTTATTTTAAAAGTAACTCTCGCCAAGCTTTTTAAAAACAGGTTTATGATAAGCTGGCTGCTGGCGATTTGGCACAAGCGGTTTTTCTTTCATGCCGACATATTCTTGCAACAGGTGTTTCGCTTTTGTTAAAGACATTTGAGCTTTAGGATTTCGGTACGATTGATTAAGTGTACCTAAATGCGGAAGATGTTCGAAGTCTTCTTTAGTTGGAGGCATGTGAAAATAGTAGTCTCCGATTGAAATAAGCACGTCCGATTGCTGTTGGCTAAACCTTGGGTTTTTTGAAAAATGAAGCCCTATTTTCTTACCTTTACCTTCTTTGACAAGCTTTTGCAAAGCCCGTTTTTTCAGCAGGTATAGGTATTTAGGGTTGGGGGCGGTTTTTGCATGGCGGTTCACAGTGTAAACTGCTTTTGAAAGATTTTCTACGGTTGGCTGCAGATCTTTCGTATATGCATGGTCGTCCATTATTTCTCTCCTTTGCTCTTATCAAATTCTATATGATTAGATTATACTTTTTTAAAGTTGAAATGCAAATATTGAATGTGAAAATGCGCTTTTTTCTGAGAAAAAAAGCGCATTTTTAACGTATATTATACAGATCTTGCTTTCTTTTTCGGCTGCTCTTGAAATGCTTCCTGAACATTCACTTCCACAGCCTGTGCGCTGTATTTTGGCAGTGCAACAAAATAAAAAATAAAAACAAGCAGGATGATAACGCCCATGCCGTAATAAAGATAATCTATGTTTGAAACGAACTTAGGGAATAATAGCGCAACTAAGCCGAGTGTTAAAGACTGTGCAAACATCATAAAAGGGTCCTGCAAGCCGCTTACACGTCCCATCAGCTTTGGATGAACAATCTTTGGCATCCATCCTCCGATTGCAATGTTGATCGGTCCAATGCACATTCCCAGGGCAAAAGCTGCCGCGTAGTACACCCATAAAACATTCGTATAGCCGAGAACGAAAATCAGCAAGCCTGCAATGAAAATCGGTATCGACATTAAAAAATGCGGCTTCACTTTTTTAGAGATGATCGTGCCGATTACACTTCCCGCCAGCAGCCCAAACCCGAGTGCGATTGTAAATACAGACGTATGCCACTCATAACGGTCAGGCGCCAATCCGTATTTCATTGTAAACATTGGCAATACGGCGAATCCTCCGGTGACAAATCCGAAAATGAAGAAACCGAATATAAGAGATGCCAGGAGTTTGTTTTTAAAAATATAGAGAATACCTTCCCTAAAATCATTTATTGAATCTTTAACAGAAGTTTTTCTCCAGCTGAATGCGCCGTTTGGCTGCCGGGCTTCTTTCGGAATCCGGCAGCTGCGGATCAGCAGCCCGGAAATGATAAAGCTGACAAAATCAAGAATAATGGCGCCTTCAATACCGATGGTGTTGTACATAACAGCGCCAATTCCGACTCCGAACACCATGAAAATACTAAAAAGCATCTGGTTAAGCCCTGCCGCTTTCGCATAATGCTCCTTCGGCAGGATGGCTTGTACCAAACTGTTTTCTGCCGGAAAGAAAAACTTCGTTACAGCGCTTCTGACAAATAAAATACAGAAAACAAGAGGAATATTGCCGGTAAATAAAGTGAAAAAAAGAACGACAGTCAGGCCGGCTCTGATCCAATCACAGTTTTCCGCTACCTTTTTTCTGTCAAACCGGTCCGCGACAACTCCTACGATCAAAAATACAAATACGGTCGGGAGAGAATACATCAGCTCCGCCAAGGTCGTATATGAAGGCTGGCTGCTGAAGCGGTCCAGCAAGAAAAAAGCAAAGGCCATGTTGCCTACTGTCGTGCCCATTTGAGAAGCGAGTGCTGCGAAAAATAGGCGAACAAAATTACGATTTTTAAATATATCCATAAAAACGCTCCTTACCCTAAAGGTCCCACTTTATCATATTATAAACCGCCTGTTTTTGAAACAAATAAGAAAACATTACCGGTTAATAGTGACTCTTGTTCCGTTTGGCACAATTGAAGCGAGTTCGATTACGTCTTTGTTATGCATGCGAATGCAGCCTTTAGAAACAGCCTTACCAATCGAAGAGGGATTATTCGTCCCGTGTATTCCGTAGTGCTGCTTTGAAAGGCTCAGCCAATAAGCGCCAAATGGGCCGCCGGGATTGCGCTGGCGGTTAATAATATAAAACTCGCCAGTGGGCGTTTGCGTCAGTATTTTACCAACGGCGATGGGGTAGGTTTTCATTACCCGATTATTTTGGAACAGCGTAAGGGTCTTCGCTCCGATTGAGACTGCGATATGATACGGAATCGTATTAGGGTCCGGCAGGCCGGGTATGACTATGGACTGTCCTGCTGTGAGCCCTGCCTGCAGTGACGGATTAGCCTGGAGTAACGCAGCGGTGCTGATTCTGAAATCAGCCGCGATGCTGTTCAGTGTATCACCTTGCTTCACCTGGTACGTAAGCAGTTTCCTCATCCTCCTTTTTTACTTATAAGTATTGATAAGGAGCCCATCCTGCTACATTAATTTGTGCTTTTTAAGGTAAAGACAGTGATTTCAGGCTTGGCTAGAAACCGCAAAGGCAGTCTGGTCATCCCGAGGCCGCGGTTTACATAAATATGAGTGCTGCCTGTTTGATACATTCCTTCTATGTAGACTTTTCCATATGGAGGCGTAATGATCGGTCCGTAAAAAGGCAGCTGAATCTGGCCGCCGTGTGTATGGCCGGAAAGCTGAAGATTCACCGGATATCCTGTTGTTTTTAAGGCTGCATCAGGTTCATGGACGAGCAGAATGGAAAAAAGTCTGTCGCTTAGCCTTGATAGGATGCCTTCATAATCTGGGTTTCCGAGCATTAAGTCATCAAGCGATGCAATCTCGATTTCGCTGCCATCTGCAAGCGACAATGTTTGATAACCATTGCGGTATACCGTAAAACCGCCAGCCGTCATCAGGCTTTTGTAAACAGCAGTTCCATAGCCTCCGTGATCATGATTGCCGTAAATACAAAGCTTGCCGAAGGGAGCATGTAGTTTTCTCAATAATGGAATAACTGCCTGGTGTTGCTGGTACGTATTAGGGTTATCGATGATATCACCTGTAAAAACTATGAGATCAGGTTTAGATTCATTAATTGATAGGATGACAGTTTTTAAATCTTCAAGAGTAAAATAATCACTCAAGTGTGTATCACTGAACTGCACGATTTTAAAACCGTCAAATCCGTGCGGGATGAGAGAGCTTTTTATTGTGTGTTCGGTTGTCTCGATCATATGCGGCTCCAGATATCTGGCATAGCCGTATCCTCCGCCAGCTGTTAAAGCCCCGGCAGCAAGAGTGCCGAACATTCCTTTCAGAAATTGCCTTCTGGACATCTTTTTCATTTCAAACCAACCTTTAATAGAGTTTTTCTATTATAGCATCTGTATCTTGAAAAAATCTCATATCAGCATGTACTGACAGAGCAGGCATATAATGATAGAATAATATTGAATGAATACTCATTCACAACAGGAGGGAGAAACATGGAAAAAAAAGCGGTTATTATTACCGGCGGGTCAAGCGGCATGGGAAAAGCAATGGCAAAAAAACAGGCTGAATTAGGCTGGCACGTCATGGTGACAGGACGGAACCAGGAAGCACTTGAGGAAACGAAAAGAGAAATTGAGACCTTTGAGGGGCAGGTCACTTGTTTTCAAATGGATGTCCGTTCTGATTCCGCTGCTTCAGACATGATTACAGAAGGGATAAGAGCCTTTGGCCGGCTTGATGCGCTGATCAATAATGCGGCCGGAAATTTTATTTGCCCGGCAGAAAAGCTGACGCCCAATGGATGGAAAGCCGTTATTGAGATTGTTTTAAACGGCACATTTTTTTGCAGCCAAGCTGCGGCAAGGTATTGGATCGAGCAGCAGAAGAAGGGCGTCATTTTAAATATGGCCGCCACTTATGCTTGGGGAGCGGGAGCGGGGGTCGTTCATTCTGCTGCAGCCAAAGCAGGGGTATTGTCGCTGACAAGAACCCTGGCCGTGGAGTGGGGGAGCCAATACGGAATTCGCACAAACGCGATTGCACCCGGTCCGATTGAGCGAACAGGCGGTGCGGAGAAGCTATTTGAATCAGAAAAAGCGATGGCCCGCACGCTGAACAGTGTGCCGCTCGGCCGGCTCGGCACGCCGGAGGAAATCGCCGCCTTGGCCGCGTTTATGCTTTCTGATGAAACTTCCTATATGAATGGAGAATGTGTCACTCTGGATGGGGGGCAATGGCTGAATCCTTATCCGTTTTAAAGCATATTAAACTTTGGATTCAATGTGGTATAATCAGACAAAGATAGAGAAGCAGGTGATAACATGTTGGATCCACTTGATATTTTAACGAACATTGATGATGTCCTCCCATATTACCAGGCGATTTTCAGTGCCGAGGAGCAGAAAATCGTCGGGTATGAGGTGCTGGGGCGTATAATGGCAGATTCGGAAATTCAAAGTCTCGGACCCTTCTTTTTAGATGGGGGAATACCCGAAGAATATAAATTAGAGGTGGATAACAGAATTATCCGCCAGGCTCTAGACCGTTTTTTAGAGGCCGATTCTGATCTGCTGATTTTTATGAATCAGGATGCCAATCTGCTGATGCTTGATCACGGCGAAAGCTTTCTGGAGCTTCTGAAAGAATATGAAGCGAAAGGAATTGAACTTCATCGTTTCGTGCTTGAAATTACGGAGCACAATTTTGAAGGGGATATTGAGCAGCTTTACCATATGCTTGCCTACTATCGTACATACGGAATTAAAATTGCAGTTGATAATATCGGAAAAGAAAGCAGCAACCTGGACAGAATTGCATTACTTTCGCCAGATCTGTTAAAAATCGATTTGCAGGCGCTGAAAGTATCACAGCCGTCACCGTCATATGAGCATGTGCTATATAGCATATCTTTACTAGCGAGAAAAATCGGTGCTGCGCTGCTGTATGAAGACATTGAGGCGAACTTCCAGCTTCAGTACGCTTGGAGAAACGGAGGCCGCTATTTTCAGGGCTATTACTTGTTGTCTCCGTCTGAAACGTTTCTAGAGAGAGATGTATTGAAACAAAGACTTAAAACTGAATTTCACCAATTTATCACACATGAGAAAAAGAAGCTTGAAACCGTCTATGAACACTCTGAACAGTTTTATAGACGGGTTCATCAAGCGGTGACATCTTTGAGAAAAAACAACCTGTCTTCTGATGATGACTTTATTAAAAAGCTGGCGGAAGAGCTGACCGATTGCAGCTTTAGAATTTACATGTGTGATGGAGAAGGCGATCAGCTGACGGGAAATGTGTTTAAACAAGATGGAGAATGGATTTACCAGCCGGAATACGCGGAAAAGAATTGGAGCTGGCGTCCTTATTTCCTAGAGAACATTATGAGAATGAGAAATCTCAGAAAAGGGTTTTTCAGTGATCTGTACAGTGATTTGGAAACAGGTGAAATGATCAGAACGTTTTCGTATCCGATGGATGATCAGATGTATTTATTTATAGACTTGCCTTATTCTTATTTATATGAGCAGGATGGATTGATTTAAGCGGCTGAAAGGCCGTTTTTTTATGAATTGAAAAAAATATCAAAAAACGATTGACATTGATACTGAGAATCATTATCATTTAATTATAGAGAGAAGCTACTCTCTGTTCCCCAACCCCTCTATCAGATCAAGATCCGAAAAAGCTTGGCGCTACCCCCGCCAAGTTTTTTTATTTGCCAAAGCATAAGACAATCAATAAAACAATAAACCTAACTAGGGGAAAACGTTGAACACCGGGAGGAACAAAATGTTCTTTCAGCGCCCGAACACCCGTACCAATGCTGCACGGCCGTGCAAGAGATATTAGACGGCAAATGCGGCGAGATGTTCACTCTGAATCATTACATATTGCAAAATTTCAAAGGAAGATTTTGATGAAATTGCAAAAAAAAGCTTTCTTGACTCTGCGGGCATACCAAAAAAATCATAATTGTGTGCATGACATTCAAAAAAAGCCTCAAACTAATAAAAAATAGTTTTTTCACTTTTTTTCTTTTCTTAAATTCAGCAGTGAAAATGCCATCCTGTCCGACTTTATGGTATGATGCTCAATAGAACTTGTATTATAATAAATACTTGTTGATTTGAAGTTGCTTTTTGAAAGGAGTCTTTTTTTAGAATGTCACAATTAATGGGTATCATCACACGGCTGCAAAGTCTGCAAGAAACAGCGGAAGCGGCTAACGAGCCAATGCAGCGTTATTTCGAAGTAAATGGTGAGAAAATATGCAGTGTTAAATATTTCGAAAAAAATCAAACGTTTGAATTGACGGTTTTCCAAAAAGGTGAAAAACCTAACACATATCCGTTTGATAATATCGACATGGTTTCCATCGAAATCTTTGAACTTCTTCAGTAAGATTCCTGAAATAGTGGGAACAAGCTTCCGCTTTTGCAAAAGTAATCGAAATAAACGGTAAGGAACATACTTGTTTCATGGTTGTAAATTTTGAAAAGGAGTGTCGCTATGGCTGATTCTTTTCTGTTTTATAATCTTTCAGAAGCACAGATGACCTTTCAAGATGTGATGGAACGGCTTAAAGCCTTTGTTCGAAAGGACCCCCGTTCTTCTTATGTGTTATCGATCGGAACTGATTCACAAGTGTACCGCGATTACACAAAGTTTATTACCGCATTGCATTTGCATCGTACAGGCAAGGGAGCTTGGGGCTGCTTGAAAAATCATACAGTCGACAGACCCATACATAGCCTTCGGGAGAAGATTTCGTTAGAAACGGCGTACAGCCAAGAAACGGCCGCTCATATTCTTGATGGGCACTTAATGGATATTACCGATCTGCTCCTGCCCTTTACCGGTGAGGGGGCGGATCTTACCTTTGAGGTTCACTTGGATATTGGGAAAAAAGGGCTTACAAAAGAACTGATTCAAGAAATGACAGGACGTATCACTTCCATGGGGATTGAGGCAAAAATAAAACCGGATTCATACACTGCCTTCAGCTATGCAAATCGTTTCACAAAATAATTCCGGCTGAAAAGCCAAGGGAAATGTCGAATTATGCGGTTGACGTTTGTTTTCTGATTACTTATTCTAGCGGTAGAGCTGAAAGTAAGTTGTCTTGCTTTCAGAGGTATTCAGTATAAAACAGGGGGCCTGATTGCGAATGAGTCTTATCGGTGAACGATTTACAGAAGAAGAACAAAAACTTCTGCTGAATATCCTGATCAACCATGAGTATGCCATCGAGCTATTAAGCAGTGAGATCAACGATATAGAGACAGGAACCAAAAACGTTGACGGAACCACCTACAAAAAACTTGTAACGCTATACGACCGATTTCGATTTGAAAATTAATGGAGCACCCTATAATTGATACTCGCTCAAAGAGTATCTTTTTTATTGAAACGAAACTTTTCGACAAATACTGATAAAGTTTATATTATTGTAATATAGGGAATGTATTGTTGAGGAAAATGAAAAGGGGTCGAAAACATGATAAGCTTACAATCAGACCAGCTTCTTGAGGCAACAGTCGGACAATTTATGATTGAGGCGGACAAAGTAGCGCACGTTCAAGTCGGCAACAACCTTGAGCACGCATTATTAGTGCTGACAAAAACCGGATACACAGCCATCCCGGTTCTTGATCCTTCCTATCGTTTACATGGTTTAATCGGTACAAATATGATCATGAACAGCATTTTTGGGCTTGAGCGAATCGAGTTTGAAAAGCTTGACCAGATTACTGTCGAGGAAGTCATGCTGACTGATATTCCGCGCCTCCATATAAATGATCCGATTATGAAGGGGTTCGGCATGGTCATTAATAACGGATTTGTCTGTGTTGAAAATGATGAGCAGGTGTTTGAAGGAATTTTTACGAGAAGAGTGGTTTTAAAGGAATTGAATAAGCATATACGCTCATTGAACAAGTAGGCTTCACGGCCTATTTTTATTATATCCCCAGATCAAGAAAGAAAGCGCATACATAATTTAAACCAGAATAGGGCTTGAATCAGAAACAAAGATTTGATTAGAATGGGAGATAAGAAAAACTTATTGATCATGAAAAGGAGGACGACATGCAGCTTCAAGAGCTTCATATGCTCGTAGTTTTAGCTGAGGAATTAAATATGAGAAAGGCGGCGGAACGGCTTTTTGTATCTCAGCCGGCTTTATCTCAGCGCTTACAAACAATTGAAAAGGCGTGGGGCACAAAAATCTTTTTAAGATCCCAAAAAGGGTTAACGGTAACGCCGGCCGGTGAGAAAATCATTCAGTTTGCGAATGATGTGACGTTAGAGCAGGAAAGAATAAGAGAAAATATTGATGAGCTTGAAGGTGAAATTCACGGCACACTGAAGCTTGCCGTCGCCTCCATAATCGGCCAGCATTGGCTTCCTAAAGTCTTGAAGACTTATGTGGAAAAGTATCCGAATGCAAAGGTCTCACTCATTACGGGCTGGAGCAGCGAAATGCTGAAAAGCTTATACGAGGATCAGGTTCATATTGGCATTATTAGGGGCAACCCAGAGTGGAAGGGCCGTAAAGATTACTTAATGACAGATCACCTGTATTTAGTGGACACTGAAATTTCCTGCATCGAAGATATTGCCCATACAGAACGGCCGTTTATCCAATTTAAAAGCGACAGCACTTATTTTCAGGAAATTCAGCACTGGTGGCATCAAAAATTTAAAACGTCGCCAAAACAGACGATATTGGTTGATCAGATTGAAACGTGCAAACAGATGGCGCTGCACGGAATCGGTTATGCCATTTTGCCGTCTGTTACCCTTCAAAACGAAGATAAAGTCAATAAAATGCCTCTGTTAGACATGAAAGAGCATCCGATCGGACGGGATACATGGCTATTAGGCTATGAACCTGCCTTTGAGCTGAAGCAAGTTCAAGCTTTTGTTCAAGTGATAAAGGATATGCTGGATCAAGAAAATCCATTTTAAAGACAGCGATGTGCTGTCTTTTTTTATTTACACATTGACAATGAAAATCATTATCAGTTAAAGTGATACATATGATATTGAAAATCATTATCAATTGATGAGGTGATAACATGGCTAAAGCCTTGATTACATATGCCAGCATGTCAGGAAATACAGAAGACATTGCCGTAATTATAAAAGAAACGCTTCAGGAATATGAGTTGGATATCGATTGTGTCGAGATAGATGATGCGGATGTGTCTGCTTTGACATCCTATGATTATTTGCTGATTGGCACCTATACATGGGGCGACGGCGATTTGCCTTACGAAGCGGAAGATTTTTTTGAAGAGGTCAAACAGCTTCAGCTTAATGGCTTAAAAACAGCCTGCTTCGGATCTGGAGATTATTCTTATCCGAAGTTTTGTGAAGCGGTCAATTTGTTCAGTGTCATGTTGCAAGAGGCGGGAGCTGCCGTTTACCAGGAAACATTGAAAATCGAACTAGCGCCTGAAACAGATGAAGATGTGGAAAGCTGCCGAGCGTTTGCAAGAGATTTTCTTGCATGGGCAGATTATATGAACAAGGAAAAAATCCATGTTTCATAAAGGAGCGACTGCTGTCACGGCATCGGCATTTCCTGGTTATTTTGTGGCGGTACAAAGAGAAGGCATTTTTCATTATTCTTTGGAGCAGGGCTGGAGAAAGCTTTTTCGTTTGAAAAGCAAAATTCATTGCATCAGTTACATAGGGTCTTACTTATTTGGCGTCGGTGAAAAGGGAACGATCATTCGCTCGTCTGACGAAGGGAAAACCTGGACGATGTCGAGCTTTCCGACAAATGCAACAGTGTGGGCGATTACCGGCCGAAATGATGGATTTGTCTGTGCCCATGGCAAGCATTGCATTTATGTATCGGATGATTTTGGTGTTTCATGGCGCGTAGCCAAACCTTTTGCGGAATTTGATAACCCCCCTGTAATCCGTTCGTTGTGCCTGCACGGCGGCAGTCTTTTCATCGGCACGCAAATACACGAATATTTTGGGGGCATTTGGGCTTACGATTTTAAACGTGATACTGTCCAAATGGTAAAGAAAGAAGAAAACCGGATGACGGCATCCATGCTCGTGTTCAATGAAAATTGGTTAGTGGCGGCGACGGGGTCTGTGAAAGGAAAGCACGGTGCTGTCACTGTACGGAATATTTTGACTGATGAAGAATTCACCATACAATCCAGCATGATCAGAAAAGAAGAATCATTTCTTGATATTTCAGAGGATGATGGAATTATATATGTCACAACGACGCAAGATGAAAATGGTTATTCGAGAATTTACCAGGCTGATCTCGAAGCCCGAGCGTTAAAATGGTTCGATACCATTAAGGGGCATGGGTGGAGAGTGGCTAATCAGAAAGAGAATTTCTTTTGTGCAGGCTTGTATGAATGTAAATTTGTCCAGCCGTACGAAGTTTCAGCAATGATTCATTAGAGGAGGAATAAGGAATTGGGGAAGATTTTGCTCGTTTATGCAACAATGTCAGGCAACACTGAAGCGATGGCAGATTTGATTGAGAAGGGGCTTCAGGAGGCGGAAGTGGAAGCGGACCGTTTTGAAGCGATAGATATTGATAATGCACAGTTGTTTAACGATTATGATCATATTATTATGGGAACCTATACGTGGGGAGACGGAGATCTGCCTGATGAATTTTTAGACCTTGCTGAAGATATGGATGAGATTGATTTTTCCGGCAAAACATGCGCCGTATTCGGGTCCGGTGATACAGCATATGAATTTTTCTGCGGAGCAGTTGATACGCTCGAAGCAAAAATAAAAGAACGCGGAGGCGAAATTGTGCTGCCTTCGGTAAAAATCGAAAATAATCCAGAAGGTGAAGAAGAGGAAGATTTAATGGAGTTCGGGAGACAATTCGCAAAGAAAAGCGGAATCGCTGTCTGACTCACCCACTGGGAACTGCTAAAGCGGCTGTTCCTTTTTTTCTTGTCTTTGTATCTTTCCTTTGATACAGTAATGAGGTAGAAAATCAGGAGGAGGACTATACATATGAAAATGATGGACGCAAATGAAATTATTTCATTTATTCAAAATAGTACAAAATCTACACCGGTAAAGGTTTACGTGAAAGGTGAGCTGGATGGAATCAATTTCGGCGAATCTGCGAAAGCTTTTATCAACGGAAACACTGGTGTCGTTTTCGGTGAATGGAGCGAAATTCAAACAGCAATTGAAGAAAATCAAAGCAAAATCGAAGACTATGTGGTTGAAAATGACCGCCGCAATTCTGCGATTCCAATGCTTGATCTTAAAAATATCAAAGCGCGTATCGAGCCGGGCGCGATCATCCGCGACCAAGTTGAAATCGGTGATAACGCAGTCATCATGATGGGTGCTTCTATCAATATCGGTTCAGTTATCGGCGAAGGCACAATGATCGATATGAACGTTGTCTTGGGTGGACGAGCTACCGTTGGTAAAAACTGCCATATCGGAGCGGGTTCTGTACTTGCGGGCGTTATTGAGCCGCCATCCGCTAAACCGGTTGTCATTGAAGACGACGTTGTGATCGGCGCAAATGCTGTTGTGCTTGAAGGCGTAACAGTAGGTAAAGGAGCGGTTGTTGCTGCGGGCGCGATCGTGGTAAACGATGTTGAGCCATACACTGTCGTTGCAGGAACACCTGCTAAAAAAATCAAAGACATTGATGAGAAAACAAAAGGCAAAACTGAAATCAAGCAGGAATTACGCCAGCTGTAAGGAATGGTTTGATAAAAAAGGCGTGGATAATATATCCACGCCTTATTCGTATAGGCAGGAGGAATGAAAATGAAGAAAGAGGAGCTCATCGCAATCCGCAGAGATCTGCACCGTATACCGGAGCTTGGATTTCAGGAGTTCAAAACCCAGCAATATTTATTAAATGTTTTGGAACAATATCCGCAAGACAGGATTGAAATTGAGAAATGGCGAACAGGGCTTTTTGTAAAGATCAACGGAACGGCGCCGGAAAAAATGCTGGCGTACAGAGCGGATATCGACGCGCTTTCCATTGAAGAGCAAACCGGCCTTCCGTTCGCATCAGAGCATCACGGTAACATGCACGCCTGCGGACACGATTTGCATATGACGATTGCACTCGGCATTATTGACCATTTTGTTCACCATCCGGTCAAACATGATTTGCTCTTTCTGTTTCAACCGGCAGAGGAAGGACCTGGCGGTGCGGAACCAATGCTTGAGAGCGACGTTTTAAAAAAGTGGAAGCCTGATTTCATCACTGCGCTGCATATTGCTCCAGAGCTGCCAGTAGGCACTATCGCGACAAAAAGCGGCCTTCTTTTTGCGAATACATCAGAGCTTGTCATCGATCTGGAAGGCAAAGGGGGACATGCAGCCTATCCGCATTTGGCCGAGGACATGGTTGTAGCCGCAAGCACACTTGTCACCCAGCTGCAAACGATCATCTCTAGAAACACAGATCCGCTGGACAGTGCCGTTATTACAGTTGGTACCATTACCGGCGGCTCAGCACAAAATATCATTGCGGAAACGGCCCACTTGGAAGGCACGATCCGCACGCTTTCTGAAGAATCAATGAAGAAGGTAAAGGAGCGGATTGAAGATATAGTGAAAGGAATCGAAATCGGGTTCCGCTGCAAAGGGAAAGTGACATACCCGTCAGTGTATCACCAAGTTTACAATACGAACGGACTGACAGAAGAATTTATGTCTTTTGTTGCTGAACATCAACTGGCAACAGTAATCGAAGCAAAAGAAGCAATGACTGGAGAGGATTTTGGCTACATGCTGAAAAAATATCCCGGCTTCATGTTCTGGCTCGGTGCTGACTCTGAACATGGGCTTCATCACGCAAAGCTGAATCCCGATGAAAATGCGATAGAGACAGCGGTTAACGTCATGACAGGTTATTTTTCTGTTTATGCCAATTAAGTATAAATGAAAGAATAAAATTCCATAAAATGAGCACTCTAGTAAACGGAGGTGTTCAATAATGGCTAAAAAAATTGGAATTGAGCAATCGTTATCAGATGTAGAAGCTGCATTAAAAGAAAAAGGATATGACGTTGTAATGATGAAAAGCCCTGACGATGCAAAAGGCTGTGACTGCTGTGTCGTAACAGGTCTTGATAATAATGTGCAAGGAATAGCCGATACGGTAACACAAGCACCTGTCATTACAGCTTCCGGGATGACTGCTGAAGAAATTTGCAGCGAAGTTGAAAGCAGAATTCAGTAAATAAAAACCGAAGCAAAAAGCTTCGGTTCTTTTATTTATTCTGTTTCTTTAGGAAAAGCACGGTCAAGTGCAGTTTTTATTTCCTTTCTAAGCACTCGCTCAACCCGCCACTGTTCCATATTTTCTGTTTTGGCAATGACTCTGATCACGATTTCAGAAGTGCCCAGTTCTTGAATTCCGATGACATTAGGGCCTTCTTTTATTTGCGGGAGAGCGGCTGCTGTCTCATCACATACTTGCTGTAAAATGTGAATCGTTTCATCAATATTTCTTTCAGCCGGCACTTTAATATCAACCAGAGCCTGCATTGTTCCCCGCGAATGATTGCTCACGTTTGTAATGTTTCTGTTTGGGATATAATGCAGGGTTCCGTCAAAGCTGCGGATTTGAGTGGTTCTTAAGCCAACCTGCTCAACAATCCCGTCAAAGGTGGAAACAGTAATATAATCTCCGACATCCAATTGTTTTTCAAGCAATATAAAAAAACCTGTCACAATGTCGCTGACAAGTCCTTGGGCGCCAAATCCGACAGCCAGTCCGACGATTCCTGCTCCCGCTAAAAGAGCACTTGGATCGTAATGGAACAAATCAAGAACCATGACAAAGAATATAAAAATTAATATGTAAGCAAATATGTTAAGAGTCAGGCTTCGGAGCGTATGTGCACGTCCGATAGACAAGCTGTGCTGCTCCTCGAATTTTGCAAACAGATGTTTAATGATTTTTATGCCTAAAGATCGAACGATAAAATAGAGCAATACCATAATGACGAGTTTAATGAGCAGAATACCGGCATTTGTAATCAGTCCCGCCCAATCGTATTGTTTAATAAAATACATGTTGGAGCTCCTTTTCTGAATTGATTGCTGCACATTGAGATGAGTTACCCTATACATGAATATGTTAAACTCTTTATTCCAAAATGTCGAAACCAAAGACATACAAGATTTGTTAAAAATTTACTCTGAAAATCGGCTCCTATATAATGGGCATTGTGATGTTATTAACGAAATATGGGTAAACATCCTTTACTTTCATGTGAGTCCGGCTTTTAAGCCAAACTATAAATTGGAGGGATACATATGGCAGAACGTATGGTAGGTAAACAGGCTCCTCGTTTTGAAATGGAAGCAGTCCTTGCAAGTAAAGAATTTGGCAAAGTAAGTCTTGAGGAAAACATGAAAAACGACAAATGGACAGTGTTGTTCTTCTATCCAATGGACTTCACTTTTGTTTGTCCGACTGAAATCACAGCAATGTCTGACCGCTATGACGAATTCGAAGATCTTGATGCTGAAGTCATCGGGGTTTCAACTGATACAATCCATACTCATTTGGCGTGGATTAATACAGACCGTAAAGAAAACGGCCTTGGCCAGCTGAAATATCCGCTTGCTGCTGATACAAACCATGAGGTATCCCGTGAATATGGCGTTTTAATCGAAGAAGAAGGTGTGGCCCTGCGTGGATTGTTTATTATCAATCCTGAAGGCGAGCTCCAATATCAAACTGTTTTCCACAACAACATTGGCCGTGACGTTGATGAAACGCTTCGTGTTCTTCAAGCGCTGCAAACTGGCGGACTCTGCCCGGCTAACTGGAAACCAGGCCAAAAAACACTTTAATTCTTTCTAAGGACGAAAAAGGGTCTAACATATTCGTTAGGCCTTTCTGTTTAATAGGAGGGAAAAGCAATGAAATTACGTCAGCCAATGCCTGAATTGACAGGGGAAAAAGCTTGGTTCAATGGTGAAGTAACGAGAGAGCAATTGATCGGGGAAAAGCCGACGCTTATTCATTTTTGGTCCATCAGCTGCCATCTGTGCAAAGAAGCGATGCCACAAGTGAATGAATTTCGTGATAAATATCAAGATAAATTGAACGTTGTAGCTGTGCATATGCCTCGTTCCGAAGATGATCTTGACCTCGGCAAAATTAAAGAAGTAGCTGCTGAACATGACATCACTCAGCCGATTTTTGTTGACAGTGATCATGTTTTAACCGATGCATTTGAAAATGAATATGTGCCTGCATACTATGTGTTTGATAAAACAGGACAGCTCCGTCACTTCCAAGCCGGCGGGAGCGGTATGAAGATGCTTGAAAAACGTGTGAACCGTGTACTGGCTGAAACAGAACAGGCATCTGAATAGTTCTTCATAAAAACCTGATCTCATCAGGTTTTTTTATTTGTGAAAGAAAGCAATCGAAGAAGAGTAAGAAGCTTATTTTTCCAAATTTGGGTATAGGAAATGATGATTTGTTTGATTGATACGCTAAAAAAACAGCTCATTTTTGATGTTTTTCCTCAATTTTAGATAAATTTCATATCCCATAACTCGAAAATTGTAGATATTACACTAAATTTCATTAAAGAAGTAAGTAATATATATATTTTCAACATTATACCAAATGAATTTGAAAGCCCCTCAATCCCTTGTGAATAAAGGACTCTTTTGAAAAATAAAACATTTTCAGAAAATAAGGAATTTTTCATAGAGTAAATATAATAGTAAAATGCTAAAATAATAGTTGATAAAATTACTTTTGTAATCTAATATCTTAATTAAAGATGTTAATTTTGATAGGGGGTACATTGAGGAATGTTTAATGAAAGAGAAGCTTTGCGCTTGCGGTTAGAACAATTAAATGAAGCTGAAGTGAAAGTCATTCGTGAATATCAAATTGAACGTGATAAAATATACGCAAAATTAAGAGAGCTAGACAGAAATGGAAGCCCTTCCGAAATCAAAAAGGATTTCCGTTCTGAAAAAAAACCTGACTCTCTGCCGGTTCTCGCTGAGCTTGCGGCTCAGGAAATCAGAAGCTATCAGCCGCAATCACAGCAGCAGTCTGTTCAGCCTCAGCTTCAATCTATTTCCTCTCTTCCTGCCGGTATACCAGACGGAACAACACGAAGAAGAAGAGGGACAGCAAGACCGGGATCAAAAGCAGCTAAGCTGCGTGAAGCTGCCATTAAAACATTAAAACGCCACAATGCGGCGATTAAGAGCTCTGAGCTTCAAAAAGAGATTGAAAAAGAAAGCGGTCTTGAAATCCCTAATATGACAACGTTTATGCAAAGCTTAATTAAAATGTACCCGGAAGTGAAAAAGCCGTATCGCGGCCAGTACATTTTAGAAGGCGAAATTGAATCAGCTGAATCTGCAGAATCAGCTAATGAATAAAGATACAGAAAAACTGCTTGGCATGGCTCAAGCAGTTTTTTTATTGAGTTTTTTTCTGTGAAGGTTTGTTTTCTTTTTCAAGATTAAGCTTATATACCCACTTTTGATATGGCTTTTCTTCAGCGGCTCTGTTTTTCAGCTCTTCGATTGTATGGCTCATGGCTTGGTCTGATGATTGGGCGCGGGCAAGCTGTTTTTGAAGCGCATGTATCTGCTTGGTGACATCATCAAGTATGGTTTCTACATGATTTGGCTGCGTGTAGACCGCTGGAGTTTCTTCTGCCGTTTTTTCTTTTTGTTTCGTGCCGCCATCAATATCGGCAAAATGAGAAGCAATCCAGGCATCGCTTTCATCAAGCTGCCGTTTATACGATATAATAGTTTCGTGAAATAATTTTTCTTTCGTTTTTTCTATTTCGAGCAGCCTTTCTTTCGTTTCTATGATTCGATCTTTCATATGATCAACTTCTATTTTAATATGTTTTAGCTGATATTCTTTTTCTACCATTTGCTCTTTTAGACGGCCATTTTCGGCTTTTATCAATTCGGTTTGCTGTTTTGCCTGAAGGAGTGCGCCTTGTTCCTGCTCAATAGAGGCCTGAAGATGGCTGATTCGTTTATGAAGATTTTTATTTTCTTCTTCAATTTTGATATTAGCAATATGAAGTTTATGTTTTTCTTCTATTTCGGCTTTGCGTTTATAGGTTTCAGCAGAAAGAAGCTCCTGCAAAGCAACGATTTTATCAAGCAGTTCAGCTCTTATTTGGTGCAGGGTTTGGCTGGTATGGGAGGCGTGTTTTTCCTTCGTTGACATTTGTGTTAATTCGGCAGACAGCTGCTGGAGTTTTTCTTTCATATCATTATTTTCTTTGAGAAGCTTGTTATTTTTCTGATGGAAGTAGCTTGCTTCAAGTTCGGAAATTAGCTTATGGCACCTTGATAGCTCTGATTTTAAATAAAGGTTCTCCTGAGACACGTCGTGGAAAAAAGGACCTGATCTTTTCATTCGAACCATCTCCCTCATGATGTTAACACTACAATATGCAAATACTGAACAGCTATTCCTCTTTAATAAACAGACAAGCATTGGCATTGGGGCTGTGCTTTTGCTATGCTTTTATCGAACTAGAGGTGAGATGACATGAAGCATACAAATGTACTGCTGGCAGGAGGAGCCTCACGCCGCTTCGGAGAACCGAAGGCGTTTGTGAATTGGAGAGGCAAGATGT
This sequence comes from Bacillus sp. VA13, assembly GCF_055710085.1. Classification (NCBI taxonomy): domain Bacteria; kingdom Bacillati; phylum Bacillota; class Bacilli; order Caryophanales; family Bacillaceae; genus Bacillus; species Bacillus sp. VA13. The sequence continues at coordinate 94,028 of NZ_JBVQPP010000003.1, read as the reverse complement.
TTTACGAATGGGCTAAAAAGGCGCTTGGAGAACATACGGTTATCATCAGCCGTCCTGAGTTTATTGATAGATTTCAAGAAAACGGTGAAATCGAAGTGTATCAAGATGCTGAGCCGTTTCAAGGAATGGGGCCTTTGGCTGGTATATATACCGCTTTTAAAAAGACAGACGGTGATCTTTATACTGTTCTTTCCTGTGACACGCCGCTGATACAAAGAAGGACGATGCTGGAGCTCAAGCGTCTGATGACTGAGGGGATAGACGCGGTCGTCCCGATTTCAGACGGACGGGAGCAGCCACTTATTGCAATTTACCATAAACGAATCATGCCCATTCTATATGATCAGCTCTCTGAGAAGAGATTAAGAATATCAGATTTGTTAGGCCGAATTTCGGTTTGTTACGTACAGGCTGAAGAGATCGGGGCAAATCCGGCAGAGTTTATCAATGTTAATACACGTGATGATTTTAGGCGTTTGGAAGAAAAAACGGACTCCTTCAGGTGGGACTGATGGAGCAAAAACATGTTAAGATGACATAAAAGATAAGGAGAACAGGTTTGATGGAGGAGCGTTATTCACGGCAAATCAGATTTAAGCAAATAGGCGAAATAGGCCAGAAAAGACTGGGAGACAGCCATGTGCTGGTTGTCGGAGCTGGAGCGCTTGGGACTGCAGGTGCTGAAGGGCTTTCGAGAGCGGGGGTCGGTACTATTACCATTATTGACCGTGACTATGTGGAGTGGAGCAACCTGCAAAGGCAGCAGCTTTATACAGAAAGCGATGCCAAGCTCCGTATGCCGAAAGCCATGGCTGCCAAAGAGCATCTATCAGCGATTAACAGCGGAATACATATTGAGGCGTATGTTGCCGAAGGAACAGCCGAAACGCTTGAGCCGCTGATTGAAAAAGCAGATGTCGTGATCGACGCGACAGATAATTTTGAAACCCGCATGCTGATAAATGATCTAGCCCAGAAAACAAAGACACCGTGGGTCTATGGTGCTTGTGTAAGCAGCCAGGGGATGTTCATGACTATTATTCCGGGAGAAACCCCTTGTCTGTCTTGTTTGTTTGAGCAAATTCCTGTCGGCGGGGCGACGTGTGATACTGCTGGCATCATTCCGCCCGCTGTGCATATCGTTTCGGCTTATCAGCAGGCTGAGGCTTTAAAGCTGTTAACCGGACAAACAGACGCGATACAGCGCGGTTTTGTGACATTCGATGTCTGGAACAACTCACATATGAAAATTAACGTTGATCATGTACGCCGTGAGGATTGCCCGTCTTGCGGGGCACATGCGGTTTATCCTTATCTCCAAGACTGGAACACACCAAAAGCCGCTGTACTGTGCGGCCGTGATACAGTTCAGGTAAGATCGGAATCATTAAAAAGAATTCCGAAACAGGAGCTCATCAAGCGGCTGAAAACAATCGGCAAGGTCGAGGCCAATGCGTTTTTGCTGCATATTTTTTACGAAGATTACAGAATCGTCATTTTCAATGACGGACGGGCACTGGTGCATGGCACAAATGATGTGAAAGAAGCCAATTCCGTGTTGGCAAGAGTAATTGGATTGTAACAACAGGAGGGGTCAGAATGCTGGAGAAAAGAACACCGATACCGGTAGACGAGGCAGTTCGGCGTGTCAGCTATTTTCAAAAACAAGGGGAAACGGAATGGGTGGCGCTTGAAGAAAGCCTTCATCGATTTTTAGCTGAAGATGTAACAGCGGATCACCACGTACCTGCATTTGACCGTTCGCCATATGACGGTTTTGCTGTCAGAGCGTGCGATACGGCTGAAGCTTCACGTGAGAACCCAGTTCGGTTTGAGGTTATAGATCATATTGGAGCGGGGGCTGTATCTGAAAAAGAACTTGGCCCGTTTCAGGCCGTGCGGATTATGACTGGTGCTCAAATCCCTGAAGGAGCAGATGCTGTCGTCATGATAGAGCTGACTCAACCCTTTGAGGAGAATGGGAAAGCGTTTATGTCTTTAAAACGCCGCTTCCAGCCGGGGGATAATATTTCAAAAACAGGTGAAGACGCTCAAAAAGGGAGTGTTTTATTGAGAAAGGGCACCCGGGTAACACCAGGAGTGTCTGCGCTTTTGGCAACCTTCGGATACGCATCTGTGCCTGTTGTGAGAAAGCCTGTTGTCGGGATTATCGCAACTGGTACAGAATTGCTGAATGTTAGTGATCCACTGGAGCCGGGGAAAATCCGCAACAGCAATGCCAGTATGGTGTATGCGCAAGTGATAGAAGCAGGCGGATCACCGCTTTATTTAGGGAAAATTTCTGATGATCTGGATAAAAGCTTTGCCGCGATCAAAGAAGCAATGAAAAAGGTTGATTTTCTGATTACAACTGGCGGCGTGTCAGTGGGTGATTTTGACTTTTTGCCTGCGATTTATGAAAAACTCGGAGCGGACGTGCTCTTTAATAAAGTTGCCATGCGCCCGGGCAGCGTGACAACGGTGGCGCATGCAAACGATATGCTGCTGTTTGGCCTGTCAGGTAATCCGTCAGCATGCTATGTCGGTTTTGAACTGTTTGTCAAACCGATGATCCAGACTTGGCTGTTCAATGAAAAACCGCATTCAATTTGTGCAGAAGCTGTTTTGACAAAGGATTTTCCAAAGCCGAACCCATTTACCCGATTTGTTCGTGCGTTCGTGTATCACCAGGAAGGGAAGCTGTTGGCGACACCCGTCGGATTAGATAAGTCGAGCTCTGTTACGTCACTTGCAGAAGCAAATGCGTTTATTATCCTGCCGGGCGGCACGAGAGGGTATGAATCAGGCCGAACGGTTCAAGTGCTGCTCATCAGAGAAGAGAATGGAAGTGAATGGCCTTGGTCTGTCCTTTCCCGATCGTCCAAGTTGTAGGATTTCAAAACAGCGGGAAAACAACGTTTATTGAGCGTATTCTTGAAAAAGCCTCTGAACAGGGGCTCAATTTAGGCTGTCTGAAGCATCACGGTCACGGCGGTGAACCGCAAACGTTCACTGAAGGAAAAGACACTGATCGTTACCAAGCGGCAGGTTCTGATGTGACAGCGGTAGAAGGTGCTGGTGTGTTACAGCTGACAGCCCGCCGCAATTGGGATTTGCCACGGCTGATCGAGTTATATCAGTTTCTCGAAACAGACTGCCTTCTGATAGAAGGCTTTAAAAAAGCGTCTTATCCTAAAATAGTTATACTAAGCGAAAAGGAAGATCTAGAAGCGCTGCAGACTGTAAATACAATCGCCATCATCTATAGAAAAAAAGAGCATATGACAGAGCAGCAGGAATTACCCGTTTTTCATGCGGATGATCCGGTTGCGGTGGATTTTGTGCTCTCACAGCTGAAGGGGGAATCGCATAATGGAACGGTTTGAGGTTACGAAAACACCCATTATTACTGAAGACATCGTCAAAAAAGTGGAGAAACGGGAAGCAGGGGCAATTACTACATTTATTGGCACGGTTCGGGAATGGACAAACGGAAAAAGAACGGTTCGCCTTGAATATGAGGCATATGAACCGATGGCCGTACAGATGCTGGCTCAAATCGGGGCTGAAATCGAAGAAAAGTGGGAAGGCGCTTCAGCGGCGATCACGCACCGCATAGGTGTGCTGGATATCGGTGAAGCAGCGGTCGTGATCGCTGTATCTTCTCCCCATCGAAAAGCTGCTTATGAAGCCAATGAGTATGCGATCGAACGAATTAAACAGATTGTGCCGATTTGGAAAAAAGAAATTTGGGAAGACGGTGAGCAATGGATCGGCGACCAGCTTGAAACAACAGCTTATCCGAACGGAAAACCAGATCTAAGCGAGGGAGAGCAGCATGATTAAAATTCTTTTATTTGCAGGGCTTGCCGAACAGGCCGGCACACAAACATTGGAAATAGATATGGAACAAGCAACAACAGATGAAATAAAAGTGAGTCTAAAAGAACAATACGGCCTCGAATCTATTGATACAGCTATGATTGCCGTTAACGAAAGCTATGTAAAAGAAAATACCTCCGTATCTTCAGGTGACACGGTAGCCATCATTCCGCCGGTCAGCGGTGGATGAAAACCGGACGGCATTCAGCCTCCGGTTTTTCTGTATTTTTTTCGCATATCCCCAAGCATCCTCAGCATACAATGATTTTCTGTAAGCGTTTATTCTACATATAAGTGACTCCCTATAAAGTAAGAGACCCACTCCATCATTAGACTGAATTTTTGAAAAACAATAGAAATTTATTTCGGGTATCGATATAGTAAAGATGATAAAAATTGGAAAGGTGCTGGATATGGAGACATTTAAAAGATTAAAAATGTTTTATTGGCCGTACAGAAAAGTGTTTATGTGGTCGCTTCTGGCCATGCTTTTGATGACTGCGATTACTGTCGTTTACCCGATTATCCTGCAAATTACGATTGATGAAATCGTACTGGGACGGCAGTATCAGCTTGCAACATGGGTCAGCTTAGGATTTATTGCGGTAATGGCCTTGAAAGGAACCGCCACTTTTTTTCATCAATATTTAGGTGATATGTTTGGAATCAAATCTGTTTATCGGCTGAGAAATGGTCTGTATGAAAAACTGCAGCGGCTTTCTTTTTCTTATTATGATAATGCGAAAACAGGAGATTTGATGTCCAGGCTGACAGCTGATGTTGAAGGGCTTCGTTTTTTCTTATCATACGGTCTCGCTGAGCTCATTCGATTCGGCCTGCTGGTCGCCATCAGCCTGTCAGTCATGTTTTACTATTCTGTTCCACTTACGCTTGTGACCATAGCTGTTCTGCCATTTCTCGCTGTTGCGGTATATCAGTTTGACAAAAGGGTCCATCCTGCCTTTAGAGGCATCCGCAAATCGTTTGCGAAACTCAATACAAAAGTCCAAGAAAATATCAGCGGCATCAATACGGTTAAATCTCTTTCAAGGGAAGATTTTCAGATCAGCACTTTTAATAAAGCCAATGCGGAATACAGGGCACAATATTTACAAACATCATCCATTTGGTCTGCGTATTTCCCTTTAATGGAGTTCATCGGGAACATTTGTATTGTAGCTCTCCTCTCATACGGCGGCTACTTAGTCATGCAAAATCAGCTTAATCCCGGCGAGCTTGTCGCTTTTTTCAGCCTCGTCAATTATATGATGTGGCCGATTATGAACTTAGGCTTTGTAATCAATATGTTCTCTCAAGCAAAAGCGTCAGGTGAACGCCTGCTGGAAATTCTGGAAAAAGAAGAAGACATCACAGACCATGCTCATGCTTTGCATAAACAAAAATTAACCGGAAATGTCCATTTCAAAAATGTTTCTCTTGCATACGGAAAAGAACAAACAAACGCGCTGTGCAATGTAAGCTTTGAGGCAAACAGCGGGAAGATAATCGGACTATTGGGCCCGACAGGTTCAGGCAAAAGCTCAGTTACACAGCTCCTCACCAGATTTTACAGCCCTGTTGGCGGAATGATTACCATCGATCACAAACCCATCACAGATTATTCGTTAAAAACCCTTCGCTCCAATATCGGGGTCGTACTTCAAGAATCTTTTCTGTTTTCATCTACGATTCGATCAAACATTTCGTACGGGAGGCCGGATGCCTCAATGGATGACATCATCGAAGCGGCAAAAAGGGCGCAGGCTCACGACTTTATTATGGAGCTTCCTGATGGATATGACACCATGCTGGGAGAGAGGGGAATGGGACTTTCCGGCGGACAGAAACAGCGTATCGCCATTGCGAGAGCCATTTGTTTGAACCCGAGCGTTTTAATATTGGACGATGCCACAAGCGCAGTAGATATGCAAACGGAGCACAGCATACAGCTTGCCTTAAAAGAAGTCATGAAAAATCGCACAACCTTTATCATCGCTCACCGCATTTCTTCATTGAAACACGCCGATGAAATTCTCGTTTTTAATAAAGGGCGCATTTGTGAAAGGGGAACACATCACGAGCTTCTTGAAAAAGGCGGCTACTATAAAAAGATTTACGATTTGCAATATCGTGATGTCAAAATGATCAATGAGCCGCATCAGGTCGGATAGGGAGGGCCATATGAAACAAGCAAAAAAACAGGGGATTTTGGAGCGTTTCTATTATTCTTCAGATGAAATCATTGAAAAACCGTTTAACTGGGCTCAAATGTGGCGGCTGCTGAGTTATGTCAAACCTTATCGAAAAACAATTTTGCCGCTTTCCTTTCTCACTGTATTGATTGGGACTGCTGTGAAGCTTGTGATTCCTATTCTGATCGGTATTTATGTTCTCGATCAAGCGATTACAGCGAGAAACTCGGAGCTGCTGACCCAGCTCATTTTTATCATTAGCGGTTTATATGTGCTCAATTATGCCGCCAATGTGTTAAGAATCAGGTGGATGAATCAGCTTGGGCAGCATGTGATTTACGATTTGCGCCAGCATTTATTTACCCATGTGCAGCGCTTATCCCATCGATTTTTTGATCAGCGGTCGGCCGGATCGATCTTGGTCAGGATTATGAATGATATTAACTCTCTTCAAGAGCTCTTTACAAGCGGAGTCATCAACTTATTGACCGACTTGCTCCTTCTGGCCGGTGTTATCATCATTTTGTTTACGCTGAGTCCTGAGCTGACTATTGCCATTATGGTGACACTGCCGATCATGTTTTTTATTTCAACAAGTCTCAGAAAAAAAATACGCCGCTCCTGGCAAACGGTGCGCCTTAAGCAATCGAAGCTCAATTCTCATCTGAATGAAAGCATTCAGGGCATCCGTGTCACGCAGGCATTTACGCAGGAAGAAGAAAACATGGCGTTTTTTGACGGCGTCAATCAGGAGAACTATCAATCATGGAGGGAAGCAACAAGAAAAAATGCCATGTTCCGTCCGTTGGTAGAAATGACGAATGCGATAGGAACGGCTGTTTTGATTTGGTATGGCGCCACACTCATCATGAATGAAACCATCACGATTGGCGTCTTCGTTTCTTTTGCCTTCTATCTGGGCATGTTTTGGGAACCTATTTCGAGACTGGGCCAGGTTTATAACCAGCTGTTAATGGGGATGGCATCATCCGAACGGATTTTTGAGTTTCTGGACGAACAGCCAAATGTCAAGGAGAAGCCGGATGCCATTCATAAGAAAAAGATAAGTGGGGAGATCAGTTTTGAAGAGGTTGAATTTTCGTATGATGAAAAACGAAAAGCCCTTCACGCGGTTTCCTTCTCTATCCCGGCGGGCTCGACGCTTGCGCTTGTCGGACATACGGGGAGCGGGAAAACGACGATCGCCAATTTAATCAGCCGTTTTTATGATGCCACGGGAGGCACCATTAAAATAGACGGCATTCCGATAAAGGATCTCTCCCTTGCCAGTCTGCGCACTCAAATCAGCATTGTGCTGCAAGATACATTTATTTTCTCCGGGACCATCATGGAAAATATTCGTTTTGGCCGGCCGGGTGCTTCAGACGAAGAAGTGATGAAAGCAGCCAAAGCGGTCGGAGCGGATGAATTTATTTCTGGTTTAGCAGAAGGATACAAAACAGAGGTGGAGGAAAGGGGCAGCGTACTGTCTGCCGGACAGCGCCAGCTCATTTCCTTTGCAAGAGCATTGCTCGCCGATCCAGCTATTATCATCCTTGACGAAGCAACGGCCAGTATTGATACAGAGACGGAGGTGAAAATTCAGCAGGCGTTAAAAACGCTGCTGAATGGGCGTACAGCAGTGATGATCGCCCACAGATTGTCCACAATCCGCGACGCCGACCGCATCATTGTTCTTGATCACGGCAAGAAAATGGAAGAAGGAAACCATGACCAGCTGCTCGCTAAAGGGGGCATCTATGCCGGGCTTGTAAAAGCGCAATATAGTGCAGCGATAGAATAATATAAAAAGCCTTCAGTTATATATTGAAGGCTTTTGGAAATTTATTAGAAAAACATGAAACTTTTTGATGCCTCTCCCGTACTATTTGTTAGATATTCTCGAGGAGGTTTTATAATGGAAACAAATGTAGAAAAAAACAGCGGAATGGCGACTGAAAAGCCATCACTTTTCGGAGTGATCACAAGTCCGTCCGTTCAATTTGAAAGAATAAGAGAAAGACCGGCTGTATGGGGACCGCTTTTTATTGTTGCAGCGATTATCATCGTCGGCGCGGTACTGCAATCACTCGGTACGGATTATAGTGAGCTTTTGAAAAGCGGGGACACTCAAGGGCTATCAGCTGAACAAATTGAAACTGTCGCAACAATAACCAAATTTGGAGGAATGGCAGGCGCTATTTTCGGCGGTATCGCAGCGTTATTTATTGCCCCTCTTATTTATTGGCTCTGTGTAAAAATATCAGGCGGAGTTACGACATACAAAAAAATGCTTTCTCTCGGTCTGTTTGTCTCTTTGATTAGCAGTCTTGGATTATTGGTTAATGGAATTGTTGCTTTTACGACTGACGTGAATCCTCTTTACAGCACGACGTCACTGGCAGGGATTATCCCATCTGACGGAGCTCTTGCCAGCGTGTTAAATACCTTTGAGATATTCAGTATATGGAGCTATGTATTATTGGCAATCGGACTTCACAAAACAGGCGGCATCTCAAAAAAAGCAGGATGGATTTCAGTGATTGTTCTTTTCGGGATTCTGGTCGCATTTTCGTTCTTTTCAGGTTTAATCAATTCTGTGGCGGGTGCATAAACTTATGAAAAAAGTCTGGATCGGAATTGGAATCGCAGTTTTAGTCGCTCTTTTTATTGGAATGAATATTTACCGGTCTGCCGCTCCGACAAGCGGCAGCGCTGGCCAGAAGATACAGACGGGAGGCCTCGAAGAAAAAGAAATCTCGTCAACGGTTATGGTTCCCGGCACACTTAAATTTTCAAATGAACAGTATGTGTTTTATGAAGCGGATAAAGGGACATTAGAAGACATTAAAGTAAAGGAAGGCGATAAAGTTAAAAAGGGCACGCCTTTGATCACCTATACAAATGAGCAGCTGAGCCTGGAAAAAGAACAGAACCAGTTAACGGCTCAATCGAATCAGCTTCAAATTGACCAAATACAAGAAAAGTTAAAAGCCTTAGACAGCAAAGAAAAAGAACTGGAAAAACAGGTTGGCAAGAAAGAAGCAGAAAAACAAATTGAATCTGAGCGGACGGAGCTTCAAATGCAGGAAAAAGCTGCTGAGATCGAATTAAAACAAACCGAGCTTCAGCGGCAGTCACTTGCCAATCGGGTGTCAGATCTTCAAGTGAAAAGCGAAATCGAAGGCACCGTTATTTCTGTCAACCAAGAAGCGGCATCCAAAAAATCAGATATTCAAGAGCCTGTCATACATATCGGCAACCCGAAAGACCTTGTCGTCTCAGGGAAATTGTCTGAATACGATACACTGAAAGTCAAAAAAGGCCAGAAGGTCACACTCACTTCAGATGTTATTCAGGATAAAACATGGAAAGGCACAGTTTCCGCAGTCGGACTTGTTCCGGACCAGCAGGAAAGCACTGCGGCACAAGGAACAGAACAAGCGGTCCAGTACCCGCTTCAAGTGAAAATAAAAGGGAATCTTCCAGAAGGAAAGCCAGGGTTTAAATTCATCATGAATATTGAAACAGATAAGCGGAAAGCAAATACGCTTCCTTCAAAGGCAGTCAAAAAAGAAGATGATCAATATTATGTGTATACAGTAAAAGACGGAAAAGCAAAACGAGTTGATGTCAAAATCGGTCAAGTAACAGATGATCTGACAGAAATTAAAGAGGGAATTTCTCAAGATGATCAAGTCATTTTGAATCCTTCTGATCAGGTAACCGATGGAACGGAAGTGAAAGCATAAATGATTCAGCTTTCTAATGTGCGAAAAAGCTACCAGATCGGCAAGGAAACGTTTGATGTTCTCCATTCTATTGATTTGGACATTCATCAAGGGGAATATGTCTCGATTATGGGGCCGTCAGGATCAGGGAAATCGACGATCATGAATATTATCGGATGTCTTGACCGGCCGACTTCCGGTACGTATAAATTAGACGGCGAAGATATTTCTTCATATAAAGATAAAGAATTGGCGGCAGTCCGTAACCGGTCTATCGGTTTTGTATTTCAGCAATTTCAGCTTCTTCCGCGGCTGAACGCAAAAAAAAATGTTGAACTGCCGATGATTTATTCCGGTATAGGCAAAAAAGAACGGCAAGAACGGGCTGAGAAAGCGTTGGAAAAGGTCGGGTTAGCCGATCGAATGCTCCACATGCCCAATGAGCTGTCGGGCGGACAGAAGCAGCGGGTGGCGATTGCGAGGGCGATCGTGAATGAGCCAAAATTGATTTTAGCTGATGAACCGACCGGCGCGCTGGATACGAAAACAAGCGAGGCGATTATGGATCAATTTACAGCATTAAATGCCGAAGGAACGACAATCGTTCTTGTTACTCACGAGCCGGAAGTTGCAGATTGCACGAATCGGATCGTCATGGTGCGTGACGGAAACATTGTTCCTGCCAGCTCCGGACAAAGGGGTGTGGGAGAATGAGCCTGTTAGAAAACATCAGAATGGCTCTAAGCTCTGTCCTTGCCCATAAAATGCGTTCGATTTTAACGATGCTCGGCATTATCATTGGTGTAGGCTCTGTCATTGTTGTCGTTGCGGTAGGACAGGGCGGCGAGCAAATGCTGAAGCAGTCGATCAGCGGCCCAGGAAATACCGTGGAGCTGTACTATATGCCAAGCGATGAGGAGCTTGCAAGCAATCCGAACGCCTTAGCAGAATCTACTTTTACAGAAAACGATATTAAAGGTTTAAAAGAGATAGAGGGCATCAAACAAGTCGTTGCCTCGACTTCTGAAAGTATGACAGCACGTTATCATGAGGAAGAAACCGATGTTACGATTAACGGCATAAACGATGGATACATGAATGCTAATTCTTTAGAAATCGATAGCGGCCGAACCTTTAACGACAATGATTTTCTCGCGGGGAAAAGAGCCGGAGTCATCTCTCAAAAGATGGCTGAAGAGATGTTTAATAAAACCTCCCCTCTCGGTGAAGTAGTCTGGATCAACGGACAGCCTGTTGAAATTATCGGCGTGCTGAAAAAAGAAACAGGCTTGCTTTCTTTCGGTTTAAGTGAAATGTATGTGCCATTTAATATGATGAAATCCTCTTTTGGCACAAGTGATTTCAGTAATGTATCATTGCAAGTTGAATCAGCAGATGACATAAAATCAGCTGGAAAAGAAGCGGCACAGCTGGTAAATGACAATCATGGCACAGAGGATTCGTATCAAGTGATGAACATGGAAGAGATTGCTGCCGGGATTGGCAAAGTAACGGCGATTATGACGACGATTATCGGCTCAATTGCAGGGATCTCTCTTTTGGTGGGCGGAATCGGTGTCATGAATATTATGCTCGTATCAGTCACAGAACGGACGCGAGAAATCGGAATCAGAAAATCACTCGGTGCGACGAGGGGGCAGATTCTGACTCAGTTTTTAATTGAATCAGTCGTATTGACGCTTATCGGCGGACTGATTGGGATTGGAATCGGATACGGAGGGGCCGCGCTTGTTTCTGCCATTGCGGGCTGGCCGTCACTCATATCCTGGCAGGTTGTATGCGGGGGCGTGCTGTTCAGTATGCTCATTGGTGTTATTTTCGGCATGCTTCCTGCAAATAAAGCCGCAAAGCTTGATCCGATTGAAGCGCTGCGTTATGAGTAACCTCATGCAACATGCATGAGGTTTTTTTATGTTTAATGGTTTCTACTATGAATATAAAAGACTTTTTTCATTAAAATAAGAAGAAAATGTCGTACAATTGTCCTTATTTTTGTCGAATTTACAGTTTACAAACCCTATAGACATACGTTAATATGGAGAAACGTGAAAGATTTTGATAGTTATTGAATGAATTTGAATGATTTTAGTTGCCTAAATTGAAAAGAGCGTTTACAATGAAATTGTATTCAAAATGAATACGTTTTCATTAGGAGGTGAAGCATGTTAACTCCTGAACGGCATCAATTGATTATTGATCAAATAGAAAAGTATGATGTGGTAAAAATTCAAGAGCTCATAAATCTGACAAATGCTTCTGAATCAACAATCAGAAGAGATTTATCGACACTTGAAGAACGCGGTTTTTTAAAGCGTGTTCATGGGGGAGCGGCCAAGCTTTCCGATATCAGACTTGAACCCGATATGCTTGAAAAATCATCCAAAAACCTTCACGACAAATTGAAGATTGCTGAAAAAGCTGCTTCACTTTTAGAAGAAGGGGACTGCATTTACCTTGATGCAGGCACGACGACTTTGCACATGATTGATTTTATGGATAAAAGCAAAGATATTGTCGTTGTCACAAACGGGGTGATGCATATCGAAGCATTAATAAGGAAAGAAATTTCTTTTTATCTGCTTGGAGGATACGTAAAGCACAGAACGGGCGCGGTTATTGGAGGCGCTTCACTGATTGCCATGGATCAGTACAGATTCGACAAGAGCTTTCTGGGGACAAACGGTGTCCATACAGAGGCTGGCTTCACAACGCCGGACCCTGATGAGGCCCTTTTAAAACAGAAAGCTGTCAAACAGGCAAAACACGCTTACGTCTTAGCAGACCCTTCGAAATTCGGAGAAATTTCATTTTCGGCATTCGCCGGAATAGGCGACGCAACAATCATTACGACTGACGCTGAAGAGCTTACATTCGATAATTACCAAGAAAAAACTGTCGTAAAGGTAGTGAAACCATGATTTACACTGTAACACTTAATCCATCTGTCGATTATATTGTTCACGTTGAAGATTTTACTGTAGGAGGCCTGAACCGTTCCGCATACGATACAAAGTATCCAGGGGGCAAAGGCATCAACGTATCGAGACTGCTGAAAAGACACCATGTACCGTCTAAAGCGCTCGGATTCGTCGGCGGATTTACCGGAGAATATATCAAAACATTTTTGCGGGAAGAGAACCTGGAAACAGCTTTTTCTGAAGTAAAAGGAGATACCCGTATCAATGTAAAGCTGAAAACTGGTGATGAAACTGAAATTAACGGGCAGGGACCGACAATTTCGGGTGAAGATTTCAAAGCCTTTTTAGAACAGTTCCAATCTCTGCAAGAGGGAGATATCGTCGTCCTTGCGGGAAGCATTCCATCTTCACTGCCTCACGATACTTATGAAAAAATCGCAGAGGCCTGCAAACAGCAGAACGCACGAGTTGTTCTGGATATCTCAGGCGAGGCGCTTTTGAAAGCGACAGAAATGAAACCGTTTTTGATGAAGCCAAACCATCATGAGCTTGGAGAAATGTTCGGCACGACAATTACATCTGTTGAAGAAGCAGTTCCTTATGGGAAAAAGCTTGTAGAACAAGGTGCTGAACATGTAATCGTATCCATGGCAGGAGACGGAGCGCTTCTGTTTACGAACGAAGGTGTTTATTTTGCTAACGTGCCAAAGGGGAAATTGGTAAACTCAGTCGGAGCGGGAGATTCCGTCGTTGCAGGGTTCCTTGCCGGTATTTCCAAACAGCTGCCGCTTGAAGAAGCATTCCGCTTAGGAGTGACATCAGGCAGCGCTACCGCGTTCTCTGAAGAACTTGGAACAGAAGAATTTGTCCAGCAGCTTCTTCCTGAAGTTAAGGTCACACGTCTATAGAGGAGGAAACAAAAGTGAAAATAACTGAGCTTTTAACGAAGCATACGATAAAGCTTAATATTGAGAGCAAAGAAAAAGAAAATGTTATTGACGAAATGGTCACTGTTCTTGATAAGGCTGGAAAGTTAAATGACCGACAAGCCTACAAAGAAGCCATTTTAAATCGTGAGAGCCAAAGCTCAACAGGTATCGGTGAAGGAATCGCTATCCCGCATGCGAAAACGGCAAGCGTTATCAACCCGGCGATCGCGTTCGGACGTTCTAAAGACGGTGTCGATTATGAATCATTAGACGGCCAGCCGGCTCACCTGGTGTTCATGATTGCGGCGACTGAAGGCGCGAACAACACTCACCTTGAAGCATTGTCAAGACTTTCAACGCTGTTAATGCGTGAAGAAATCCGCAAGCAGCTCCTTGAAGCTGAGTCTGAAGATGCCATCATCGACATCATTAACCAGCACGATAAAGATGATGACGAAGAGGAAGAAGAAGCGGCACCAGCACCTGCCGGAAAAGGAAAAATCCTAGCGGTGACTGCATGTCCGACAGGTATTGCACACACATTCATGGCTGCGGATGCCCTTAAAGAAAAAGCGAAAGAGCTTGGTGTGGACATTAAGGTCGAAACAAACGGTTCAAGCGGTATTAAACACAAGCTGACTGCCCAAGAAATTGAAGATGCACCTGCAATCATTGTCGCAGCGGACAAGCAGGTTGAAATGGAGCGCTTTAAAGGCAAGCGCGTGCTTCAAGTACCTGTTACAGCAGGTATCAGACGCCCGCAAGAGCTTATCGAAAAAGCGATGAATCAAGATGCGCCGATTTATCAAGGCAGCGGCGGCGGTTCTTCAGCTTCAAACGATGAAGATGGTGCGAGTGGAAAATCTGGCGGCGGCATCGGAAGTGCGTTTTATAAACATCTGATGAGCGGTGTCAGCAACATGCTTCCGTTCGTAGTCGGCGGCGGTATCCTCGTTGCGATTTCATTCTTCTGGGGAATTAATTCATCCAATCCGGATGATCCTACTTACAACACGTTTGCTGCAGCTCTTAAGTTTATCGGCGGTGACAATGCATTAGGATTAATTGTGGCTGTTCTTGCCGGATTCATCGCAATGAGTATTGCAGACCGTCCTGGTTTTGCGCCTGGTATGGTCGGCGGATTTATGGCTACTCAAGCAAATGCTGGATTCTTAGGCGGATTAATTGCCGGATTCCTGGCTGGTTATATCGTTGTTCTTTTGAAAAAAGCATTCGTCTTTATTCCACAGTCACTTGACGGACTGAAACCTGTATTAATTTATCCGCTGCTTGGTATTTTCTTAACTGGTATTATCATGCGTTTCGTTGTGAATACACCGGTAGCAGCATTTATGGATTTCTTAACAAACTGGCTTGAAAGCCTTGGTACTGGCAACCTTGTATTAATGGGTATTATCTTAGGCGGTATGATGGCGATCGATATGGGCGGTCCGCTTAATAAAGCAGCCTTTACGTTCGGTATCGCGATGATCGATGCAGGCAACTATGCGCCTCATGCAGCGATTATGGCCGGCGGTATGGTTCCCCCGCTTGGTATCGCACTTGCAACAACAATTTTCCGAAACAAGTTCTCTCAGCGTGACCGTGAAGCAGGTATTACATGCTACTTCATGGGTGCTGCATTCGTAACAGAGGGAGCGATCCCGTTTGCTGCGGCTGATCCACTTCGCGTCATCCCAGCTGCTGTCGTTGGTGCAGCTGTTGCCGGCGGATTAACTGAATTCTTCCGTGTAACGCTTCCGGCACCTCACGGAGGAGTGTTCGTAGCCTTTATTACAAACCATCCGTTGCTTTACCTATTAAGTATCGTGATCGGTGCTGTCGTGATGGCAATTATCCTCGGTGTCGTTAAAAAACCTGTAACAGAGAAATAAGAAAAAAAGCGTCCTGATTCAAAAGGACGCTTTTTCTTTATCCTGCTCGCTGGAGCGCGGTTAAGTTATGTATTTTATTATCTTTTATGATAAAGTAAAAGAAGGGAAACAACTGACATAGCAATCGTCTAGGAGGAAACACTTTGACCGAGGAAAAAAACACGAAAACTGAAAAAACGGCGAAGAAAAAAACCAATACGTACTTGGAATGGGGAAAAGCGATTGTCATCGCGGTTCTGCTGGCTCTCCTGATCCGTCACTTTTTGTTTGAACCCTATTTAGTTGAAGGTTCATCTATGTATCCCACATTACATGATGGAGAAAGGCTGTTTGTGAATAAGACAGTCAACTATATCGGCGAGCTGAAGCGCGGAGATATCGTCATTATCAACGGTGAGACTTCGAAAATCCATTACGTAAAACGATTGATCGGAAAGCCCGGAGAAACCGTTCAAATGAAGGATGACACGCTTTATATAAACGGAAAAAAAGTAGCCGAGCCTTACTTGTCTAAAAACAAAAAGGAAGCAGAAAAACTTGGTGTCAGTCTGACAGGCGACTTTGGACCGGTTAAGGTTCCGAAAGGCAAATATTTTGTCATGGGAGATAACCGGCTGAATTCAATGGACAGCCGAAACGGGCTGGGACTGATTGCGGAAGACCGGATTGTCGGCACATCGAAGTTTGTCTTTTTCCCGTTTAACGAAATGCGTCAAACAAAATAAAAACGCCTTGCTGGCCTTTGGACAGCAGGCGTTTTTTAATTTGAAAAAGAAGCGACCAATGCAATGCATAATACAGTAATGAACACTGAACCGATAATGGCCAGTACACTGAAGAAAAGGTGAACCTGTTTGTTCTCTTTTCCGCGCTTTTCTAAAAGTCGTTTAGAGAAAATGTGCGAAAATATGTAAATTAGGGCTATTCCAATATATAGGCCGATATCTTTGGCGGTAAAGCCTGTTACGGCAAGGTAAAAACCCGTAAAAAAGATCAATAAACAGTATTCAGTAAGTGTTAAAAGCCTCAACGTTTTCCTCCATGAGAGTGTGTAATTTTCCAGCCGGATGCATTCTCTCTGTTCAATTGTAACATAGCCGGCCGGTTTGAGTGTATAAGTGTTTTCTCTCTTGTTTTATCAGGGAATCATTTCTCTTGCCCTGCATTCATGGTATACTTTTATTGATGATAGACATGATGGAGGATAATAAATGATTGCTGTAAATAATGTAAGCTTGCGGTTTGCGGATCGCAAGTTATTTGAAGATGTTAATATTAAGTTTACCCCAGGCAACTGCTATGGGTTAATTGGTGCAAATGGTGCCGGTAAATCAACGTTTCTGAAAGTGCTCTCAGGCGAAATCGAGCCTCAGACAGGCGATGTTCATATGAGTCCTGGCGAGCGTCTTGCCATCTTGAAGCAGAACCATTTTGAGTACGAAGAGTATGAAGTGCTGAAAGTGGTTATTATGGGCCACAAACGCCTGTATGAAGTCATGCAGGAGAAAGACGCCATTTACATGAAGCCTGATTTCTCAGACGAGGATGGAATTCGTGCTGCTGAGCTCGAAGGTGAATTTGCGGAGCTGAACGGATGGGAAGCGGAAAGTGAAGCTGCGATTCTTTTAAAAGGCCTTGGTATCTCAGAAGACCTTCATACGAAGAAGATGGAAGACCTTGGCGGTTCAGAGAAAGTAAAAGTGCTCTTGGCACAGGCATTATTCGGCAAGCCGGATGTTCTGCTGCTTGATGAGCCGACGAACCACTTGGACCTTCAGGCGATTCAGTGGCTGGAAGAGTTTCTGATTAACTTCGAAAACACTGTTATTGTCGTATCCCATGACCGTCACTTTTTAAATAAAGTGTGTACGCACATTGCTGACCTTGATTTTAACAAGATCCAAATCTATGTCGGAAACTATGATTTCTGGTACGAATCAAGCCAGCTGGCGTTAAAGCTTTCTCAAGAAGCGAACAAGAAAAAAGAAGAGCAAATTAAACAGCTTCAAGAGTTTGTCGCTAGATTCAGCGCCAATGCGTCTAAATCTAAGCAGGCTACATCAAGAAAGAAACTTCTCGAAAAAATTACGCTGGATGATATTAAACCATCTTCCCGCCGCTATCCTTATGTTAACTTTACGCCTGAAAGGGAAATCGGAAATGATGTTCTTCGGGTGGAAGGCTTAACGAAAACAATCGATGGCGTAAAGGTGCTCGACAATGTCAGCTTTATTATGAATAGAGAAGATAAAATTGCTTTCACTGGCCGCAACGAATTGGCTGTTACTACGCTGTTTAAAATCATTTCCGGGGAAATGGAAGCTGACAGCGGAACGTTTAAATGGGGCGTTACGACATCTCAAGCTTATTTTCCAAAAGACAACAGCGAATATTTCGAAGGCAGTGATCTGAATCTTGTAGACTGGCTTCGCCAATATTCTCCTCATGACCAAAGTGAGAGCTTTTTACGCGGATTCTTAGGTCGCATGCTGTTCTCCGGAGAAGAAGTCCACAAAAAAGCAAATGTACTATCCGGGGGAGAAAAGGTTCGCTGTATGCTGTCGAAAGCGATGCTTTCTGGCGCTAATATTTTAATTTTAGATGAGCCGACCAACCATCTAGACTTAGAATCCATTACAGCGCTCAATAACGGCTTAATCAGCTTTAAAGGCGCTATGCTGTTCACTTCCCATGACCATCAGTTTGTACAGACAATTGCCAACAGAATTATAGAAATTACACCTAACGGCATCGTCGATAAGCAAATGAGCTATGATGAGTTCCTTGAAAATGCTGATGTGCAGAAAAAACTGGCTGAACTATACGCGTAATAAAAGAAGCAGAGATTCCTCTGCTTTTTTTTGATACATAGAGTTGAAAGGAGATCACAGCATGAAATGTTTAGTTGTCGGAGCAGGAGGAGTAGGCGGATATATTGGCGGTCGGCTTGCAGAGAAAGGCAATGATGTGACATTTCTCGTACGCCATAAAAGAGCTGAGCAGTTAAAAGAAACCGGGCTTGTCATCCATAGTGAAAAGGGGGATGTATCATTTCAGCCCGCATTAATCAGTGCCGGAGAAACAGGGCATTTTGACGTCGTTATCATTGCTTCTAAAGCATATTCACTTGGTCAGGTGATAGACGATGTCAAATCGTTTGTCGATCGCGAATCTGTCATTATCCCTTTCTTAAATGGGTACCGCCACTACGAGCAGCTGTTTACGGCATTTTCAAAAGAACAGGTGCTGGGCGGCTTGTGTTTTATAGAAAGTGCTCTAGACAATAAGGGAGAAATTCATCATACGAGTGCATCGCATCGTTTTGTATTCGGAGAGTGGAACGGTGAGCGTACGGAACGAATAACAGCGCTTGAAGAGGCATTTTCAGGCGTGAAGGCAGAAGTCATTATCAGCGGACATATCGAGAAGGACATTTGGAAAAAGTATCTGTTTATTGCGGCACAAGCGGGGATCACAACGTTATTTCAAAGACCGCTTGGCCCGATCCTTGAGACAGAAGGCGGACGTCACACGGTCCAAACCCTTATTGCGGAAATTGGCGCTATTCTGCGAAAAGAAGGCGTTCCTGCAGATCCGGATCTTGAAGAAGAGAGCTTCCGTACGATGACAAGCATGTCTTATCATATGAAATCCTCCATGCTTCGTGATATGGAAAACGGACAAACGACTGAAGGCGACCACCTGCACGGCTTTTTGCTTGAAAAAGCAAAGCGTTTATCTCTTGCAGCACCTATATTAGAAACGGTTTATGCCAATCTGCAAATGTATGAAGCAGAAAAATAAAAAGGAGGCGAAAAGCCTCCTTTTGCTTATTTAAAAAGCCCAATTTCCGTTTCTGAAGATAGGCTCTCTTTTTCCGTCTGACGTAATTCCGTCAATATTCATATCCTTAGAACCAATCATAAAGTCCACGTGTGTAATGCTTTCATTTAAGCCTTCTTTAACAAGCTCCTCACGAGACATCTGTTTTCCGCCTTCAATGTTAAAGGCATATGCACTTCCGATCGCCAAATGATTTGACGCGTTTTCATCAAACAATGTGTTATAGAAAAGAATATTTGATTGTGATATAGGTGAATCGTATGGAACAAGCGCCACTTCACCTAAATAGTGAGAACCCTCATCTGTTTCCACCAGTTCTTTTAAAATGTCCTCACCTTTTTCGGCTTTAATATCGATTATACGGCCATTTTCAAACGTGAGAGTGAAGTTTTCAATAATATTTCCGCCATAGCTTAACGGTTTTGTGCTTGATACCACTCCGTCGACCCCGTCTTTTTGGGGAAGTGTGAATACTTCTTCTGTCGGCATATTGGCCATAAACTCATGGCCGCTTTCACTCACGCTTCCAGCACCAGCCCAAACATGCTTCCTAGGGAGCTTAATTGTTAAATCAGTTCCTTCTGCTTGATAATGTAAAGCAGCATAATGCCTCTCGTTCAAATGGTCAACTTTTTCATGAAGATTTTGATCATGATTAATCCACGCTTGTACCGGGTTGTCTTCGTTTACGCGCGTCGCTTTAAAAATTTCTTCCCACAGAAGCTGAATCGCTTCCTCCTCTGATTTGTCAGGAAAAACTTTTTGAGCCCAGCCCGCTGACGCCGCACCTACGACAGTCCAGCTGACTTTGTCCGATTGAATATATTGTCTGTATGTATGTAATGCTTTGCCTGCTGCTTTTTGGAAGGCAGCAATCCGTTTAGAATCTACACCTTTTAGTAAGTCTGGGTTTGACGACACAACAGAGATGAAAGCGGCTCCTTTTTTAGCAAGCTCTTCTCTGCCTTTTGCCTCCCATTCAGGGTATTCTTCAAAAGCTTCAAACGGCGCGAGTTCATATTTTAATTTGGCGACTTCGTCATCCTGCCAATTCACCGTGACATTTTTTGCACCTTTTTCATATGCATATTTCACAATTAAGCGGACAAAATCCCGTACATCTGTTGAAGCATTTACGACTACATACTGGCCTTTTTGGACGTTTACCCCGACCTCAACAGCCAGCTGCGCATATGTATTTAATTTCTGTGAAAATGAATCCATGAATCATTCCTCCTTAAGCTTTTTTCTCATCATATCAAATATGATCCTATAAAGGAAAGAAAGGAGGCCAAAGTGAAAAACCCAAAACAACATGTCTTGGGTCTTTCGATATTACGGATGATTCAGTTTTACAGTGCCGCCTGCAGGCGAATGAGGCATATTTGCTAAAGAAATGCTCATGCCTCCAAGAATAATTCCGCTTAAAATGGCTGCGATCGCTACTCTTCTTCCTAAATCTCTTAGCATCTGTTTCCTCCTTAACGTTTCTCCATTTCCCACAATATGAAGGGAGTGAGGAAAAAAGAAGCAAGAAATTTGCTGTATGTGAGATTTTTTTCAGGAAAAGACTATTTAACCGCCTTTTGAAGCTTATCAATCACTTCTAAAGAACGGCCGGTGCCGATTGCGACACATTCAAGCGGGGTTTGCGCCACGTGTACAGGCACGACAATCTCTTCTGTGAGCCATTCTTTAATCCCGTTAAGGAGCGCGCCGCCGCCTGTTAAAATAACGCCGCGGTCAACAATATCTCCGCTCAATTCAGGCGGGCAGTCCTCAAGTGTAGCTCTGATGGCTTCGAGAATATGGAGGAGAGATTCACGCATTGCATCTTGAATTTCATTAGATTGAAGCATAATGGTTTTTGGAAGGCCTGTCACGAGGTCGCGTCCCCGAATTTCCATTGCTTCAGGAACATGCTCAATCAGGGCATGGCCAATTTCCATTTTCACCTGCTCAGCTGTGCGTTCGCCGATCAGTAAATTGTATTTTTTCCGGACGAAAGAAACGATATCCTCATCAAGCTGGTCTCCGCCTATTCTGATAGAGTGGCAGGAAACAACGCCGCCGAAGGAAATAATCGCGACTTCCGTCGTCCCACCGCCGATGTCTACCACCACATTGGCAACCGGCTCATCTACCGGCAAATCCGCTCCGATCGCTGCTGCTACTGGCTCTTCAATTAAATGGACGTTTTTCGCGCCGCAATTTTTCACCGCATCACTGATGGCGCGGCGTTCTACTGCGGTTGAGCCTGAAGGTGTGCAAACGACTACGTTCGGTTTTCTGAACGACATGCCGATGCTTTTTGCGGCTTTTTTCATAATGTGTTTTAGCAGATCGGTTGTCATATCATAGTCTGCGATTACGCCATCTTTCATTGGTCTGACAGCGACAATTTTTCCCGGTGTTTTACCGATCATGTTTTTCGCGTCAGCCCCGATCGCAAGAACTGCTTTTGTCGTTGTATCCACTGCGACAACAGATGGTTCATTTAAGATAATCCCTTTATTTTTGCTGTAAACAAGTATATTAGCTGTTCCTAAGTCAATCCCGATTTCAGTTGATTGAAACATGTTTTCACCCAATCTTTATCCTGATTTTATATGATTCTACATTTAAAGTTTCTAAGAAATGAAGCGATTTTTGGGGGTGTGCGTCGGTAAAGAAATGTTTTTGTAAAAAATCGCGGAACTGTGTAACAGAAGTAATACATTTTTCGGTTTTATGGAAAAAATATCTTGTACTTCTTTATAGAAAGTGGGAAACTTTTTCTAAGTTTCGTACGTCTACGATATATTGAGGTACATCCTTAAACATTACATGAGAAAAGAAACATTTAAAGGAAGAAGGGTTTTTATGAAATCAATAGGTGTTGTTAGAAAAGTAGATGAATTAGGGCGTATTGTCATGCCGATAGAATTAAGACGGGCACTTGATATTGCTATAAAAGACAGTATTGAGTTTTTTGTTGACGGAGAAAAAATTATCTTGAAAAAGTACAAACCTCATGGCGTCTGTTTAATGACCGGAGAAATCACTTCAGAAAATAAAGAATACGGCAACGGTAAAATTACGTTAAGTCCTGAAGGTGCACAGCTGCTTCTCGAAGAAATTCAAGCCGCTTTAAAAGAATAATATCATGTTTGAAAAAGGCGGAGCGATATCATCTCCGTCTTTTTTTCGTGCCAATTTCTGATTACCACCCCTAAGATATGACATCATGAACATTAGGTAATGAATGATTTGGGATACTTTACATATTTTACTCAATTATTTGTCGAAGAATGGTACAATAAGTAGAGAAACACAAGCGGCAGGTGGTCATATGAGAAAATATCAAGCTCGTATCATTTCCATCATTTTGGCAATGATTTTTATAATGTTTTGGGATTATTTATTTTATTTTATAGGCAAAAACCCGATTAATTGGCCTGTTGATATTGTGTATACTGCAGTCACGCTGGTAAGTGTCTGGATGCTGGCTTATTATATTGATGAGAAACAGCAGCTGGTTAAGAAAATGAAGGATAATGAATGGAAGTATAAACAGCTTTCTGAAGAAAAAAACCGCATCATGGATAATTTACAAGAAATTGTATTTCAAACGAATGCAAAAGGCGAAATTACATATTTAAACCAAGCGTGGGCATCCATAACCGGCTTTTCAATCAGTGAATGTATGGGAACGATGTATAATGATTACTTCATAAAAGAAAAGCACGTAGCCGACCACATTAACAGCCAAATTCAAAACAAAGCGTCTTCTGGCATGTTTACGGCAAAATACGTGAAAAAGAGCGGCACGATTTTTTGGGGAGAAGTTCATTATAAACTTTACTACGACCGAGATGACCAATTTACAGGCAGCCTGGGTACAATGTCAGATATTACTGAGCGGAAAGAGGCTGAAGATGAGCTCATTGAGATTAATGAACGGCTGGCGAGAGAATCTCAAAAACTGTCAATCACGAGTGAACTTGCCGCTGGCATTGCACACGAGGTCAGAAACCCTTTAACATCTGTCAGCGGTTTCCTTCAGATTATGAAAACACAATATCCGGACAGAAAAGGCTATTTTGACATCATCTTTTCAGAGATTAAAAGAATCGATTTGGTGCTCAGTGAGCTGTTGCTGCTTGCAAAACCGCAGGCGGTCACATTTAAAATGCATCAGCTCAACGAGATCCTGAAACAAGTCACGACATTGCTTGATACCAATGCTATTCTGTCCAATATCGTCATAGAAAAAAATTTCAAAGAGACAGATGGCTGTATGATTAACGGAGACGAAAATCAGCTGAAGCAGGTCTTTATCAATATCATTAAAAATGGGATTGAGGCAATGCCAAAAGGCGGTGTCGTAACCATTTCGACTGCTAAAACAGCCTCTCATGCAGTGATAAGCGTCAAAGATGAAGGGTACGGCATGCCGCAGGAAAAGCTGAAACAGATTGGCAAACCTTTTTATTCAACAAAAGAAAAGGGAACCGGACTCGGACTTGCCATTTGTTTGAGAATTTTGAAAGAACATGACGGGGAATTGAAAATCGAAAGTGAAGCTGGAAAAGGCAGCGTCTTTCAAGTTGTTTTGCCTTTAACTTCAGACAGCTGAGAGGGGAAAAATGAAGATGAACTCGCTTCTGTTTGTATACGGGACATTAAGAAAACATGAAGAAAATCATCATCTGCTTGCACAATCGGCATGTATCAGTGAGCAGGCCAGAACGAAGGGATGTCTGTTTGCTGCAAAAGAGGGGCCCGCAGCCGTTTTTGAAGATGAGGGCTATATATGCGGCGAGGTATATGAAGCAGATGAATTGTGTATACATAAGCTCGATCAATTTTATCAAGGCTATGATAAACAAACGGTGCTTGTAGAAACGGATGCCGGGATCAAAAAAGCGCTTGTTTATTTTATGAACAAAGACGAGTGTGCCGGCTTTCCGATAATAAGCAGCGGCGACTGGAAAGAACATCAGATGATCAGTAAATCGCAAAATCCTGTTTATTATTTTGCCTATGGGTCCTGCATGGACAATGCCCGCTTTCAAAAGGCAGGAGTCGATCACTATTTTCAAGATCCAGTGGGAAGAGCTGTTTTAAAAGGTTATACAACCCGCTTCACCCTAAAAAGGGAAGACGGCTCAAGAGCGGATATGATAGAAGACGGAGGAACAACAGAAGGCGTTTTATATCGTATTCCTTTCTCTGCTCTCTCCTATCTGTATAAAAGGGAAGGCGTTGAATCTCTTACGTATCGGCCGGCATTTGTAGACGTTGAGGCAGGCGGAAGGCGCTACACAGACTGCTTAACTTTTCTCGTCCTCCAAAAAGAAGCGGAAACTGCCCCACCTCAGCACTATCAGATTGAAATTGAACGCGGAGCGGAGCTGTATTTGTCACCGGGGTTTGCTGAAAAGCTCAAGCAGCATATGAATTCGCTTCCAAAAGGGTAACGAAATTAACACTGTTACAAAAGAATATGATAAAATTTGATCAATATGAAGTCAGGTAAAGGAGCACCATTATGAAAAAAGAATTTGCGGTAATTGGACTAGGCCGTTTTGGTGGCAGTATTTGCAAAGCATTAAGCGAAGAAGGCGTCGAAGTTATGGCGATGGATATCGATGAAGATAAAGTCAACGAGTATGCCAAGATCGCATCCCACGCCGTTATCGGTGATTCAACAGACGAATCTGTCCTGAAAAATTTGGGTCTGCGAAATTTTGACCACGTTATTGTTGCAATCGGAGAAAATATTCAAGCGAGTATTTTAACGACTCTCATTCTGAAAGAACTTGGCGTTCATACCATTACAGTTAAGGCACAGAATGATTATCACGAAAAAGTGCTGTCTAAAATCGGTGCAGATCACATCGTCCACCCAGAACGCGATATGGCAAAACGAATTGCACATAACATCGTGTCCAACAACGTACTTGATTATTTGGAGCTGTCTGAAGAGCATAGTCTTGTTGAAATCGTAGCTAACAGCCGTCTGGCTGGAAATACGCTTCTCGATTTAGATATTCGTGCGAAATACGGTATTAACATCGTAGCCATCAAAAGGGGCAAGGAAGTCATCGTATCACCTCTTGCGACGGAAGTTATACATCAAGAAGATATTCTCATCGTCATTGGATCAGTTACAGACATTTCCCGTTTTGAAAAAAGAGTTCTTCATACAAAATAGCAGTAAAACAAGCCGTCCCCAAAGGGCGGTTTTTAATATTATCAGAATATAACAACTTTAATGAAATGAGCGTCAATTTCCTAAAATTTTATTGACTAAGCATAGGCGTTCCGATAGCATATTGTACCATATAATAAAAAAGAGGAGGGGCCTATTTGAATAAAGAAGAGCTGGTCAATAGGCTGAATGCTTCAGCCCGAAGACAAAAAGCTGATATCGTCATTAAGAACGGAAAAATCATGGACGTATATAATCAAGAGTGGATATATGAAGATATTGCGATTACAGATGGAGTCATTGTAGGCCTCGGCGAGTATGAAGGCGAAAATATCATTGATGCAGAGGGACAAATGATTGTTCCGGGTTTTATTGATGGACATGTACATATTGAGTCATCAATGGTTACACCAATAGAGTTCGCTAAAGCGGTACTACCGCATGGCGTGACGACCGTTGTTACCGATCCGCATGAGATCGCGAATGTATCTGGGGAAAAAGGGATTGCATTCATGATTGAACAGGCTCGGCAAACACCGCTGAATATCCATTTTATGCTCCCCTCCAGTGTGCCTGCCGCAAGCTTTGAGCGATCAGGCGCAGTGCTCAAAGCTGCCGATTTAAAGCCTTTTTACGAAGAGGAAGAAGTATTGGGGCTGGCTGAAGTTATGGATTATGTGTCGGTTCAGCAGGCTGAAGAAGATATGGTTCAGAAACTGCTCGATGCCCGTGTTGCAGGAAAGCGGATAGACGGTCATTTGGCGGGTTTATCTACAGACCTCATTAACATATATAGAACCGCATTGGTCTTAAACGATCATGAAGTAACGACGAAGGAAGAAGCCCTTGATCGTATTAGAAGGGGAATGTATGTGATGATGCGTGAAGGGTCAGTCGCAAAAAACACTCTCAATGTGCTGCCGGCTGTGAATGAAAAGAACGCGCGCCGTTTCTTCTTCTGTACGGATGATAAGCATGTGGATGATTTATTGTCAGAGGGTAGTGTGAATCATCAGGTGAAAATGGCGATTCAAGCCGGACTAAATCCGTTTTTAGCCTATCAATTAGGAAGCCTTAACGCAGCCGAATGCTATGGATTAGATACAAAGGGAGCGATTGCCCCAGGTTTTGACGCTGATTTGCTCTTTGTATCTGATCTGGAAAACGTCACTGTCACAATGACGATGGTAAAAGGACAGACTGTTGCTGAAGGCAGCAAAGCAATCTATCAAGATTGTGCTTCAACGGCGGCACCAGAACCAGCACTGCTTGATTCTGTTAAGCTTGCTGCTCCTCTTAACAAACAGAATTTTTATATGCCGATTGATTCAAAGCAGCAGATCAATGTGATTCAAATCATTCCAAATCAGCTTGAAACACGATTGATACATGTCGAGGCACCTAATGCTCGCGATTTTGAGTCTGACATTGAGCTCGATTTGTTAAAGATTGCAGTTGTTGAGCGGCATAATGGTTTAAAAGAAATCGGGCTTGGTGTTGTGAAAGGATTTGGATTTAAGAGCGGAGCGATTGCTACAACCATCTCGCACGATTCCCATAATATGATTGCAGTCGGAACAAATGATGCCGATATCGCGGCTGCAGTTAATAAGCTGCAGGAAATTGGCGGAGGATTAACGGTCATAAAAAATGGAGAAGAGCTTCATTCAGTTCCGCTGCCGATCGCGGGGTTATTATCCGACCAATCTGCAGAACAGGTAAATCAAAGCTTACTGATGCTGCATGATAAATTGTCGTTAATCGGTTTCACAGGCGGGTTTAATCCATTTTTGACGCTGTCGTTTTTAGCATTGCCTGTCATTCCTGATATCAAAATGACGACAACGGGATTATTTGATGTAAAGTCATTTCAGCATATTGCATTGCAATAAAAAAGATGCACTCCAAAGTGAGTGCATCTCAGCATGTCGACAAACCCTCGCATTCGTTGTCAGGCCTGCGCTTCGGTGCTCACGAATTTCAACATTCGCTGTGCTCCGATGCTCGCCCTTCCTAGAATTCAAGGGTTTTCAATCACGCTGAAAAGATGACAAAATCCTAAAACTAAAAATCGTTTTAGGATTTTGTCAACAATCTAAGATGCACTCCTAAGAGAGTGCATCTTTTTTTAAACCTCCATAATGATCGGAAGGATCATCGGACGGCGTTTCGTTTTTTCATATAAGAACGGCGCAAGCGTGTCTGTAATCTCATTTTTGATTTCAGACCATTGAGTCGTTTTTCGTTCCATCACTTTTTGTAAGTGGTTTGAGATAAGCTCTTGAGCGTCATTGATCAAGTCGCCAGATTCTCTCATGTACACAAATCCTCTGGAAATCAAATCAGGTCCCGCTGAAATCTTAAAGCCATCCATGTCAATGCTGACAACCACAATGACAAGACCTTCTTCAGAAAGAATTCTGCGGTCACGAAGCACGATATTCCCAATATCACCGATACCGCTTCCGTCAATGTATACTGAACCAGACGGGATTTTGCCGGCAACTGAAGCTTCATCGCCTTTAAGCGCCAATACTTCACCATTATCCATGATAAAGCAGTTTTCTTCAGGGATGCCGCAATCTGTTGCAAGTTTGACATGCATCTTTTGCATTCTGTACTCACCGTGAATCGGCATGAAGAATTTAGGCTTGATTAAACGAAGCATCAGCTTCTGTTCTTCCTGTCCGCCGTGACCGGATGTATGGATATCATTAAGAGGTCCGTGAATAACCTCGGCCCCCGCACGATACAGCTGGTTGATCGTCCGGCTCACGCTGATTGTGTTGCCTGGGATAGGGGATGAAGAAAATACGACTGTATCCCCAGGATTAATTGAAATCTGGCGGTGTGTGCCGTTTGCAATTCTTGATAATGCCGCCATCGGTTCCCCTTGGCTTCCTGTACATAAAATTGTTACTTTATTGGCAGGCAAACGATTGATTTCGTTATGCTCAATAAATGTATTTTTAGGACAGTTAATATATCCGAGAGTTTGTCCGATTTCGATAGCCGATTCCATACTGCGTCCAAATACGGCAACTTTTCTTCCATTTATTACAGCAGCCTCAATTACCTGCTGCAAGCGATGGATATTCGACGCAAATGTAGCGAAGATAATTCGGCCGTCTACCTTGCGGAAAATGTCATGAATGCTTTCTCCGACACGGCGTTCAGACATAGTGAACTCTGGGTTCTCACTGTTTGTGCTGTCTGAAAGGAGGCACAGAACGCCTTCTTTTCCGATTTCGGCCATTTTCGTCAAGTTTGCTGGCTCGCCGACTGGAGTAAAGTCGAATTTGAAATCTCCAGTATGTACGATGTTTCCTGGCGGCGTCTTTACAACTATACCGTAGGAATCCGGAATACTATGTGTTGTTCTGAAGAATGACACAGCCGTTTTGCGGAACTTTACGATATCATCTTCACCAATAATGTTCAGTTTCGTCTGTCTTAATAATCCATGCTCTTCAAGTTTATTCCGAAGTAAGCCGATCGCGAGTTTACCGCCGTAAACAGGAATATTCACTTGTCTGAGCAGGTACGGAATACCGCCAATGTGGTCTTCGTGCCCGTGGGTGATAAAAAGCCCTTTAATTTTATCTTCATTTTTGACTAAATACGTGTAATCAGGGATAACGTAGTCAATGCCGAGCAGTTCATCCTCGGGAAACTTGATCCCCGCATCAATCAGCACAATTTCATCCTGAAATTGAACTGCATACGTATTTTTACCGATTTCGCCCAAACCTCCGAGGGCGAAAACAGCAGTCTGATCATTTTTTACAAATTTCATACCGCTCATAACTCCAATACTTTAAAATTTTCGCTCTGTTGTTCATATTCTAAAAATGCACCATCAACAGGTGTGATAAACTCAATATTAAATTTCTTCTCTTTCAGCTTTGTTCTGACGTCACGTTCAGATACGCCTTCAACATAAAGTGAATCTGTCTTTTCCCGAACAGGTACTTCGTCAGCCTTTTCTTGATAAAATACCTTATAAATCATCCAAATCTCTCCTTAAATGCCGTATGTTAGACTCGCTTACTCTATTATATTCGAAAACGGAATATAAGGAAAGCCTTGAGCAAAATAAGGATCTCTCGAAAAGTGAAAGATCCCTTGTCAGGCAATGGCTTTCTTGCGGAGCATTCCGTTCCATTGTTTTCTGAGTTTCTTTCTTAATTTGCGCAGCATTTGTCAGTCCCTCCTTTTATAAACATTTGTCCAGAGTTCTTTTATACAAATAGTATACGGAGGTTGAGGAAGACTTTTCGTGGTTATTAATGGAATTTAATATGATTTTTGAATGAAATAGTTTGCTGAATGGCAATCTTTTTGTATGATGAGGGTGGGAATTGCAGATCAAGACGATAAAGGGGAAGTTACAATGGATTCAAAATTAATCTTTTTTGATATTGACGGTACGATATATGATCATGACAAGAATATACCGGAAAGTACGAGAAAAACGGTAGCGGAGCTGCAACGCCAAGGGCATCATGTGTTTATTGCCAGCGGGCGGTCTCCTTTTTTGGTTAAGCCGATTTTGGAGGAGCTGGGCATACACTCATTTATTTCCTATAATGGGCAGTATGTTGTCTTTGAAAATCAAGTAATTTATAAAAATCCGCTGTCTGAGGAGGCAATCAGGCGATTATTAAAGCAGGCGGGAGAGGGCAAACATCCTGTCGTGTTTATGGCTGAGGACACGATGAAAGCGACTGTTGCGGATCACCCTCATGTTTTGGAGGGAATCGGCAGCCTTAAAACCGATTATCCAGAAACTGATGACCTTTTCTATGAAGGTAAAGAAATTTTTCAGCTTCTTTTATTTTGCCAGGATGAAGAAGAAAAAGCTTATGCCGCTTTTCCTGAATTTGATTTAGTGCGCTGGCATGAGTATTCGACTGATGTTCTGCCGCATGGAGGTTCGAAGGCGGAAGGGATCAAAAAAGTGATCGAGCGTCTACCGTTTGATATCAGCGATACATATGCTTTCGGCGACGGATTAAACGATCTGCAAATGATTGAGTATGTCGGGACAGGTGTAGCTATGGGAAATGCTGTTCCTGAATTGAAAGAAATCGCGGACTTTGTAACAAAGCCAGTAGACGAGGATGGAATTGCATACGCTGTGAAAGAATTAGGTCTTTTAAAATAAAGAAACGGCTGGCACTGTGCCAGCCGTTTTTCTTTTTAGCGCTCAATCGCGATTGCATTTTCAGGTTCTTTGAAAGGATTCTCCTTATCAATATGATCATAGAACATAACGCCGTTCAAATGATCAATCTCGTGCTGAAACACAATAGCCGGAAATCCTTTTAAACGGATATCAATGTTTTCGCCTTCAAGGGTTGTTCCTTTTACTCTGACGCGAGCATAGCGGGGAACATAACCGGGAATCGCTTCATCAACAGACAGGCAGCCCTCGCCGCTTGTTAAGTAGCTTTTTTCAACAGAGTGGCTGACGATCTTAGGATTAAACAAAGCATAGCTGTATAACTTACCGGAAGCATCTTCCGCATGAACAGCGATCATTCGTTTTTTGATATTAATTTGAGGAGCTGCGAGCCCTACGCCTGGACGCAGCTTGTATTTTTCGGCTAATTCAGGATTTTGGCTGTTCTTAACGAATTCGATCATGTCGGCCAGCTGCTGTTTTTCTGCATCAGTCGGAGGCAGTTCAACAGGTTCGGCTGTCTCTCTGAGGGCTGGATGGCCGTCACGTACGATGTTTTCCATAGTAATCAAGAAACTTCACTCCTAAAGCTTAATATGTAAATTATATCGGATTTCTTCACAAAGGTGCAACGAAACAAATGACCAGCCGAAGATGGCTGGTCAAGTTCAAGCTGTGTAATTAGCAACAGCCTCCGCCTAAATAAGCAGCTCCGACAATGATTAACAGAATGAATAAAACAACGATTAGCGCAAAGGTGCGGCCGTAGCCATAACCGCCATATCCGTAACCACCATAACTGCAGCAGCCTCCGCCGTAACCATATCCATACATATTACAAAACCTCCTCTTTTAATTACGCCAGAGCCTTTAGAAGTAGGCATAGCGTCTACTATAACCTATGTAAAAACAAAAAAGTTGTATGGTCATCCGCCTTGTTTTCTTCAACTTTTTGCGCGATCTTTATGACAATTCACTGACGGGTACATCCGAAGTTCTAGAAAAGTAATTGTGACTGAACTATTGTCAAATGGCGCTTAGACATCTATAGTGGAAAGTGTCTGAAATTGGGGGATTTAGTATGAAAAATTTTCTGAAACGAATGTGTGTGGGCATGGGAGCAATTGGGGCAGTAAGTATACTGCTTACCGGTTGTGGAAAGCAACCGTTTGAAATGCTTCATGATTCGCTGGAAAAAACCGTACAATTAGAAAAGCCGTTTCAAAAAGAACAAAAGGCTTTAAAAAGATTGGAAAAAAAAGAGCATAAGCTTTACGACAGCGCGCTTAAACTAAATATAGATGATTACCAAAAAGTTGTCTCAATAGCTAATCAGGCTCTCAGTAATGCAAAACAGCGCAAGAAACACTTGGAAGCAGAAAAAGATAGTATTATGGATTCTAAAAAAGAATTTGAATCAGCAAAAAAATCAGCTGAGGCAATTAAAGATAAGAAAGTAAAAATATTAGCGAATCGAGTAATTGTATTAATGGAAAAAAGATATGCCTCTTATGACTCGATGTATCATAACTATAAAAAGGCTATTTTATATGAAAAAGATCTATACAATCAGATAAAGGATAAAAAGACGACATTCGTTCAACTTGCAGAGCAAATTGATAAAGTGAATTCAGTTTACGAAAAAGTGTATAAACAAACGGAAGAATTCAATACTTCTACTGATGATTACAACAAAGAGAAAGAAAGACTGTTTTGTAGGTAACATAGGGTGAATTAATATTAAGCACATAAGTTGATACTAGATGAGCTAAGCTGCCCGTAAAAAGGCGGTTTAGCTAAGATTGATATGTATTTGATGTTGACAATGTGTAAATAATATTCTAGAATTCATTTAGAGATAAACCGACATAAAACCAATCGTTGTTGCGGCACGTTGGGGAAAACTCATTATGTATTCTAGTCGAAAAAAATAAAATTATGAATTGAATTAACTTAATATTCTGATAATTATTGAATGAGAGTCTAATTGATCGATGAATTGTACCGTTTTGCAGTTGGCCGCGAATTTCATTCAAACATAAACTTTAAACCTTTTATTCAATATAAAAGGTTTTTTTTCTGTTTTCAAAGTTGGTAGCGCTTAAATCAAAGAGGATTCTGGGGAGATAAAATAATATGCAAAAATCCAACATTTTTATGTTTTCAGGGCAAGGGTCCCAATACTGGGGAATGGGCAAACAGCTTTTTAGAACGGACACAGTTTTTTGGGAAACAATGCACCGGCTTGATGCCGTTGCTATCGAGCTTAAGGGGTACTCAATCATCGAATATATATATGACGAAAAAAGGAGAAATTCTAATTTTAGCAATATACTATACTCTCATCCGGCGATTTATATGATAGGATACGCTGCTGCACAAACATTGATCCAAAAAGGTATCGAGCCAGACGGAGTTATCGGAATGAGTTTAGGAGAATTTGCGGCAGGAGCTGTGGCGGGAATACTGTCGCCTGAGGATACGATGGAGTGTGTTTTAAAACAGGCGGAAACTTTAGAAAAATACTGTCAGCAAGGCGGAATGATGGCTGTGCTGGGTGAGCCTTTGTTATATGAAACTGAGGATTTTTTGCGCCGAAACACCAGTTTGGTTTCGGTAAATGGCCGTAATCATTTCGTTATTTCCGGAGAAATAAATGAATTAGAGCAAGTTTCCTCTTTAATGCAGAAAAAAGGAATTGTAAGTCAAAAATTGCCTGTTTGTTTTGGTTTTCATTCCGAATTGATTGATGGTGCGGCACGAAAGTTTAAAGAATATATGAAACATATAGTTTTAAAAAAACCAAATATTACTTTTATCTCTTCGTTGTACGGTAAGGAACTGAAAAATATTCCAGAAAACTACTATTGGGATGTAATAAGAGAGCCCATTCGATTTCTGGATGCAGTTGATTTTAATGAAAAAAGAAACCCAGCATTCTATATCGATATAAGTCCCTCCGGCAGTCTTGCAGGGATTGCCGAAGAGAGTGCTGCAGATTATTCAAAATCGTCGTTTCATGCAATGTTGAGTCCGTTTGGAA
Source organism: Bacillus sp. VA13 (assembly GCF_055710085.1). Taxonomy (NCBI): domain Bacteria; kingdom Bacillati; phylum Bacillota; class Bacilli; order Caryophanales; family Bacillaceae; genus Bacillus; species Bacillus sp. VA13. Next base: position 60,193 of record NZ_JBVQPP010000003.1, on the reverse strand, counting down.
ATGAGATCAATCGCATGGGACAGATAATCAAACGTATTGAAGAACAAAGGCAGAAATATGGGACAGGAGGAGAAAAACAAATGCTAGCTTATGTTTTTCCTGGGCAGGGTGCACAATTTAAAGGAATGGGTGGAGACATATTTAATGAGTTTAGTGATCTGGTTCATAGAGCAGATGCTATTTTAGGGTATTCCATAAAGGATTTATGCCTATCAGACATAGACAACAAGTTAACTGATACGAAATATACACAACCTGCGATTTATACAGTGAGTGCACTTCAATATTTAAAGCTCAAAAAAGAGGGGAAAGCATCCCCGGATTTTACAGCAGGACACAGTCTCGGCGAATATACAGCTTTATTTGCAGCGGGTGTCTTTGATTTTGAAACAGGACTCAAATTAGTTGCAAAAAGAGGAGAGTTAATGAGTGCGTCTTCACAAGGCGGAATGGCGGCTGTCATTGGACTCAATGAAAATAAAATAAGAGAGGTCCTTAAACAGTTTAATTTTGATCAAATAGATATTGCTAATTACAATACGTCGTCTCAAATTGTGATAGCAGGGGCAGTCGAGGACATAAAGCGGGCAGCCGTATATTTTGAACAAGCGGGGGCAACGGCATATGTTGTTCTGAAAGTCGGGGGAGCATTTCATTCTCGTTTTATGGAGGATGCGAAAAAGCATTTTGCCAAATTTATCGAACCCTTTCAATTTTCGAAATTAAACATTCCGGTCATATCAAACTATTTAGCTAGACCTTATAAGCAAGAAGACATTAAACATAACTTGATTGAACAAATAACACATTCAGTAAAATGGACTGAAAGTATCAGATACCTAATGGGACAAGGTGTAACTGCTTTTAAAGAGGTTGGACCGGGCAACATCCTGACGAAGTTGACACAAACCATTCAAAAAAATGAGCTGCCAATTATCATCAATGCACCTGAGGTCGTTGATTCTATTCCTGAAGATGATGATATAAATGCTGGAATAGAGCTGACGGCAGAAACCATCCCAGAGAAAGGATCCACCGAGGAAAATACTCCAGAATCTCAACTGGGAGATCAATCTTTCAAAAATAATTATAATTTGAAATATGCATATTTGGCAGGGGGCATGCATAGAGGAATTTCTTCAGCTGAAATGATCATCCGTCTTGGTGAAAAAGGAATGATGGGTTTTTTCGGAACTGCAGGCTTAGAAATTGAGGATATTGAGCAAGCGATTATTTCGATTAAGAATGGACTCGAAAAAAATCAGTTTTATGGAATGAATATTCAATCGGAACCAGATAATCAAGATAAAGAAAAACAGCTGATTGATTTATATATAAAACATGATGTAAGGGTAATAGAAGCGTCTTCGTACCTTTCCGTTAATGAGGCATTAATTTATTACAAAGCGCAACAGCTAAAGGAAGACAAAGATGGTCAAGTCATGCCTTATAATCGAATCATTGCAAAAGTGTCCCGACCGGAAGTTGCAGCGGCGTTTCTGAGTCCAGCTCCTGCAAACATAGTCGAGAAAATGGCCGAACAGGGCATTTTAACTTCACAACAAGTAGAATGGTTAAGCCGAATTCCTGTAGCTGAGGATATGATCATTGAAGCGGATTCCGGCAGTCATACTGACCAAGGAGCATTATCAGTTATGCTTCCGTTTTTTATGAGAATGCGTGACGATTTGATGAAAACGAATAACTATAAAAAGAGAATTAGAATTGGAGCTGCCGGAGGTATAGGAACTCCCGAAGCAGCAGCCTCTGCTTTTTTAATGGGAGCTGATTTTGTTATGACAGGGTCTATCAATCAATGTACAGCTGAGTCCGGCACAAGTGAATCTGTCAAAGAATTATTGAGTGAAATAGAAATACAGGATACTGCTTATGCACCTTCCGAAGCTATGTTTGAGTACGGCGCAAAGGTTCAGGTAATGAAAAGGGGAATGTTGTTCCCTGTCAGAGCAAATAAATTGCAGCAATTGTATCAGCAATTTCAGTCTCTCGATGAGATAGATGATAAAACAAAGATCCAGTTAGAAACTAAGTATTTCAAAAAAACTTTTGATGAAATCTATGAAGACATTAAAAGAACATATCCAAATCTAGTTGAAAAAGCGGACCATAATCCAAAATTTAAGATGTTATTAATTTTTAAGTGGTATTTGCGAAAAGCCAGTTTGTTTGCATTGGAAGGGGACGAAAAAAGAAGGGTGGATTATCAGGTGCATTGCGGTCCGTCTCTGGGTGCTTTTAATCAGTGGGTGAAGGGAACAGAATTAGAAGCATGGAGAAACAGGCATGTTGGGGAAATTGGTGAAAAGATAATGATTGAAGCAGAAAACTTACTAAGGCATCGATTGAACACGATATTTCAATAAAGAGAGGGGCTGCTCGAAACGAATGGTTCATCATTTGAATAAAAAGACTGGGAGACATAATTCGTATAAATCATCTGATATAGCAATTATAGGAATTTCATGCAGATTTCCTGATGCTAATAATTATCATGAATTCTGGGAGAATATACATAGCGGTAAAGATTCGATTCGAGAAGTGCCGCTTGAACGGTGGAACCCTGAACAATATTATTCTGCTGACATCAACATTCCAAATAAAAGTATCAGTAAATGGGGAGGATTTATTGAACAGGCCAGACACTTCGACCATAAATTCTTTCATATTTCTCCCCGTGAAGCAAAAAACATGGATCCTGAACAAAGAATTCTATTAGAGGAGACATGGCGCTGCATTGAAGATTCAGGAGTATCATTGAGTGAGCTTCAGGATAAAACTACTTCTGTCTTTACAGGTATTATGAACTCTGACTATCGTCAGATGGGCTGTGCTGATTCGGAAATAGACAGCTATGCTTGTCTGGGGAGCTTTGAGTCTATTCTTTCCAACCGCATTTCATTCGCATTTGATTTTACAGGAAAAAGCATGTCTGTAAATGCTGCATGCGCGTCATCGCTTGTTGCTCTGGATGAAGCGGTTAGATCACTGAGGGAAAAGGAAAGCGATTTTGCCATTGCTTCGGGTGTGAATTTAAATTTTCAGCCTTGGAAATACATATCATTCTCAAAGGCCAGAATGCTGAGCCCCGATGGTAAATGTAAGAGTTTTGACGCGGCTGCAAACGGCTATGTTCCTGGCGAAGGCGCTGGAGTTTTATTGATTCAACGACTGGATGAAGCAGTAAAAGCCGGTCATCATATCTACGGTATTATTAAAGGAACAGCTGTAAATCATGGGGGGAAAACCCGTTCAATTACTGCGCCCAGTGTGGATGCTCAATGTCAAGTCATTTTAGCTGCTTTAAAAAGTGCCAATGTAGATGCTTCAACGATTTCTTATGTTGAAGCACACGGCACGGGAACATCTTTGGGCGATCCAATCGAAATTGAAGCTTTGACAAAAGCGTATATGCAATATACTGATCATACACAATATTGCCGGATCGGAAGTGTCAAAACGAATATCGGTCATTTGGAAGCAGCAGCCGGTATGGCAGGATTAATTAAAGTGTTAATGATGATGAAACATCGAAGGATACCGAAAACGCTAAATATAAATATGGTGAATCCAATTATCCAATTTGAAAAAACACCATTTGTTCTGGCAAGAAATTCATGTGATTGGCAGGCTTCGGACGGAGAACCGCTTAGAGCGGGAATAAGTTCTTTCGGCTTTGGGGGCGTTAACTCTCATGTCATTATCGAAGAATTTATACACAAAGAAGTATTAAAAGCAAGCTGTAACGGTAAAATACAACCGTTTCTTTTCTCTGCAAAAAGTGAAAAAAGCATGGAGCAAATGTTACAGCAGTGGAAATCATTTTCCGGCGAGCCCGAGGAATTTCAAAAATGTTCACATGAAGAAATTAGCAGCACGCTTCTGACCGGCAGAGCAATGTTTGAGTATAGAGCAGGTATATTAGCAGACAGCAAGGCCGAATTAAGTAAGCATATTGAAAATGGACTGACGATTCATAAGAAAAATGATTGTAAGTGGATACTTGTTATTGGTGACTTAAAGTGGGAAAGCTACAAACAATTTACAGTGATTAAAAGGGTATTCCCTAATATAGAAAAAGAAGTAGAGAAAATGCTGCAAGGCATTTCGACTGAAGATTATACATTTAAAGAGAAATGGACAACTGAAAAATCCAGACTGTATTCTGTAGTTATCAATACTGCAATAGTAAAAAGCATGCTGACTGCAGGTTTTAGACCAAGCGTTATTACCGGTGTTGGAGACGGGTATTTTATTGCTCTTGCTGTAGCCGGTATACTAAAAATTGAAAATGTATACGCTTTTATCGCGAATGTTGAGAAGACAGCGGCATTATTTTGTGATCCGCCGGCCATTCCGTTTCTGAGTCCGTATACCGCAAAAACCTATTTTCCAGTTCAGTTGGATGAGAATTATATCAGGGTGTTACTGAATGGTATTCATTTCTCAGTTGAATCTGCGATTCATTTACGGAAAAAAGCACAATTACTTCTTAAACATCAATATACATTTAAAGGCTACATAGAGGAATGGGAAAAGTCGGCGCACTCTCAGCAAATCAGTGTCTTGAAGAATATTATTGATGAATCAGGATTTAGCGGAGAAAAGCTGACGGATGAGGAAGTAGTAACGTTAGTAGCAATCCTTGCTTCTTTGCAAAGACTCTATAAGAAATGGGATTTAACAGAGCAAGAAGGCTTATCAGAAAACCGATATTCTCAAGAACTCTTGTACCTAATTGATGACGGTGTGCTGTCTAAAGAGCTTGTTATGAGCATGTTATTGAAGCAACCGGAAGGAATAAAACAGGCAGTTAAGTATTTACAACAGGCACCGTCCGATTTTTATGAAAAAGACCGATTTCCATTAATGGCTGATCACAACCAAATACAGGATTTAAATCAAGAGATAACTGACCTTGTTCTAAAAATATCGGAAAAAACAATTGAGCCGAATAGAGATATTGAAATTCCTAACTTTTTCACCTTTCAATTCGGAACCTTGCCTCTTGCGATGAATATTAAGCATGAAGCATATTTTGAGCCCAGCAAATCGGCTGATGAGTCTCTTTATCAGGTGTTTATGCAAATGTGGCTAAAAGGAGAAGAGATTGTTTGGGCAAGACTGGGTGATCACAATAAGAAAAAAGCGGTTTTGCCTGTTTATCCATTTGAACGCTATCATTTTGATTTGAAATCTGAAATATCAAAAACAGACGCATTTTCTGTGGAGAATATAAAGCGGTCATTATATGCATCGGTATGGAAGGAATCACCGTTGTCGGAAGTTCTCACTGATGGACAAAGGGGTACGATTTTGCTTTTTTCGGATCATAAAAGGTATTCGGAAGTATTGCAAGAGAGAGAGAACTCATTTGTATATCTTGTCACGAAAGGTGATCGTTTTGAGCAAATAAGCGATGATGTGTTCACAATAAATAGAGAAAACCCTGAAGATTATATAAGCCTGATTCGATTGTTAAAGCAAAAAAATGCAGTACCTGATTCGATTTTGCATGCATGGGCTGACAAACAATCAGAATTTGATGAAGCATTGCAAACAGGAATATACTCCGTTTTTTACCTGACAAAGGCATTAATAAGTGAAAACCTTATAAACAAGGTGCGGCTTATATATGTATTCAGTGATGATAAGGAAAAGAGACTGCCCTGTTTTGAAGGGATCGGCGGTTTTTTTAAGTCAGTAAAGCAAGAATATCCTGAGCTATGCTGCAAGGCGATTCGCTTTACAAATAGCTCAATGTCAACTTCGTATTCTGAAGAGTCAGATGTCTTATACAAAGAAATAGATGCAGCCCCGGACCATAATATAAACATTATGTACAAAGACGGCGTAAGGCATGTCCAGGTATTAGAGAAGAAAACTAAAACGAACTTCTCCCCAGTCCAATATCCCGGAAAAGATAAAGTGTACTTAATTACAGGTGGATTAGGGGGGATTGGCAGTAAAATTGCTGAGTATTGTGCAAAATCCGAAACATGCACAATCATCCTGTCAGGACGTTCTCCATTAAGCGGGAAAAAACAGAAGCTGTTGGAATATTTAAATCAATTTAATGCGAAAGTCTTTTATATGCAGGCAGATATATCAGATAAAGAAACCGTAATAAAACTGGTCGATGATATTATGGAACGATATTCAGGCCTTAGCGGGATTATTCATTGTGCGGGAGTTATCAGAGATTCATTCCTTTTTCAAAAAACAAAGCAAGAGCTTTCAGAAGTCATAGCTCCGAAAGTGCATGGAACGTTGTATTTGGATAATGCAACGAAGGAGATTGACTTGGACTTTTTCGCTGTTTTTTCATCAGTGGTCTCTATTGCAGGAAACGAAGGTCAGACTGATTATGCATATGCAAACAGCTTCTTGGACTACTTTACTGAGTATAGGGAACAGAAGCGTCAAAAATCTCAGCGTAACGGACGTACTTTAACAATCAATTGGCCGTTATGGAAAGAAACCGGAATGGGAGTGGGTATATCAGATCAGGCGAGAACATCACTTTTTCGTGATTCCGGTCTTGAAGAATTGTCTTCTGAAGATGGGGCGGATTGGTTCGCCCAGATTGTGATGTCCGGACAGCTGCATAATATTGCAGTCTGCGGAGATTCAGACCGTTTTGAACAATTTATGGAGCAGCGATTTCAAACGAATTACACACAAATAAGCGACACAACTCAGTTGGCTTCCGATGATGTGAAAATACAAACGAGATCATTTTTAGCAAGCATTATTTCAGCCGAAGTTGGTGTTAAACCTGAGGAAATAGACCATTCTGTGCACTTAGCTGAATATGGGATGGATTCGGTCATGATACATCAATGCAATTCAAAGTTGGAGCAGGCTCTAGGAGCTATTTCAAAAACGCTTTTATTTGAGTTCCAGACCATCACAGACTTGACAGACTATCTCATAAAGGAATATCCGGATCGGCTGGAAAGTTTATTTCCTGCGAAAGAGAAAGAAAAACCAATTCAGAGTTCTCCAGCTGTTAATCCGGCTCAATTACATTTTGCGCCTGTAATGAAGGAGAAAGAAAAACACGATGGTATAGCTGTCATCGGCATAAGCGGGCGATATCCCGGTGCGGAGAACATCGAGGAATTATGGGATGTATTATCTCAAAAGAAAGATACTATCACAGAAGTTCCGATAGAACGCTGGGATGCCCACGCTTATTATGATTCTGATCCTGCTAAAGCCCAAGAGGGAAAGATTTATTGTAAATGGGGCGGTTTTTTACCGAGTGTAGATTCATTTGATTCTTTGTTTTTTCATATATCGCCAAGAGAAGCAGAAGCCATGGATCCTCAGGAACGTATCTTTCTGGAAACTGTGTGGAAGGCGTTTGAAGATTCGGGGTATACCCTGAATCGTTTGCAAAAAACAGCGGGAAAACATGTTGGGGTTTTTGCTGGAGTCACGACTAATTCTTATAAACTGCTCGGTGAACGAATACCGACAGATAAAAATACTGTGATCCCAAACTCGTTTCCATGGTCTCTTGCGAACAGAGTTTCTTACACATTTGATTTTACAGGGCCAAGTGTACCTGTTGACACAGCTTGTTCTTCATCATTAACTGCAATCCATATGGCGTGTGAAAGCTTAAAAAAAGGTGAGTGCTCTATTGCTGTTGCCGGGGGAGTTAACTTGTATTTACATCCGTCGGACTACTTGTACCGCTGTCAAATGGGGATGCTTTCAAAGACAGGGCAGTGCAGGAGCTTTGGTGCAGGGGGTGACGGTTTTGTACCCGGAGAAGGTGTAGGAGCAGTTATTCTGAAACCGCTGAAAGATGCAATACGGGATAATGATACGGTGTACACAGTGATTAAAGGGACAGCAATCAACCATGGAGGGAAAACGAACGGTTATACCGTTCCTAATCCAGCAGCTCAAGCAAGCCTTATTCAAGAGGCTCTTGCTGCAGCTGATTGGAGCGCAAGAAGCATCGGCTATATTGAAGCCCACGGCACAGGTACCCCGCTGGGTGACCCAATTGAAGTCAGAGGCTTGACAAAAGCCTTTAGAGAATATACGGACGAGTCATCATATTGCTCGCTTGGGTCCATTAAATCAAACATAGGTCATCTTGAAGCAGCAGCAGGTATTGCTGGCCTGACAAAAATCATATTACAGATGAAATATAAAAAAATAGCTTCCACACTTCATGCTGAGCCAATACATCCAGATATTCATCTTGACGAGACACCGTTCTATCTTCAGCAGGAAACATCTGAGTGGGTGAAGCTTACTGATGAGAAAAATCCCGAAAAAACATACCCAAGGCGAGCAGGACTAAGCTCTTTTGGAGCTGGTGGGTCAAATGCACATATCCTTGTTGAAGAGTACGAGCCTCCTGAAATTTCTGATACCAGCTGGCAGGAAGGTGAAGAACTTATTGTACTTTCAGCAAAACATCCGCTAAGTTTACAAGAGTATGCAAAACAGCTTGCAGGGTATCTCCAAAGGGCCAATCAAAAACATGACCATTCTCTACTGCAGGCAGTTAAGGAAGAGTTTAAACAAGCAGCTGAAAAATGCGGCGTTGACATAATGACTGCGAAAAGCCTTGATTGGCAGTCAGACCTGTTCATGTCATGGATTGATGAAATTTATAATTTTTACAATTTAAGAAGCAGGCAGCCGCAAGATACAGAAGATTTTACGGCAGAACGCTTTTTGGAACAAAATAAGAAACAAGTCAGTGATTTTTACGAGCAAGAGGGACTTTACAAAAACGTAGGTCTTTCAAATATTGCTTTTACGCTCCTGAATGGACGTGAGCCTATGTCTGAAAGACTCGCCATTATATCAAAAGATGTCTATGATTTAATCTCTAAACTGAATAAGTACATTAATGGGGAAACAGATCAAAGTATATTCAGAGGAAAAAAGATCAATCAGAAGCGAAGACAAAAACAAAACGGTATACAAATGAAGGCGGATAAACGAACAATGGCAGAGATGGCTGAATATTGGGTCTCAGGGGGAGATTTGGCATGGGAAGATATCCATATTGAGCGAGCTGCAAGCAAAATTGCGCTTCCCACATATCCTTTTTTAAAGAATAAACTTTGGGTTTCGAAGTCTGTTCATATGCAGAAAAAAGAATTGGTCGATCCAGACCCTTTGTTTAATTTTTCAGAGGGAGAAAGCCGGTTTAACAAAAAGCTGTCAAGTTCTGATTATTATCTGAAAGACCATATCATAAATGGCGAGTTTGTTTTACCGGGAGCTGCGGTCATTGAAGCCGCAAGAGAAGCAGCAGAGAGATTAAATGGAAAACAAGTTGTGAAGTTGAGTCAAATCGTATGGTCACTTCCAATCACCGTTCAGGAAGAAAAGACAATTGCTATTGATCTGTTACCCAATCAAGAAGGCAGCAGCAGGTTTATAGTAAAAAGTAATTTGCATTCTGAAACCGCTGTTCATTCACAAGGTAAACTTAAGTTCTACGAGGCAGAAGCAGCACGTGAAATAGAACGATTTGAATTGAATAATTTGCTAAAGGAGCAAAAAAGCACAATCAATGGTGATGAGTGCTATAAGAGCTTTAAGCAGGCAGGCTTGGACTATGGTAGCAGTTACCAAGTGATTAAGCAGCTGTTTATCCTTCCAAACGCGGTTCTTTCACGCATATCTCTTGCTGACAATCTGCAGTTAAATGGAGCCAGAGGAATGCTGAATCCATGTTTGTTAGACGGTATTTTCCAGTCAACTATCGGATTTACGCTTGAGCATGATGGCGGTCAAGTGGCATATGTGCCTTTTGAATTAGGAGAGCTGGAGATTTTGAGTGCTCCTTCGGATAGCGGTTATGCTTATGTCATACCAGCTGATGAAAAGAATGTTTCATCTGTAAAAAGATTCAATATTATGTTTATGGATGATAAAGGCCAAGTAAGTTTGAAACTGAGAAACTTAGCTCTCAAAGCACTAAAGAGCCCACAGCACAATCAAATTGTAAAAACGGAGCATTCTATCAGTTATTATAAGGACAAATGGGTTCAGGAATTTAATCACCATTCAGATGAAATCTGCCGTTCAAACACCTGTTTGGCTTTTGTGCTCCATGACGATATAACAGAGCAGCACATTCGCAATGCGTATGAAAGCATTGGCCTGAAGCTAATCTTTGTCCGAGCTGGGAACCAATTTAAAGAAAAGGGAATCTATTCATATGAGCTGAATAGTCATAAACTTGACGATTACAAGACACTGCTGGGGATTCTTACGCGAAGGCAAGTAACAATCGGACATGTGGTTTTGTTTGGAAAGAGTCCCGAAACGAAAATCTCGCATGATATTAAAAGTAAACTTGATGAGGCTGTTTTTCCGGTTTTCTATATAACGAAAGCACTTATGTCAGTGAAGCCAAAAAATAAAATAAAAATATCTCATGTGTTTTTTACAGAAAAAAATCAAGTTTTACCTTATCAAATGGCGTTAAGCGGTCTTTTTCAGGCGCTTCATCTAGAACAGCCTATGATTACAGGGAGAAATATTGAAATATGCAGCGGGCAGAAGTTGCTACCGAATGGCCTTTTCCCGGAGTTGGACTGCATCGTAAAAGAAAGTGTTGCTAGCGACAGCGGCTCCACAGAAATCAGATATGTAGATGGAATCAGATACGTGAAGAAGTCCGTCGGTATTAAATATACGAACGGCATTTCAAAAGTTGAAGTGGAAGAAAATGGAGTTTATCTCATTACAGGAGGAGCAGGCGGACTAGGACTGATATTTGCCAAGCACCTTATACAAAAAGGCAGAATAAAGATAGTGTTGATAGGGAGGTCAGAACTTTCTGAGGAATCTGTCAGGCGTATAAAAGAACTGGAAGCCTCCGGATCGGAAATTTTTTATGTTAAGACTGATATTTCTGAGGAAAAAAATACCGCTGATCTGATAAATCTTATAAAAAGCAAACTAGGATCTTTAAAGGGCATTATACACAGCGCGGGCGTTATAAGAGATTCATTACTCATTAACAAACGTGAAGAGGATGTGAGAGCTGTCTTAGCAAGCAAAGTACATGGTACGATTTGGCTTGATCAGTACACTGAAAAAGAGCCACTGGACTTTTTTGTCCTGTTTTCATCAACTAGTGCAAAAATAGGGAATGCGGGACAGACGGATTATGCTTATGCTAATCGTTTCATGGATTATTTTGCGGAGCTGAGAGTAGCTGAAGACAAACCTGGAAAGACACTCTCTATTAATTGGCCGTTATGGAAAGAAGGCGGCATGCAAGTTGACAGACACTCAGAGAGATTTCTATATGAACATTTTGGGATGTTGTCCTTAGGTGAACAAGAGGGTCTATCAGCATTTGATAAAGCAATGACAGGGTGTGAACATCAAATCATGGTATTTAGCGGCAATGAATTAAAATTGGAGCGAATCATAGGTATCGCCGAAGAAAAAGGTAATAGAGAAGCCATTGAAGAAAATAATGAGCCAGATAGAACTATATCTTCACTGAAAAACACTTTGGCACGCATTATATGCACCGTATTGAAGATTAATGAAAGTGAATTTGATTTTGAGCTGCCTATAAGTGAATATGGATTTGATTCAATTATGTTTACAATGCTGGGTAATGAATTAAACGAATCATTAGGAATTTCAATAATGCCATCCCAGTTTTTTGATTTTTATGATTTTTATGAATTGCTTGATTATATACATGATGAATGTTCACAAGAACAGGTGCAGAATAATCTATTAGATCATGAGAATAAGAACACCAGAGAATATCTGAAAGAGGAAATTGCACATATCATTTCAGCTCTTTTGAAGATAGAAAGGCAAGAAATAGAAGGAGAAACTTCATTTGGTGAATACGGGTTTGATTCTATCACTTTTACAAGGCTTGGAAATGAAATTAATCAAAGGTATGGAACAGACCTGCTGCCTTCCATTTTCTTTGAATACAATTCGTTAGATGAAGTTGCAGGTTATTTAATAGATCAGTATGGGGACAGTTACAGTTTTTCAACCGATTCTTCTTCCAAAACAGACGCTGAAAAAACAGACGAAGTGGAACCGTCTTTGGATTATGATGACGGATATGCTGATCTTGATCTTACCTCTTCGGAAGAAAACAGTGAAGCAGAAGGCACGTTAAATGAGCCTGTTGCAATAGTGGGGATAAGCGGACGATTCCCTCAATCAGACACAATAGAGGAACTTTGGGAACAAATCGAAAAGGGCCGTGATTTGATTACAGATATTCCTGAAGACCGCTGGGACTGGAGAGAATTTGATGGTGATCCGATAAAAGAGAGAAATAAAACGAATATAAAAAGAGGGGGATTTATAAACGACGCAGATAAATTTGATCCCTTGTTTTTCGGAATTTCTCCTGCGGAAGCAGAATTAATGGATCCACAGCAAAGGATTTTTATAGAGACAGTTTGGAAGGCAATAGAAGATGCAGGTTATAAACCTTCTGATTTGGCAGGGACTAAAACCGCTGTATTTGCAGGTGTTGCTACAACAGACTATGCTGAACGTCTCAGTGAAAATCTTACCCCGATTCAGGCACAGACAGCTACGGGCCTAAATCATTGTATATTGGCGAATCGAATCTCTTATCTGCTGAATATTACGGGCCCAAGCGAACCGGTTGACACGGCTTGCTCCAGTTCATTGGTTGCGCTGCATCGTGCGGCAGAGGGAATTCAGAGGGGAGAATTTGACATGGCCATTGCAGGGGGCGTTCATATTATGACAAGCCCGACCCTGTTTATAGCTTTCGACAAAGCAGGTATGCTGGCAAAAGACGGAAAGTGTAAAACGTTTGATAGAAGAGCGGACGGCTATGTGAGAAGTGAAGGAGCAGCGGCGGTATTGCTTAAACCGCTCAGTAAAGCACAAGCGGATGGGGATCACATATATGGCCTGATTAAAGGAACAGCGATAAACCATGGGGGACACGCCAATTCCTTGACTGCACCAAATCCGAAGGCGCAGGTAGATTTATTAACTGAAGCTTGGAGGAAAGCCGGTGTCAGTCCTGCAACGGTCGGATATATTGAAGCTCACGGGACAGGGACAAGCCTTGGCGATCCAATTGAGGTAAACAGCATTGTAAAAGCATTCAAAACATTATATGAAGAATGGGGCATTCCTTTTACTGAACAAAAGTCTTGCGGGATAGGCTCCGTTAAAACAAATATAGGTCATTTAGAAACGGCTGCTGGAATAGCTGGGGTGATCAAAGTATTATTGGCGTTTAAGTACCAAAAACTCCCTGAGCTTGTTAATTTTTCTGAACTTAATCCATATATCAAACTAGATGGCACACCATTTTATATAACAGATACAAATGAAAAATGGAAAAGAATGAAAGATGAACTGTACGCTGACATACCAATGCGAGCAGGTGTTAGCTCTTTTGGATTTGGAGGTGTAAATGCACATATTGTTTTAGAAGAATACAGAGATAAGAACAGGAGAATATCGGAAAGTGGAAGAAACCACATTTTTGTGTTGTCAGCGAAAACCAAAGATCAATTGCTCGACTATATTAAGCTGATGATTCAGTATTTGGATCATGCAATCAGAAAAGAAGTTTCGGTTAATCTGACTGATATGGCAAGTACGCTGCAAAACGGGCGCGAAGAAATGGAAGAAAGAATCGCTATATGTGCTTCTGATATAAGAGAGTTAAGAGACAAATACATCAGCTTCCTTGAGTTTAACAAGAAACAAGAAGGCGTATTTATCAATGAAAATAAAAAGAAATACACAGTTATAACTGAAGAGCTTCTTCTAGAGGCTATTCAAAGCGGTAAAGAGGAATTGGTGGCTCAATGGTGGGCCGAGGGAGCAAAAGTGAATTGGCGGCAAATATTCAATAAAACATATAACAAAATGCCGTTGCCATCCTACCCCTTTGCAAGGGAGAGTTACTGGTTCAGACAGAAAATCAAAAACGTTGAACTGGAAAAGCAGCTTCACCCTTTGTTAAGCGAAAATTTGTCAACTTTAAAGAGCTTGAAGTTTAAAACAAATATTACCGGCTCTGAATTTTTTATCACTGATCACCTTGTTTCTGGGCGTCCTGTTTTACCGGGAGCAGCATATCTTGAAATGGCTCTTGTCTCCGCGGAAATAGCTGCTGAGAGCACTATATGTAAGATTAAAGATGTCGTATGGAACAAACCAATTACCTACGAAGGAACACCGTTTCACATCTATTCAAGTCTTCAAATGCAAAAAGATAAACTGAATATAACAATCTGCACAGGAGAGCCGGGGGGTGAATTGCAAATCTGCTCACAAAGTATTGCAGAGTTCGAGGAATCAAATATTATCAGACCGCTTGAACACTTTGATATTGAACTGTTTAAACACAGCAGTGATACAAAAATTAGCCGCAAAGAATGTTATCAGCATTTTAGCAGAATGGGGCTGGATTATCGCTCTGGGTTTCAAACCCTGACCGCCGTCTACTGCAACGGTCAGGAGGTACTGGCAGAACTTGTGCTGCCAGAGCAGCTGAAAAACGATTTTAAGCATTTTAAACTTCACCCGTCATTGATTGACGGAGGATTTCAATCGGTCGCATTTTTGTTAAATGATAATGATAAAGGAAGTTTATATGTTCCTTATTCACTTGAGGAGCTTGTTATTTGTGGCCCGCTTGAGGAAAAATGTTTTGCACGTGTAAAAGAGACTGGATTTTGCACGTACAGCATCCAATTTATTAATGAGGACGGAGAAATTGCTGCAAGCATGAATAACTTTTCTGTCAGAAAAGTGAACGCGGGAGGATTACTGCCGGAAGACAGTGAAGATCAGACAATTCTTTTACTATTAAAACAACTGAAAAACGGTGAGCTTTCCGCTGACCAAGTCTATCAACTGCTGGAGGTAAAATAGTGCATATTAAACAAATACTTTCCTTGATTGAAGAACAGCAGATGTCTCCTGATACAGGATTAGAACTAATTCGCACTTACAGAAAAGAACAAATAAAAAATGGGACGGAGCAGCAATCGCAAGTTGCGTCCCAAACTGTCTTTTTTAAAAGAGATTGGATATCGTCAAAAAATGATGATGTACAGAAACAACAGGCGCCAAGAAGCATATTAATTTTTGATCGAGATAAACGACTTTCAGAATATATTAGTATGCTTTACAAAGATCAAGTGCATGTTATTCTCGTAACTCCTAATGTTTATTTCAGCTGTCCGGAGCAAAATGTATACACAATAGATCCGTCAAATGAGGCTCATTATGAAAACCTGTTTGCAGACTTGGAAAAAAGCAAATTTACACCTGGATGTGTTCTATATCTATGGAACAGCGCTGTTCCGGAATTAAGTGAAGAGTTGATTCATAAGGCACTTCTCAATGGGATTTTGCCATTGTTTGTTTTAACAAAGGCTTTAATAAATGCAAAATATGATAATACGAAATTATTGCATATGTATTGGACAAACGGTCAGATTCAGCCGTTTAATGAAGCGGTCGGGGGTTTTATAAAAACGGTAAATATGGAAAGCTCCAAATTGAAGGCGAAAACGCTTCAAATTCATAGAGAAGAGCCTAATTCAGATCCTGCCGCTTCGCAATTGTGGGAGATGGCATGTAATGAATTACAAAGTTTTCATTCAAATGAATGCGAAATTTTAATTGACTCTCACAGCAGGTATATTAAAGGAATGCAGCATGTTGATTTAGAAAATGCAAAGCCATTAGCTCTGAAGCATGTATCATATCATAAAGGCGGCGTGTATATCATTACCGGCGGTGCAGGAAAACTCGGTCTTATTTTTGCGGAACATATCGCGAACGAAGTTGAGGCGGTCATCATATTGACAGGCCGTTCAGCTTTAAGCGAAGTTCAGAGGGAACAGCTCAGAAAACTAAACGCAAAAGGGTCTTTTGTTGAGTATATACAGACGGACATATCGGAACGAATAAAGGCTGAGCAATTCATCCGTGACGTGAAACAGCAGCATGGCCAAATAAGCGGCGTTATCCATGCTGCAGGTCTCATTCAAGATTCTTTTATTGCTAAAAAAAATCTGAGTGAGTTTGTTGAAGTATTAAAGCCGAAAGTATTCGGCACGATTTGGATGGATGAGCTGACAAAAGATGAAAATCTTGATTTCTTTATTCTGTTTTCTTCTGTTGCTACGAACGGAAATGCCGGTCAGAGTGATTATGCGTACGCCAACAGTTTTATGGACAGTTATGCGATGTTCCGAAATCAGCTGAACAGAAATGGAAAGACACTTTCAATAAATTGGCCGCTATGGAAAGAGGGCGGAATGAATCTTGATGACAGTGCTGTTGTCCATTTGAAAGAGAAATTTGGAATGATTCCGATACATTCAACAGCGGCTTTTAAAGCTTTTGATAAAATGATGCAATCTTCATTTAGTAACATAATGCCTGTGGAAGGAGACCGGGACAAGCTCTTAAAAACAATCCCTTTCCGCAAACTGACTCCTTCAGACAATCAAACGGAAATAAAGAAAAACACTGAAGATAATGAAATTGTAATTAAGGATAAAGTTAATGATTATCTTATCAAAACCATTTGCAGTGAATTGAAAATCCCTAATCATAAAATAAATGCTTATGATTCTTTTGAAAAGTTCGGGATTAATTCACTGATAATCATGTCGCTTATATCAAAGCTTGAAGATACGTTCGGGGATTTGCCTAAAACGATCTTTTTCGAATACCGGAACGTCGATGAGCTTGCTGATTTCTTTCTGAAATCGTTTAAAGAGACAGTATTAAAAGAAGTTGGGATAGCTCAAATAGAAGCCGCACCAAAGCTGAAAAAACATACAAAAATGCAGCAGAAAAGACAGCCTACGCAAGCAGTGAGTGTAAATACACCAATTAATGAAGATATTGCAATTATTGGAGTAAGCGGCAGATATCCAATGGCAGATAATATTGTGGAATTCTGGGATTGCATCATTGGTGGAAAGAATTGTATTACCGAGATCCCTAAAGAACGGTGGGATTTTAGATCGGACTACAGTCCTGACAGAATGGACAGAGGGAAAATCAACAGTAAATGGGGAGGGTTTATTAATCGTGTTGATCAATTCGACCCGCTGTTTTTTCACATTTCCCATAAAGAAGCTGAGATGATGGACCCTCAGGAACGTATTTTTCTTGAAACCGCTTGGCATACGTTTGAAGACTCCGGGTATACGAGGGATCGGCTTGACGGTATGAGAACCGGGGTGTTTGTAGGAGCAATGTACGGGCAATATCAATTATTTGGTGCAGAGGAGACAGCAAAAGGCAATGCTGTTGCGCTCAGTTCTTTTTTTTCTTCTATAGCTAATAGAGTTTCATACTTTTTTAATTTCTCCGGACCAAGTATTGCTTTAGATACGATGTGCTCGTCATCTTTGACAGCCATTCATTTGGCATGTGAAAGTATAAAAAGGGGAGAAAGTGAGATTGCGTTAGCTGGGGGCGTAAATGTGTCCATACACCCGAACAAATATCTTTGGCTGAGCCAAGGGAATTTTGTTTCTACAGAAGGTCTATGCAGAAGCTTCGGGGAAGGTGGAAACGGCTACGTTCCAGGAGAAGGGGCGGGAGCCGTACTATTAAAGCCGTTACATAAAGCAATCAATGATCAAGACTGTATTTATGGTGTGATTAAAGGAACAGCTGTAAATCATGGAGGGAAAACAAATGGTTTTACTGTTCCAAATCCAAATGCGCAAGCTGAGCTGATCGCCGAAAACTTTAAAAAGTCAGGCATTAGTCCAAGATCCATCAGTTATTTGGAAGCACATGGAACAGGTACGTCACTTGGAGATCCGATTGAAATTGCGGGGCTGACAAAAGCTTTTGAACAATTTACCGATGATAAACAATTTTGTGCAATTGGTTCAGTTAAATCAAATATCGGACATTTAGAATCCGCTGCAGGCATAGCGGCGCTTACAAAGGTACTGCTTCAGTTTAAGCACCGAAAATTGGCGCCTTCCATTCATTCTGAGCGATTAAATACCAATATAAATTTCGAAAATACGCCTTTTTATGTTCAGCAAAAAGAAGAGGAGTGGCGTAAAGAAGCCGGTATAACTCATAGAAGGGCAGCGGTTAGTTCATTTGGAGCAGGGGGGGCGAATGCCCATATTATTCTTGAAGAATATGAAAATCATATTGCTTCTGTTAAAAATACAGGTAGCGGTCCTTATGCCGCAGTTCTCTCCGCAAGAAACGAAGGCAGGCTGAGGGAATACGCCCGTCGTCTTCTTCAATACACAGACCAGGAGACAGCCGTATCGGTCGCTGATATTGCTTATACACTGCAAACGTGTAGGGAGCCGATGGAAGAGAGAATTGCTTTTGTCGCATCGGATCTACATGAACTTAGGGGGAATTTAAAGCTTTTCTGTGATGAAGGAATAATTGGAGACAATGTATACAAGGGCAATGTGACTAAAGATTATGATAAAGTCTTTGTTTTCCATGATCGGAAAATGAAAGAACAATTCCTTAAAGCTGTTATGGAAAAAAGGGACGTCAGTGACCTTGCTAAGTTATGGTCTTACGGTGTTGATATTCAGTGGAGAAATTTATATGAAGATAGACCTAAAGCACGGCGGGTGGATCTTCCTTTGTACCCGTTTGCTGAGGAATCTTATTGGGTGCCCCGTGTTTCTGATGAAAAGCTTTCAGCATTGCAAAATAAAACCGTCTTGCATCCGTTGCTTGATTCTAACGAATCTACCCTTGAGCAGCAATATTTTAAAAAAACAGTAATGGAAAAAGAGATCTGGTTAAAGGATCATGTGGTGAAAGATAAGCATATTTTGCCTGCGGCGGTTTTTCTTGAAATGGCATGTGCCGCAGGAAATTTATCGTATCGCAGGAAAAAGGTCTCTGGTTTGAAAAACATTACATTTATTAGACCGGCAATGTTATATCAAGAGAGCGTAATTGTTTACTCCTTCATTTCTGTCGAAGACGGACGCATCCTTTTTAAAATGACGGCTGACGAAGATGCAGGTACAAAAGCCGTATTTGCATCAGGAGAATTAAGCTATGATGCTCATCAAAATGTCAAGCCCATAGAGAGTATTGATAGACACGAGATCATCAAGAGAAGCGCTTTTATCCATGAACATGATGAATGTTACCGACACTTCCGGGAAAACGGTTTTGACTATGGCCGCAGCTTTCAGTCAATTCAACGATTATGGGGCGGAGACACAGAAGCTCTGGCGCATTTAATACTACCTCAAGAAGCAGCACATACCTTTAATAACAATATACTGCCGCCGTCTCTGCTTGATGGGGCTTTGCAATCATTGTTTGGCATCACCGAAGGAAGAGAACGTGCTTTTGTATATGTACCTTATTCAATTGGTGAGATTTATATCCACCAGAAAGTACCGGAAGAATGCTGGGTGTATGCACGCAAAACAAGCCAAAAAGATCAATTTGAGTTTACTTACGATATTATGCTGGTGAATCATCAAGGAGACCTGCTTGTGCAACTGCAAAACGTAACACTTCGAAAAGGCGAGGTATTTTCAGATCGAGATCCGTATCAAAAGAAACAGGTTTCTTCCGTGACACAAGAAAAATTGACCGAGCTGCTCGGTCAATTGCAGGCTGGCGAGTTGACGACAGAGGAAGCTGATCATTTGCTTGCTCATATGCTGGATTAACACTGGATGTTCAACAATGTAATTTGTAAAGGGGATGATATGTTTTATGAGCGTAACTCGTGATGTAAGAAAAAAAATACTTTCTGACATTAAAAGCGGCCTGATTTCCTTGGAAGAAGGAGTAATACGGATTAAGCAACTTGATTCTGGTATGGCTCAGCGAAGGGAACAGACTGTTTATTATAAGACGGATTGGCAGCCAGCTGATCTCGATTTAGATCCAAAAGACAGCCGAAGAGAGGGCAGTCTTTTATTATTTGATACAAATGAGGATTTGCATAAGGAACTGACTGTACGGCATGATAGAAGTATTATTTTAGTCATGCCTGGGAAAGAATTTCGACGTATTCGGAGTGGTGTGTTTGAAATCAACCCTCGGTCTGAAAAAGATTATACAAGCTTGTTTGCGTTACTGAAAGAAGAGAAAGCAGACATAAGGGAAGCCGTCCATCTATGGTCTGACCAACCGTTTAGCAGTAATGAGAAAGCGATTGAAAGACAATGTGACAGCGGGGTTTATTCTTTATTTTTATTAAACCGGGCTCTCTTCAAGAGTAAACAGCGCAAAAAAGTAAACGTATTGTATGCGTATTTTTCCGAGCGTTTAGGAGAACAGCCCCTTTATGCATCGGCAAGCGGCTTTTTGCGGACTTGGCAGCAGGAGAACCCGCTAATTTCGCCAAAAAGCATTGAATTAGAGCGGTCGGCTTTCGCAAACGGCAGCTTAGGCGATATTTTGATCAATGAACTGAGAGACTTCAGCTCTCCTGAGATCGAAATCCGTTACCAAGGAATGGAGAGATTTGTTAAACGCCTGATAACATATAAACCTGCAAACAAACATACAAGTGAGGAATATATACTGCGGGACAATGGTGTTTATATTATCACAGGAGGGGCGGGCGGATTAGGATTCACCTTTGCTGAATATTTGGCTCAACAAACCAAATGCCAGATTGTCTTAACGGGGAGATCACCTTTTTCAGACAAAATACAAAATAAGATAGCACAATTAGAAGCCTTAGGAGCCTCTTCTATTTATTTACAGGCTGACATTTCAATAAAAGAAGAGGCAGAATATATAATCAATGAAACCAAAAGAGCATATGGAAAGATAAATGGAATCATTCAAAGCGCGGGTATCATCCGCGACTCATTTCTTCATAAAAAAACAATAGAAGAATTCAATCAGGTGATTAAGCCGAAAGTATTGGGCACACTTTGGCTGGATGAAGCCACAAAGCAGGAGCGTCTCGACTTTTTTATTTGTTTTTCCTCTACTTCAGCCGTTTTAGGAAATATTGGACAGGCTGATTATGCATTCGGAAATAGTTATATGGATCATTTGATGAACATGCGTGCCGCTCAGAATCCGGGCAAAATGTTCCTATCTCTGAATTGGCCACTTTGGAAAGAAGTCGGCATGCAAGTAGATGAGAGCACGTTGGAGACGATGAAAAAATCGGGCTTTTATCCCTTGGAGAAAGAGGAGGGGATCAGAGCGTTTTCAGCAGGTTTGTCATCTGGGCTTTCCCAATTCACGGTATTTTGCGGAGATGATCATATAGACAGACATGTACATAAATTGTATGAACGTGATAGCAGTCTGCTTCAAGAAGAAACAACCGTCAGTGAGGCGGTAAAGCCTGATAAAAAGCTGAAAGCTGACACTTTGACATTTATAAAAGAAATTATTTCAGCAGAATTCAGAATGCCGGCAGACAAAATAGACGCAGAGGCAGCGCTGGATAAATACGGACTTGACTCAGTCATGATCATCAATATAACCAATGAGCTGGAGAAGCATTTTGGTGCGCTTTCAAAAACCCTGTTATTTGAGTTTCAAACTGCATCCGAATTATCAGCTTATTTCATTGAAAAGCACCATGATGCTCTGGTTCATATGCTGAAATTAGGAGTAAACGACAGCGGTAATGTTCAACAGGCGGCGGAAGCTGTTGATCCAGTAGTACCGAGCTTTCAACATAAATCAAAAGGGCTGGCTCATCAGTCAAACCTGAAAATAGCAGAAAAATATCAGGACAATGATATTGCCGTCATTGGAATCAGTGGCCGCTATCCGATGGCAAACGATCTTGACACTCTCTGGAGAAATTTAATGGAAGGGAAAGATTGTATAACTGAAATTCCTAAAGACCGCTGGGATTTTAGCCTGCATTATCAGCCGGAAGCTGATCATGACATAAAAAATCAAAGCAAATGGGGAGGATTTATTGATGACGTGTATCATTTCGATCCGTTGTTCTTCAATATTTCTCCGGCTGAAGCGGAGTTAATAGATCCTCAAGAAAGAATTTTTCTGGAAACAGTGTGGCATACCATAGAAGATGCCGGGTATGCGAAGAAAATGCTTGAAAGGAAAAATGTCGGCGTGTTTGCAGGTGTCATGTACGGGCAATATCAGCTGTACAGTGCTGGAAATCATGAGCAGGCCATTTCTTCTTCATATGCATCCATCGCGAACAGAGTATCTTACTTTTTTAATTTCAGCGGACCTAGTATTGCTTTGGATACAATGTGTTCCTCGTCTTTGACTGCTGTTCATTTGGCATGTGAGAGTTTAATAACGAATGAATGTGAGCTTGCAATTGCCGGAGGAGTTAATCTTTCCATTCATCCTGATAAATATAAACTCCTCACTCAAGGCGGTTTTTTGTCCAGCGATGGTCGCTGCAGAAGCTTTGGATCTGGGGGAGACGGCTATGTTCCCGGGGAGGGAGCCGGTGCTGTTTTACTGAAGCCTGTAAAAAAAGCAATTGCTGACGGTGATCAAATTTATTCCATCATTAAGGCAACTGCTGTCAACCATGGGGCAAAGACGAATGGATATACTGTGCCTAACCCGACCGCTCAAAGTAAGGTGATTAGCAGAGCCCTGAAAAAAGGAAAGGTTGACCCGGAAAGTATCAGTTATATAGAAGCTCACGGCACAGGCACTGCATTAGGAGATCCGATTGAAATTGCCGGATTGCACAAAGTATTTGCCGATGCAATGACAGACAGAAAGACATGCGCAGTCGGGTCTATTAAATCTAATATCGGACATTTGGAGGCAGCTGCAGGCATAGCTGGAATTACAAAAGTAATATTACAAATGAAACATAAAACAATCGTTCCATCGCTGACTCATTCTTCTAAATTGAATGAGCATATTCAGTTTCAAGAAACGCCTTTCTATGTACCGGAAAGTCCTGAAAAATGGGTGTCTTCCGTTGCAGAGCGTGACGGAAAAAAAATATCAATTCCAAGGCGTGCAGGTATAAGTTCATTCGGAGCCGGAGGGGCAAATGCCCATATCATCTTGGAAGAGTATGTAAATAGTGAGAATGCCGTATTTGAAACAACCGAGCTAGAGCCGCTTTTATTTGTTTTTTCCGCCAAAAATGCTGAAAGACTGGTTGACTATGCAAAGGGTGCAGCGGAGTACATACAGTCAAAAGATTATACTTCAGATGCACTTAGGAATATAGCATATACTTTACAGACAGGCAGAGAAGAAATGGCATACCGATTGGCCGTCATTGCATCTTCAAAAGAGGAATTGATTAAGAAGCTTTTAGATTATTCACAGGGAAAAACATTATCAGAGCAGCTATTTACATCTGAACTTACATCCGTATCAAACACCATTGAATTTGAAAGTCATGAGACAAAAAAAGAAATTGAAAAAGCAATTGCAGAGAGAGATCTTTCAAGGGTTGCTGAGTTTTGGATCAGCGGATACACCATAAGCTGGTCGTTCCTCTATGGAAATGACAAACCTAGACGGATTTCTGCACCGACATATCCATTTGCCAAAGAATTATGCAGAATAAGCGCCTCTAAACCTAGAAGCCGCCAAAAGGCAGATGCAATTGATGTTCTGCATCCGCATATTAACTGCAATGTTTCAGATTTTAATGACCAAAAGTTCAATATAAATGTCAAAGGTGATAATTTATACGTAAAAGCAAAACACGATGAAAGGATGTTTCCGTATCTTTTACAAATAGAAATCGCGAGGGCAGCAGGAGAAATAGCTTCAGGACATCCGATTACTCGATTGACAAATCTTTCTTTTTCAAAACCGATCGTACAAAGCGGTCTAAATGACCAAATTCAAATTGTGCTGGCACCGGAAGGCGATACTGCTTCATTTTTTATAAAAGATCAGAATGAATCATCATTTTATTTCTCCGGCAAACTTGTATTAGAGGGGCTTAAGGAAAAGGGACAATTTATCAATATTAAACCGTTTATGTCAGAGTATACTGACTGGATATCAGGAGAAGCGTTTTATCATCGGCTTGCTGAAAACGGCTATGATTGCAGCAGTAAACTTAAAGGCATAGACCGTTGCGTGATACGGGACGGAAAGGCGCTTACAATCTTAAAGGCAAGCGACAAGGCAGAGGGTTATACGCTCGATCCCGCTGTTCTTGAAAGTGCTTATCAGACGATATTATGTCTCTTAGAGAAAAATACGGGGACAGTACCTAAAACAGTAGAAGAGTGTACCATTTTTGATGAAGAGGCCAAAGCTGTATATGCATACGCAGTACCAAGTGAATATGGCAAATCGTCTTATCACGTATTTCTGTTAGATGGTAACGGACGGGTGCTTGTAGAGCTTAAGGGACTGACTGTAAATCCACAGCCGCATACTGAGGTGAATTATTGTTTGCAGAAGTGGGTGCAAAAGAACCTTTCCCCTGTGAAAGTTGGAAATGAAAATGCAGGTACGATCTTGTTGTTTGCAAATGATAAAGAAATTGCTGAGGCGCTAATAGACCAATCTGCCTACCGGATAATTCTTGTAACGCCGTATCAACGACAGCTTATAAAGAATGCTCTGACATTTAGCATAGACCCTAAAATACCGTCAGATTATAATCGTTTGTTTGAAAAATTAGAAAAAAACAAGATGCTCCCAGACATTGTTCTGCATACAGGGGGAGATTTTGATGCAGGCGAACATCCGGTTAGAGGACTGTATTCGGTCTTTCATTTATTAAAGGCGCTGAGTGACCGAAAAAATTTATCTCTTAAACATTTACTGATTACTCAGTCTTATAGAGAAGATATGAGTGATCCTTTTGGTGAGACTTTACCAGGTTATTTGAAAACGATAAACATGGTGCTGCCTTCTGTAGAGCATGCTGCATCAATCAGCTTTTCTGAACATATTTCAGCCGACAAGCAGGCTGAACACTGCCTTCAAGAAATTGTATCTGCAAAAGGCCATATTACTGCTGAAGAAGTCAAATATGTAAAGGATATAAGGTATGTCAAAACCCTGGAAGATAGAGCGCTAACGAATGCAGGCGGCATAATGCTTAAAAATAAAGGGGTTTATATGTTAACAGGCGGTTTAGGTGGTCTTGGAATGACATTTGCTAAATATTTGGCGTCTGAATATAAGGCGAGATTGGTGTTAACGGGAAGGTCAGCGTTAACAGCTGAAAAACAGCATGAAATTGAAAAATTAAAGGCACATGGTGCTGCCGTGCTGTATTTTCAAGCTGATGTAACAGATAAAGATGCGATGAAACAGGTATTAGATGAAACGAAACGGAACTGGGGACCCCTTCAAGGTGTTATTCACGCAGCTGGTCATGCTGATGATCGTCTATTTACGGAAATGAGTCTCGCTGATTTTTCGAAGGGGCTGGCTGCTAAAATTGAAGGGACGATATGTTTAGATCAAATAACGAAAGAAGAACCGCTCGACTTCTTTGTGGTGTTTTCTTCCATCTCTTCGATATTTGGTGACTTTGGACAGGTTAATTATTCCCTAGGTAATTATTTCCAAGATCGATATATCCACTGGCGAAATGAAAAGAGTCTAAAGCATGAGAGACAGGGTAGAAGCATTTCAATTAATTGGCCATTATGGCGAGAAGGCGGCATGCATTTAAGTAAAGAAGCTGAATCTGCATACCTTTTAACTTCGGGGTTCCGCTATTTAGAAACAGAAGACGGTATAACAGCATTTGAGGCAATCTTATCAAATGAAGATCTGCAAATAGCCGTGCTTACTGGTAATAACGGCAGGTTTACAGCAGCTGATGATAAGTCTATTCAAGAATTAACAGCTGAGTTGGATCAAGAAAAAGGTGATTATACACAATTATTTAGACAGGCTCATGTATTAGGTGAGTTGAAACGGATGGTGTCTGAATTACTGAAAATTAATATCGATCGTTTGGATATATCAGAGAATTTCGGCAATCTTGGCTTCGATTCCATCAGTTTGAAAACTTTCTCCGTCCAAATAAACCAAAGATATAAGCTGGAATTAACACCGGCGATTTTCTTTACTTATAGTAATATCGAATCGCTTTCTGACTTTATAATTGGTGAACTGCCTGTGGAAGCTAAAGAAAATGTGAAATCTGATATAGATATTCAAGAAAAAAGAGAATCACGGCACACTGAGAAGTTGAAAAAGTCTGAAATCCGCTTTCCGCCTGCAAAAAAGCAAACAGGTCAGTTAAAAAAGCCTATGCAGAAAGAACCGATTGCAATTATCGGAATGAGCTGCGTTTTTCCCGGAGCAAAAAATTCGGGTGAATTCTGGTCAAACTTGATCAACGAAAAAGATATGATTCAGGAAATTCCGCTCGAGCGGTGGGATTGGAAAAACTATGCAGATAACGAAGCAAACAGCCGTATAAATTCTAAATGGGGCGGTTTTATCACGGATGTTGATAAATTTGATGAATCTTTTTTCAACGTGAATCCTCGAGAAGCTGAACTTATGGACCCGCAGCACAGAATATATTTAGAAGAAACTTGGAAAGCGATAGAAGATGCGGGTTACAAGGCATCAGAACTGTCAGGCAAAAACATCGGAGTGTTCACCGGCATTCAATTTAATGATTATCGCCAACTGTTAATGAAGCATTTAGACAAGGCACATGCATTAGTTGGAACTGGAAACAGCCAGGCGCTCATCAGTAATCGGGTATCTCATTATTTTAATTTCAGAGGTCCAAGTGAATCTATTGATACAGCCTGCTCAAGCAGTCTTGTTGCCATCCATAGAGCAGTGAGTTCGATTCAAGCTGGTGAAAGCGAGCTGGCAGTAGCTGGAGGCGTGTCATTGCTATTAGATCCCGTGACCCACTTATATACAGATAAACTTGGAATTTTGTCCGCAGATGGCAGATGCAAAACGTTTGATAAGCTTGCCAATGGTTATGTTCGAGGTGAAGGTGCAGCTGTGCTGCTGCTAAAGCCTCTGCAAAAAGCTATTGATGACAAGGACAATATTTACGGAGTATTGAAAGGAACCGGTGAAAATCACGGGGGGAGAGCTGCTTCGCTGACCGCCCCAAATCCGGAAGCTCAAGCAGCGCTGTTAACATCAGTTTACCAAAATGCCGGTATTCCTGCTGAAACAGTATCCTATATAGAAGCACATGGAACCGGTACGGAACTTGGAGATCCAATTGAAATCGAGGGCTTAAAAAAAGCTTTTGTATCCCTTAAGTCGGACAGCACAAGAAATACGGACCAATATTGCGGAATCGGTTCTGTGAAAACCAATATCGGACATTTAGAGCCTGCTTCAGGGATGCCGGGTCTGATAAAAGTATTGCTCGCCATGAAGCATAAAATCCTGCCGGCTACCCTGCATGTTAAGGAGTTGAACCCTTACATTCAGTTAACTTTAACGCCATTTTATATTGTGAATAAAACAATAAAGTGGAATAGATTGATAGATTGGGAAGGAAAGGAAATTCCCCGTCGAGCGGGAGTCAGCTCATTTGGATTTGGAGGAACTAATGCCCATGTCATTGTAGAAGAATTTGAGGAAAGCCAGGAAAATCAAGTAAATAGGGAACAAGAACATGTAATTGTGCTCTCAGCTAAATCAAAAGAAAGATTAATTACTTACGCCAAAGATTTTTCAAGCTTTTTAAAAGAGAAGCAGACAACTGGCCGGTACGGAGAGCCTAAGGTGAGAGAGCATAATCTACGAGAAGAAATCAGAATAGAGGCAGCAAAAATCCTAAGTTTAGATGCAGATGAAATAGACATGGAGACACATTTAACAGACTTGGGATTTGATCTGATGACCTTAACTGCATTAAGCTCTTTCATCAGCACAATATCCGGGAAAGAGGTCCCGATTGGCATATTTACAGAGCAACCAACACTCAACGATTTGTTCCATTATATCTGTCATGAATCGAATATGCCTGTTGACAATCAGGTTACATCTCAGCATGGAGATCAAGCAGGGTACAGCCTTGAACAAATAGCTTACACGCTTCAAACCGGCCGTGAATCGTTCGAATCGCGTCTTGCTATTATTTGTTCAAGCTTAGAGGAGCTTTCTGAAAAGATAAACGGTTACCTTCAGGGGGAAGATCTACAAGAGGTTTTTGAAGGAAATGCTAGAGAATTTCATAAAGTGTATTTCCCGATTTTTGATGGACCCGAGGGTCACTCATATATTCAATCGCTAATTCAAAAAAGAAAATTGACAAAACTGGCTCAAATGTGGACGATCGGTTATGAAATCAGTTGGGGAGATCTGTATGAGGGAGAAAATAAACCTATGAGACTTTCCCTTCCAGTCTATCCTTTCAGAAAAAACAGACATTGGATTAAACAAGAATTTACGCCTCAGGCTGAAAGACCTTCAATAATGCCGGCGGTTCACAAATCAAATGAAGAAAGCTCGGATGTTAAAATTATATCGCTTCTTGAAAAAGCACAATCAGGTGAGGTTAATACGAAGGATACAACAGAGCTGATAGAGGAGTTGCTTTTACATGAATGAACAAACTATACAAATTGAACAAATAGTTAGGAAGGTGAAAGAACGAGAGCTGACTCCTGAAGAGGGATTGGGACTAATTAGAGGTTTGGGTAAAACGCATATTTATGAAAAGGAATGGGTAAAATATATCTTTCAACGTACTGGGCAGCCTCGTCAGATGACAGAGCCAATTTTATTTTTGGCCAGTGACGAAAGTTTGTACAGCGTAATGAAGAGACAATTAGAAGGCGCCGCGGCGCCTTTTATTTATGTTTCTCCCGGAGACCGATTCGAAGCTGGCCGAAATGGCTGTTTTAAAATGAATTTTACACAAAAAGAAGATTATGAAGCTTTGTGCCGTGCGCTTGTCTCTCAGAATATAAAGCCTCGGCATATTGTTCATTTCCTCTCGGTCGGGGCATTTCGTGACACGGACAAGACAATGAGAGAGCAGCTCGATAAAAGCCTGTATTCTGTATTTTATTTGCTGCAAGCCATAATGGAGAATAAACTCTGTCCGAAAGCAGAGGTCTTATATTTATATGAAAATGTCCAGGGAGAGGCTCAGCCTATTTATAGAGCGGTTGAGAGTTTCCTCAAGACTGTTCAAGCCGAAAACCCGAATTTTAGGTGTAAGACTGCAGAATTGAAGTCGATGAGTAATGAGCCGTTTACAAAGGAACTTATCGCTGATGTCATTTTTTGTGAATGGAGTAATCAATGTGTATCGAGCAGTTTTACATGTTATGACCCAAGACATTATTATATACAGCAAGTTAAAAAAGTGAATAAAGGTGGATCCCCGGAAAATAACTTTAACATCAAAGAGAACGGTGTGTATTTGATTACGGGAGGTGCCGGCGGTCTTGGGTTTCTATTCGCGGAATATTTGGCGAAACGGGCAAAAGTTAATCTTATATTGACTGGCCGTTCACCGAGCTCTATGGAAATAGAGCAAAAAATTAACACGCTGAAAAAGCTCGGGTCTGAAGCTGTTTATATCCCAGCAGATATATCGAAGGAAAAAGAGACCGACATATTAATTGATCAGATCCGGCGGACATTTGGAAGATTAAACGGCATTTTACACAGTGCCGGACTTGTAGATGATGCATTTGTTATTAAAAAGAGGAGAGACAGAATAGAAAAGGTAATCGCACCCAAAGTATTTGGAACCGTTTGGCTTGACAAAGCTGCGAAAGGGGAATCTCTTGATTTCTTCGTCATGTTTTCGTCCCTGTCCTCCATCCTGCCTAATGCGGGCCAAAGCGATTATGCATTTGCAAATGGCTGTATGGACAGTTACACCGATTACAGGATCATGAAGAATCGTCCGGGAAAAACTCTCTCTATTAACTGGCCGTTATGGAGCGCAGGGAATATGTCAGTCGGTCCGAGAGAGTTGCAAGTTTTAAGGGAAACCGGTTTGGATCTATTATCAGCGGAATCCGGTCTTGCCTCCTTTCAGAATTGTATGAGCAGCAATGCTTCTCAGCTGGCAGTTATTAACGGAAGTGAAGAAAAGATCTTCCAATTGCTTTCGGTTGATAATACAGAGACAGATGTAACATCCGAATCTGATCACGAACTTCCTCAAATTAGTGAAAATCAATTAAAAAAGCAAACTGTCTGTCTATTGAAAGAAATCATCGGAGCTGAGACTGGGAGACCAACTGATAGTATTTTGTCCGGGGATACGTTCGACCGCTACGGTATTGATTCCTTAACGATCTTAGGACTAACTTCCAGGCTAGAAAAACACTTTGGCAGTGTATCTAAGACTTTATTTTTTGAATACAGCAGCATCGACCAGTTAGCGGAGTATTTTTTAGAACATCATTATGACAAGTTAGTCAAGGCTTTTTCGCCGCAGTCAGAACAGAGAAGGAATATAACGGCCGAAAAAAAACAACTGAAGCAACGAGGACGCTGCAAATCCTCAGCGGTTACCGAAGAAGATATTGCAATTATCGGCATAGCCGGACGTTATCCGATGGCTGAGAATGTAGAAAAGTTTTGGGATAATATTGCCTCGGGGAAAGATTGTATAACGGAAATCCCAAGCGAACGCTGGGATCATCGAAGATACTTTAATACTGGTGAAAAAGCTCGTCATAAAAGTAAATGGGGAGGTTTTATTAAAGATGCTGATAAGTTCGATCCGCTGTTTTTCTCAATTTCTCCTCATGATGCCGAGTTAATAGATCCGCAAGAACGGTTGTTTTTAGAAACTGCATGGCACACATTTGAGAATGCCGGTTATACAAGGGGAAAATTAAAACGGTATAAGACAGGTGTATTTGTAGGAGTGACATACAGTCACTATCAGCTTTTTACAGCAGGAGCATCTGATGATGACCGTAAGGCACTTTTGTCTTCTTATTCGTCAATCGCTAACCGGGTATCATATTTCTTCGATCTTCACGGTCCAAGTCTTGCTATTGATACAATGTGCTCATCTTCACTATCTGCCGTTCATTTCGCATGTGAAAGCATCAAAAGGGGAGAATCCAGCCTTGCAATTGCCGGGGGAGTAAATTTATCTTTACATCCCGATAAATATACATTGCTTTCTCAAAATCATTTTGTTTCGAGCGATGGACGCTGCAGAAGCTTCGGGGCTGGAGGTGACGGTTATGTACCAGGTGAAGGAGTAGGAGCTATTTTATTAAAATCGCTTTCGAAGGCAGTTGCCGAAGGAGACACTATTTACGGCGTTATTAAGAGTACTTCAGTTAATCACGGAGGAAAAACAAACGGCTACACTGTCCCGAATCCAAATGAACAAGCAAATATTATCAGCGAAACGCTTGATAAAGCTGGAATTGGTGCAGATAGCATCAGTTATATAGAAGCGCACGGGACAGGTACATCGTTGGGAGACCCCATTGAAATTTCCGGACTGTCTAAGGCTTTCAGCAATCCCAAAAGCAGTTTTCGCTGTGCAATCGGTTCCGTAAAGTCAAATATCGGACATTTAGAGGCTGCTGCTGGGATAGCGTCAATCACTAAAGTGTTGATGCAAATGAAATACAAACAGCTGGCACCTTCCATTCATTCTCATGAGTTAAATCCTAATATTGATTTCGATGAAACACCGTTTTATGTCCAGACTGAACTAAAAAACTGGGAGGTTCCTGAAAGTCATGTTAGAAGGTCAGGCATCAGTTCATTTGGTGCTGGGGGATCTAATGCTCATATCATTATTGAAGAGTATATAGACGAAATAAATACCAATCCTGCAAAGAGCGAAGAAATGCAAATCATTCTTCTGTCTGCTAAAAACGAAGAGCGGCTCCGTATCTTAATTGATTCACTCATAAATGAACTTGATTCGAATACATCACTTACTGATGTGGCATATACATTACAAACGGGACGAGAAGCCATGGAAGAACGGCTGGCTGTAGAAGCACGGGACGTTGGTGAACTTGTCGATAAGCTCACCAAGTATTTACAATCAGATCAGGAAGTACACGGATTATATAGAGGAAATGCCCGTATTAGTTCCGATAATCATAAGACCTTATTAGCATCATCACAATTCCAGAACTTATATGATATAGCGCTTCATTGGGTAAATGGCGGTGAAATTGATTGGGAAGACAAGTACAGAACAGAATCACCGAAAATAATTTCTCTGCCAGCATATCCGTTTGAAAGGAATAGATATTGGGTGCCAAGCTCAAAAATCACACAAACAAATAGATTGACAAGAGTACAATCGGGGTTGCATCCTTTACTAGATCAAAATGTCTCGACCTTGAAGATGCAAAAATTTATTACTGATTTTTCAGAAGCATCTTTTGCATGGCCTGCCTTATGTATCAATCAGCAAAAAAATCTGCCTTTTAGCTCACTAATTGAAATGGCAGCTGCCGGTGGAGCAATGTCTGCCGAACAGAATGTGTGGAGAATGAAAAATATTTGTTTACATGCCCTATTGGAATTAACAGAACAACCCGTGCGAACTGAACTTAGACTATTTGATCAACAAGGTGCGGTATCTTTCGAATTGTCTGAACGGTCAGAACGCGAGGCTGAACAGATCATTTTAAACGGAGAACTGGAATACAAGGAAGCGAATCGTGAAACAGGTGCTCGTTTTAAATGTGCAGCTGACTATAAAGCGAATTGTGAAGAGTCTATGACCGGGTCCGAATGCTATGATCTTCTGGAAACCAATTTGATAAATTATGATGCGGATTTGCGCGTTCTCACAGATTTATTTTTGCATAATGATTTCTTGCTTGCCGATGTCGCTATACCGGAAAAAGACTTGTATACAGAATGTATTGTAAATCCTGCTGCAGTTGAAGGAGCCATTCAAGCAGCAGCTGTTTTAGCAGCAAGGCACACTGGTGATCAAGGGTTTTACTTACAGGAGATTGAAGAGATTTGTTTTTATCAATCTGTTCCAAATGAATGTTACGTGTTTGTAGATCTGAACAAATCAAACGTTGAAGAGAGGCAGTTTACAGTTTACTTACTTTCACACGAAGGAGAATGTATGGCGGTCTTCCGGAATATGTTTTTCTCAGGATGGGAGACAGTAGTAGATAAGCCTGATAATATACCGTTTGATTTACTATGTAAATCTTGGGAAGAAAGCCAAGTCTCATCGTCTTTTCTTTCAAAAGGCCAGATCATTATTTTGGCTAACATTGAAAATGAGCAGTTTGCTTCTGAGTTGTTCGCTTCAGATCCTCTCATGGGCTGCACTGTCATTTGCAGGAAAGCTGATAGTCAATTACATCTGAGCGGCGAAGGCTTTAGCTTTGACAATTCTCTGCGTGCAAAGGAGACGGCTTTGGCGATCCTCAAAGAGAACACGGACATCACCGGTATTGTTGACTTGTCTGATTTATGGAGAGAGCCGGTAAAGGCTGCAGCCGACTCTGTTGGGAAACTGACGCTGTTGCAGGAAATAATAAAAGCTCAAAAGCATCTATTTGTTTTACACATTACAGAAGGACTGCAAACGTTTAAGAATAAACAGCCGACCTTAGCCGGGGCGGAAACAGCAGGATTAATTAAGATGTTAAGCGCCGAGTATAAAAAAATTAAAGCGAAAACAATAGATATAGATCAGCATTCAAAAAGTCTGGACGAACTACAACAATTGATCAAAAACGAAGCAGCAGCTGACGATCTTTACAGTGAAATTTGTTATCGTAACGGAGCTCGATATACGCAGTGTGTGAAGAAATTACATCCATCCGAGTTTAGCAGGGAAATCCGCCTGCCTGTATGCCAACCGGATCAAACACTTGTTATTACTGGCGGAACGAGGGGAATCGGTGCAGAGCTTGCCAGACACTATTCTGACAAGGGAGTAAAAAAATTTGTACTAATGGGGCTAACTGAATTGCCTCAGTCTGATGAAAGAGATGACCTGTTAAAACAGACAGATAAAAAATCCACCTTATATTCAAAATTGAAGCTGCTCAAAGAGTTAGAGCAAAAAGGGGTTCAGATAGAAATATATGGAGGTTCGCTTACTGAGAAAGAAAAATTACAGCAGTTCTTTTCAAAAGTGAGAAAGAAGCACGGGCAAATTGGAGGAGTCATCCATTGTGCGGGGGTAGCCAATCATGTGAATCCGGCTTTCATTCATAAAACCAGTCAAGAAATAAAGGAGGTATTTGAGCCTAAGATACAAGGACTCCAAGTGTTGCATGACATTTTTCTGGAGGACAACCTCAAGTTCTTCATTTTATTTTCTTCAGTCGCAAGCGCATTTCCGTTGTTAGGAGCGGGAACGAGTGAATATGCTGCGGCAAACTCTTTTATGGATTATTTTGCGGCTTATCAGCATGCGTGTGGCCGAACTTATTATAAATCAATAAACTGGCCTAGTTGGAAGGAAATTGGAATGGGCGAGGTGAAAAGTCCTGCATATCAGGCGTTAGGGCTATTGTCACATCGGACTGAAACAGGCATAGGCATGCTCGACCAAATAATGAAAGTGACTGGATATCCATGCCTTATACCGGTTAAGACAAACCATGAGAAATTCTCATTACAGCAGCTGCCTCTCACAAAAATTCAAACCAGTGTTCATGAGCCATCGGTTGTAAACGAACAGTTATCTGATGATACTGATAACGAAGCGATTATTAGTATTTTAAAAGATATTTTCTCAACAGAGCTTAAAATTCCTTGCGAGAAATTAGATCAAGATACTTCTTTTTCGGAATACGGGGTAGATTCTATTTTGCTGGTTCAGCTTGTAAAAAAAGCAGAAGCTGCTTTCCAAATAAAAATTGAACCGTCAGCCTTTCTGGAATACCCCAACTTCAAACAGCTTGCGTACTATTTAAATCAATTATTTGAAGATGAGGATGTATCCATTCAGCATATTTCTGACGCTCTGGGAAATGAAAGAGAAGTAAAGCTGGAGGACCGCTCATTAAAAAGCAATGGCTTACTAGGCTTTAAAACACGCATGAATAAAAAAACGTTTCCGAAACAAAACGAATTTCAAGAGAAGCAAAAAAAATCGAATCAAATCGCAATTATCGGGATAGGCTGTGATTTCCCGGATGCCGAAAATAAAGAGTTGTTTTGGCAAAATCTCGAAAAAGGGAAAGATAGTGTCCGCGAAGTTCCAACATCACGCTGGGATATTTCTCAATATTACTCAGATACTTATAAGAAAGGAAAAAGTATCAGTAAGTGGGGCGGATTTCTCGAGGATATTGAACATTTTGATCCAGTGTTTTTCAATATGAGTGAAAGTGAAGCATCTCAGCTTGATCCATTAATTAAAAAATGTCTGGAGGTCAGCGTACAGACACTGCGAGATGGCGGCTACCGAAAAGAAGAGGTGTCAAACAAAGAGGTTGGAGTCTTTATCGGTTCACGGGCAGGGACGTTCATGTCTAGAATAAGTTCACCTTCAAAAAATACGATAGTGGGAATTGGACAAAATTTCATCGGAGCTCATATTTCGCATTTTCTAAATTTAAAAGGGCCGAATTTGGTTGTGGACACGGCTTGTTCTTCCTCATTAGTCAGTGTTCACCTTGCTTGTCAAAGCCTGATATCAAAAGAATCGGACATGGCTATAGCAGGAGGGGTTGATATTTTACTTGACCAAAAGCCTTACTTAATGTTAAGTGAAGCCAGAGCGCTTTCACCTGAGGGAAAATGCCGTACATTTGATGAAAAGGCGGATGGATTTGTACCGGGAGAAGGATGCGGCACCGTTCTGCTGAAGAGGCTTGATGAAGCTCTCACTGATGGGGACCAAATTTATGCGGTAATTGATGGATCTGCAGTAAATAACGATGGACAGACGATGGGAATGACAACACCGAATCCGAAAGCGCAAAGTGCAGTGATCAAAAAAGCGTTGAAAAACGGAGGAATCGACGCTTCTTCACTCAGTTATGTCGAGACACATGGTACTGGTACGATGATAGGCGATCCGATTGAATTAAAAGCACTGACTGAAGTGTTCCGGGAAGTAACGGAAGAGAAGCAATTTTGCGGTGTAGGTAGCGTAAAAACGAATTTTGGGCATTTAATGAGTGCGGCTGGAATAGCAAGCGTTATTAAAGTGGCATTATCCATCTGGAGTCAGAAGCTGCCTCCAACATTGCATTGCCAAACGCCGAATCCTAGATTTAAATTTGATCAATCTCCTTTTTTCCCGAACACTGCTTTAAAAGATTGGAATCCTAGAAAAGGAGTGTTAAGGGCTGGAATCAGTTCTTTTGGATTTGGCGGAACAAATGCACACATGTTATTGAGCAACATGCATTTTATAATGGGATATACAGAGCCGAAAAGACAGTCGCTCCCGCCGGCTGTCTTCAATAAAAAACGGTGTTGGATTGATAAGAGGCATTCTCATAAAGAGGAAGAAGCAGACATGCTGATACCTTTACTAGAGTTTAAAGAACTATGATGAAAAAGACTAAAGAGGGATGAGACAGGTGGCTAGTAATCAAAACTATCAGTTCACATTAACAATAAAACACACAGACTATATTGTTAGAGATCACCGGGTGCATGGCACCCGGATCATACCTGGTGTTACGTTTTTAGATATTATTTATCGAATGGCACTCAGCAAAGATTTGCCTATTGAAGAACTGGAATGTCAAAATATTCTCTATTTAGAGCCCGTAGCAACATCTAATACCTTTGACAGAGAAATTCTTATTTCCTTTCAAGGTTCACACCAGGGATGGGAGATTCAAGCGAAAAGCAGAAAAGTGAAAGACGGACATGTTTTAAACGAAAATTGGGATAAAAATATGCAATGCCGCCTAATGCCGAAAACAGGCGGCGACTTAATTTCAATAGATATTGACAGGATAAAAAATACAGCTGAGCGTGTTTCTGATATGGATACATGCTATGCCTATTTAAGAAAAGTCGACATTGAGCATTTTGAATTTATGAAAAGTCTCGGAACAGTCTATGCAACGGAAGATTATGTACTTGCCGAGTTAAAACTCAGCAAGATAGCGAAACAATATGTCGGTTACTTTCAGATGCATCCTACTTTTCTTGATGCATCCACCATTATCACAGTTCTATATCAGGCATGTCCGGAATATTTCACTAAAGGAGCGGCTGCCAGCCGTTTCAAAACGTATATTCCTATTCATATTGAATCATTTCAAATGATAAATCGTCTGTCGGATATATGCTATGTGTACATCGAGAAACAAGACCAAAATCATGATACCGGAGATGTTATCAGAGTAAGCTATGGCTTATACGATGTATCGGGAAATAAGATCGCACAATTTACCCGGTTATCTGTCAAACATATCCGATCTAAAGAATTAATTGAAAATCTTAAAAAGACATCAGGCAACTTGCAAAATAATCCAATCCTTAAACTGAAAGACAATCAAACAATTAAAGAAACGAACAAAAAGCGGATTAATGATATTGAATCAGAGCTGAAGGAACTAATAGCTGGGACAGCGAATATCAGCAGCCATGATATTAGGGCTGACATCGGTTTTTATGAACAGGGGTTGGACTCTGCATCTTTGTTGAGTATCGTCAAAGAACTGGAGCGTAAAACCGGGGAACAGCTGTATCCGACACTCCTGTTTGAGTATAAAACAATCCGGGAACTGGCTGCTTATATTGAAGAAAATAAAAAAATGAATAACCATTTCTTAACTCCTGAGATATTGACTGAAAAACCTAATGCACAAGAAAATTTAGCATCACCCGGTCAAGCTTTATGTTCACTGGATATGACAGAGAGAGAGATTCAGTTGCTGATTGCAGATGTTCAAGGAATAAACCCTGATAACCTTTCTATTGAAAAAGGATTTTATGAGCAGGGTTTAGATTCTGTAACGCTTCTGGAGATTGTTAAGGCGTTAGAGAAAAAGTCGGGCAGGGAGTTATACCCTACTCTGTTGTTTGAATATACAACAATTCGAGAGCTGGCAAATTACTTTGCTGCAAATAATGAGAAGCTTTCGGCGATCAGAAACCCTGAGAAAGACCACCATATTACAGCTACAACTTATTTAACGCCGCAATGGAGACGAAAAGATATTCCTATAAAAGGCGTTAAAACAGCTAAAAAAACGTATTTGCTGTTTCAGCATGACAGGGCGCTGTTCAATTACATGCAAAGTGATTTTAATAACGATACCGAACAAATTATATTAGTTTTGTCAGGAGACACTTTTCACTATCATGGCGGTGGTGTATATGAAATAGATCACGATGAGGAAGCTCATTTTGAAAGATTGGCATCTGAACTAAAGCAAAAACAGCAAATACCTGACACCGTGATCTACGGATGGCCGGATGGATCGTTTGCGCCCGGTGCCGGCATAATAAATGAACAGCTTTCTAAAGGTGTCTACCCGCTTTTATTTTTCAGCAAGGCTTTAATGCGAAGCAAGGCATCAAAGGAGATTGTATCCCTTTATCTTTATCCGGCGGATAATAAAAGCGCTCAGCCGTTATACGCTTCAGTACATGGCGCCGGACAGTCAATATCATTGGAGAACCCGAAAATGGTTTTTAAAACAATAGGCATTTCCTTATCAGGTAAACCAATTTCAGTTCAAGAAAAAGCTGGAATAATCGTTAATGAATCCGTTGAAGTGCTTTCAGAGGAAACTGACATTTATTACGAAGCGGGAGAACGCTTTGTCCGTATCCTCCGAGAGGCTGAACCCGTAGATAAATCCTACTCCGCATTTAAAGAAAATGGAGTATATCTCATTACTGGAGGCGTCGGAGGCCTCGGACTTTTATTTGCAGAACATATTGCCGCACAAACAACGGCCTGTATTATTTTAGCTGGCCGTTCAGAGTTATCGGAAAGCAAAAAAAACAGAATCAGACAAATAGAAGCCTGCGGGTCGTCAGTCCAATATATTAGAGGCGATATTTCAGATAGCCGCGATGCTGAACGAATGATAATGAACATTAAACGGCAGTTCGGGAAAATTGACGGTGTTATACACAGTGCCGGGATAATTAATGATGCATTTTTAATACAGAAAACAAAAAGTGAAATTCAAAAAGTGCTTGAACCGAAAATATATGGAACCGTTTTACTGGACAGCCTGTTGCAAGATGAACCACTTGATTTCTTTATAATGTTTTCATCAAGCAGCTCAATTTTCGGTAACATTGGTCAGACAGATTATGCGTTAGCCAATCGTTTCGTTGATCTTTTTGCTGACTGGCGGGAAGGACTGAGACAAAATAAAGAACGGTCTGGTATCTCAGTAGCCATTAGCTGGCCGCTATGGGAAGATGGGGGCATGAAAGTGGATAAACAAACCGAAGACTGGATGAAGGAAAAAATCGGTATGATCCCACTTAGGAAAAACAGCGGGATTAAAGCCTTTTATGACTCTATTTATCTGCGTCTGCCTCAGCTAATTGTATTTGAAGGTGACAAAGAAAAATTGAAGGCGGCCCTTCATGAGAAATTGGTGAAGGGTAAAGCAGGTGATACACAAAAAGCTGAACCTGCGGTTATGAGAGACCAAGATATAGCCATTATCGGCTTAAGCGGAAAGTACCCAATGGCTGATAATCTTAATCAATTTTGGGAGAATTTAAAAGAGGGGAAAGATTGTATCACTGAAGTTCCATCTGATCGTTGGGAGCTGAATGGATTCTTCAGCGAAGAAAGAGATGTGATAGGGAAGTCATACAGCAAGTGGGGTGGCTTCGTCAACGGAACTGATCAATTTGATCCGCTCTTCTTTAATATATCACCTCGTGAAGCAGAACTAATGGACCCGCAAGAAAGGCTCTTTTTAGAATCAGCTAAAGAATGTTTTGAAGATTCAGGATATCAAAAAAACAAGCTGGAAAAAATGAAAGTCGGTGTATTTGTAGGTGCAATGTGGGGGCAGTATCAATTATTTGAAGGAGAAGAAAACGGACTGTCTTTCACACCTGCTTCTGTCTACTCTTCAATTGCTAATCGGGTTTCTTATTACTTTAATTTAAAAGGTCCTAGTTTAGCTCTTGATACGATGTGCTCTTCCTCTTTGACTTCTATTCATTATGCATGCCAAAGCATACATTGCGGAGAGAGCGATATGGCGTTAGCCGGAGGAGTGAATCTGTCACTACACCCTAATAAATATAAATTTCTCAGTATGGGACAGTTTTTATCAAGTGATGGCAGATGCAGAAGCTTCGGAAAGGATGGGAATGGTTATGTGCCGGGCGAAGGAATAGGAGCTGTTTTGTTAAAACCGTTGAAAAAAGCCATTGAAGATCAAGATCAAATATATGGTGTGATTAAGGGCAGCTCTGTTAACCACGGCGGAAAAACAAGCGGATATTCTATTCCGAATCCAGATGCGCAGACAACAGTCATTTCAGAAGCGCTTCGTAAAGCTGATATTGATCCAAGTTCCATCAGTTATATTGAAGCGCATGGCACAGGTACATCATTAGGCGATCCTATTGAAATTCAGGGCCTTCGAGACTCTTATCAATTGGATCATCCTTGCGCCATTGGATCTGTAAAATCAAACATCGGTCATTTAGAATCGGCAGCAGGTATAGCTGCAGTAACGAAAGTGCTTCTTCAGATGAAGCATAGGCTGCTTGTTCCTTCGTTACATTCCGATACTGTCAATCCATATATAGATTTTGATCAAGTTCCTTTTAAAGTGCAGCAGAAAACAGCTGAATGGAAAAATCCTGAAATCAGTGAAACCGTTTATCCACTGAGAGCAGGTGTAAGTGCTTTTGGGGCAGGGGGGTCCAATGCACACCTCATTCTGGAAGCATATGAATCCTTGAATACTAATCAACCTCAAAGCAGCAGAGTTATTTTTATTTTGTCTGCACAAGATAAAAACCGTTTGAAAAAGTATGCGGAGGTTATGGCCCGCTTTTTATCTGAAAATGAAATGCAAAACGAGAATGATCGTGTGAAACTTCAAGATATTGCCTATACCCTGCAAACGGGACGTGAGCATATGGAGGAAAGGCTTGCAATAGTAGCAGATTCAAGCTTGTCGATCGCTGAAGAACTTTTAGGCTATACCAGAGGGGAAACCAGTGAATCAAGCTATACAGGAAATATTTTAAAATGTGAGGTTAAAGCCGAAGCTCCCCGCATTCATAAAGATTATGAAGAAGTTGCACGGAGATGGGTAAAAGGTGAGCCAATAGATTGGGAGGCTTTTGAGGAAAACCGGCATTCTTTTCGAGTCTCTATCCCCGGGCAGCCGTTGATTAAGAAGCGGTACTGGATCAAAGAACAGACGAGAGAATATGTTTTAAATAGCGAGCTTAAACCAAGGCACCCTTTCTTAGGAGTTAATACGTCTACTTTTAATCAGTACAGTTTTACGAAAACAATCGACAGGGATAATCCATTTGTAATGAGTCTTACAGAATACGGAAAGTCCTTTTTCTCTGTTGTGTCTTTAATTGAAATGGCTGCAGCAAATGCGTCCGAGGCATTTGGGTATACCGTCAATAAAATAACCGAAATATCTTGGAATCAAGGCAGGTGCGACGCCGCTGACATACAAGAGCTGACCATAGAATTAACGCCTCGAGAAGATTTTGCACAATTCGAAATATACGCAAAAAAATCATGTAAGAATAAAATAAGGCTTGTTCACGGAAAGGCGCATATTGTCGAGCAAAAAGAAAACGATTTACTCCCTTCTGTATTAGATATCTCGAAAGTGAAATCGGATATGCTTGAACATGGTTTCGCAATACCTTATGCGTCTGAAACAGCAAAAAACAACAGTGAAATGCTGTCACTATTTTTCATTCCGGATCACTTTTATGAAAACAGCAGAGGTTTCACTTTTCTTCCATTTGCATTTGAGTCTGCGATTCAGACATCCGGTCTATTTGTAAACGGCGGGACCCCTGCTGAACTGATTGGAATGAATGAAGTGACCATCTATCAAGCTTTTACTCAAGATTTTTATATTTATACTCAAATTGAAAAACAATCTAACAATATTGATTTGACGTGCCATATTACATTTGCAGACACAAATGGCAGCATCCTGGCTGAATGCAAAGGGCTAGTGTTTAGCAATAGCTATACTGAAAAAGCTGATCAATCCGATGATGAATTAATTTGTTTGCTTCGCAAATTGGAGGCAAATGACATTGATCAAACGGCTGTATTGAAGCAACTAATGGGGGAAGAATCATGAGGGGAAAACGTGAACAAATCAGCGAAATTCTTGAGCTGGTCCAAACAGGAAATATAACGGCTGACGAAGGATATGCCCGTGTAAAATCTGTTCAAGACAATGGCGAACTAGCAACTGATAATCCGCCTTTATATTATAAGCCTGAATGGATAGAATCAAATATTCCGAATACGAAAAATGCAGACTTGCCTGGCTTAGTTCTTATTTTTGCTGAAAATGAATGGCAAATAAAAGAACTAAGCGATTCATTAGTGGATTGCAACCTTTTGTTTGTTTGTCGAGGAGAAAAATTTTCTACCAGCAATCGCAATGCGCTTACTATTAATCCATCGAAAAAAGCAGACTATATAAAACTTTTTAAGTATATCCAAGATCACTTCATGCTGCCTGAGAACATCCTTCATTTATGGTCTGACAGTCAGGATAATATAAGCCAAGAAGGAATAAAAAAACAACTGGAAAACGGTATATTTTCTCTTCTATACATTACACAGGCATTGATTGAGATGAAATGCAAGAATACTGTAAAGCTGAAACATCTATTTCAATCTGAACATAAGGCTCAGCTGCCATTACATCACGCTTTAGGCGCTTTTGCTAAAACGGTTCATCAGGAGTATCCAAATTTTCACTATCAGATCATCAATGTCAATCATTCACAGGATATGGGTATCGACATTTATTCGGAGATTGCGGATATTTACCGAAAAGAATGTGAATGCGATCAAACTTCGCAATTCGAAGTGCGCTACGAAAATGGTAGCCGATTCACGAAACGTTATAAAAGCGCAAGCATTGACGGATTATCTCAGCCGCTTAAACGTAAGGGATGTTATCTGATTACAGGAGGATTAGGCGGGCTCGGCTATATTATTGCGAAATATTTGGCGGAAAAATGGAAGGCTAACCTCATTTTGACCGGACGTTCTTCTTTAACTGCAGAGCAGTCTCGGAAGATTAATGATTTGAGAAGCTCAGGTTCTCACATCGAGTATATACAGTCAGATATTTCAAAAAAAGATGAGACAGAGCGGGTATTTACTTTTGTAAAAGATCAATTTGGTCATTTAAACGGTGTTTTTCACATCGCCGGAGTGCTCCACGATTCGTTTATTTTAAGAAAAACAAAAGAAGAAATCGATCAGGTAACGGCATCGAAAGTTTACGGAACGGTATGGCTGGCGAATGAAATAACA
The DNA here is from genome assembly GCF_055710085.1 of Bacillus sp. VA13. Lineage (NCBI taxonomy): Bacteria > Bacillati > Bacillota > Bacilli > Caryophanales > Bacillaceae > Bacillus > Bacillus sp. VA13. Next base: position 16,839 of record NZ_JBVQPP010000003.1, on the reverse strand, counting down.
AAATTAAATCTTGATTTGTTTGTATTGTTTTCTTCAACATCATCTATTTTCGGTTCAATCGGCCAATGTGATTATGCCTTTGCCAATGCTTTTCTAGATCAGTATGCAGCAGTTATTTCAGCAAAAGGATATGCCCAAAAAACAGTTTCCGTCAATTGGCCGCTGTGGGCAGCCGGCGGGATGAATATTGACTATGAAGGAATACAAATAATGAGAAGGGAGCTCGGCCTTGAACCTTTAGATGAAAGTGCTGGGCTGCGAGCCTTAGAAGATAGCTTGTGCCAAACATCTGAACAGCTGATTGCAGTAAAAGGTCAAAAAGAAAAAATTGACGACGCGTTGAACCGTGCTGATACAATCAATAGCCTTTTTGAACAGCGAGATGTAAAAAATGAACGCAACGATGAATTAAAACAAGAAATTATTCATTATTTGAAAAAACTGCTTTCTGAAGAATTAAAATTATCGGCTTCATTCATTGATGAAAAACAATATCTTGAGAAATACGGTATTGATTCAATTATGATTATGCGTCTAACCAAAAAGTTAGAGCAGAATGTCGGCAAACTATCAAAAACCTTATTTTTCGAATATCACTCGATTACTGAATTGGCGGATTATTTTCTGAACCACCATAGTGAGCGCATGCTGAAACTGTTGAATCCTATTGCAAAACCCCAACATGAATTGCGTCAGAAAAGAATAACATCAGTAAAAACCGATGCTCCAAACTCTATGAAAGAGAACGTACAAAAGAAAGATCCGGGGCGTTCAATTTCTGCTGATATTGCCATTATTGGAGTAAGCGGCAGATATCCTGGCGCAGAAAGTATTAGGGATTTTCAAAATGTACTGCTGAATGGAATGGATTGTATTAGTAAAATTCCCGATGATCGAAAGGAAATGTTGGAAGGGAGCTGTTATAACTGGGGGGGATTTCTTAAAAATGTAGATCGATTTGATCCTTTGTTTTTCCGGATATCACCGAAAGAAGCAGCTTATCTTGATCCTCAGGAACGGCTTTTCTTAGAAACAGTCTGGAACACTATAGAGGATGCGGGGTATACAAAGTCAGATTTGGCTCAGGAAAAAGTCGGGGTATTTGCAGGAGTCACATACGGGAGTTATCAATTTTTCGGCGTTGAAGAATCTATGAATGGAAATGAATTAGCCGTGGGTTCTCCTTTTTCTGCAATTGCAAACAGAGTCTCGTACTATTTCAATTTTACGGGACCTAGTATGGCGGTTGATACAATGTGTTCATCCTCTCTCAATGCTATTCATTTAGCCTGTGAAAGTATTCTGCGGGGAGAAAGCAGCATTGCTGTTGCAGGCGGTGTCAATCTTACGCTTCATCCAAATAAGTATACTTTATTGAAACAAAGTCGCTTTTTTGCGAGTGATGGGCGGTGCCGTACATTTGGTGCAGGCGGCGACGGTTATGTACCGGGCGAAGGAGTAGGCTCTGTTCTATTAAAACCGGTCGCAGATGCAATAAATGACGGAGATCATATTTATGCGGTGATAAAAGCAACGGCAGTAAACCATGGAGGCAAAACAAACGGATTTACTGTTCCTAATCCTAATGCTCAATCTGAACTGATAGGAGCCGCACTGAAAAAAGCTGATATTGATCCTCGAACGATCAGCTATATTGAAGCACACGGAACGGGTACTTCTCTTGGAGATCCAATTGAAATAACCGGATTGACGAAAGCGTTTCGCCAATATACGGACCAGACTCAATATTGTTCGATCGGTTCTGTTAAATCGAATATCGGACATCTTGAGGCTGCTGCAGGTATTGCAGGTCTGACAAAGGTTCTAATACAAATGAAGCTTAAAAAGCTTTTCCCCTCTATTCATGCAGAGACATTAAATCCGAATATCGATTTTGAAGCATCGCCTTTTTATGTACAACGGTCACTGCAAGATTGGGAGAAACCAAATCTGAAAGAAAGCGGAAAAGAGGTTTCGGTTCCGAGAAGAGCGGGGATCAGTTCATTTGGGGCGGGAGGAACAAACGTTCATGTGATTCTGGAAGAATATGAAGAAGCCAACAAATCGGCAGAACAATTTGAAAAAGAGCCGCACGTCGTTCTGTTATCGGCAAAAAATAACGAAAGGCTTCTCGAGTATGCAGATAAAATGAAAGAGTATATCAAAAACTCTCTAAAACCCGCAATGCGAAGCGGACAGCCGGATATGGTTGAAAAGGTGAATGAAATACTGAAACCATTTGTTTCAAAATTGATTCATGTCAATCCGAAAGAAATCGATCCGACAGAGAATCTGGCGGAATTTGGGTTTGGGCCTGTAGAGTTAAGCAGTATCACAGGTTTTATTAACGAAACGTTTCAAATAGAGCTTTCCATGCATCATTTAACAGATTTTCGTTCAATACAATCTATAACGGAATACTTATTGAAAGAGTATACTGGGCAGGTTAACAGACTCTTTCCTAAGGAAGGCTATGGAAAAGAACAAATGGACGAAATAGTTTTACGAGATCTGGCTTACACAACACAAGTCGGCAGGGAAGCCATGGAATCCAGATTAGCAATTGTCGGTTCAACACTGAAAGAGATACAGGATAAATTAAACGATGTTTGTCTAGAAGTTCAACGTATTCCTGGCGTATATTTAAATCAGCATGCTCTACAGCAAGTTGAACAAATGAAGGCATTGACAGAAGGTAAAGCAGGTGAGCAGTTTGTAAAAAGCGTGATTGAGTACGGTGAAATGGAAAAGCTCGCTCAATTGTGGGCATGGGGCGCGGATATCGACTGGAAAATATTCCAAAAGTATTCGCGGCAAACAGGCAAACGTATTTCCATCCCTACATATCCGTTTGCAAAAGAATCCTATTGGGTTCCTGGTCTAATTGAGAAGAATTCAGAGGTGAAAGCTTCAGCTCCGAAAATCCATTTGCAAAAAAAATGGAGAGAGTTTAATATTGCGAAAAACTCAGAAAAACCGGTTTTGGGGCTAACAATAGCATTGGTGCATCATGATACCGAATTAATTGCTCGTTCTGTATGCTCAGAGATAGAGGAGAAAAATCTTATTATTATAAGACATAATTCTTCTTTTATAAGACAATCAGATTATTTGTATGAATGTTCTTTTTTAGACGAAAAACAAGCATACACCGCTGTCAATGAAATTTTGATGAGTCGGAAGCAGCAGATCGAGAACCTATTCGATTTTTCTGATATCAGCAATCTCAACGACAGTCAAAATCTTATACCGTATGGGAAAATTGTTATTATTCAAGAGCTTATTAAACGGAGCAAAAAGGAATCTCCGTTATCGATTCTACAATTGACAAACGGCCTTCAAATTTTTAAAACAGAGAAGCCGAGAATGAGAGGAGCAGAATTAGCCGGTCTTTTAAAAGCTGTTTCCTCAGAATACACTTATGTTAATGGTAAAACAATTGATACAGACAGTGTGCAGAATCCGTATGAGCTGAAGCAAATGATAGAAAATGAACAAGAAAATCATGCTGGAGAGGTTGAAGTATGCTATCGCCACGGTATCAGGTATATTTCGTTTTTTGAAGAAGAAAGGGTTCAACCGAGTGAGTCTTTTTCATTTCGTTTAGATAAAACCATAGTAATAACTGGCGGAACAGGTGGCATTGGCAGGGAGATAATAGATGAACTGGTAAAACGGGGAGTAACAAAACTAGTGCTTACGGGCACGCACCCATTACCTTTGCGTAGTGAATGGGCGGGTTTGTTGGAGGATGCAAGTATAGATCAGAAGATCATCGACAATATTAAACTATTTATGAATCTTGAAGAGAGAGGCATTAGCTATCGGTATTACAGCGGCTCTCTTACAGATAAAGAGAAACTGCGTTCGTTTTTTCTTGAAGCCAGAAAAGACTTCGGGGATATATGCGGAGTGATTCATTGTGCCGGCCAGCATAGCAACGGAAATCCAGCATTTATTCATAAAGGCATTGAAGATTTCAAAACAGTTTACGGACCAAAGATCGTCGGTCTGCAAAATCTGCATCAGATTTTTGAAGATGATCCGTTGGATTTCTTTATTCTATTTTCATCAATTGCAGCTCAAGTCCCGCAACTATCTAAAGGGATGTCTGATTATGCATCAGCCAATGCGTATATGGACTATTTTGCGGCTTATCATTTTCAAATGGGAAAATCCTATTTTACATCCATCAATTGGCCAAGCTGGAAAGAGGTGGGGATGGGAAGGGTAACGAGTCCTTCATATAATGATTTAGGATTGGGTTCACTATCGACGCAAGAAGGAATGGCAACTTTACGCAATGCACTAAGCAAAAAAACAGCTGCTATGATGCCTATTGTGAAAAATAGTGCAGTCTTTAAGGCAGACACGCTTCTGAAAGCTTATAAGAGTGATCTGAGTGCGGTTTCAAGCAGCAAAGCGGAGATTTCAGATATTTCTAACAACCGTACTGATGCTCTTGTTGGAGAGCTGTCAGGCATTTTTGCCGAAGAATTAAGCATCCCGATTGAAAAGCTAGACCCGTTTGTTGCCTTTCAAGAATATGGCGTAGATTCTATACTTCTTGTAAGTATTATCCATCGTATAGACGCTATTATTCAGAAGAACTTAGATCCTACTATACTTTTCGAACACAACACTATTCATAAACTTGCAGAATATGTAAAGGGAACAGGGTTTCAATTGAAGGAACAAACGGCACAACTTGACACTTTTTCTGTTCATAATGTCTTTGAAAAAGTACCCGAATCAAGAAGACATATGGAAAAACATGAAAAGCTGCAAACGTCATCTGTAAAAATAGCCGTTATTGGAATCGGATGCAAATTTCCAGGCGCAGCGAATAAAGAAGAATTTTGGCGTAACTTAAAAAAAGGAAGAAAGCATATAAAGGAAGTGCCAGAATCCCGCTGGAGCATTGAAAAATACTATTCCCCTGTTAAGACAAAGGGAAAAAGCATAAGTAAATGGGGAGGCTTTATTGATGGGATTGGAAGTTTTGATCCAGTTTTTTTTCGGATGCATGAGGAAGCAGCCGTCCAAACTGACCCATTAATCAGACACTTTTTAGAAACTAGTGTACAGGCTGTCAGGGATGCTGGTTATGAAGAAACAGAATTATCCGGAAAGAAAATCGGTGTGTTTGTCGGTTCAAGAATGGGGGGGTACGGTCATAAATTACGAGAAGAAAACACTCATAATATAGTTGGTCTCAGCCAGAACTTTATTGCCGCACATGTATCGCATTTCTTTAATTTTCACGGCCCAAGCATCGTATCGGATACAGCTTGCTCTTCTTCGTTAGTGAGTATTCATTTGGCTTGCCAAAGTTTAAAAGAAGGTGATTCAGAGATGGCAATTGCAGGCGGGGCAGACCTGCTGCTGGATGAAGTTCCTTACCTGATGCTAAGCGAAGGCGGGGCCCTTTCTCCGGACGGTCAGTGTTTTACCTTTGACGAAAGGGCAAACGGTTTTGTACCTGGTGAGGGTTTTGGAGCTGTATTATTAAAGCCGCTGGAAAAAGCGAAATCTGACGGTGATCAGATATACGGTATAATTGATGCATCCGCTATTAATAATGACGGTGCAACGATGGGCATTACAACTCCTAACCCAAAACTGCAGGAGCAAGTGATTCAGGATGCCTTTGAAAAAGCAAAAATAGAGCCTGACTCAGTCAGCTACATTGAGACACATGGAACCGGTACTATGATTGGAGACCCAATTGAGCTTCAGGCGTTAACAAAAGTATTTCAAAAAAATACAAGGCGAACTCAATATTGCGGAGTCGGCAGTGTGAAAACAAATGTGGGACACTTATTAAGCGCAGCCGGAGCGGCTAGTTTTATTAAAGTGATTTTGTCACTATGGCATAAAAAAATCCCGCCTACATTGAATTGCGAAACGCCAAACCCTCGCTTTGAATTCGGGCAGTCGCCTTTTTATCCAAATACAGGGCTGAAAGAATGGAAAGAAGAAAAAAGGAGAGCAGGCATCAGTGCTTTCGGTTTTGGCGGAACAAACGCCCACATTTTGGTCAGTGGGTATGATGAATTGCACAATATTGTTCGAAAACCGCTGACATCGGCCGTATTCAATAAAAGAGAGTTTTGGCCTAAAGCTTATTCGTATAAACAAAAGAAACAGCATAAAAAGCAGTTTCTTGAGATTATTGATGAAACAGAGTGACACTCACTCTGTTTCTTTAAATTGCAAAAGAAGAAAGGTTGTCGAATTACATGAGGTTCAGCGTGTTAGTCAAAAATGACGATTATATAGTCACAGATCATGTCCTTCATCAAGTGCACACCGTTCCCGGCGTTACATATTTAGATTTAATTACAAGATTTTTATCTGCAAAAGGGATTAACACTAGAAGCTTTGAAATCAAACATGTATTATTTCAGGAACCGGTTGCAACTTCTGCCCAATTTGATAAAAAAGTTACCTTTCAGTTTACGGAACAAAAGAAAGGATGGCTAGTTGAAACAGTTAGCAGAAAATGGATCGATAGAAATGTTGCAGATCATGAAGTGTCAGTCAATTTGCAGGCGGAAATCACCAGCGGAGGGCAACAGGTAAGCGAAAAAAAAATCCGGCCTGAGGATTTAAAGAAAGGGGCACTCCGAACAACAGATGCTGAAACCGCTTATAGTAATTTGCGGAAAGGCGGCTTAATCCATAAAGAGTTTATGAAACTAGAAGGGACAGTGTATGAAGGGAAAGATTATATTCTGGGAGAGGTCAGTTTAAGCGGACTTGCAAAAGAGTATATTGATGATTTTTATTTGCATCCTGCTTTTCTGGATGGCTCTTTAAGCCTTCTGGGAGTGCTTGCGTCTGCTGAATCGGATGCATTAAACGATGCGTTTATTCCGATTTATATTGAAACTTTTCGTTCTCTGAATAAAACGGGTGAGACTTGTTTTGTTTATATTGATAAAAATAATATCACGCAGCCGTCTTCTAAAGATATTTTATATGCGGACATACAAGTATACAACTCGGATGGTGAACTTGCTTTTTATTATGAGCGGTTCGGTGTGAAAAGAGTTAGGAACGAGGAGTCAATACAAAGGCTGGAATACAAGAGAATAAAAGATGCAGAGGATAGAGACATTAAAATCGTGGATGATTCTCTGGACAAGAGTCTTATTAAACAGGTAGCGGCCATGATTCAAAAGCCCGAAGAATCTGTCAAAACTGATATCACATTTTATGAGCTTGGATTAGACTCTAAACAGTTATTAAACTTGTCTAAAACATTAGAACAACTGTTGCAGACCAAGCTGTATCCAACATTATTATTTGATTACTCTACAATTGGAGAATTAACTGAATACCTGTGTGGGAAATATGGTGACAAAATCATGCCGCCTGCAGTATCTGTTACGAAAACAGATCTCAAAGAAACTTTATCCAATGAGTTGGCGTTTATTATTGCTGATTTAACAAGGACCTCAGCATATGAAGTGAACCAATATCGGTCGTTTTATGAATTGGGTCTTGATTCAAGACAGCTATTGCAGATATCTAAAATGATAGAAGAAAAAATTGGTGCTTCGTTATACCCGACTTTATTATTTGATTATAACAATATTCATGATTTGGCAAGTTATTTAGAAGAAAATTATAAGATGCTAACACAAACGGAAGCGGAAGAAGATAAAAAACAAAGCAAGGAAGCACCTGATGCAGGGCATTTGGAAAATATATATATGCAAAAAGAGTGGATCGAGTCCCCCTTATTATCTGAAGCTGTTTCTAAAGGTAATATCTTAATTTTAGATTTTGAACAATCTATGAGTGATGATATTCAAAAGCATGCAGGCAGTGAAACTGTTATTTATGCACAAGCCGATTCCGAGTATCTTAAAATAAGTGATAGGCATTACAAATTCCATCCTGAAAATCCTGAGCATTACATTAGAATATTAAACGACGTAAAGTTATCAGGACTATTTCCCGCGACAATTATTCACTTTTTGTCAAAAGATACCCAGGATAACAGATTAGATCCGGATTTAACACACAGTTTTTATTCTGTTCTTTATGCAAGTAAAGCTTTACTGAGTCAAAAAATAACCAGCAGATTAAAATTTTTGTACATGTATTGCAAAGATCAATATACGAATCCGTCTTATGCGGCTGTCTCAGGCTTTTTTAAAACTTTGCAAGCAGAGCAGCCGAATATTGAATGCAAAACAATAGAGTTTACAACAAATCAAAACATCCAAATAGCACCTGTGTTACTTGATGAAATAAATGGAGATTTTAATCAAACCGTTAAGTATGAAAACAATAGAAGATTTGTCTCGAAATATAGAGAAGTCCCGTCAGTCACAATGCATAAGACAGAAGCAGCATTAATAAAAAACGGGGTCTACCTTGTAATTGGCGGATTAAGCGGCATTGGCTGGATATTTTCAAAATTTATTTATTCAGATATTCGCGCCAATGTTGTTATTGCTGGCCGGTCAGAACTGACTCTAAAGATGGAAGAAAAATTAGAAAAGATTCGTTCCCGCGGTATAAGAATCACCTATATACAAGCTGACATGACAGTAAAAAAACAAGTAACCCAATTACTCGAAAAAGTCTATTCAGACTTTGCAAAAATTAATGGTGTTTTTTATAGTGCCGGTGTAATCAGAGATTCTTTTATTATGAATAAAACGGACGATGATGTACATTCGGTGCTTCAATCTAAAATAAGCGGAGTCATTCATTTGGACGAGGCACTCGCCGATATGCCTTTAGACTTTTTTGTTTTATTTTCCTCTATTTCCGCGGAAATAGGAAGCTTGGGACAAGCAGATTACGCGTATGCCAATAGTTTTTTAGACAATTTTGCAGAATGGAGAGAATGTATAAGAAAGACAGCAGGAAGACAAGGTAAAACAATCTCTGTAAATTGGCCTTTTTGGAAAAACGGAGGTATGTCAATAGATAATGAAGTACAGAAAATTATGAAAAATAATCTCGGTCTGCATCCGCTAGAAACTTTTTATGGAATAGAAGCTATAAAAAGGTCGCTTGCCCAGACCGGCCATCAAATGATTGTATTATATGGACAAAAAGAAAAAGTAATAACATACTTTCAACCGTTACCTTCCAATTCAGGGGTAGTGCTGGTAAGAGACTCATCGATAGCAGCAGATATAGATGCTTCATCGTACATTCCCGAAAAAACAGGCTCTGCCGTTCAATTACTGGGCACGACAGACAACAGTGATCTTGATAATTATTTAAACTTTTGGAGCAGAATAAAAAAAGGTGTTCCTTCGCAAAATCATCATATAGATGCCGCTAAAAAACTAATCTCATTTTATCAGAACAGGAAAATGGAGACAGTTCATTTTCTGGTAAACACTGCAAATGTTCGAAATATGGAAATAGTGATGAGCGGAAAAGGAGAAACAATTTTACTTATTTGCGGTTTTGCGACGACGGCTTATATGTGGAAAGAGCAAATAAAGGAGTGGGCGAATCATTTTAATGTAATCATCATACACACCCCAGGTTATGGATTGAGTAAAGGAAGTGATGATTTTACATTGAGTGGTTTAAGTAGTGCTTTTATTGAGGTGTTAGAAGAGATAGGGGTAACATGGCCAATTCACATTGCAGCAGCTTCTTGGGGAGGAATGATAGGGCAAAGAATAGCCTATGAATATCCTGAAAAAGTGAAAACACTGACTCTATCAGGCGGTTACACCACCTATAAAGAAGATCCTGACCATAGTGTGGAGGAAAAGCTTAAGGAGGATTTTGCAAACATCGGAAGATTGAATGAATATGAAATGTTATATAGCAATCAATTTTTAAATGCATCTATTGAGCACTTTATGGAGATTGAGAATAGAGAAGGTTATTCTACTATTAGTTTCTTAAAGGAGATTGAAACAAGAACGCTTATACTTACAGGTAAGAATGAAGCAGTTGTTGACCTAGAGGAGACAAACTTGCTTCAGAAATATCTTACAAATGCTGTTTCAAAGGAAATCGAAGGAGCGGGACATCTTCCTAATGTTACACATCCAAGAGAATTTAATAAGACTGTTATTGATTTTATAAAGAATTGAACATATTTATTTAGAAAGTCTAAAATGATAATTCTATAAGGGGAGAAACAACTGTGAAACATACATTGAGTAATCCAGCTTTTGATACCAAGCAAATTGACGCGCTGCGCTGTCACTATCAGACTATGATAGATGATGGAGACTTACAGTGTGCAAGTTACATTATGTCAAGGGGCGGAGATATCTTTGCAGCCGATTCGCTAGGAGAGTTTCTGGGTAAAAAGAATGAGACGAAAAAATTCAAACTTGATTCAATCAGAGAAATTGGTTCGCTAACAAAAGTCTTTACCTCAATTGCTGTTATGCAGCTGGTGGAAAAGGGACTGCTCGACTTAAAAATGCCTATTAAACTATTTCTCTCTGCATTTGATAAACCTGGATTTAACGAAATTAAAATACTTCATCTGCTTACTCATACGGCAGGATTGGCTTTTGATCTGGATCTTCAAAAGGCAAATGGAATTGACTTAACAAATGAGGATGAATGGGTCTCTTATCTGGTCAATACGCCTCTAGAGTACAAAGTTGATGAGGCTTGGAATTATTCCAGAACTGGATTTGTTATTTTAGGAATAATCATATCAAAAGTAACCGGAATGTCTTACGAAGAGTATGTGACAAAGCATATTATTAAAGCGCTTGGAATGGATAGAACATTTTTTAATGTCCCTAACGCTTTAAAATCTGAAGTTTGTATTATTAATAATAACGAAAGTGAGCAGCTGGTTGAAGAACGACACTCTTACTTTCCGAATAAAGCCACTACAGGGCTGTATTCAACATTGAAAGACATTTGGAAGCTGGCCGAAATGTTTAGAAATAAAGGCCGGTTTAAAGAGAAGAAACTACTTGGTAAAAAAACAGTCGAGTCTATGTTGCGAAATCAAATAAAGGAGGGACTTCCATTTTACTTCTTCGGAGCTCCGAGAGAAAAAGGGGATTTTGGTTTAGGAATCAATCTATGGCCTGCCGGGGAACATTATTTTATGAGTGAAGGAACCTTTTCACATCTCGGAATGGGGTGGTGCGGTCTTTTTTCAGATCCAGCAGAAGAGTTTACGTATGTGTTTTTCACGCCGATTTCAGAGTTTAATCCTCATGCTGTTTTAACTCCGCTGAACATTGTGTGGGCTGGCATTGAATAAACGGATAACAGATTAAAATTAGTAAAAGTAATTTTGGGTTCCGCCTGCCAAGCAGGCGGAACCCAAAAATACCTCCTCTTTATTCCCACTGCGTTTACTTCCCCGACACTATACGGTTTGTAAAAGTTCATTAAAAAACTTATTTTATTTTTTTTCATTTTTTTAACTGTATTACAACATTCTGTTTTTATAATACAGTTTTTCATCTTTTATAGTACAGTTTTTTTTATACTTTCCCTATTTTCAAAGCGGTTTCAATTTTAGTTTATAAATAATTGACGGCTCTGTGGAATTGCTGTAAACTATGTTTGTTGATTATTGTACTAATAAAAAAACTTTTTTTATTAGTACAGTTTAGACGTCATTATCTTTGCTTATTTTTTGTGATTTTCTGAATGATTAATTTTAGAATTGCAGAGCATGATAAGACTGTTTTTAATACGGATTATGAACGGTATCCAACTCCGTTTAAACAAAAGAAGAGGTGGTTTAAAAGATGGCTGCAAAGACAAAAACTTCAATTGTTGATAGCAAAAAACAATTTGACGCTATTAATAAGCAGTTTGAAACGTTTCGAATTTTAAATGCTGAAGGGGAAGTCGTAAATAAAGAGGCAATGCCCGATCTTTCAGACGATCAACTAAAAGAATTAATGAGAAGAATGGTATACATCCGCATTTTAGACCAGCGTTCGATTTCTCTATCACGACAAGGACGTTTAGGTTTCTACGCGCCTACAGCGGGTCAAGAGGCTTCTCAAATTGCATCACACTTTGCCCTTGAGCAGGAAGACTTTATTCTACCTGGTTATCGTGATGTCCCTCAGCTGATTTGGCACGGACTTCCTTTATACCAAGCGTTCCTATTCTCAAGAGGTCACTTTAAAGGCAATCAAATGCCTGAGGGAGTAAATGCGTTATCACCTCAAATTATCATCGGCGCACAAATCATTCAAACAGCAGGTGTAGCTTTAGGACTTAAAAAGCGAGGTAAAAAATCGGTAGCGATCACTTATACAGGAGACGGCGGAGCTTCACAAGGTGACTTTTATGAAGGGATGAACTTTGCCGGAGCATATAAAGCGCCAGCGATTTTCGTCGTGCAAAACAACCGATATGCGATTTCAACGCCTGTAGAAAAGCAATCATCAGCGCAGACAATTGCCCAAAAAGCAGTTGCAGCCGGTATTACAGGTGTTCAAGTTGATGGAATGGACGCCCTTGCTGTTTACGCTGCAACAGCAGAAGCACGCCAACGTGCAATTAACGGCGAAGGCCCGACCTTGATTGAAACTCTTACATTCCGTTACGGGCCACATACAATGTCTGGAGACGATCCGACTAAGTATCGTACAAAAGAAATAGAAAACGAATGGGAACTAAAAGACCCGCTCGTACGCTTCCGCAAGTTCTTAGAGAATAAAGGACTATGGTCTGAAGAAGATGAGAATAAAGTCATCGAACAGGCTAAAGAAGAAATCAAACAGGCCATCAAAAAAGCTGATAGCGAACCAAAACCAAAAGTAACAGAGTTAATCGAGAATATGTTCGATGAGCCGACATTTAACTTAAAAGAACAATTTGAAATTTACAAAGAGAAGGAGTCGAAATAAGCCATGGCGCAAATGACAATGATTCAAGCGATCACTGATGCGTTACGCACAGAACTGAAGAACAATGAAAACGTTCTGCTTTTTGGAGAGGATGTAGGCGTTGCAGGGGGCGTTTTCCGGGCAACTGAAGGCCTTCAAAAAGAATTCGGTGAGGATCGCGTATTTGATACGCCGCTTGCAGAGTCTGGAATTGGCGGGCTTGCTCTCGGCTTAGGTTTGCAGGATTACCGTCCTGTTATGGAGATCCAATTCTTTGGATTCGTTTATGAGGTAATGGATTCTATTTCTGGACAAATGGCCCGTCTTCGTTACCGTTCTGGCGGACGCTGGACTTCACCTGTAACAATTCGTTCTCCGTTCGGCGGCGGTGTTCATACTCCTGAGCTTCATGCTGATAGCTTAGAAGGCCTTATTGCACAGCAGCCTGGTATCAAAGTTGTCATTCCGTCAACTCCTTACGATGCCAAAGGACTTTTAATTTCTGCAATCAGAGACAATGATCCTGTTGTTTTCTTAGAGCACATGAAGCTTTACCGTTCTTTCCGTCAGGAAGTTCCTGAAGAAGAATATACAATTGAGCTTGGCAAAGCTGACGTGAAACGTGAAGGTACTGACCTTTCAATCATCACTTACGGCGCTATGGTTCATGAATCATTAAAAGCTGCTGAGGAACTTGAGAAAGACGGCGTTTCTGCTGAGGTAATTGATCTTCGTACTGTCAGTCCGCTTGATATCGATACAATCATCGCATCTGTAGAAAAAACAGGCCGCGCGATTGTTGTTCAAGAGGCGCAAAAACAAGCTGGTGTTGCTGCTAATGTGGTTGCAGAAATTAATGACCGTGCGATCTTGAGCTTGGAAGCACCTGTACTTCGCGTGGCTGCGCCTGATACTGTATTTCCTTTCTCCCAAGCAGAGAGCGTATGGCTTCCAAACCATAAAGACGTTCTTGAAACAGCAAGAAAAGTACTTGAATTTTAATCAAACTGCATAATTCAGAGGGAAGATGCCGTTTTCCCTCCATTATATTTCTGTTTTCAATGCTTACGATGTAAACTTTAAAATTGCTTAATCAAACTAGGAGGTCGAGAACTGTGGCATTTGAATTTAAACTTCCAGATATCGGGGAAGGTATCCACGAAGGCGAAATCGTAAAATGGTTTGTCAAGCCTAACGATGAGGTAGACGAGGATGATGTACTGGCTGAAGTCCAAAATGATAAAGCAGTAGTAGAAATTCCTTCACCTGTTAAAGGAAAAGTATTAGAATTAAAAGTTGAAGAGGGAACGGTTGCAACTGTTGGACAAACGATCATTACGTTTGATGCACCTGGTTACGAAGACCTTCAATTTAAAGGCAGCGAAGAGTCAGGTGATGCGAAAACTGAAGCCCAAGTTCAGTCAACAGCAGAAGCTGGACAAGACGTTGCGAAAGAAGAGCAAGCTCAAGAGCCTGCAAAAGCAACTGGCGCAGGACAGCAGGATCAAGCTGAAGTTGACCCGAACAAACGCGTGATCGCTATGCCTTCTGTACGTAAATATGCTCGTGAAAAAGGCGTAGACATCCGTAAAGTTACTGGTTCAGGGAACAACGGACGTGTTGTAAAAGAAGATATCGACAGCTTTGTAAACGGAGGAGCGCAAGAAGCTGCGCCGCAAGAAACAGCTGCACCACAAGAAACAGCTGCTAAACCGGCTGCTGCACCAGCTCCAGAGGGCGAATTCCCAGAAACACGCGAAAAAATGAGCGGTATCCGTAAAGCAATTGCGAAAGCGATGGTTAACTCTAAACACACAGCTCCTCACGTAACGTTAATGGACGAAGTGGACGTAACAAACCTTGTTGCACATCGTAAACAGTTCAAACAGGTTGCTGCTGATCAAGGAATCAAGCTGACTTACTTGCCTTACGTTGTAAAAGCTCTTACATCTGCACTGAAAAAATTCCCTGTTTTAAACACGTCAATTGACGATAAAACAGAAGAAGTGGTCCAAAAACATTACTTCAACATTGGTATCGCTGCTGACACTGAAAAAGGCCTGCTTGTACCGGTTGTGAAAAATGCAGATCGTAAATCTGTCTTTGAAATTTCTGATGAGATCAATGGCCTTGCAACAAAAGCTCGTGAAGGCAAGCTTGCTCCAGCTGAAATGAAAGGCGCATCTTGCACAATTACAAACATCGGTTCTGCCGGCGGACAATGGTTCACTCCGGTTATCAACCATCCAGAAGTTGCGATTCTTGGTATCGGACGCATTGCAGAAAAAGCGATTGTTCGTGATGGCGAAATCGTAGCAGCTCCAGTCTTAGCTCTTTCTCTCAGCTTCGACCACCGTATGATCGACGGAGCAACTGCGCAAAATGCATTAAATCACATCAAGCGTTTACTGAACGATCCACAATTAATTTTAATGGAGGCGTAATGTTATGGTAGTAGGAGATTTCCCTATTGAAACAGATACTCTTGTAATTGGTGCGGGACCTGGCGGCTATGTAGCTGCCATCCGCGCTGCACAGCTTGGACAAAAAGTAACAGTCGTTGAAAAAGCAACTCTTGGAGGCGTTTGTCTAAACGTTGGATGTATCCCTTCAAAAGCGCTGATCAATGCAGGCCACCGTTATGAGAATGCAAAGCATTCTGACGACATGGGGATCACTGCTGAGAACGTATCAGTTGATTTCACAAAAGTTCAAGAATGGAAAACTTCTGTTGTAAACAAGCTTACTGGCGGTGTTGCAGGTCTTCTTAAAGGGAACAAAGTAGATGTTGTAAAAGGTGAAGCTTACTTTGTAGACAGCAATTCAGTTCGTGTTATGGATGAGAACTCTGCTCAAACATACACGTTCAAAAATGCAATTATTGCAACTGGTTCTCGTCCTATCGAATTGCCAAACTTCAAATATACTGAGCGTGTCCTAAATTCAACAGGCGCTTTGGCTCTTAAAGAAATTCCTAAAAAGCTCGTTGTTATCGGCGGCGGCTACATCGGAACTGAGCTTGGAACTGCATATGCTAACTTCGGCACTGAGCTTGTTATTCTTGAAGGCGGAGATGAAATTCTTCCTGGCTTCGAAAAACAAATGAGTTCTCTTGTTACACGCAGACTGAAGAAAAAAGGCAACGTTGAAATCCATACAAATGCGATGGCTAAAGGCGTTGAAGAAAGACCAGACGGCGTAACAGTTACTTTTGAAGTAAAAGGCGAAGAAAAAACTGTTGATGCTGATTACGTACTGATTACAGTAGGACGCCGTCCAAACACTGATGAGCTTGGTCTTGAGCAAGTCGGTATTGAAATGACGGACCGCGGTGTTGTGAAAACTGACAAACAGTGCCGCACAAACGTACCTAACATTTATGCAATCGGTGATATCATCGAAGGACCGCCGCTTGCTCACAAAGCATCTTACGAAGGTAAAATCGCTGCAGAAGCTATCGCTGGAGAGCCTGCAGAAATCGATTACCTTGGAATTCCTGCGGTTGTCTTCTCTGAGCCTGAACTTGCATCAGTTGGTTACACTGAAGCGCAGGCGAAAGAAGAAGGTCTTGACATTGTTGCTGCTAAATTCCCATTTGCAGCAAACGGCCGTGCACTTTCTCTTAACGAAACAGACGGCTTCATGAAGCTGATCACTCGTAAAGAGGATGGTCTTGTGATCGGTGCGCAAATCGCCGGCGCAAGTGCTTCTGATATGATTTCTGAATTAAGCTTAGCGATCGAAGGCGGCATGACTGCCGAAGATATCGCGATGACAATTCACGCTCACCCAACATTGGGCGAAATCACAATGGAAGCAGCTGAAGTGGCAATCGGAAGCCCGATTCACATCGTAAAATAATGCTCATATCAAAAACAGCCCTCGCTTAAGGGACTGACCCCCGTTTTTGAGACAGGGATCAAAACACCTTTTAAACAGCCAATTGCCGATAGTTTATCGGTGATTGGTTGTTTAGTTTCGTTTGAATACGAATATTGTTATAATAATGAATGTA